>NZ_MWVI01000071.1 GCF_002087295.1 Vreelandella lionensis | reverse complement strand
ACTGATAAAGGACAGCATTACTATGGATACAACTACAGTGGTAAGCATGCTCAGCGCACTGGCTGCGATTGTTTCAGCCGCTCATGCTCATTTGCAAGTTAGACAAGCGAAGAGGAGTTCTGAGCAAGCACAAAAATCAATTTTAGAAGCTTCAAATCAAAATAGAATCAATGCTCTCATTGTGCTAAAAAACCATTACGAAAAATTACTTCCGGAAATTAAAGAGCTTGCGGATGGGTTGACAACCCCCGAAACATATTTTGATGCTGGGAAAAACTTGCATGCAGAGCACGAAGACGTCAGAAAAAGACTACAGCGAGTAAATGGTGAGATTGAAAGTTTTTATAATTTTTATATCCTCGATAGTGGGAGCGGCTGAAAGTGCTTTGTCACTCTAGGGAAGAGGGGTTGTTGGTAACTCCTAAACGATAATGGCTAGATTTTTTGGCGCTTCACTAAAGATATATTATGACATAATTGCAGAGAAGATAGAGTGAAAGGAGTCTTGTCGAGTATGGGCTTGATAAATGAGCTCTAAGAAGAGCGTCATGTCTGACGCCCACTGAGCTAAGTTTTGTGCCTGAATAAACTGCAAGAGTTAGAGCTTTTGATATGACATATACATTCAGCCAGAACGCAGTTTGTTTTGAAGATCTCAAAACTGCTGCACTATATTTCGATAGTGTAATCCCGATTTCTTTTTCGTCTATGCACGGACAAGGTGAGGGGCGTGATGTCTTGTTTAAACTTCCTGAAGATATTCCAGGCGAAGTGCTTGTGCACATTCTCTTTGGTGTTTCGCCAACTAGCTCGCCCGAGAAATGGAACCTACTTGGGAAAATACATCGACTCTTGGGATGCATTCATAAAGGCAATACAGCCAGTAAGAAAAAGCCTTTCAAATAACTACGATGATGTCAAGGAAATCTACCTTAACGACGTGTCGCTCGGAAATCAGTATTCGGTAAGAGATGAGTTTAGTAAGCTGGCTAAAGCTCTTGGGAAATCATATACAACGGTGATATTGCCGAGCGAAGAACCGCTTCCCGGAACTACTCCATATGCAGCGTTAGGGCTGTCCGGGGTCCCGCTTGTAGACGCTTCCAAGGCTTCGTGGGAGCAGATACTTGAGCTTCGCAAAGATCCCGAAGCAAGATCAAAGTTGCGCAATCTGCGCCTTTTCTTCCACAACAATTATCAAGGGATGCCTACGTCATTTGTCATCGACGATTTGGGGCGTCGCCTTGATGAATACAGTGCAACAAGGAAGCGGCTCGGGTTTGAGTCTACTAATGGCTGCATTTCATCTCTTCTTGATGCGAAGAGTCTCCAGGCTGCTGCTGCGACAAGTATTGCAGCTGCATTTTTCGGAGGTCCTATTGCTTCGCTGGGCACGGCGGTTTTGGTAGAACTTGGAGGTGTGGCACTCGAGTTTTCTAGGAAACGTTATGCAATACGGGAGTTTGAGAAAACTCACGATCTAGCTTACCTAATTGAAATTAAAGAATCCGTTGGGTAAAACTTCTAATAAGTCACTGTTAACGGACAGTATTTCCACTTCTTCGCGTCTCCAAAATTGCCGAAAAGCATTGCGTTAAACACGTTTCTGTCAACTAATTTTCCCCATGTCAGCCACTCCTTGCATGAGGCTCAGGATGGTTGGCACCTGACGGAATTACTGAAGTGGTTCGGTAATAGCAACCTAGCTAACAGTAAGAGTCTTCTCATATTGCAGATACCATGCCAATGGCAAGGCTGGATACCTGAATTTAGATTTAGAAATATTAAGACGATGGGCTAGTCAGCAAAACCGTTTCGCTTATGCCGTGGTTTTCCTCGATGCGGCTTTAGCCTGTGTTGGCATCGCCAAATAGAGTACGACTGGTACCGAATGGCTCAACGGACGTATTATACAGCTATCCATTCCCCATCCCACTCTCACCAAACAACAAAAGCTGCTGCCGATTATCAGCCTCCACTTTTTTACCACGCCGAGCAGAAGGCCGCCGCTGACTCGCCAGCTTCTCCACAATCGCTTGGCTGGCATCTCTAGCCTCCGGAGTGCGGCGCAGTTCATAGAGCAGCTTCTTCCAGTGGCGCGCTTCGGCTTCAAAATCGTTGGGAATGGGGTAATCGACGCCCGGCTGAAAGCCGAAGCGTTTTTGCAGGCTTTCCGGCAGCGCCCAGGGCTTGGCGCGCCATTCCTGAGGCAGGGGCGAAAGCTCTGGCACCCAGCGGGCGATGAACTCGCCGGTGGGGTCGTTATCTTCTGCCTGCTTGATCGGGTTGTAGACCCGCATGGCGTTGGTGCCGGTGGCGCCTGCCTGCATTTGCACTTGGGGGTAGTGAATGCCGGGCTCAAAATCAGTAAACAGCCGCGCTAGGTGCAATGCTGGTTCATACCAGTGCAGCCCCAGACCAAAAGTGGCGTGGGAGAGCAGCATGGCGCGCATGCGAAAGTTGATCCAGCCGGTGGCGGTCAGGCTGCGCATGCAGGCATCTACCAGCGGCACGCCGGTTTGGCCGCGCTTCCAGGCAATCAGGTGGGGATGTTCCGGGTCGCGCTCCCGCAGGCCGCGCAGCGCCGGGTGGAGGGTTTGATGCTCGATGCTGGGTTCGCTCTCCAACTTCTGAATAAAGTGGCAGTGCCAATAGAGCCGCGAGGTAAAGGCGCGCAGCGAGCGGGCCCAGGCGGTGTCGTCGGCGTGCTTTTGCCGCTGGCGGCGCAGGGATTGCACCACTTCCCGCATGGAGAGCGTGCCCCAGGCCAAAGTGCGGCGAGAGCCGCGATCCAAACTCCCAGGCCAGTAACGGTTTAGAGAGCGAGCCGCGATAGCGCCGCCCGCGCTGGGTAATAAAGCTCAGCCACAGCGCGCGCCCTTCACTGCGCCCGCCGCGCTGGCGTTGGGGGCAGGGCGTGGTATCAAACCCCAAAGTGAGCGAGGGCAGTTGCGCTACGTCTACGTGATGAAATGCTTCCCAACCGGGAGCTGCCACCGCTGTTGGCGGGGCGGGGTAGGTGGGGGCGGCCATCAGCGCTTCCCAGTGGCTTTCCCAGCGGGATTGATGCCCGGTGCGGCTACTCAGCCCGCGAATCACGCCCTGCTGGCGGGCTTCCTGCCAGGGCACTTGGTGGGCGTGGCACCACGCCTGAACACGTTGGTCGCGCTCAAAACTCCAAGCGTTGCCGGTCTCTTGGTGGGAGTGCAGCACCAGTTCGCCGTAGTGGGCTTTTAGCGCGGTTAGGCACTCCACTATATCGCCCTGCCACAGGCAGAGCGGCAAGCCCAGCGTGTTGAGCGCTTGGGCAAGATCAACCAGTGAATCGGCGGCAAACTGCCAGTGGCGCAGGGCGCTGTCGGGCGCTTGCCACTGTGCGGGCTCAATAGCAAATAGCGGCAGCACAGGGCCCGCCGCTGCGGCGTTGGCCAGCGGTGCGTGATCGTGAATACGTAAATCGCGTTTGAACCAAACGACCTGAAGGGGTGCCTGAGCCATTAGCCGTAACGCCTGTTCGTCACTTATCTATTCGTGATGCAGTGATGACGTTACCATCAAGCGATTGTTTGCGTAACCAACTGAGTCACACCCGCTCACAGGAGAACCACTATGTATATCGCAATGAACCGTTTTCGGATTGCCCCAGGCCGCGAAGAGGATTTTCTAGAGGTATGGCGCAACCGCGATTCCCACTTGGACGAAGTGCCGGGCTTCAAGCAGTTCCAAATGCTGCAGGGCGAAAGCCAGGAAGACCACACCGTATTTATCTCCCACAGCGTATGGGAATCCGAAGAGGCCTTCCGCGCCTGGACGAAGTCAGATGCCTTCCGCAAAGCCCACGCCAACGCCAAAGCGCCAGAAGGCATCTACCTTGGCCCGCCTAAGTTTGAGGGGTTTGAGGTGGTGTTGTAAGGCAGGAAATGGCTACCGCACCTGGGTGCGGTAGCGATACTCTCAGGCGGTGCCTGCTGCTTCTAACATGGCGTGCAGCAGCACGTTACACCCTGCATGAACATCGCCTGGCGTCCGCTTTCCGCTTCGTTGTGGCTGATGCCGTCTTTGCAGGGAATAAAGATCATCGCCGCTGGGGCCACTCGGCCAATGAAAATCGCATCGTGCCCCGCCCCGCTGATGATATCCATATGAGATAACTCTAGCTTTTCAGCCCCTTGGCGCACGGCCTCGACACACGCTTTATTGAAATACTCGGGGGCAAAATCCGCCGTGGGCGTTAGTTCATAGGTTAACCCGTGGCGCTGGCAAATCTCCTCAATCGCTGCGGCCACCGCGTCGCCCATAGCCGTTAATGCATCTGGCTCCCAGTGGCGCATATCCAGCGTCATCTTGACCTGCCCAGGAATCACGTTGCGCGAGCCGGGGTGCAGCGCCATATACCCGACGGTGCCGCGCCCGTGGGGCTGGTGTTCGTTGGCAATCCGGTTAAGCGCTTGAGTCACTTCCGCTGCGCCCATCATGGCGTCCCGGCGCAGGTGCATGGGCGTGGGGCCTGCATGGGCCTCTAGGCCGGTAAGAGTGAGGTCAAACCATTTCTGGCCCAGCGCGCCAATCACCACGCCAATGGTGGTGTCGGTGTCTTCTAAGATAGGGCCCTGCTCGATATGCGGCTCAAAGTAGGCCTTAATCTCGCTGGGCGATACCTCGTCGCTGCCTCGGTAGTGAATAGCGTCTAGGGCATCGCTGACCGACACGCCATCGGCGTCTTTACGCGCCATCATGGCATCGAATTCCAGCTCGCCGGTAAACACGCCGGAGCCCATCATGCAGGGCGGGAATCGGCAGCCCTCTTCGTTGGTCCACGCGACCACTTCAATCGGCGCTTTAGTGGTAATGCGGTGTTCGTTTAAGGTGCGGATGACTTCCAGCCCTGCCAGCACGCCAAAGCAGCCGTCGTACTTACCGCCCGTGGGCTGGCTATCCAAATGGCTGCCTGCCATCACCGTTTTGGCGTTGGTGTCGCTGCCTTCTCGGCGGGCAAAAATATTGCCGATATTATCGATGCGAATGGTGCAGCCTTCGGCGCGGCACCACTGAATAAACAGGTCGCGGCCTTGGCGGTCTAGCTCGGTCAATGCTTGGCGATTGACGCCGCCTTTCGCGGTAGCGCCCAGCGTGGCCATCTCCATCAGTGCCGCCCAAAGGCGGTCGCTGTCGGTGCGTAAATGATCGAGTGTTGTGGTGGGGTCAACAAGCGAGTTCATACGTTATGTCGTCCTTTTCAAAGTGGCACAGGTAATGCTGGCGGCGTCCTGTTAGTTGTTATTGGCTACTAGCCAGCGTAGAGATAAATGCCGCCCAATTACGTCTAAATTCTCTAACGTGAACAAAAGAAAAGGTTAATTTTATAAACGTGGTGGGTGGCGCATGCTGTGGCTATGCCTGTTAGCGATGGAGCTTGGCCACTATGTTTGGATTAAAAAGCGGACTAAAAAGCGGATTAAAAAACCGCACCACTACCCACACGCACCCAGCCGATGAGCAGGGCACCGCCCTCAACCAGCATTTCTGGATGCCGTTCAGCGCGAACCGCGATTTCCGCGCCAACCCGCGCATGATTGCGGGGGCGGAAGGGCGTTATTACATTGATGACCAGGGGCGCAAGCTGTTTGATTCGCTCTCTGGCCTATGGACCTGCGGGGCAGGCCATAACCGTGAAGAGATCCAAAAAGCCGTGGCGGCGCAGCTGGGCACGCTGGATTTTGCCCCTGGCTTTCAGATTGCCCACCCGTTGGCATTCAAACTGGCGGAAAAGGTCGCGAGCTTAACGCCTGCCGGGCTGGATCACGTGTTTTTCACCAACTCCGGTTCAGAAGCCGCCGATACCTCGGTCAAGATGGCCAAGGCCTACTGGCGTTTAAAAGGTAAGCCGGAAAAAACCCGCATGATCGGCCGCGCCAAGGGCTACCACGGGGTAAATATTGGCGGCACCAGCCTGGGAGGTATTGGCGGCAACCGTAAGCACTACGGCCAGTTGATGGACGTGACGCACCTGCCCCACACCCTGCAGGCTGGCCATGCGTACACCCGTGGCCAAGCGGAAACCGGCGCTGAGCTTGCCGACGCGCTGCTGGATCAAATCGCCCTGCACGATGCCTCTACCATTGCGGCGGTATTGTGGAGCCGATGTCGGGCTCGGCGGGTGTGATTGTTCCGCCAAAAGGTTACCTGGATCGGCTGCGGGAGATCTGCACCGCCCACGATATTCTGCTGATTTTTGATGAGGTGATTACCGCCTTTGGCCGCAGTGGGGCGACCACCGGGGCCGAAGCGTTTGGCGTCACGCCGGATATCATGAACGTGGCTAAACAGATCACCAATGGCGCGGTGCCGATGGGCGCAGTGATCGCCTCTGGTGAGATTTTCGACACCTTTATGCACGCAGGCGGTGCCCAGCACGCCATTGAATTCCCCCACGGCTACACCTACAGCGCCCACCCCGTGGCCTGCGCGGCGGGGCTGGCAGCGCTGGAGATGATGGAGCGCGAAAACTTCCCCGCTCAGGTGAATGCTATCGCCCCCATATTCGAGCAGAAGCTGCACGCCCTAAAAGGCCACAACCACATTGTCGATATTCGTAACTACGGCTTGGCTGGTGCCCTTCAGCTAGCGCCGCGCAACGGCGACCCCACCATTCGCCCCCGCGATGCCCATATGGCGCTGTGGGAAGCGGGCTTTTACGTGCGCTACGGCGGCGACACCCTGCAGTTCGGCCCTCCCTTTGGCACCACGGAAGCCGAGCTTGAGCGTTTGTTCGATGCCGTTGCGACCACCCTGGATTCACTGGCGTAGCCCTGGCCAACCCTGTTTTGGAGTTTCATGATGAGTGTTGTTTCCCACCTGATTAACGGTGAGCTATTAGAAAGCCAGCGCACGCTGGACGTCACCAACCCTTCTACAGGAAAAGTGATTCGCCACGTGGCGGATGCCAGCGCGGCGGATGTGGAGCGTGCCATTGCCGCAGCCCAGGCCGCTTTTCCTGCCTGGCGCGATACGCCGCCCGCCAAGCGCGCCCAGGTGATGTACCGCTTTAAGCAGCTGCTGGAAGAGCACGCGGAACGCCTCGTGCGACTGGTCAGCGAAGAGCATGGCAAAACGGTCGAAGACGCCATGGGCGAGCTGAAGCGCGGCATTGAGAATGTCGAGTACGCCTGTGGCGTGCCAGAGCTGTTAAAAGGCGAGTACTCCCACAACGTGGGGCCAGGCATTGATGCCTGGTCTAACTTCCAGCCGCTGGGCGTGGTAGCGGGCATTACCCCGTTTAACTTCCCCGCCATGGTGCCGCTGTGGATGTACCCGATGGCGATTGCCTGCGGTAACACCTTTATTCTCAAACCATCTGAGAAAGACCCATCAGCGGCCATGGCCGTGGCTGAACTGCTGCAAGAAGCGGGGCTGCCCAAAGGCGTGATGAACGTGATTCACGGCGGTCGCGAAGCGGTGGAAACACTCTTAGATGCCAAAGCCGTCAAAGCCATTTCGTTTGTGGGTTCCACACCCGTGGCGGAAGCGATTTATTCTCGTGGCTCGGCGGCGGGCAAGCGCGTTCAGGCCCTGGGCGGGGCGAAGAACCACGCGGTGATTCTCCGGATGCCGACCTGGAAAACGCCGCCAACACCCTGATGGGTGCCGCCTACGGCAGCTGCGGCGAGCGCTGCATGGCGATCTCAGTAGCGGTATGCGTAGGTGATGAAACCGCCGACCGATTAGTGGAAACCATGCTGCCCAAAATAGCTAAGCTGAAGGTGGGGCCGGGTACCGATAAAGGCCTGGATATGGGCCCGCTGGTCACTGCAGAGCATCGCGATAAAGTGCTTGGGTTTATTGAAGACGGTGTGAATGCTGGCGCTTCGCTGGTAGCGGATGGCCGTGGCCTGACCGTGGCTGGCCATGAGGAGGGCTACTTTGTGGGTGGCTGCCTGTTCGATAACGTCACCGCTGACATGCGCATTTCCCAGGAAGAGATCTTGGGGCCAGTGCTCTGCGTAGTGCGGGTCGGCAGCCTGGACGATGCGATGCACCTGATCAACGACCACGAATACGGCAATGGCACCTGCCTGTTTACCCGCGATGGCGAAGCCGCCCGCCGGTTCACCGACGGTATCGAGGTTGGCATGGTGGGGGTGAACGTACCGCTGCCCGTGCCGGTGGCCTACCACAGCTTTGGCGGCTGGAAGCGCTCGCTGTTTGGCGACCTTCACGCCTACGGACCAGACGCGGTGCGTTTTTATACCCGTCGCAAAGCGGTCTCCCAGCGCTGGCCTTCCGTCAGCGAAGCCACCCGGGCGGAGTTCTCGTTTCCTACTAACCAGCGTTGACGCGATGCGCTAACTGCGCCATCTTCACTGCACCACCGCCTGCATCATTGTTGGGCGGTGGTGTATTTTTTGGTGCGTATTATTAGCGGTCAGGGTTGCAAAGGGATACCAGCGTGGCGAGAACACAGGACGAAATTCGGCAAACGAACGTCAAAAAGATCCTTCAGGCGGCGGAGCAGCTGTTTGCCGAAAAAGGCTACGCCGGTGCCTCTATGGGCGACATTGCCCAGTTAGCCGACCTGCCAAAGTCCAACGTGCACTACTATTTCGCCACTAAGAAAGTACTCTATCAAGAGGTATTGCTGGCGCTATTAGAGCTATGGAAGCAGGACGCGCTCTGCTTTGAGCTATACGACGACCCCCGAGTGGTGCTCTCCGCCTACATACGCGCCAAGATGAACCACTCCCGCAACCGCGCCCACGGCTCCAAAGTGTGGGCCGCTGAAGTGATGCAGGGTGCCCCGATGCTCAAAGAGCGCCTGCGCGATAACCTCTATGAATGGGCCAAACTGAAAGAGTCGAAAATCCGCGAATGGGTCGATTCCGGCCAAATCAACCCCGTCGAACCTTCCTACCTGCTCTATATGATCTGGGCCTCCACCCAGCACTACGCCGACTTCGACTACCAAATCTACCTGCTCAACGACGACAAACCGCTGGACGACTTACAGTTTGAAAAAGCCGTGCAGTCGGTGACTTCAGTGATTTTAAGAGGCATTGGGCTGACGGCTTAGTAGGCACTAGTGTCCTAAGCATTTAATCGCGGCGCTGCGTTGTTAATGCTCTCTTATCTTGGTGCTTTGGTTTCCAAAACGTTTGTTTTCCCTCCTGGTAGGCCTGTTCACGGGTGAGGCCAATATCTTTCAGTAAGTGGTCATCTAGCGTGAGCAGTTGCCGACGGCTGCGGCGGCGCTGCTGGTAGTGGCTTAGCTGGTAACGAAGCTGAGTGAGGCTGAAGCGTGGCATGGCGGCTCTCCGAACGGTGGGGTGCCTGTTTAGGTTACGCAGCCTGCTGGTGGCAATACAGATATAGGTTTTTTTATTTTTACGATACAGACGGGGCGTGTTATACCTCTGTATGGCGAAGCGGTAGGCCTTCTGTATGGCAGATGAACCGAGCGGGGTGGGCGTGATGACGCGTTATGAAGAGGTGGCGGCAACGTTGCGGGAGCGGATCGAGCATGGGATTTATCGCGTGGGCGACCGGCTACCTTCCATTCGCACGGTCTGCCAAGAGCTGAACGTCAGTATCTCAACGGCGCAAGAAGCGTATCGCCAATTGATGGACGCCGCGCTGATTGAGTCGCGGCCAAAGTCGGGTTACTTCGTGCTGCCTTGCCGTATTCCCTCTGTGCTGCCTTCTGTCTCGCGGCCTGCTCAGTGCCCGCTGGATGTCTCCCAGTGGGACCAAGTGCTAGAGCTGGTAGCTACCCAGCGAGACGACAAACGGCTGCTGCTTGGGCGCGGTGTGCCCAATCTTGAGGTGGCGTCGTTAAAGCCATTGTCGAAAATCCTCGCCGGGCTGCACCGTAGTAACGATCTTCACGGCTTTAATTACGACAAACTCAGCGGCAGCCCTGAACTGCGCCAACAGGTGGCGCGCTTGGCGGTGGCGTCTGGCTGCCTGCTGCATCCGGATGATGTGTTGATTACCACCGGCTGCCAGGAGGCACTCTCCATTGCGCTGCGTACGCTCACCCAGCCTGGCGATGTGGTGGCGGTGGATTCGCCCAGCTTCTATGGCACCATGCAGATTCTGAAAGCCAACGGTTTAAAGGCGCTGGAGATTCCCACCGACCCGCAAACCGGCATCAGCCTGGAAGCGTTAGAGCTGGCGCTAGAGCAGTGGCCTATTCGCGCTATTCAGGTCACGCCCACCTATAACAACCCGTTGGGCTACACCATGCCGGAAGCGCGTAAGCGGGCGCTTTATCAGCTTGCCCAACGGTTTGATGTGGCCATTATTGAAGATGATATTTATGGGGATTTGGCATACACCCAACCCAGGCCGCTAACGATTAAATCCTTTGATACGGATGGGCGCGTGCTGCTGTGTAGCGGTTTCTCGAAAACCTTAGGGCCGGGCCTGCGCGTGGGCTGGCTGGCCCCTGGCTGCTACCGGGAAAAGGCGCTGCATATGAAGTACGTCTCCACCGGCGCTTCTGCCACGTTGCCGCATTGGCCGTGGCGGAGTTTGTCGCCAAGGGCCATTTTGAGCGTCATCTACGCGCTGTTTCCCGCCAGTATCAACGCCAGCGGGATGTGATGATTAGTTGGGTGCAGCGCTACTTTCCGAAAGGGTCGGGCATTAGCTATCCGCAAGGGGGCTTTTTGCTCTGGGTAGAGCTACCTGCGGATGTCGATTGCGTGCGCCTTAACGAGCGCTTAGCGCAGCACGCCATCCATGTGGCGCCGGGGGCGCTGTTCTCGGCCTCGGGTAAATTTCGCCAGTGCTTGCGGTTGAACTACGCGTTTACCTTAACGCCTGCGATGGAAAAAGCGGTGCGCACGGTAGGCGAGTTAGCGAGTGAGATGCTCAGCGAGGTACGCGAGTCCTCACTGGCGATGAAGTAAGAGCAACGAGGTGTTCATTCAAGAAGGCCGCTGAAACGCTGCGCGCGCCTGTTCAACGCGTTCGCGAGTAATGCAATTTAACGAGTGATCAGTGATCAGCCACATGGCCTGCATAAACGCAAACGCGGTTGTCGGGCCAAAAAAACTTCCATCCGCGCTTTTTAAGATCTTTTGCTAGCGCGATAGATTCTGGCGATGTGGTTTGGGTTTGTGGGGCAGGCAGAGAAGCGCTGTCCGGTTCATAGCGCCAGAAAAACGCCGCTAAAGAGCCTTCTTGAACCACCATTTCCTGCGCACAGCGCGCGTTATTGATGGTGGCTTCGATCTTACCGCGATGACGAATAATGCCTGCGTCTTGCAGTAAGCGCTGCACATCCTCTTCGTCAAAACCGGCGACTTTATGGAAATCGAAGTGGTGGAAAGCCGCGCGGAAATTCTCGCGCTTGTTCAAAATCGTTCGCCAGCTCAAGCCTGATTGAAAACTCTCCAAGCAGAGCTTTTCAAATAGCCGCTGGTCATCGGCAACGGGAAAGCCCCACTCGTGGTCGTGGTAGGGCAGAAACTCCGCTGCTCCGCCACACCACTGGCAGCGCGGGTGGCCATCGGGGGCGATAAAGTCGGAGGTCATTTAGCGTGCCATCTGCCCGCCGAACCACTCTTGAGCCGTGCGCCAAAAGCACATGCCCGCGAAGTAAAATGAGGTCAAGCCTAAGCCCCACAGAGCCCAGGCGGCATGATCAGGGTTTGAGAGTATTAACGAGGTTGCGCACACGCACCAAAGCAGCGTCACAGCGATATTGAGCGGCATAAACAGACGTACGCGAAACGGATGCAGAAACTTCATTTTCGTCACGGTCAGCACCGCCAGGACGAGTATCGCGCCAAATGTCAGCAGTGGCGGTAAATCAAGAATGTAAAAATAGGCGGCCGCAATGTTCCAGGCCGCGGGAAACCCCACGAAGTAATTATCCTGGCTTTTCATATCGACGTTGCAGAAACAGAACATCGACGACAGCAAAATGATAAAGACCGAGATCAGCCCTAAATAGGGCGGCAATTCAATGAAGTAGTAAATGAACAGCGCGGGGATAAAGGCCCAGGTGAGGTAATCAATCACCATATCCAGCGTGGAACCATCGAAGTGGGGCAGTACGGACTTCACCTCATATTTACGTGCCAGGGTGCCATCGATACCGTCGATCATCATCGCCGCCCCCAGCCAGAGCAGGCAGGCCACCGGGTTGTTATCAACCAGCGCTAGCAGCGCCATCGTGCCAAGCAGCACGCCGCTGGCGGTGAAGACATGGACACTCCAAGCTTTGTAAATCGGTGCTCGGGATTCAGTTTGAGTAGAGAGTGATTGGACCACGGTAACCCCAATGGGAACGCGTCGTCCCCTTGCTGTTAGATTGATTAATAAACGTTCAAAAGACGATACACTACTATAAGAAAGCCGTCAGGAAATACGCGGCGTATCCGCTGAGTGCCTCTTCACTCCATTGCCACGGTGAGTTAATGCACCCACTAGGGAGATAGCGCATGACCCATGTTCGCCCTGCCACGATTCATGATCTCGACGCTTTAAACCGAGCTACTAGACGGTTATCGGCAGTTTTATCAACAGCCAAGGGATATTCAAGCAGCGCGTGACTTTTTGCTCCAGCGCTTTGGGCAAGCGGATTCCCGCATTTTGGTGAGTGAAAACAGAGAAGGTGCACTCACAGGGTTTGTGCAGCTCTACCCCGGTGTCTCCACCGTCGGCTTGAATGCGCGCTGGACGCTGAACGACCTTTTTGTTCTGCCCGAGTGTCGAGAGAAAGGTACAGGCAGGGCGCTCATGGAAGCCGCCACCCAGCTTGCCCGTGAACATGGCGTTGCGCGTTTGATATTGATGACGCAGGTAGAGAATGAGCGCGCCCAGCGTTTGTACGAATCGCTGGGCTGGCAGCGCAATACGGCGTTTTATGGCTATTTACTCGATGTGAAGTAAGTCGCTACATCGTCGCTTAGTGGGTGCTTTCCGGCAACTTACACACATCCACCCACTGAGCACCGGCCAGCTCGGCCAAATGATTGGGGCTTAAACGCACCGCGCTGTTGGGTGAGCCCGCAGCGGGCAGCACTTCATCGAACGCGTGTAGGGATTCGTCGCAATAGACGGGGAGATCCGTCGCCAGCCCAAACGGGCATACTCCGCCCACCGGATGGCTGGTCAGTTCCATCACGGTGTCAGCATCGAGCATTTTGGCTTTGCCACCGAAGGTATCGCGAATTTTGCGGTTATCGATCCGTGCATCGCCACTGGCCACAATCAGCAGCGGTTTCTCACCCACTTTAAACGCCAATGTTTTAGCAATCTGCCCAGGGGCGACACCGTGAGCCTCGGCGGCGAGCTGTACGGTCGCCGTGCTTGTTTCCAGCTCTTCAATGGCCACCTCTGGCGCGTGCTCGGCAAAAAACTGGCGAACGGTCTCGATGCTCATGGTGTGCTCCTTGGACAAGTAGAGTCGCTAATCTAACTTGCCAGCGCGTGGTTAGCCAATCCATGGAGGCGTGACGATACGTGATGGCTCCCGCTGCATGATGATCTCACCTTGCCGCACGGAAAGTAGTACATCACCCTGGTTGCGCAGCACGCTGTAGTCATCTTCGCCCTCTAGTAGATTGAAGCTGGCCGGTTTGCCCACTTCTATGCCGTAGCGCGATTCGATATTCATAGTGCGGGCGCTGTTATCGGTAATCAGGGAAAGCGCGTTGCTAAAATCTTGGTAACCCATCATCTGGCAAATATGCAGGCCAAAATCGAGCGTGCGTAGCAGCTTGCCGTTACCTAACGAGTACCAGGGGTCGAAGATAGAATCTTCTGCAAAGCAGACGTTGATACCTGCTTCGTTAAGCTCTTTCACGCGGGTGACACCTCGCCGTTTTGGGTAGGTATCAAAGCGCCCTTGGAGGTGAATACTCTCCGTTGGGCAGGAAATAAAGTTGATGCCCGAGCGCTTGAGCAACAGAAAGAGCTTAGAGCAGTAGGCGTTGTCGTAAGAGTGCATCGCGGTAGTGTGGCTGGCGGTCACACGGCTGCCTAACTCATTGAACAGAGCCTCGCAGGCCAGTACTTCAATAAAGCGCGAGTGGGATCGTCGATCTCATCGCAGTGCACATCCACCAAGCGGTCATACTTCATCGCCAGCTCAATCACCCGCTTCATGGAGGCCACGCCTAGCTCGCGGGTGTATTCAAAGTGGGGAATGCCACCCACCACGTCAGCGCCGATCTCCAGCGCCTCTTCCATCAGCTTGTCGCCACCGGGGTAAGAGAGCAAGCAATCCTGAGGGAAGGCCACTACCTGGATGTCGATCTTATCCTTCAGCTCATCACGCAAGGCGCAGAGCGTTTTTAGCCCCACAAGGCTTGGGTCGCTGGTATCGGCGTGGGTGCGCACAAACTGAACGCCGTTACCCGATGAGTTGGTTTAAGGTTTTCAACACGCGTTCGCGAATGTCGGCCTCGCTAAGCAACGGTTTGCGCTCGCCCCAGCGCTCAATCCCTTCAAACAGCGTTCCGCTTTGGTTCCAGTTTGTTTCCCCGCCGTTAGGGCGGCATCCAAGTGGATATGAGGCTCGATAAACGGCGCATAGATGAGGTTTCCGCCGGCATCCAGTTGTTCAGCGGTTGCTGTTTGTGGCGCATCTTGTGCCGTGATATCTGTGAATAGGCCGTTGCTTATCTCGATTCGGTAAAGCTCAGGGCGTTGGCGCAGGCGTGCGTTAATCACTTGCATAGGAGTACTCCTTTTCGCACTGAAGATTAAAACCATTAAGTTTCAGCAAAAGGCATGCCAAATAAGCCGCTCAATTCAGAGGCGTAGCGTTTAAATGGTGTACTTATGAATGTTTCATTTAGTGATAGTTTGTTAATTAATCATGAGCCTACAGCTATTGCTGAGAGGTCGATACCGTTACTCCAAGATTTTGGTCGCTTATAGCATCTGTGCGGATGGCCATAATGCAGATTAAAGGACACGTACTGCATGCAAGAGGTAAGTGCTGATAATGCGCCTGTTTCAAAGGTAAAGCTCCCGTGGCATCGCACGTTGGTGGGCAAAGTCGCCATCTTTATGCTGCTGGGCGTTATTTTTGCCTATCTCATTGGGGCTATGCTGGGCTTTACGATGGTCGAGCGCAGCGCCCGGGATCAGTGGGGGCGAGAAGCACAGGTCAATGCACAGATTGTGAGTGCTACCATCCGCCGTATTTATACCTCAGTTGCTGTACGTACCGATTCCAACTGGCCAGGTGAACCAACTGGTTTCCGCACGACCCATTGGCGATGAATACTCGGTGCTCAGCACCGGTTTCAGCCCTATCGATGTGCTGGCACTGGCTAGCGCCCAGACCCGACATAACGTCTGGCTCTTTGCACAAAGTGCTAGCGGCACGTTGACTCCGGTGGCAGATGCCTTTAACAGCGCCGTTGGGGATATCGTCTTTCTAGATATCTCTGAATTGCCCAAAAGCCTGTCAGCAAACGAGTTTTATGTGGGGTTTGCGCGTATTGGTAAAGAGGAGCACTCCGTCAGCTCTCTGCCGATTATGACGCCCCAAGGCAATTTACACGGGATTGTTGTCTCAAGTATTGGTTGAAAAAGTGAGCTTTATAAGGTGCACCGTGACCTGATACTGAAAGTAGTGGCATCGTTAGTTTTGGTTGCTGTTAGCTACAGCTTTGCTGGTTAGCATGCTGATGAAGCGGCTGTTTAAACCTGTTCCTCGCTTAACACGTGCTCTGACGCATATTGCCCATAATCAAACCGAGCATGCCACGCCCTATACTCAGCGCAGCGATGAGATTGGCTGTATGGCACAGGCCATTGAAGCGCTGCGTAAAAAAGTAGCAGAGCGTGAGCATCTGTTGGAAGTGAAAGAGCAAGCGCTGCGCTATCAGCATTTAGCGCATCACGATGCCTTAACCAAATTACCGAACCGGGTGCAGTTCAACGACGCGCTACAAGAAGCCGTCATGCAAGTGCCTGATGGCACTCCCTTTAATGTGATGATTTTTGATCTGGACCGCTTTAAAACGTTGAACGATTCCCTCGGCCATGCGGCGGGCGATGCGTTGCTGGTAGAAGCCAGCCAACGGGTACAAGGGTTGCTGGAGGAGAGTGACCTAGTCGCACGGTTAGGAGGAGACGAATTCTCGATCATCCAGCATGCCAACCGCGATGCCTTGTCCGAAGCCAACCAGCTGGCCCGCCGGTTGGTAGAGGTGCTGCAAGAACCCTTCGCTATTGATGGCCACGAGGTGCGCATTGGCGTGAGCGTGGGTATCGCGCTAGCTCCCCGAGATGGCACCAGCAGCCATACGCTGTTACGCAGTGGCGATGTGGCGCTTTATACCGCTACGGAGATGGCGCGGGGGCGCTACGCAGTGTTTAGCCCGGGGATGAACATGGGAGCGAAACATCATGATACCTAAAGCAATGCCCTGGCTAGCCGCTCCTTTAATCAGCTTGCACGCCAACGCTGAACCTATCGCGGCGGATGCCTCCCCAACGCTTAAACGTATTGCTAACAACCAGGCCATTGCGATTGGTCATCGCGACGATGAAGTGCCTTTTTCTTACTTGGTAGATGGGAAGCCCGTCGGGTATTCCATTGATTTATGCATGGCGGTGGTAGAGAGCATTAGTGAACAGATCGGTGGCCCTCCTCTCGATGTTCACTTTGTGCCGGTGACTCCGGTGAATCGTTTTATTCTGCTGCGTAATGGTGAGATTGACTTAGAGTGTGGCGTCACCACCAGCACTTCTGAGCGCCGCCAGCAGGCCGCGTTTTCCTATCCTCATTTTCTCACCGCCACGCGCTATGTCGCACTGGCAGAAAATGACATGCACACGATCGCGGACTTGGCTGGCCGCAGCGTTGTCTCGACAACGGGCACGATTAACGTTGAGCAGTTAAATGAGCTCAATCGTACCCAAGGGCTGAATATCGCGGTGATGTTAAGCCGCAGCCATGAGGAAGCGTTCTCTATGGTCGCCAACGAACAAGCGGCGGCGTTCGTGATGGACGATATTTTACTCGCCAGCCTGTGTCGGCGGCGGACTCGCCTCAGAGTTTCCATATCTCTCAAGAGGCGATTAGTGAGCCTAAGCCCTATGGCTTGATGATGTCACTGGAGGATGCGGTATTTGCTGAGGTGGTTAACGAAGCGCTGTATGAGCGCTATCAAAGCGGCGCTATTCAGGCGCTGTACGATAAATGGTTTTTACAGCCCATACCGCCAGTAAACCGAGTGATTGGCTTGCCGATAAGCTCAGAGCTGGCCGCCATATTTGAGCGCCCAGATGATTACGCTGACTAAGGAGGTAAGATATGCAACGAGTGCACGCGCGGTGGTGGGTGGGGCTGTTAATGGCTGTTTGGGCGATCTCCTCGGCAGCGGCATCAGAGATCGATACGCTACAGCGGCTGAGTGAAACCGGCACACTTCGCGTGGGTTATGGCGATACCGCTCCCTTTTCTTACCAAGATGAAGAGGGCAATGTGCTGGGCTACTCCATTGAGTTATGCCAGCGGGTGGCGGCGCAGTTACAGCAGCAGCTTAACCTGCCCAAGCTTGATATTGAGTACGTTTTCCGCACCCCCGGTAATCGGGTTCAGCTGTTAAACAGCGGCGAAATCGATATTGAGTGCAACGCCAGCACCAATAATGCGGAGCGAAGGCGCACCGCTGATTTTTCGCTTAGCCACTTTTTTGTCTCTGTACGCTTTGTGGCACTTAAAGAGAACCAGTTTTTCACTCTGCAGGACCTCGCCGGGAGGAGCGTGAGTGTGGCCCGGGGAACCGTCAATGTAGGACAAATTAACCAAGCCAACCGCGAACAGCAGCTCAACCTTTCTGTCGTGCCGGTGGAAACGCTGCAAGAAGCCTTTGATCTAGTCACGGAAGGTCGTGTCGCCGCCTTTGCCATGGACGATATCCTGCTCAGCACGATGATCGCTGAATCGGAAGATCCCTCAGCCTATTCGCTTTCAGAAGAGGCGGTTACCGCCCAAGAGCCGCTGGGCTTACTGATGCGCCAAGGGGACCAAGCGCTCGTGGAGCAGGTCAACCAGGCGCTGCGCGAGATTTATCAGCGGGGAGACATATTGGGGGTGTATGAAAGATGGGTTTCTTCAGCCGGTACCCGGCAAGGGCATAACTCTTAACGTGCCTATTAGCGAGACGCTAGCACAGCATTTTATGAACCCGTAGCGCTATGAACGACGCCAAGCCGCCCACGTTGATGGGAGCCGTTCAAAGGGCGGCTTGGCGTATTTAAGCAGGAGGAGTCACCTGCATAGATAACAATAAGGCCGATAGCGTTTTACCATGCCCATCCAAGTTTAGAGCGCCATTGACGCCACCTTGTAGCGCGTCATCAAGCACTAAGTTCACCCCTTTTAGATGAGGCAATAAATAGCGGGTGACCTGACTCACACCCCGATGCTCAAATAGCGCTGCAACGTTTGGCTCTGAAAGTTGCTCAACCAGCCAAGCGTAGTGATCCTCCTGATACACAAATACCCCTAGGCTGAGTCGGTCGCCTTTATCGCCGGCCCGGGCATGGGCATAGCGGTGCAATAGTTCACTCATTACCCTCTCCTCCATGCAGTGTAACGGCGGGGGCCACTTGTTGCCTGGGTACCAAATACGAGGCTGTTTTTAAGCGTTGTGTATGGTGGCGTCGTACGCCGCCACCTCCCGCTGGCCCACAGCAATAGAGCGCCAATAACTCCTGTGTTGCCAGCTCAACCACGCTTTTGTCTGCATGCTCTACGGCAAGGCGAAGGCGAATATCGTTGGCGGCGTCCTGCAAAGTTTGAGCGGTGAGCTGTGAGTCGCCATCGAAAACGCTGGAAATGCCAATTAAGTCAAAGCGTGCACGCAGATTGGCGGGGCAGCGCAATGCCAGCCGCTGGCGCAGGGTTTCTCTGGCCAGGTTTGCTCTAGCGAAGGCATTAGGGCCCGCATAGGAAATCTCGGCTTCGCCTTGGTAACCATCTAGAAAGCTCACAGTGGTTTTTAAACGATCAGGCGCTGGCTTGCCGCGTACACCGGTGGCTTCAACACGATCTTTAGCAAGCTGCCTGACCCGGACGTGCTCAAGATCAATGACGACATCGGGAGTGATATAAGCGGCGGGGTTATGTATTTCATATAGCAGTTGCTCTTTGAACGTTTGTTCGGTGACTAAACCGCCCGTACCCGGTGGTTTGGTCCCTACCAGACGCCCGTTACGCTCAACCTCCACCAGGGGATAGCCTAGGGAGGCCATGCCAGGGACCTCTTTAACTCCCGGATCAGCAAAGTAACCGCCGGTCACTTGCGTGCCACACTCAATCAAATGGCCTGCTAAGGCCCCGGCGGCTAGTTTGTCCCAATCATCGCCTGCCCAGCTGTGGTAATAACAGAGTGGGGCAAGCGCGAGTGAGGGGTCGGCCACTCGCCCTGTAATCACGACTTGAGCCCCTTGGGCCATGGCCTCGATTAAGGCATCGGCACCCAGATAGACATTGGCGGCGACCACTTGCTCTAGTGCGGAAATAGACCGCTTTTAGCCCTCCCAAGCCTGCCAGTCGAGGGCATGCAGGCGGTCTCTAACATCATCGCCATGAATAGTGGCCAAGCACGCTTGAGAGTTGCCTACGCGCTGATCCAACTGCTGAATACGACGGCATGCGGCAGTTGGATTCGCCGCGCCAAAGTTACCCAAAATCGTAATATGGTTAGCCAGGCAATCACTCAGAACGGGCGATAAAAACCTTCCAGCAGCCGCTCATCACCGCTGTCCGGGTCTTTGATCCGGCGTAACTGGGCAGCCGCCAGCGTGCGTTCCCCGAGTGTTTCAAACATCAGCGCACGAGGAGCATCATAAGACATGAGGGCATCGACCAGCGGCCTAGCCGCATCGGTGCGATCACAACAGAGAAGCCCGCGCCACAACCTGCCACGACCGTCATAAGGTCACCCCCGTATTAGCAGCGGTAGTCAGGGCGAGAAAACGGCGTGCCTCGGAGGCATTCATCACCCGGCGTCCAGTCGCTTCGATACGAGCTTTAGTCGCGGCGACTAGCTCGGCATTGTTGGTGGCGAGTTGGCCATCCGATCGCCATAGATTATTTTCAAAGCCGACTCGGGTATGACCACCTTGCTGGGCCGCCAGCGCTAAACAATCACCTTCGGTTGGCCCAAACGCACAGACTGCCCAATGGTCACCAGCCATTAATGCTTGTAAAAAGCCGGGTAGACGGCTTGGGTCGGCAATGGGCGGGTCAACGTAGCGCCCAAGTACGAAGAGTAAGAAAGCCGGACCATTAGGCACAGCACCTTGCTCTCTTAAATGATTGAAGTGAATGAGGTCTTCAGGCGAATAAACGATGTATTGAATGTGTGTTCCGCGGCTGGCCAGGTAACGGCACAGCTCGCCACTGGCTTGAACCTCATGAGCATCACCGAACCATTCACGCATCGCGATAGACACGTAGCCTGGCTGCAATGCCTCCATCACATCTCGTTGTTCTGAGGGGGAATACCGCCCTCCTGCTTCGCTGGTGACTTGAAGAAGTAATTGATCTCCTACGGTTTCCTTAATGGCGCTAATGGCATCTCGGTAGGCACCAGCATCCAGTAAATGACGCCCGTCGGCTTCACGTACATGCACATGCATGGCGGAGGCGCCCGCTGCCAGGCACTCTTGTGCGTCTCTTGCAAGTCCTCAGGGGTGAGAGGAATAGCGGGATGGTCGTGGTAGACGCGCCGAGCCCCATTAGGGGCTACCATTAGCAAACAAGGTGAGAGGCTCATAAGGTCTCCTCCTGTTTTACGTTAATTGCCAGCGCTTGCTGAATAGCCGTCAACTGCCGATCTCGTTCAGAAAAAAGGTCAGGCAGTGATTGGCCTTGCGTCGCAGATTCAACCCCATGGATCACTTGCGCATACAGCTCATCGTTCATGGTCGGTTGGCCTAAGCTAGCCCAGCGATACTCCTGGCTAGGGCCGAGGTGTTCCAAGTAGTGGCGAATGCCCCCTTGGCCGCCGCCCAGATGATAAGTCAGGAACGGCCCTTGAATGGCCCACCGCAACCCTGGGCCTGCCGTTACTGCCAGGTCGATGTCTTCCCCGCTGGCCACGCCTTCCTGTAATAGATAGAGCGCTTCCCGCCACAATGCCGAAGAGAGTCGATTCGCAATATGGCCAATCATCTCTTTACGTAGCATCACCGGCTGCTTACCGATACGCCGATAAAAATCGACCAATCGCTGCACCAGCTCAGTGTCTGGCCCGTAGAGTTCGACCAGAGGGACTAGGTGGGGCGGATTGAAGGGGTGCGCGATAATAATGCGCTCAGGCGCAGGTGCACCCTTAGTGATATCAGAGTGCTTTAAAGAGGAGGTGCTGCTCACCACCAACGCTTGTGAAGGCGCTGCCTGTTGAATATCTGCTAAGAGCTGTTGCTTGAGCGAGACGGATTCAGGCGCATTTTCGACGATCAGCTCTACGCCTTCTAAGGCCTCTGCCAGCGTTTGCGCGACCACTGGCGTGCGGGCCTCGGCACCAAGGGCACGCATATCTTCAGCCACGCGCTGGGTAAATTGGGCGCGGGCGGTGGCATCCGGGTCGAAAGCCGTGACATGTAAACCGCGAGAAAGAAAGTAGGCGGTCCAACTAATGCCGATGGTGCCACAGCCAATCATCGCAATATTCGTCATGTTCACTCCTTGATGACTCATAGCTCCGCTCCTTGCAGTGCAACACGTCGAGAGGATTGCCAGGCCCATAGATAGAGCCCCGTCAGTCCCGCAATGCCGACTAACCCAAGTGCGATATTCGGCACCAGCGCCAATAGCCCTGTGGTTGCCAGCAGCGCACTATCCAGCCATCGGTTGCCGAAAAGGCGAGCGCCCCCCAATATACCCGCGAAAGCCAAAACAAAGGCCATGGCACGTGCGGCGGCTAAGGTAATGTCCCAGGCATCGCCTAAACCGATAAGCGCGGGGTACGCCAGAATCAAGAAGGGAATAATGTAGGTGGTGGCTCCCAAGCGGATAGCGTGCCCCGCGACTTGTAACCAGCCCGCCTTGGCGATCCCCGCAGCAACAAATACCGCGATGCACACAGGCGGAGTGATGACCGATATCGTCGCAAAATAGAAGACGAACAGATGGGCGACCAAGGGTTCGATACCGATGCGGGTCAGTGCAGGAGCCAGTACGGCGGCGACCAGCACATAGGCCGCGGTAGTCGGAATGCCCATGCCCATAATCAAGCAGATGACCGCGACAATTAGCGCGACTAGAAACACCTGCTCACCAGCGACACTGACCACTAGCGTCGACAGCGTGACGCCAATGCCCGTTAAGTTGAGCATGGCCACCAGAATCTGCGCCCCGGCGAGCAACACCCCAATAATGACCATGCCCTTGCCAGCATCTTCCAGGCCCGTCAGTAGCGAACGTACGATTTGACGGGGCGGCGTTCGGTCCAATAAGGCAAAGAAAAGATAACTGACAAGCAGCAAAGTAATGCCCAAGAAAGCTGCGAATTGGATGGAGTAGCCATTGAGAACGCCACCAAACAAGCCACCCAATGCGGCAACAATCGGGGTCAGCCGCTTAAATTGGAGCACATCTGGCCAAGCGGGAAGCTCGCTCTCTGGGACCAGCGGTAAGGCTTTGCGCACAGCGACCAAGTGCAGCGTAAAAAAGACCGCTACATAGAAAAGGAACGCGGGTAACACGGCGGCTAAGGCAATGGTGACATAGCTGACACCGAGTATCTCAGCCATGATAAACGCTGCGGCGCCTAGAATCGGCGGCGCGATCTGGCCTCCGGTAGATGCAACCGCTTCAACGCCGCCAGCAAAGGCCGGTGGGTATTTGAGCCGTTTCATCATAGGAATGGTGAAGTTGCCCGTGGTGGCTACGTTAGCCACCGCGCTTCCGCTCACCATCGCAAATAGGCTGGAAGCCACGGTCGCGATTTTGGCGGCGCCTCCTTGGCTTCGCCCACCGATGCGCATTGAAAGATCAATAAAGGTCTGGCCGCCACCTGTGTGGAGCAAGAGACTGCCAAAGAGTACAAACGCGGCAATGGTAGTGGCAGCTACGCCGAGTAGCATTCCCCATACGCCTAAATCCCCGAGAAACAGCGTTTCTGTCACGAAACTAGCATCAAAACCTCGATGGCTGAGCGGGCCTGACAGTCGGTCACCCAGCAGGGCATAGGCGATACCGATGGTGACTAGTAGCGGGAATACCCATCCAATACCCGTCGGGCCACTTCCAAAATAGACACCACTAAAATGGCCGTGAGCGCCATATCCTGGGGGGTGGCCCAGGGTAGCGTGGTCAGAATGCTATTGGCGTTGAAGGTAATAAACAGGCAGGCGGTAATTGCCCCCAGGGCTAATAAACAATCAATCACCACCCCTACTGGGCGCCATGTTTTACCAGCGCCCAAGGGATAGGTGAGTAACCCCAGCCCGATCACCAGCGCAAGAAACAGACTGCGATGAACCAAGCTTTCAAAAGGCCCAGCCGCTGAGGTGTAGAAGATGAAGCCGCCCAAAAACAGGGCGACCAGCATGAGCAGTTTATTGCGCATGGAACCGAGCTCCTTCCCTTATTCTGATGACATCAGACGGTCAGGAATATCGTATCCCTGCTCTTCAAAATAGCGTGCGGCACCAGGGTGAAAAGGCACTGTTCCGCTGCTGAGGGTGAGTTCGGCGATATCAACATCGGCGAGATTAGCGAGCGCACTGACCTGCGGTTCGGGATTTTCCATCACGGCTTTAACAATTTGGTAAGCCGTTTCTTCATCAAGTTCGGGGCTTGCGTGCATCGCTAAGCCAAAGCTCCAGGTCGTGTAGGCGGGCTGGCCATCCGCCGCTCCCTCGGGGATATTGACCACGGAAATATCAGGCATCTGTTCATTCAGCGTTTCAGCCTGTTCATCGCTAAGCGACAGCACTTGGATCGGCGTAAACGTTGCAATATCCATGGAGGAACCATCCAGTTTTCACCTACGCCAGATTTGACGTACCCCGCCATGCGATTGTCTTTTACACCGGCAACCACGTCCGTGGTAGAGCCGCGCACATACTCAGGGGTTAGGCCCAGCGTCTCCATGACGGCAATCGTCGTTGCTTCTGTGGCAGAGCCGGTGATGCCAGGATTGAGGCGGGCACCGTCCAATTCCGCCATGCTGGTCACGCCAGAGTCTTCGCGCATCACGACATTTTGTGGTGCTTGGGAATAGACCCAAAGCAGGCGGTTATCGACGGGGCGGCTTTCAAACTCTCCCTCACCCGCATAGGCGTGATAGCCCACGTTCGTGGTGACGAGGCCCATGTCGACCTGGTTTCTTAAAATGCGGCGCAAGTTGTCCACTGTGGCACCGGTTTCTACGACCGAGGTGCGCACACCGTCCACATGCTGATTAATAATTTGCCCAACGGCGACGAAATAGCCGTATTGGCTAGACGATGTAGAGGTTGAGCCAATTAACAGCTGCTCTTCTGCTTGAGCAGCCGTGCCTGCGATTAAGCCAGCGCTGAGAATGGCGGTTAAGAGCGGCGTTTTTAGTGAGTACATAGCAATTGCTCTCTCTGGGTATTGTGGGTTGTTGGTTCCAGAAGATGCGTGTCATTTGACTTATTAAGAATGAGAGAGCCTGCTAGTATTTGTCTAATATAATTATACGAACGAGACTTTTACTTTATTTATGCAGCCTTCCATCCGACAACTAAAAGCCTTTGTGGCGATTGCCGAGTTCGGCAGCTTCGTTGAAGCGTCCGAGCGCCTGCACATGTCGCAGCCAGCCTTGAGTATTGCTATTCGAAAATTGGAGGAGTGTGTTGGCGGTGTGCTGTTTAATCGCTCGCCGCGAGGCGTACAGCTCACTCCGGAAGGAAAATTCTTTCTGCCCACGGCTAGACGGCTAATTGGCGATTGGGATGAGGCGCTGGGCGATCTGGGAGAGCTGTACAATAAACAGAGAGGCAAAATAACGCTCGCTGCGCTGCCGACATTAGCGGCGGGATTTTTGCCAACCGTGCTCGCCGACTATCGGCGTCGATTTCCCAATATCGCCATCAGCGTTCACGACGTATTGGCTCCCCGGGGGGCGATTTGGTGAGTGACCACCGGGCCGATATTGGGCTATCGGTACAGCCGCTTCGCGCAGAAGCAACCCATTTTGAGCCGCTCGTAGAAGACTACTTTGTCGCGGTATGTCCGGATGGGCACCCCTTATTAGCGATGGACACCGTGCCTTGGGAGGCGCTACTGCGCTACCCCATTATCGGCGTGAGCCGCTTGTCGAGCACGCGTGCTGCGATAGAGAGCGTCTTAAAAGAGCTGAGCCTTGAAATGGATTTGATGTGTGAAGTCAGCCAAATTGGCACCGCCGGACGGATGGTGGCCGCAGGTTTAGGGGTGGCTGCGCTCCCTTCACTCAGCTTTCGCCAGATTTCCGCGGAGGGCATTGGCTGGCGCCCTTTAACGGCCCCCCACGTCCCGCGGTCATTAGGCATTATTACTCCCTCGCGTGGCTCTCCTTCTGCAGCTGCGACCGCCATGCTGGAACTAGTCCGAGAGCATGCTGCTTCCCTACGAGTACGTTTTGAAAGTGGAAATGCGACCGCTTCCTATAAAGGAGGCGGTCGTTAGAGTGATCATCCTGGGTGGTTATGAAGCGACACGGAAGGGGTTACGCGGGTCGTTATCCCAGGCTAGGAACGGTTTGCCGGTTTCCTGAGGCACCATGGTGATGCAGTTCTCTACGGGGCAGGTGATTTGGCACAGGTTGCAGCCCACGCACTCGTCTTCGATTACCTCGTAGCGGCGTGGGCCGTCCCGCTCGGTGAGCTTGGCAATCGACTGGTGAGAGGTTCTTCGCAGGCGATATAGCAGCGGCCACACTCGATGCACAAATCCTGGTTGATATGGGCGATGGTCTTGAAGTTGATATCCAGATGCTTCCAGTCGGTGGTGTGTGGCACCGCCTTGCGGGAAAACGCCTCAATGGAGTCGTAGCCTTTTTCCGCCATCCAGCGGGAGAGGCCGTCTTTCATCTCCTCTACAATCCTAAAACCGTTGAGCATGGCGGCGGTGCATACCTGTACGCTACCTGCGCCCAGGGCGATAAATTCCGCTGCATCCCGCCAGGTGGAAATACCGCCAATGCCCGAAATGGGCAGCGTTGGCGTGGCCGGGTCGCGGGCGATTTCCGCCACCATATTCATCGCAATAGGCTTCACGGCGCTGCCGCAGTAGACGCCGTGGGTGCTTTGGTGGCCTACCGTGGGCTTGGCGACCATGTTGTCCAGGTCAATGCTGGTGATCGAGTTGATGGTGTTGATCAGCGACACCGCGTCGGCCCCACCTCGCAGCGCCGCCTGGGCGCCTACGCGAATATCGGTGATATTCGGCGTGAGTTTGACGATTTCCTGGCTTGGAGTAGTGCTTCTTACACCAGTAGGTGACTTTCTCGATCAGGTCGGGGTTTTGGGCCTACTGCCGCACCCATGCCGCGCTCTGGCATGCCGTGAGGGCAACCTAAGTTGAGCTCGATACCGTCTGCGCCGGTGGCTTCCACCAGCGGCAGAATGTAGGCCCAGGCCTCTTCATTGCAGGGCACCATGATGGAGACGATTAGCGCACGGTCGGGCCAGTCCTTCTTCACCTGGGTGATCTCTTGAAGGTTGATCTCCAGCGAGCGGTCGGTAATCAGCTCGATATTGTTAAAGCCGATTACCTCACGGTTTTTGCCGTAGTGGGCCGAGTAACGTGAGGAGACGTTCACCGCCGGAGGTTCTTCGCCGAGGGTTTTCCAAACAACGCCACCCCAGCCCGCTTCATAGGCGCGCACTACGTTGTAAGCTTTGTCGGTGGGCGGGGCAGAGGCGAGCCAGAAGGGGTTAGTGGCTTTGATACCGGCAAAATTCACCGACAGATCAACGCCGTTCACCACGCTGTCGCCGCTGTTTTTCTTGCCTGGAAAAGAGAGGGTGTTGACATGCGTGGGGTTCATGCGGCCTCCTGCTGGGCGGCGAGCGCTTGATGGATGGCGTGAGCCGCCAGCTTGCCGTGCTGCACGGCTTGTACGGTGAGATCCTGGCCGGGTTTCACACAGTCGCCACCGGCATAAATATTGGGGAAGCGAGGTGCGGAACATTCCATCGACATGAATGCGCTCGCCGTCCCGGGCTAACTCGGCGGCGGTGGCATCAGCGAGGCTGGTGTTATCAAAGCGTTGGCCTATGGCTTTGAAGATGGCGTCGGCGGCAATCTCAATCGTTTCGCCCGTCGGGGATAATTGGCCCGCTTGCTCAATGGTCTTGGCAAAGCGCATGCCCGCGACGGGGCCCTGGTCATCCAGCAAGATTTCATCGGGCTGCGCCCCGGTCCCCATGCGTACACCGTTGGCTTTGGCGATCTCCTGCTCGTGGTCTGTGGCGGACATCGCCTCCACGCCGCGACGGTAGACCAGCGTCACCTCGGTGGCTCCCAGGCGAGCCATTTGCGTTGCCATATCGATCGCAGTATTGCCTGCACCAATCACAATGCAGCGTTTGGTCACGGTGAGGCTGCCCAGGTCATCGGTTTGACGCAGGGTTTTGATGTAATCCACTGCAGGCATCAGGCCCGGTGCATTCTCGCCGGTTAGTCCCAGGGCGCGGCTGGCACCCAGGCCTAAACCGAGAAACACGCTGTCATACTGCGGATGCAGCGTGGAAAGCTCGAGGTTATACCCGAGCCGCTGGCCATACTGAAGGTCAATGCCGCCGACCTCCAGTAAAAACTCAACTTCCTTGCGGGCAAAGTCATCGGTCATTTTGTAGCGGGCGATGCCGTACTCGTTTAGCCCGCCGGGCTTTTGCTCCGCTTCAAAAACCGTCACTTGGTGGCCGAGCATCGCCAGTCGATGGGCGCAGGAGAGCCCCGCAGGCCCGGCACCCACCACAGCGATGTGGCGGCCAGTGCTGGCGGCGCGCTTAAAGGGGTGGCTATCAAACTGCATATGGTCAGTAGCGTGTCGCTGGAGTAGGCCAATCAGCTCCGGCTGAAACTCGGCATCGTGGTTACGCACGCAGCTACGTTCGCAGAGGATTTCGGTGGGGGATACGCGGGCGCAGCTGCCGCCAAGGATATTGGCTTCCAGAATGGTTTCCGCTGCGCCATTAATGTTGTTTTCGCTGATTTGGCGAATAAAGCTAGGGATATCAATGTCCGACGGGCAAGCCTCGACGCAGGGCGCGTCATAGCAGTAGAGACAGCGCTGGCTTTCGATGATAGCCTGGCGCGGCGTCAGCGGTGGGTGAAGGTCGCTGAAATTATGTGCCAACGTCGCTGGGTCGTAGGTGCCGACCTCTTTTGCGCTGGGCAGGTGATCAAGTGAATGGGTCACGGTCGTTTCTCCATTGCTCTGTTCTTCGGCAGGGCCGGGATTAGCGCGTTACCGCTACAGGGGCATTTAGCTCGGCGCGTTTGGCCAGCAGCTCGAATACACCGGGATAGGCGGGACGCCCTAAATAGCGGCCCGCACCGCGCCCGGCGTGCAGCTCGCCGTCGCGCCATACCCACTTACCTTGGCTGATGGTGTGACGAGCAATGCCGCGCACCGTCTTGCCCTCGAAGATATTGAAGTCGACGTTCTGGTGATGAGTTTTGGCGGAGATAGTGCGGGTGCCGTTAGGATCCCACACCACAATGTCGGCATCGGAACCCACCTGAATCGCCCCTTTACGTGGGTAGAGATTGAAAATCCTGGCGGTGTTGGTGGAGGTGACCGCGACAAACTCCTGAGGCGAGAGCTTGCCGGTATTCACGCCTTCGTCCCACAGCACGGCGAGGCGGTCTTCTACACCCGCGGGGCCGGTAGGGAACATGGTAAAGTCATCTTTCCCGGCGGCTTTCTCCTCTTCGCCGAAGCAACAGTGGTCTGTGGCGGTGGTTTGCAGGTTACCAGATTGCAGGCCGTGCCAGAGCGCTTCCTGATGGCCCTTAGGGCGGAAGGGCGGACTCATGACGTGGGCGGCGGCAGTTGCCCAGTCGGGGTTTTGATAAACGCTGTCGTCGATTACCAGATGGCCCGCTAAGCACTCGCCAAATACTGGGTGGCCCTGCTGGCGGGCGTAGGCGATTTCGTCCACCGCGTCCTTGGTGGGAACGTGTACCAAATAAACCGGCGCCCCCAGGGTGCTGGCAATACGAATCGCCCGGCTGGCGGCTTCGCCTTCCACCTGGGGCGGTCGGGAAAGCGGGTGTGCTTCCGGCCCGGTCATCCCCTGGGCGAGCAGCTTTTGCTGCATGTGGTAGACCAGCTCGCCGTTTTCCGCGTGTACCGTGGGGATCGCCCCAAGCTCTAAACACCGCGAGAAACTCTCCACCAGGATATCGTCGGTGGCCATGATCGCGCCCTTGTAGGCCATGAAGTGCTTGAAGCTGTTAACCGCCGTGCTCCCGCACCAGCGTCCCCATCTCTTCTTTGACGCTCTCATCCCACCAGGTAATCGCCACGTGGAAAGCGAAATCGGTGGCGGCTTTTTCGGCCCAGCCTTGCCAGGTGTTAAACGCTTCCAGCAGCGACTGGCCGGGGCTTGGGATCACAAAGGCGATAATGGTCGTGGTGCCCCCTGCCATAGCGGCGGCGGTGCCGGTATAAAAATCTTCGCTGGCCACTGCACCCATAAACGGCATCTGCATATGGGTGTGGGGGTCGATGCCGCCGGGCCATCACCAATTGGTGGCTGGCATCGACGATCTCGCAGCCTTCCGGCACGTCTAAATCGGTACCGATGGCGTGGATTTTTACATCGACGCAGAGCGCGTCAGCTCGGTAGGTGACGGCGTGGGTGACGACGGGGCCGCCCTTGATCAATAAACTCATGGTTAACTCCTGGGGTAATTGACTGAGGGGCTTATTCGCCGTCGGTTAAGCGGGTATAGGTTTCCGGGCGGCGGTCACGGAAGAACTGCCAGTTGTTGCGCACCTCGCGCACCATGTCTAAATCGATCTCGTGTACCAGCAGCTCGTCTTCCGTTTCGCTGGCCTGGGCTTCGATCTTGCCGCGTGGGTTGACGATATAGCTGGAGCCGTAAAAGTCGCCGATATTCCAAGGCGCTTCGCTGCCTACGCGGTTGATGGCAGCGATGAAGCAACCGTTAGCGGCGGCCGAGGCGGGCTGTTCAAGCTCCATAAATATTTGGGATAGCCCGGCCACAGTCGCGGAGGGGTTGAAGATGACTTCGGCACCGTTAAGGGCCAGTGCTCGCCAGCCTTCAGGGAAGTGGCGGTCGTAGCAGATATACACGCCGATCTTGCCGTAGGCGGTATCGAACACCGGCCAGTTGGATTGGCCCGGCTTAAAGAAGAATTTTTCCCAAAAGCCAGCCACTTGGGGAATGTGTGTTTGGTGGTATTTGCCCAGATAGCTACCGTCAGCGTCGAACACCGCTGCCGTGTTGTAGTAAACGCCGGTCTCGGTTTCTTCATAGATAGGGACGATGATCACCATACGGTGTTCGGCGGCGAGCTTCTGCATCATCTGGCAGGTGGGGCCTTCCGGCACCCGCTCGGCAGCGGCGTACCATTTGCTGTCCTGGCTGGGGCAAAAGTAGGGTTGATTAAACACTTCCTGGAAGCACAGCACCTGCACGCCTTGTTCAGCGGCTTGTTTTATCAGCGGCAGATGCGCTTCGTTCATCGCGTCTCGAATGGCGGCGGGTTCCAGGTCGGTACTGGTTTTTGGGCCCATTTGAATCAGGCCGATTTTCATCTTCTGCATACAAAGCCCTCTCGTGTCATACGCGCTCACCAGACTGGCTAGCGCATCACGGCAAGTTAAAAACACTAATCGGTAATAGTTATGAGAGTGATGACAGTCACTTGGCGGGTGGTGACAACGGCGTTAAAGCCGAGCGTTTATTGTTATGTTGAAAGTTGTCATGTTTGACAGCTTTTTGAACATAGTCCTTTATGCCGTCTCTTTTCAAGGATTTTTTATCTACCGTTGAGTATGATATTAAGTTGTTGATTTTATATGTTTTTGTTTTTTAAAGAGCCTTTTTTTACTGATTTGGTGAATACGTGCATATGTTTGGTGATTTTTTTATATTTTTATAAATCAATAGCTTGTGAAGTTTCTTCGTGGTTTTAATTATTTTTTTGTATCTTTTTGGTGCGTTATTTTTTTAACCAGCTAAGGTTTTTAGTGGTCTTACGTCGCGTTCAAAAACACAATAAAAATTGAGAGTGCGGTGACTGCATATCTGTCGATAAAGTCAGCTTTTTGTTCAATAAGTTAACGATCCTGTCTTCAGTTTAGGCATGCTTATTGCTGCGACAAAAGCTGAACCCGTACAGGCGGTCGGCAATGTCGCTGCTGAGGAGAATAAAATGACTGGCTCAAGAACCCAGATGGTAGACAGAGAGGGGTTGATTGAACTTAATGTTGGTGAGGACGTGCGCAATAGTCCCCGCTTCAATAAAGATATTGCACCTACCCAGGCAAGTGAGCGTACCTGGAGTAAGTGGAATATCGCGGCACTATGGGTGGGGATGTCGATCTGCGTGCCCACGTATACGCTGGGTGGGGTGCTAACCGCCTACTTCGGCTTGAGCGTGGGGGAGGCGCTCTTTGCCATCCTGCTGGCCAACGTCATCGTACTGATTCCACTGACGCTGAATGCCTTTCCCGGCACTAAGTTCGGGATTCCTTTTCCGGCGGTATTGCGCTCATCCTTCGGTATTTTGGGCTCGAATGTGCCGTGCCTAGTACGCGCGCTGGTGGGCTGCGGCTGGTTCGGTATTCAAACCATGTTTGTGGTTTGGCTATCCATTTGCTGTTGTCGGAGCTAATTCCTGCCTGGGCTGCTTTGGGTGGCGTGGGGGAGGTGATTGGCTTTTTTGTTTTCGGCGCGATGAACCTGTATGTGGTCATTCGCGGAGCGGAGTCGATTAAGTGGCTGGAAACGTTGGCCGCACCGCTGCTGTTGGCCGTAGGCGTTGGCCTGATGATGTGGGCGTGGCCGCATATGTCGATGACCGAGCTGCTGGCTCAACCGCCATCGCGCCCTGAGGGGGCTTCCGTTTATGGTTATTTCTTTGCCGGTTTGACCGCCATGGTGGGTTTTTGGGCGACTCTCTCACTAAATATTCCTGACTTCAGCCGCTTTGCCAAAAGCCAAAAAGATCAAATTGCAGGCCAAATTATTGGTCTACCGCTGACGATGTTGTTCTTTGCTGCCCTTGGAGTTGTACTAACCGCTGCGTCTGAATCGCTAGTAGGGCAAACTGTTGCAGACCCGGTGAGGTTAATCGGTTATATCGACAGCCCCTTCTGGGTCATTATGGCGATGTTATTGATCATTATTGCCACTATTTCGACCAACACCGCTTCTAATATCGTCTCACCTACCAATGATTTTCAGAACATAGCGCCAAAAGTGATCAACCAGACGCGTGGCCGTGCTGATAACCGGTGCGGTGGGAGTGCTGCTGATATGCTATGACCTGTTACAAAAGGCAGGCATCATTCCTCCTGGAGTGTCTCTTGAACAAATGTACTCCAACTGGCTGCTGGGTTACTCCAGTCTGTTAGGCCCCATTGCGGGCATTATGGCGGTGGACTACTTCCTGATTAAAAAACAGCGCCTGGGGTGTGCCCAGCCTGTACCTGGATAGTCACGCCTATCCCGCGGTCAACATGGCCGGTTTTATCGCTTTCGGGGTTCCTGTCGTACTGACCTTACTGTCACTGTTAACCGGCACGATGAACTGGTTCTATGACTACGGCTGGTTCACTGGCTCCGCGCTGGGGGCGATTGTTTACTACGTCGCAAGCCAGGTATTGGCGTCATCTCCAAAGGCGGGGCCTGCGCCAGTGATGGCCAGCGAGGTGACAGAGCAATCCTGTTCGGCTGTCGATGATAGTGGCTGTATGACAAAGCTCAGCAATTAGCCGAGCTTTGTCAGGCTTAGTCTCCCCCACTGATAAACCCCAAAAACGCATCCACCACGCGATTGGGGCGGCGGTCATGGCGGGTAATCAGTACAAACGGGATGCGGTAGTGCTGAGTAGCGGGGTGAAGCGCGCGCATCTTGCCTGCTGCCACCCCCTGCTCGGCGACATGTTCGGGTAGAAAGCCCATAAAGCGCCCGGTCAAAATCAGAAAGGCGGCCCCTTCTCGGTCCGAGGCAGAAGCCTGTAGGTTGAGTGCTTCGTGGGCTTGGCGTGCAGCATCAGGTAGTGGGTAGCGCGGGCGAATCGCCGGGTGGCTGGCGATTTGTGCAAGGCTCAATGCCTCATCGGGCACGCTGAACAGTGGATGTTCGGCGGAGCAGTATAAGTAAGAGGGTTCGTCGTACAGCAGTCGTGTTTGTAAACTGGTGGGCAAATTCACCGCAGGCACCACCCCCACATGCAGGTGACCATCCATCACGCCGCGAATCACCGCGTCCGATGGCTCCATATGAATATGGACCGTTACCTCGTGATGAGGGGCGGTGAGTGCTGCCAGCGCATGGGTCACATCCATGGCGGGTAGCGTGACGAGGTTATCGGTAATACCGATATTCAATTCGCCTTTGATAGTGTGATGCAGCGCGTTAACGTCGCTTTTAAAGGTCTCCAGCGCCGTAAGCAGTGTTAGCCCTGCCTGATAAATCTCTTTCCCCTCTTCTGTTAGGCTGAATCCGCCGCGTCCTCGCTGACAGAGGCAAAACCCCAGCCGTCCCTCCAGGTCGTTCATATGCTGGCTAATGGCCGAGCGACTAATCCCCAAGGTGGTTTCCGCAGCGGTAAAACCGCCGCACTCAACGACCGTCTTAAAAATGCGGATCAGGCGTATTTCGTAGTCGCTCAGGCCTAGTGATGCCATAGCTGCCTCTTGATCAGGAAAAGGGGGCTTTTTTGCTGCATTGGGTTAGACAAAAAATTGATATACATCAAAAAAGCGAAGCGCCACTATCTAGCATTGCGACCATGAAGTCGCTGTGGTGTATCTTTCACTGTTATTTTTTACACTGTATCAGGTGCGCTTGCGCGACACTTGAATAAGGCCAATATTTGATGCGCTCCTCTCGCAGTGATGAGTTAGCCCACAAAACTCAAGCAGTGCCGATGTATCGCCGACAGCAGCGGCAAGCCATCGTCATATTTGCGTTGGCTCTGTGCGTCATGTTGCTGCTATTCGGTTGGTTATTGGAAGGGCAGTACCAGCAAGAGATACGCTCGGCTGAGTCTCGAGCCATTTCGCGTTCGAATGTAGTGGCCGAGTGGGCAAAGGGTATGCTGGGGCAGAGTGGGCAGGCACTTTTTACCTTGGCGGAGCGAGTGGAGAGTGTCGGAGGGACGGGCCTCAATAATACGGCGAGCATACAGTATGCTTTAGAAAGTTTGGCTGGCTATATGCCACTAATTGATGAGCTTGGCGTTCTCAATGCCCAAGGGCGTGTCTGGGTAAGTAGTAGCAATAACCGGCATGCGGGTCTTGATATTAGTGAGACTGATTTTTTTCGCTCTTTCCAGCAAGGCAAGCAGCAAGAGCTGGTCACGCCGCTTTACTGGTCATCACAGAACCAGCAGTTCTACCTCTATCACGCTCGGCGGTTGAATGATGCAAGTGGTAATTTTAACGGCTTGGTGTTGCTCGGCTGGTGCCGCAGACCCTGATCGAAGCGCTGCAGCAAATGCGCGTCTATGACGGCGAAAGCATGGCCTTAATAGACGCCAACCTCAAGTTAATTGCCCGCCATCCCATGCCCACAAACGGCGCTACCGTGGGCAGGCAAATTGAAGATTCTGCTACGCAACAGTGGCTCAAGACGCAAGAAGCGTCACAAACATTTACCGCGCTTTCATCCATTGATGGGCGGGAGCGCCTGTTCCATTTGCAGCGAGTCAGTCACTACCCGGTACTGGTGGCGGTGGGCGTGGATGTGCAGCGGTTATTAGCATGTTGGCGCCAACGAACACTGGTGTTAACGGGCGTTATGGCGATCATTGCGCTGTTGGGAGCGTGGGGAGTGCGCCACTATTTGAACCGCCGCACTCTCTTATCAGTTGCAGGCCCGTGAGATCCGGATGGATGCGCTGATTAACTCCCTACAAGGCCTGATTTTTGGTATTTGATGGTGAGGGTCGGTTTCGCTTTATCCATGCCATCGAAAAGGACAAGCTACTCTTGGGTAGCCAGCAAGCGCTAGGATTGCACTATCAGCAGGTGTTGCCCCCCGCGTTGGCAAACACCTTTGACGCCATCTTTCATCAAGTTCAGCAAACCCGTCAGGTGGACGTTTGAATACCCGCTGATGCTAGGCCAACAGCAACGTTACTTTCATGCCACTGTTAGCCCCTTGGCAAGCAAAACAAAATACTTTGAAGGAGTGCTTTCTGTGACCCGCGATATTACCGACGCGAAGCAAGCCGAGGTTGAACTGCAAATCGCCGCTGCTGCATTCCAGGCGCATTTAGGCATTATGGTGACCGATGCGCGGGGCAATATCCTGAAGGTTAATGATACTTTTAAGCGTATTACCGGTTACAGCGATGAGGAGATGATTGGCAAAAACCCGCGTATGTTTAGTTCCGGCCACCATAACGCTGCGTTTTATCGTCGGCTGTGGCGTAGCGTTATGGCTACGGGTAACTGGGAAGGGGAGATCTGGAATCAGCGCAAAAACGGCGAGCTGTTTCCTGAGTGGCGACCCATTAGCGCTGTGTATGGCCACGGCGGTGAATTGACCCACTACGTGGCGACCATGAGCGATATTAGTGAGCGTAAAGCGGCCGAGCAGGAGATCCACCAGCTTGCCTTTTATGACCCGTTAACCGGCTTTGCTAACCGTAGACTGTTTATTGATCGTATTGGTACAGCGTTAAAAGAGCTTAACCGCCATCAGCGCTGCGGCGCGTTAATCCTGATCGATATTGATAACTTTAATCATGTTAACGATACCCTAGGCCACCATGCGGGCGACCAGCTGTTGCAAAGTATTGCCCGGCGCTTTGGGCGAATGCTGCGAGATACCGACACCTTGGCAAGGTTGGGAAGCGACGAGTTTGCGGTGCTGATTGAAGGGATTGATGGTAGCCCACGGCAAACTCAGGAAACTGGCTGAACATATCGCGTATAAGCTGCTGGCGGCGCTGGATGAGCCGATCAGCGTGGGGGAAGAGAGTGCGTTAGTCACCGCTAGCGTAGGTATTACGATCATCGCAGATAGCCAGCGCAGCGCAGACGACTATCTTCAACAGGGAGATATGGCACTTTCTCAAGCGAAAGCCAGCGTCCGACGCGCAGTGCGTTTTTTTGACCCTTCCATGCAGGCAAAACTGCTAGCTAAGGTAAAACTAGAGTCGGAGCTTCGCCAAGCGCTTGAGCATCAGCAATGGCGGCTGCATTACCAACCTCAGGTTGATCGTCTGGGTAGATTAATAGGCGTTGAAGCCCTACTGCGCTGGCAGCACCCTGGGCGTGGGTTAGTCTCGCCGGGCGAGTTTATACCGCTGCTAGAGAGCACAGGGCTGATTAATGATGTCGGGGAGTGGGTGCTGGAAGAGGCTTGCCAGCAGTTAGCCCAGTGGGCAGGTTCGCCGCTGCTGAATAGGCTCACGATTTCGGTGAACATCAGCCCATTACAATTCCGCGAGAACAACTTTCTGCAGCGGGTCGAGCAGGTATTTCAGCGCACTCAAGCGCCGCTAGAGCAGCTGAAATTAGAAGTCACTGAAACGCTGTTTGTAGAGGCGCGTGACGATGCACGCGATAAAATGCTCAGTCTAAAAGCCTTGGGCGTTCGTTTCTCGCTGGACGACTTCGGCACCGGCTACTCGTCGCTGGCTTACTTGGCCCAACTGCCGTTGGACCAGCTGAAAATTGACCAATCCTTTGTGCAGCAAGTGCTAGAGAGCAAAGCAAACGCGGCGATTGTGGAAAGTACCATTGCCCTGGCGAAGAGCTTAAACCTGGATGTGATTGCCGAGGGGGTGGAAGTGGAAGCACAGCAGGCGTGGCTGATGGCCCATGGCTGTCACGCCTTTCAGGGCTATCTGTTCGGACGGCCGGTGTCCGTTAATGACATTGAAGCAGCCGTGCTAGCTCAGTCCTACGCTTGAGGCATGCAGCTTGATGAGTAACGCCGCGATCAGCGCGGCGTGCTGAAAGCTCTCGGGGGTAATCACCTCAAGCCGCGAGTCTTGCCGCCAAGCGCTGCTGGCAACGCTTAGGGCACCATCCGCGCGGTTGAACCGTTTCCAGCCGTCAGCGGTGTGGAATACTCCCTTTACCCGCGCCGTAGTGGGCAGCTCGCTAAAACAATAGGCGAGATGATCAAGGTCGAATCGCTCGGTAGGGTGCCAGCGCAGGCCCGTACTGGTGTAACCCAGGGCAGTGGCGGTTTGCTGTTGGGGCTGGCCAGGAGGGGGCGGAAAATCGAAAAAAGCGCCCTCTAGGCTAGGGCTGGTGCCAGAGCCTGATGCTCGGCAGGCATCGCAGGCTGATCTTGTTGGCGCGCCTGGCCGCTGTCCAAGATGAGCGAAACCGGCAGTACCCCTTCCTCAACGGTGTACACCCATTTACGGGCCGGCCATAGCGTGCTGATAAACTGCTGCGCTTGTTGGTGCTGGGCGTTGCTTGCCTGCTCGCCCATGGTGATAGCGATGGCGTCGGCCATATTTAGCTGATCCTGAAACGTGTCGTGCTCGCGCACGCGGGCTTCATCCAATCGGCGTGGGTCAAGCGTGGCGATGTTATCCTGCACCGCCACCACGTCTTGAAACGCCTCGCCGCGCAGCAGGTCCAGCAACCCTGCCGGGTGGCCAAGGCCAGAGGGCTCAATAATCACTCGGTCGGGCTTGCTGCGCGCCAATAAATTGACCAGCGCCGCCTGAAGCACGAACGCTAGCTGGCAGCATAGGCAGCCGCCGGGCAAGCCTTTCACCACCACATCATCGCGCGCATCAAACATCGCCTGATCAATGCCGATCTGGCCAAATTCGTTGACCAGAATGGCCCATTTCTCACCCACAGGCTTTTGTTCAATCAGGCTGTGGATAAGCGTGGTTTTGCCGCTACCTAAAAAGCCGGTGACGATGTGAACGGGAACGCGTGAAGCGGCTGCCAACGGTTAACCTCCGGTCATGTTCATAAAGCGCACCACCTGCACGTCGCCATCGGTGGTGAAGTGGTGGCGTTCGGGCTTAAGCGGTAGGGCGTTAATAATGGCGGTTTTGAGCGCCTGCATATCGCCAGGATGGCGGCGCAATACGGCGCGCAGGTCTACCGAGTGCTCATTACCCAGGCCGAGCAGCAGGCGGCCTTCCACGGTGACCCGTACGCGGTTGCAGCTATCGCAGAAGTTATGGCTATGGGGCGAGATAAAGCCCACCCGGCTGTCGCTGTCGGCCATTTTGAAGTAGCGCGACGGCCCCGGTGTGCTCTCCGTAGTGGGTGTCAGCGGGTAGCGTGTTTCGATCAACGCCTGAACGTCGTCGCTGGAGTAGAAGGTCTCTGCCCGGGAGTGGTCCGACACATCGCCCAGCGGCATCTCCTCGATAAAGCTAATATCGAGGCCTTCCTGACGGGCAAAGGTCACCAAGTCGAGCACTTCGTCTTCGTTGCGCCCCTTCAAGATCACCGCGTTCAGCTTGATGCGCTTGATGCCCGCCTCTTTGGCGGCGTGGATACCGTCGATCACTTTGGCTAAGTCGCCGGTGCGCGTCAGCTGCTTAAAGCGCTCGGGGTCGAGGGAGTCCAGGCTAATGTTGAGCCTACGTAGGCCACCGTCATACAGCCGCTTGGCGTGCTTGCGCAGGCTGGCGCCGTTGGTGGTCATGGTGAAATCGTCCAGCCCCGGTAGGGCGCCAATCTCGTCCACCAGTTGCTCAATCCCTTGCGCACTAGCGGTTCGCCGCCGGTCAGGCGGATCTTCTCGACGCCAAGCTCGGTGAAGGCGCGCGCCACCATGGCGAGCTCTTCCAGCGTGAGCACCTGCGCACGGGGAAGAAATGTCATCTCCTCGCTCATGCAGTACACGCAGCGGAAGTCGCAGCGGTCGGTCACCGAAATGCGCACGTAGCGCACTCGGCGGCCAAAATCGTCAATCAGTTGTTCGGTCATTGCCAGCTCGTTATCGGTTGAATGCAGACCGCCTCGCCTGGCTGTGCGTCTGCCTCGTCATCGCCAAGTTCAATCAAACAGTTGGCCATCACCATGGAAGTCAAATTACCCGAGCCCGGGGCACCTGTGCTGCGCACATGTAGCACGCCCTGCTCATCACAAGTATAAATGCCACGCAGAAAGTCGGTGCGCTTCAGGCGGCTTTTTAGCGGTGTTTGGGCAATCGCTGTGAGTCGTAAGGGCGGAGAAGGCAGCTGCCCCTGCAGCCGTTGCAAAAGCGGCACCACAAACTGGCTGAAAGTAACCATCACCGCCACCGGATTACCGGGTAGCCCCACAAACGGCGTGCGGGAGTCGCTCAGTTGGCCGCAGGCCATCCGGCGCCCAGGACGTAGCGCCACCCGCCAAAAGGCCAGCCGTCCGAGCTTTTCCAGCGCAGCGCGGGTGTAGTCCGCGTGGCCCACGGACACGCCGCCGCTGGTAATCACAAGGTCACACTGCGCCGCTGCTTCCGCAAGCGCTTGCTCAATAGCGCGCGGGTCGTCGGGCAGAATACCTAAATCCACCACTTCGGCCCCTTGCTCGCTAAGCATGCCGATCAGGGTGAAGCGATTGGTTGTCGTAAATTCCGGCGCTTGGGAGCGGCTCTCCCGGCGGCGTGACTTCGTTGCCAGTGGAGAAGATCGCTACCTTTGGACGCTGATGGACGGCGGTGGTGGCATGGCCTAATGAAGCAATCAGCCCCATGCTGGCAGCATCCAGCCGTGTGCCCGCCGTCAATGCAACGGCCCCTTTGGCAATATCTTCCCCGGCTTGGCGTACATGCTGCCCAAAACTGACCCGCTCTGGCGCATCGATGGTGACGCTGTCGTCAACCTCAATGAGCTGCTCACGCATAATCACCGTATCGGTGCCGCTGGGCAGCGGCGCGCCGGTGGTGATGCGTACGCACTGGCCAGAGGGCACCTCACCCTCAAACGCTTGCCCGGCGAAGGCATCACCTACAATCTGAATATGTGTGGTGTAGGGTGGCTCTTTGGGCCAGGACAAGGCAACGCCATCCATCGCCGCATTGGTATTCTGTGGCACGTTAATAGGCGCAGTGATATCAGTCGCCAGCCTGCGTCCGTAGGCGCTGCCTATTGCCACCTGTTCTACCGCTACCGATTTCTCAACCAGCGTCATCAGCGCATCGCGGGCGTCATCGACGCTGAGCATCTGCTCGCCCAGTTCAAAACACGACAGGCTCATGGCGTCTCCTGGGAAGGCGTTGTCAGGGCCAGCTCCAAGCGGGCTTTCTCCTCTTCGGTATTGAGGTTGGCGAACGCTTCAGGGCAGTCCGACATATCCACCCGGCACCATGCGTGGCGCGCGTACCAGCGATCGATTTTACGCTCGCCTTCGGCCAGGGTGGCCGCTAAATCGTCAGCCAGCGACGTACGCAGCAGCGCGACGACGGGGTGCAGCCGCTCGCCATCGAACGCCCCTGCGATATCGTGCTCGACACCCGCCTGGGTAATACCTGCGACCATGCGCGCCACCAAATCGTGGGGCAGCGCAGGGGAGTCGCAGGGTGCGACCAGCAGCCACGGCGTTTGAGCCGCAAGCAGGCCGCTGTAAATACCCATCAGCGGGCCTTTGAAGCCGCCTTCGGCATCTTCAATCACACGGTCGGCAAACAGCGCATACGCATCGCTATTGCGGTTGGCGTTAATCATCAACCAATGCACGTGGCCATCGAAGCGCTTAACGGTGTGCGCTACCAGCGGCAAGCCTGCAAAGGGCTCCAGGCCCTTATCTCGCCCGCCCATACGGCGGCCTTCACCGCCCGCGAGAATCATGCCAGTCAGTTCGTGCTTGGCGATCATACGCCTGCCTCCTTGGACGAGCGCGCACTCGGCGGCTTGGGGGGAATCGCGTCCAGCGTCAAGCGGCCAGCGGCGTTAATGGCTTGGAAGCCTTTCCCCTTCGCACGGGCAATCAGCATCACGCCGAAACGCTCGGCCAGCTCTACGCCTTTCTGTGTCACGCCTGAACGCGATACCAGTACGCTAATGCCCATTTGCGCGACTTTCAGCACCATTTCAGACGTTAAACGGCCGGTGGTGTAAAAAATATCGGCGCTACGGCTATCGGTTTGGTTAACCCCGGGCGACCCGCCAGTGTGTCCACGGCGTTGTGGCGGCCCACATCTTCGACGAAATCCAGCACCTGAGCTTGGTGGCACAGCGCGCAGCCGTGTACCGCGCCCGCGCTGCGGTAGGTGTCGTTAGAGGTGTTCAAATTGGTCAACAGTTGATATAGCGCCGATTGGGCCAGCGGTGTCTCAGGCAGCGCTGTGAGAGAAGTTTGCTCCAACAGTTTACCAAACACCGTGCCCTGACCGCAGCCCGTCGTGACGGTGCGCGTGCTAAGGCGTGCTTCCAAATCATCAGGCAGGTGGCGGGTAACGATCACCGCAGCCTCGACGTCCCAGTCAACCTGAACCGCGGTTAAGTCCTCGGCGCTTCTTAATAGCCCCTGGTTGCGCAGGTAGCCTACCAATAGTGCCTCGGGGTCATCGCCCAGCGTCATCAGGGTGACAATTTCACGCTTGTTAAGATACACCGTAAGCGCACGCTCGGCGGCAATGGCCTGCGGGCGAGTGTCGCCGTAGGCACTCATGACATCAATGGTGTTCGTGGCCGGTAAGCGGGCTCGGCTTAACTGAAGGGCGGGCATCCGCAATCCTCACTGATACCAAAACGCTGTGTGGCTGACGCAAACACGGCGTACAAGATCATAATAGTTGAGTAAAATTGTCTGAGTTGACGATGATGGCGCTCAAAAGGCTTACTTGTCTACCCGTTCAAGGTCTAAGGTGGTGAAACCCATGAGTGATAGTTTACGCGCATTAAGCGTTACCTTAGTCGCCGAGCCCAAGCAGGTGCGCAGTTTCACGCTGACCCAGTGGCGCATTGCCGAGCTAGTGCCGGGGGACGAAGGGGAGTGCGTCCTCAACCTGCAGCTCTATATGACCGAGCGAGCGGCCTACCGATTTAACCTCACCGCGCCGACGCCGCGCCTCTTTGTGCGTGCCGGTTTCACCGGGCAAACCCCGAAGCCCGATGCGATCACCGCCAGCCAGGATGTGGCCGCAGGCTGGCTAGATGGCGAGCAGCAAGTGTCAGAAGCCGCGATGCCGATGGCGATTCAGGTGTGGATAGAGCACTATCTCGCGCGCCACGGTGAAGCGCCGGTGGAAACCCGCAAGAAAAAACGCAAAGGGGCCGGGCGCGGTAAAGGGACCCCGACCAAGGAGCAGCCACAGTGAGCCGTTTGGAGCGCTGGTCGCGTAAAAAGCGCGGCATTGAACATGAGAGTGATGACAGGCCGCCAGCGGAACCGATAGAGCCTCAGTTAGAGGTAGAGGCGCACGCGCCTGAGTCTGACGGTATAGATGCCTCCCCCCCTGCGGTAGACAAGCAAGAGGCCGCAGCTCCGCCCCTGCCGGGCAGCCTGGACCACTCGTTGCCCGACCCAGACACCCTGCCTGCCGGCAGTGACTTCAGCGCCTTTATGGTGCCTGGCGTCAGTGCTGCGCTGCGCCGCCGTGCCCTGCGTAGGCTCTGGGCCACCGGTAACTACAATGTGCGCGATGGTTTGGATGATTACGACGCCGACTACACTCAACAGTTAAAGCCCATGGCCAGCGAGCTAGCGGGCAAGCTGCGGCGTTGGGCCAATAAGGCGGAAGAGACCTTAGAGAAGCTGGAAGATTCGGCACAAAAAGACGCTGAACACAGCGAAAAAGTAGCGGCTGAGAGCCCGCCTGAGCAGGTGAGCGCTTGCACAAGTGATGACAGTTTTGTACAAAGTGCCTCACTAGACGACCAGTCTGATTATCCTGATCACGCTCCAGGAGAGCGAAAAAAAGACAGTTAGCTTTTTGAATCAGTGGGTTATGGTAAGTATGGCGGGCTTGCGTTGACAGCGGTACGACCAAAGGAAGTGGCAAAAAAGCTGTTTGCGCCATACTCTGATACAAAAGCTATGTCGTTATAACGCCGAAAGTCATCCATGAGATGACAAAACATAATCTCTAATTATAACAAAAACGACCTCTTGACCGTGAGAATGCATGAACCAACGAATCCAACTGGCGTCGATTGACGACCAGCGCAACGTCGCCGCTCGTGAAGCGGTGCGTCGGCGTATCTCATGGCCGGTGAATTTAACGCCTGCCAACGTGACCTACCACAGCCGCGGTCATGTGCTGTTGCTCGGTAGTGCGCCGTCAGTGACTCAAGCGGCACGAGTGCTTCAGGGGCGGGGATTAGCGTCCCTCACGATGCTGACCACGGATGAGGCCGTTGATCTTCCCGTCGCCAGCGAGCCGCTGATCGCTCAAGTGCTGAGTGCGCATCCACAGTCACGGCTTAACATCGCGGGGCATTTGGGTGGTTTTCGTGCCACCCTGAGCCAAGACGATGGCGACTCTCTCAATCTTGCCCAAGCGCTGATTGAGCGGGACGTATTTGACGTAGTGCTGGACCTTTCGGAGGGAGCACTTAACGTCGCTTCTTGGGAACTGCCCCCGCCGGGCTACCTGCGCCTCGCGTGGGAGCGCCAGGAAGCTGAGCGTGCCGACGTGTTAGAGAGCGTGACGGAGCTGGTCGGTGAGTTCGATAAACCGCGCTATTTCCAGGTCAATACCGATCTTTGCGCCCACTCTTCCAGTGGTAACGTCGGTTGCACTCGCTGCCTCGACGTCTGCCCGGCGGATGCGATTTCTAGCATCCAAGGCCGCATTGAGTCGCGCATTGAGATTGATCCTTTCCTTTGCCAAGGCGTAGGCAGTTGCACCAGTGCGTGCCCTACGGGTGCCATCGAGTTTCGCCTGCCGGAAACCCGCCGCCAGCAGGAGACGCTGGCCAACTGGCTAACCGCCTATCGGGAAGCCGGTGGTGAGGTGCCGGTGCTACGCTTTATTACCCATGACTCGCTGGAAGCTGAGCGTGCTGCAGGCATTACCACGCCGGGTCACATCATTGATGCCCCCTTGGAAGAGCTGGGCGCGGCGGGCCACGACCAGTGGCTGACGGCGCTCGCCAGCGGCGCTTCTGAAGTGCGCATTCAGCTTCACGACGGCATGCCGCCCCGGCTCAGCGCATTCTTAGAGCATCAAATCACTCAGGCTCATAGTCTGCTGGACGCGCTAGGCCACGACGCCGCGCGTATTAAGCTACTGCCGGTAGATGCCGAGGGCGAGCGAGATGCGCTGCCCAGCCTAACACCGCTCACCGAGTCGCCATTGAGCTTTAATGAGCCTAATAAGCGTGCTCGCCTGAACGTGGTGCTGGCGCGGTTGGCTGAACTGGGGGCGCCCAGCGGTGAGCGCCACACCATGCCTCAAGGGGCGGCTTACGGCGGCATTAATGTCGATAGTGCTGCCTGTACGCTCTGCCACGCCTGTGTCAGCAATTGCCCAACGCCTGCGCTTAAATCGGGTGGGAATACCCCCGCGCTCAGCTTCCTGGAAGCCGATTGTGTACAGTGCGGGCTCTGCGAACAGGCCTGCCCTGAAGACGCCATCACGCTGGAGCCAGGCTTCCTCGCGGCACCTGCGCGCGAAACGCGGCATATTTGCCACGAAGAGGCGGCTTTCGAATGTATTAGCTGCGGCAAGCCGTTTGCCACCGCCAGCACCGTTGCCACCATTAAAGCCAAGCTGGCCAATCACCCTTACTTTGCCGGTGATGCCATGACGCGCTTAGAAATGTGTGAAGACTGCCGGGTGAAAGACGTGTGGAAAACCATGGCTCGTGACCCTGAAGCGCAACTAAAGGTGTAAAGCAATGAGCGATGCAATGCCGACGCTAAGTGAAACCGATGCGCTGCGAATGGATATCTACCAGCTGTTCGCTAGCCTGCTGCGTCAGGCCCCCGACAGCGAGCTACTGGCGTGGTTGGAAAGTCTCGATATTGAGCAAGATGGCAGCCGCATTGCCGAATGCTGGGCCGCGCTGTCAAAAGCGGCAAGCCAAAGCGATGTGGACAGCCTGAAGCGTGCGCATTTCCGCCACTTAGTAGGCGTCATTCAAGGCGACGTTGTGCCCTATGCATCCTGGTATCGCAACGGCGAGCTGATGGAAGCCGCGCTGGTCGCGCTGCGCCAAGATCTCCGTGCGCTAGGCTTTGAGCGCAGCGAGCATACCCGGGACCCAGAAGACCACCTGGCGGCGATGTGCGAAGTGATGGCCATGCTCATCGCCGCGCAAAGTAGTGAACAGTTCACCTTTTTCCAACAGCACCTTGCCCCTTGGGCCAGCCGCTGTTGGGATGACCTTGCAAAAGTAGACACCGCTTTCTATTCAGCGCTGGGGCAGTTGGGTAGTGCTTTTATGGAGAGCGAACAGGCACGTTTGAGCGATCAAGCGGCCTATCAACCGGTGCGCATAGTGGAGCCTGCTTCCTATGACGCCGGTGCAGCGCGCAAAGCCACACCGTGACGTGACCGTGCGCAGCGGTAAGCGAACAACAGGGCCTACGGGCCACGCATAAAAAAGGGCATGAAAGAGGAGAACCCCATGCACCAGTCACATAACCCTGAGCGCCGCCGGTTTATGAAAACCGTTGGTTTAGGCACCGCCGCTGCGGGCGCAGCCGTTGCGGTAGGCCACGTCACGCTGGCACAGGCAGATGATAAAAGCCCGGTTGAGCGCGACAAGCAGGCGGTGAACTACCGCGAGACCGACCATATTCGTGCTTATTACGCCTCGCTGCGTGACTGACGGCGAACTGCCAGGAGATTTGCCATGCGTCTAACTCGCAAAACGAACACCCCCGCTACCACTGGGTTGGGTATTTCCCGTCGTCAGTTCCTAAAGCGCACGGGTGTGGCCACCGGTGGGGTGGCTGCGGCAGGCTTTATGGGCGCGCCGATGATGCAGCGCACTGAAGCGGCTGATAAAACGCCGGTGCTCGATTCCCCGGTAGAAACGAAGCGCACCATCTGCTCCCACTGCTCGGTAGGCTGCGGTGTGTATGCCGAGGTTCAAGAGGGCATCTGGACCAAGCAAGAGCCCGCCTTCGACCACCCAATCAACCGCGGCGCTCACTGCGCCAAAGGGGCATCGCTACGCCAGCACGGCCACTCCACTCGCCGCCTGAAGTACCCGATGAAACTGGTCGCCGGTGAATGGCAGCGTATGGACTGGGATACCGCCGTCAACGAAATTGGTGACAAGCTGATTGAGCTGCGCGACGCCCACGGCCCCGACAGCGTTTACTGGCTGGGTTCAGCAAAATTCAGTAACGAGCAGGCGTACCTGATGCGCAAGCTCGCCTCTATGTGGGGCACCAATAATACCGACCACCAGGCGCGTATTTGTCACTCCACCACCGTGGCAGGGGTTGCGAATACCTGGGGTTACGGAGCGATGACCAACTCGCTCAACGATATGCATAACAGTAAGGCGATCCTCTTCATTGGTTCTAACCCCAGTGAAGCGCACCCGGTCGCTATGCAGCACATTCTGATTGCGAAAGAGCGCAACAACTGCGACATCATCGTAGCTGACCCGCGCTTTACCCGCACCGCTGCGAAAGCCAACAAGTATGTGCGTCTGCGCCCTGGCTCCGACGTTGCTTATATCTGGGGCCTGCTGTGGCACATCTTTGAAAACGGCTGGGAAGATAGCGAGTACATTAATCAACGTGTTTACGGCATGGACGACGTGCGGGCAGAAGTCGCTCAGTTCCCGCCCAGCGTTGTAGAAGATATTACTGGCGTACCAGAAGCGGAAATGTTCGATGTGGCCAAGCGCCTTGCCGACAACCGCCCTGGCTGCGTAGTGTGGTGTATGGGCGGTACCCAGCACACCACCGGTAATAACAACACCCGCGCCTACTGCATTCTGGAGCTGGCGCTGGGTAATATCGGTAAATCGGGTGGCGGTGCCAACATCCTGCGTGGCCACGATAACGTACAGGGTGCCACCGACTTAGGTCTGGGCTGTGACTCCCTGCCGGGCTACTACGGCTTAGCAGAAGGCGCTTGGCAGCACTGGGCCAAAGTGTGGGACGTAGACTACGAGTGGCTGAAAGGCCGCTTCGACGACACCGAGTACGCCGACGGCAAGCCCATGTACTCCAGCGGTATTACTGTATCGCGTTGGGTAGATGGCGTGCTGGAAGAGGACGAAAACATCTCCCAGCGCACCGCGCTGAAAGCGATGTTCTACTGGGGTCACGCGGTCAACTCGCAAACCCGCGGCGTTGAAATGCAGAAGGCGATGCAGAAGCTGGAGATGATGGTCATCGTTGACCCTTATCCCACCGTTGCAGCCGTTATGCATGACCGCACCGACGGCGTTTACCTGCTGCCCGCTGCCACGCAGTTTGAAACCACCGGTAGTGTGACTGCCACCAACCGCTCGATTCAGTGGCGCGATCAGGTCATTGAGCCGCTGTTTGAATCGAAGCCTGACCACGAAATCATGTACCTGTTTGCCAATAAGCTCGGCTTTGGCAACGAGTTCGTGAAAAACTTCGCGATGGATGGCAACCGTCCGGTCATTGAAGACGTACTGCGTGAAATCAACAGCGGAATGTGGACCGTTGGCTACACCGGCCAAAGCCCGGAGCGCCTGAAAGAGCACCAGCAAAACTGGCATACCTTCAGCTTTAAAAATCGCGTGCTGAGGGCGGCCCCGCCGATGGCGACTACTACGGTCTGCCGTGGCCCTGCTGGGGCACGCCTGAGTTCAAGCACCCCGGCTCGCCTAACCTCTACGACACTAGCATTCCGGTCATGGAAGGCGGCATGGGCTTCCGCGCCCGCTCTGGTATCGAGGGCGATGGTGTGAACCTGCTGGCGGAAGGCTCCGCTCCTGTAGCGGCGATATCGACGATGGCTACCCCGAGTTCGCCGACCAGCTGCTCAAAGACTTGGGCTGGTGGGATAACCTGACCGCTGAAGAGAAAGTGGCGGCTGAAGGCCAGAACTGGAAGACCGACTTCGCCGGCGGTATCCAGCGTGTCGCTATTGCACACGGCTGGGCGCCTTACGGTAACGCCAAAGCCCGCGCTGTGGTGTGGACCTTCCCGGATGCGGTGCCGAAGCACCGTGAGCCGCTCTACACCACCCGTCGTGATTTGGTCGAGCGCTACCCCACGTGGGACGACTTTGACTCCATCATGCGTCTGCCCACGATGTACAAAACCATCCAGGACCGTGACAACAGCGCGGACTACCCGATCATTCTGACCTCCGGCCGTTTGGTGGAGTATGAAGGTGGCGGTGAAGAGACACGCTCCATGTCGTGGCTGGCGGAGCTGCAACAGGAAATGTTCGTCGAGATGAACCCTGCCGACGCCAACGATATCGGCGTACGTGACGGTGACGATGTCTGGGTCGAAGGCGCCGAGGGCGGCCGCGTCAAGGTGAAAGCGCTGGTCACGCCCCGCGTTGATCGTAAAGTGGCGTTTATGCCGTTCCACTTTGGCGGTGTGTTCCAGGGCGAAAGCCTGCACGACCGCTACCCGGAAGGCACCGTTCCTTATGTGATTGGTGAAGCGGCCAACACCGCCACCACCTACGGCTACGACCCGGTGACACTGATGCAAGAGACCAAGTGCACCATCTGCCGTATCGAACGCGCCAGCTAATAAGACCTGACCTGACAGCATGCCGGTGCGGGCACGCCCGCACCGGCAAGAGGAGAACACCATGGCTCAAATGAAATTTATGTGTGACGCCGAGCGCTGCATCGAGTGCAACGGCTGCGTCACCGCCTGTAAAAATGCCAACGACGTCGAGTGGGGCATCCAGCGCCGCCGCGTGGTCACGCTGAACGACGGCGAAGCGGATGAAATGTCCATTTCCGTTGCCTGTATGCACTGTGATGATGCCCCTTGTATGGCGGTTTGCCCTACCGACTGCTTCTACAAAACCGACGATGGCATCGTGCTGCACGACAAGGACCTGTGCATCGGCTGTGGTTACTGCCTATACGCCTGCCCCTTCGGCGCGCCGCAGTTCCCCCAGCAGAACGCCTTTGGCGAGCGCGGCAAGATGGACAAGTGCACCTTCTGTGCCGGTGGCCCTGCGGAAACCAAAGAAGAGGAGTACCAGAAGTACGGCTCCAACCGCATCGCGGAAGGCAAACTGCCGCTGTGTGCTGAAATGTGCTCTACCAAAGCGCTACTGGCCGGTGATGCGCAGGATGTGGCCGATATCTTCCGCCAGCGCGTGGTACACCGTGGCCATAAAGATGGTGCGTGGTCGAACAATCCTCGGGCTAGCACTGACAACCTTGCCTATGATGCTGCCCGCAAAGGGGTAAGGAGGCGTGTCATGACAACGTTGACCATGACAAAGGTGCCCTCACGGGCACCTAGCGGCACCGCTAGCTGGCTACAGCGTGGCTGGCGTCTATGCCTAATGCTGGTGCTGTTGGTTGCGAGTTTGGGGGTCACCCACATGGCCGTGGCGCAAGCCGACCCGGATCGCGAAATGACCACTGCTGCCCCCGGCATTACAGCGGATCAGTGGCGCCAAGTACGTAGCGGTGAAACCGGGCCGAACTACCGTGACTCACGTCACGAGAGTAACTACAACCTGATCAACTCCAGCGGCGAAACGTGGCGGATTTTGCGCAATCGTTGGGTGTCGCCGTTTGGCATGATTGCCATTGGTGGTATGGCGGCACTGATTTGCGCTGTTCTACTTCATCGTCGGCCGTAAGTACTTGGAAGAGCCGCGTACGGGCCGCAAGCTCTTGCGCTGGTCGCTGCTGATGCGTGCGCTTCACTGGACCGTGGCGACGCTGTTCATCACCCTAGCGCTGACGGGGCTTAACCTACTGTTAGGCAAGTTCGTGTTCCGTACGCTGTTTGGTGATGCGGTATGGGCCTGGATGATTGCGGCTTCTAAAGTGCTGCACAACTATCTGGGACCGATTTTTGGCGTACTGTTGGTCATCATGCTGGTTAGCCTGATCAAAGAGAACATTCCCAAGAAGCACGACTGGGTATGGTTTAAAAAGGGCGGCGGTATGATTGGCAAAGGCCATGTAGATGCTGGTTTTGCCAACGGGGGCGAAAAAGCCTGGTACTGGCTGCTAGCGTCGGTGGGCATTTTGGTGGTGGCGAGTGGCTTCGTGCTCGACTTCCCCAACTTTGACCAGGGCCGCGACACCATGCAGTGGGCCAACATCATCCACGCCGTGGGTGCGCTGGGCCTTACCGCCGTCTCGCTGGGCCATATCTACATCGGCACGTTAGGTACGGAAGGCGCGCTGGAAGGCATGACCACCGGCTACGTGGATGAAACCTGGGCTAAAGAACACCACAACCTGTGGTATGAAGCGGTTAAAGATCAGACCGTTAGTGAAGAGGAACTGGCCGCGCGTAAAGCGGGCGGCAGCGGTGAGCCTTCAGCAGCCAAGCCAAGCTGAGTCACGCCGTCGAGATAAGTGGACGTGAACGCCCTTCGACACCGCCTTCGGGCGGTGTCTTTTGTTATGCTGCACTCCAACGACTTTTGAAAGAGGAATCACCATGGCGACATTTGACGAACTGGATGCCACCACCCGCACTGAGCTGGAAGCCGCCGCCTTTCGGCGCTTGCTCAAGCATCTGGACGACAATAAAGATGTGCAGAACATCGACCTGAGGATTCTGGCGGATTTCTGCCGTAACTGCCTCTCGAAGTGGCTGGTGACCGCCGCCGATGAGCGCGGTACCGCGCCCGAACTGGACGCCGCCCGCGAGTACGTCTACGGCATGCCCTACAGCGAGTGGAAAGCCAATCACCAGGGTGAGGCAACGCCGGAACAGCTGGCTGCTCTTGAAGCGCGCCAAGCCAAGAAAAAGGCCAACGCCTCCCCCAACGAGCACAAGGAGTAGCGACATGGATGCCATGGAAGCGCTGAACATTGCGGTGCTCACCGTCTCCGATACGCGGACGGAAGATACTGACCGCTCGGGCCAGTCGCTGGTGCAGCGGCTAACCGAGGCGGGGCACCGTTTGGCGGATAAGCGCATCGTACCGGATGACGTTTACCAGATCCGTGCGGTGGTAGCGCAGTGGATTGCCGACACCGGCGTGCAGGTGGTGCTAACCACGGGCGGCACAGGGTTTACCGGGCGCGACTCTACCCCATAAGCTATCTCGGTGTTGCTGGATAAACGTATCGAAGGTTTTGGTGAGCGCTTTCGCCAGCTCAGCGGCGATGAGATCGGCAGCTCCACGATTCAGAGTCGCGCATTGGGTGGCTTCGCTAACGCCCCGGTGGTGTTCTGCCTGCCAGGCTCTACCGGTGCGTGCCGTACCGGCTGGGATGGCATTCTGGCCGAGCAGCTCGATAGCCGCCACAAACCCTGTAATTTTGCCAACCTGGTGATCCCCGGTCGGGGGCAGCATGGCTGAGTTACAGCCGATTGAAGCGGCGCTGAAAGCGCTATTAGCCGACGTGACGCCGCTCTCTGCCGAGCAGATCGCGTTGAATGACGCCGCTGGCCGTGTTCTGGTCGAATCGGTAACGGCCACGCTGGACGTGCCGCCGTTCGATAACAGCGCAATGGATGGCTATACGCTGCGTGCTATGGATGCGGGTAAGCGGCTGCCGGTTAGCCAGCGGATTGCCGCGGGCAGTACGGCACGGCCATTGGCGATGGGCACCTGCGCACGAATCTTTACCGGCGGGCAGATCCCCCCCGGTGCTGCCTGCGTGGTAATGCAGGAGCGGGGGACTGAGGAGAACGGCGAGGCACTCATCCCCGCGGACGTGCCTGAAGGAGACAACGTTCGCCTGCAGGGCCGCGACGTGCGCCAAGGCGATGTGCTGCTCAATGCTGGCGAACGCTTGGAAGCCGCCGCGTTGGGGCATTTGGCGGGGCAAGGCATCACTCATGTCAGGGTATGCCGTCGCCCTCGGGTGGCGCTGCTCTCCACCGGTGATGAGATCGTCGACCCCGGCACGCCGTTACAACCGGGCCATCTGTATAACTCCAACCGCCCCATGCTCAAGCGGCTGTTGGAGACGTTCGGGGCTGAGGTGGTTCAGCTGGTGAGCGTGCCCGATGACTACGCCCAAACCGTGGCGCTCTTGAACCACGCCGCTGCCGAGGCCGATGTGGTGGTGAGCACCGGTGGTGTCAGCGTCGGGGAGGAGGATCACGTCAAAGCGGCGCTGGAGTCGCTTAGGCAGCTCGATATGTGGAAGCTGGCGATTCGTCCCGGCAAGCCGCTAGCGTTAGGCCGCTTGCCCCGCGACGATGGCAGCCAAGCGAGGATTGTTGGGCTGCCGGGCAACCCGGTGTCGGGGGTTGGTGGGCGCGTGGCTGTTTCTACGCCCGCTGATGGGGGTGCTACTGGGCTGCCCTGCGCTGGCGGAGCTTCCGTGCCTAACGGCCACCGCGACCTTTGCCACCGATACTGGCCCACGCCAGCACTACATGCGGGTGGCGCTGCGCTTTACGCCTAGCGGTATCGAGGCCGATGCTTTTGATGACCAAAACTCAGCGGTGCTCTCTTCCTGCATTGCTGCCGATGCGCTGGCGGTGATTGATCCGCATAGCCAGGTGGAGAAGGGCAGCCACATGCGCTGCTTATGGATGGTGGGTTGAACTTGCCTCGGAAGGTGGGCTTAGCCGAGCTCCGTTTAGGAGCAGAGTGAGCTGCTCCCCTTCCAGGGCGATGCCGCACAGCGCCGGTTGGCGGGAGCGGGCAGCCAGCAGTGGCGGTAGTGGGTAAATCGCGGCGGTGGGCAGGCGCATCATCTCACTGTCGCCGGTAATGCCTAGCTGCCATGGCCCCTCGGCATCGCGTAGGGTTAGCCAGCGCGTTGGGTGGCTAGGCTGATTAAGCAGTAGCGCATCGGCAGCGATGTGTCGATGATGAGTGGGCGTACTATCGATGCGTTGAATATAGCGCGCTTCTAAGGCCACACGGTGGCCGCTAGCTTGAAAGCATACGCAGGCGACATAGCTCACGGCCTACCAAGCCCTTTTTGGATAGGCGCGAAACAGGGCATCAGGGTCCAGGAGGCCCGTGGCACGCTGCTCGTCACTAGGTTGCCACAAAGCGCTGACGTAGGGGCGTAACGTGCTAGGCAGTGTTTCGGGAGGCGTTTTGAAGGCGCTGACAGGCAGTTCGCAAACATCGTCGAGCTGGTCGATACGTACTGCGCTGCGTATCTCTCCCGTATGGACGATCAAGAGCATACCCTCCGCGTTAGTATCGGGTAGCACAACCAAGCGCTGTAGCGTAATCAACGACTCTATATTGCCACGTAAGTGAATCACCCCTTCCCTAGAGGCGGGCAAGCCTGGCACAAAATAAAAGGGGGTATCACCCTTAAGAATTTCACTCACCGCATGACCGGGCAGAGCAAACGGCTGGCCGGATAGTTGAAACAACACCACCTGCTGACTTGGCTCGTCTACATCGACAATCGTTGTGACGTCACTGCGTTCGCTGAACGCTTGCTCAAAGGTCACACCCTGTGACTCATGGGTGGGCTGTGGGGAATCCGTCATCGTCCTGCTCCTTGCTGGTGACCACCTGATTGCGCCCCTGGTGCTTGGCGCGATAGAGCGCTTGGTCGGCGCTTAGGCGCAGCGACTCCGTAGACGGCTGTGTGGGAAAGCTGCTAACCCCCGCGCTGAAAGTACAGCTAAAACGCGCGCCGCCTGCATGGAACTCTACCTGCTCGAAATCAATACGCAGGGTATCAATCAATTCGCTGGCGCGCTCAGCACTAACACCCTTGAGCAGTATCACAACCTCTTCGCCGCCATAGCGGCCGATAATATCGGTCATACGCAGGCGGGTTTTGAGTAGCCTGGCCAGAGTGATGATCACTTGGTCACCTGCCAGGTGGCCGTGAGTGTCATTGACCGACTTGAAGTGGTCAATATCGATCATAGCCATCGCGTGCTGGTGTTATCTCGGGAGCGTTGAGCTAGCGCTTTACTGATGAGATCAGTGGTAGAGCTATGGTTGTAAAGCCCAGTCATGCTATCGCGGGTCATTAGTGAGCGCAGCAGGCGCAGCCGCTCCGCGCGCAGTTTGACCGCCGATACCAGCTCTTCAGGCACCACCGGTTTGGTGATAAACGCTTCGACGCCCGCCGTCATGGCTGAGAGCTGCTTTTGGCTATCGGTCTCACTGGAAAGATAAATAATTGGCAGGCCAACGTATTCAGGCTGCTGGCGGATAATGCTGGCTAGCTCCTCACCTGAGCAAACAGGCATATACACATCGACCAGTAGTAGGTCGGGGCTGAAGCGCTCAAGGGCGTTCAAGGCTTCTGCAGGGTGATTGACCTGCTGTACTACCATACCTGCTGCTTCTAAGAGTAATGCATGGTAGGCAGCTACTTCCGGTTCATCGTCTACTACCATCACGCGCAGCGGTTCGTCATCTAACGGCGTGGTGAGTTCATCCACTGCTAACATGAGGTCTAGTGGTTTAACCGGTTTCGTGAAATAGCCGTTACATCCTGCCCGCACAGCGCTTAGCCGGGAGTGAAAGTCATTGTGTGATGAGAGGACACTAGAGCGTAAGCGCTCGCCCGTTAGCTTATTTAAGCTGGTGAGCGTTTCGGTGCCCGCGGTATGCCCTAAAGGGAACTGCACATCCATGATAATGGCATCGGGACGGCGAGTAATAACGGCATTAAAGAACGTATCGGTATCTTCGAAGTGCACCACCTCGTGCCCGAAACAGCGTAAATGATGCAGTAACTGGCTAACTTGGTCGGGCTCATCGTCGCATAGATAGATTAAACGCTGACGCTTACTGCGGGTTTGTGCTGGTGCGGGCGAAAATTCCACGCTGTTCAGCGCAGCTAGCGCTTTCTGTTGACCCGGCAGCGATTCTAAGCGCTGCTGCTCCTGGGCCAGCTGTGTGAAGATAAGTTCCACTACCTCTGCCGAGACGGAGGGGTTATTGAGAGCGGTTTCACCCTGATCCGCCAGCATGGCAATACGTTCAAACCCTAAGGAGCGGCCAGTACCTTTCAGGCTATGAAAGAAACGGTGCAGCTCGGGGGCAAGCCGTGCTTCAGCCTCTGGGGATGTGCGACTTTGCTGCCATTGGGCAGTGATTTGCTGCAGACGAGCCGGTAACTGTTCAATAAACCGTTGGCGCAGTTGGTTGAGTTTATCGTGCAGCGAAGGAGCTGGAGGTGACATCAGACTACCTGTGCAAGTGGGCGAACAGTGAGCGGGCCAAATAACTGCATGGATTTAACTACCAAGCGCTTGAGCAACCGCGTGCTCAAGAGTGGTTTCAAGCGCGGCATCTTTTTGCAGGCAGGCGCTTAGGCCAGACGTTTGGTGCAACTGTTCATTCGGCATGTCGCCCGTTAGCAAAATAAAGGGCAGTGTGACCCCATTTGTTCTCTCAGCATCTCAAGTAGCTCAATGCCATTAATTAACGGCATGTGCATGTCACTGACGATCAGCGCGATATCGTCATGCGTGTCCAACTGGCTGATGGCCTCCATAGCGTCGTTGGCGAGCAGGACATCGTGGCCCTGAAACTCCAGTAGCGCCCCCGTCATTTTCCCAGCGAGGGGGTCGTCGTCTACGACCAATATACGCATGTTAATCCCCTGTCTTGAAGAAGGCTTAGCCCAGTAGGGCTTTTAGCGTCTCCACTAAGTTATTTTGATCAAAGCTGCCTTTCACGATGTAGGCGTCGGCACCTACCTCCATACCGCGTTGGCGGTCAGCCTCTTTTTCACGTGACGTGATAATAATAATTGGCTTATGACGGTAGTGGTCATTTTCGCGCAGACTACTGGTCAGAGCAAAACCATCCATTACGGGCATTTCAACATCGGTGAGCACAGCATCAAAGGATTCGGCTAGAGCTTTGTTTAAACCGTCGCGGCCGTTTTCTGCCAGCGTCACCTGATAGCCCCACGCTTCGAGTACATCTTTTTCAATCTCGCGGGCGTTGAGCGAGTCATCCACAATAAGGACGCGGTGCCTTTGAGGAGCCGCCGTCGTCGGCTTGCTATCACGCTGCACAACATGCCGGGCTTGCTCTAAAAGGGCAGGAACGTGCAATAGACTGACCAGCTCATTGCGCCCTTGAGACACCATGCCGGATACCAGCGGCAGGTAGCGGAGGTGTTCGGGGAGCGGCTTAATGACCATGTCGCGCTCATCGACTAGCGCATCGACAATCAGCGCCAGCTTCTGCTGACGCTGATGCACGACCAGCAACAATACGTTTTCTGACAGGCGTTCTGGAGTCGGGAGCGATAATAACGCCGCGAGTGAGACGACTGGCACAAACTCATTGCGCAGAATGAGGGTAGGCTGACCAGCAGCGTCAATAAAGCTACTAGGTGAGCGCTCAACAAGCTCTGCAACGTGAGGAGCTGTGACGCCTAAGGGAGTTTGCCCAACCTTGACCAGGAGTACCCGCATCATAGCGAGCGACAGCGGCAGGCGAAGGGTAAAGCGCGTTCCTTTGCCAGGTTCGCTGGTGAGCTGTAAATCGCCGCTGAGTTCGTCAGCAATGGTGCGTTTAACCACGTCCATACCGACGCCACGACCAGAAAAATCGGTAATCATGGTTTTCGTAGAGAACCCGGGTAGCAATATTAGTTCCAGGGTTTGCTGTTCACTCAGCGCTATCAGCTGCTCTTCGGTGAGTAGCTGTTTTGCCAGGGCTTTTTGGCGCACGGCCTCTAGGCTAATCCCTGCACCGTCATCGCGCATTTCTACCACGACCCAGCCACCGTCCTGCCAGGCTTCTATCGTTAGCTGGCCGCGTGGTGGTTTGCCTGCGGTTTGGCGCTGTTCAGGAGTCTCTAAGCCGTGATCCAGGGCGTTGCGTAGCAGGTGGATCAAAGGGTCGGAGAGCCGATCGATCATTTGACGGTCTAGCTCGATTTCACTACCTCGCACTCGGCAGTCTACGGTTTTACCTAATGAATGTGCTAGCTCTCGGGCCATTTGAGCAAGTGGGTCAAAGACCACGCTTAGCGGCAGCATGCGCATTTGCAGTGCCCGCTCGTGTAGGTCGCTCATCAGTGAGTCATGGCTTAGCACGCTATTTTTTAACTCGCGGCTGAAAGCGTGAAAGGTACTTTGGTGCTCTGCCGGTAGTGCCTTCCCTAACCTTTGGGCTTGCTCCACTAAGCTATGTAAATGGTGGTGGCCGGAAAGGACCTCGCCCATCAATCGGATCACGTCATCCAAGCGGTCTACACGCACGCGCACGGTGTCAGTGAGGGCTAGTGAAGAGGAGACAGGAGGAGTTTGCTCACTATCAGCTGCCACTGGTGTCTCTACAGTGGGGGCGGCTGTCGCAGTAGGCTGAGTGCTTTCAGGTAGCGTGCCCGTCGCGGCGGCTTCCAGTGCTTGGCAAAGGGCGTGGTTGGTGTCTGGAAGCTCTTCAGGCTTCGCGCCCTGATTCAGCTTGTCGACTAGATCTGACAAAGCATCAATAGCTTGATTAAGCAGGCTGATGGCAGCCGGTGAAGGCGTTTGACTACCATCACGCAAAGCACTCAGTAGCTCTTCGGTGCTGTGGGCGATGGCTGTGATAGGAGCGAGCTTCAGCATCCGCGAGGAGCCTTTTAGCGTATGCGCTGCACGAAATAGCTCGTTGATGCGCTCCTTGTCGGCATCTCCCTGCTCTAGTGTGCTTACCCCTTCCCGCAAACGGGGGATATGGTCGGCGGCTTCTTCCACAAACCGCTGAATGAAACGTCGAATATCCAGCGCCATTAACCAACTCCCTGTATGGCGGTTTGCTCATCTAAGTAGCGTTGTGCGAGGAAACAGGCGTCCCCAGGCGGTAGCGGTGGGCTAATGGCTTGTAGCGCGCCGGTGGCTTTAGGCGAGGTTTCCAATAGGCGCACCACCGCCGCATAGCCCCGTTGGCGCTGTGTCGGGTTATCAGGCAGTTCACCTTGGCGCAGCAGCTCAGCTTGATAAAAATGGGCAGGCCAGCACTCTGGGGCGACATACAAGGCCCGTTTGAAGTAGTCAAACGCCTGCTGAGGCTGCTGCTGCCAGCGGGCAACCAAGCCTGCTAGCAGCAGTGCATCCACGCACCAGTGCTGCGCTGCTAGCAATGGGGCAAGCAGGTGGTCGGCGTCGCTAAAGCTATTCTGGTTGAGCAACTCATGGGCATGGCGAAGCGTGTCATGGAAAGAGTGCGTGGACGGCTGAGGGGCTGTTGCCTCTGGCTTGCAAGGAGGAGGCTCGGCGTGAAGCGGGGGGCTATGCTCAATCGCAAGCTCACTGCTCTCTTTGGGTGTAGAAGGCAAGGAAGGCGTAGAGGGGACGCTGTCTGATTCATCAATAAGTTCAACGCTCATAGGGGTAGGGCGGTACCTATGGGCAGGCTGGACAGTCGCTGATGGCTGCGCTTGAAAATAAAGAAATCCCGTGCTCTTCAACAAGCGATAACACACCCAAGTCGTTGCCCAGGGTTTCGGTGACTCCACATAGCACAATACCGCCAGGCGCCAGTAGCTGTTTTAAGTGCTGCTGAATCGCCCGCCGGAGTCGCTTCGTCAAAATAGATCGAAACGTTACGGAACAGGATCACATCAAAGGGGCCATCTAGCTCATGCTCGCCGGGTCCCAGCAGGTTAAAGGAACGAAATGTGACCCATTGCCTTATTGCATCGACTAACGGAAAACTGCGCCCAGCCGGGGAAAAGTAACGCGCTTTAAGAGCGGTAGGCAGCGCGCGAAAAGCCATTCCGCCGTAAACACCTGCTTGGGCTTTGTTCAGCACCTGATGATCCACATCGCCGCCGGTAATCTGGAACAGCTGCTTGGCGCGTTCGCCGTAACGCTCCAGCAGCGCCATGGCGATACTATATGGCTCTTCTCCTGACGAGCAACCGGCGCTCAGTAGGCGTAGCGGTGGCTGCTTGTTGACCAGTTGGCGAGGCAAATAGGTGTCGGTTAGCCAATCCAGAGCTTCGGGCTCACGGAAAAAGTAGGTTTCATTCACCGTTAATTGGCTAATGAAATTATCAAACAGGACGCTGTCCTGCTGGAGGCGGGCGATCAGCGTTTCTGAGTCGTAAATACCGGTAAGGTCGTTGAGTAGGGCGACCGCCCTGGCCAGCCGCGCCTCGGCCAGTCCTTCCAGGTGTAGCCCGCAGCGTTGGTGTACCAGCCTTTAAAGGGGGCCAGCGTACTCATTGCGGCTCCCGCCGAGACGGATGGGGGGAGCCAACCTCATGCAGCAGCTGTTCGGGTAGGTCGCTTAACGCGACCACTTTTTGTATGACGCCTGCGTTCACGGCTTCTTGGTTCATGCCGTAAATCACCGAGCTTGCCTCATCCTGGGCAAGGGTTGTGCCGCCGGCAAGCTGGATGGCGCGCAGGCCCCTTACCCCATCACGCCCCATGCCCGTCAAAATGACGCCGATCGTATCAGGCCCGTAGACACTGGCGGCGCTATGCAGGAGCACGTCGCAGCTGGGCCGGTAGAGGGCATCCTGGGAGCTGGGCAGCAAGCGAAAACGGTGCTGGGGGGTGACGCATAGGTTGCTTTCCGAAGGCGACAAATAGATATGCCCCGGCGCTATCCGCTCACCCTCTTTTGCGACGCTGACGGGTAAGGCGCAGAGAGTGCCAAGCCAGGTTGCCATCCCTTCGATAAAACCAGGGCTAATATGCTGTGCGATCATGATGGGAGCAGGGAAGTTCTGGGGGAGCTTGCTAAGTAACCTGGCCAACGCATGTGGGCCGCCGGTTGAACAGGCAATGGCGACAATGCGCTGGTAGTGGCGGGTGGGCGGCTGGGCAAGGGCTTGCCACGGGAAACTCGGTTAACGGTGGCGAAGGGGGGGGACGACGGCGTAGCCGGGTGATGACGGCCACGCCGGAGAGCAGCCGCACTCTAGCTCGGAGCCGCTCCGCATCTTCACTATCCAGCGTTGGTTTAGGCAGCACTTCGAGCGCACCGACTTCCAGCGCTTGGTAGGCCGTTTCCGCATCTGAACGGTCGCTAATCACAAGGATCGGCACACCTTTGGTATGCATGATCTCTTCGATGGCGCTTAGGCCATCCATCACCGGCATATTCAGATCCATCGTGATGAGCTGCGGTGCAAGGTGTCGCGCCATATCAATGGCTTCCTGGCCGTTGGCGGCTTCACCGACGATCTCAATATCGCCATCGTTGGTCAGGATATCACGCAGCACATCCCTCGCTAGCTGTCTGTCATCCACCATCACTACCCGAATTGCACTCATCAAAGCATCCTCACGTGGTGCGTGGCGGGCCGTCTTGTTGCTGTGCCAGCGTAAACTCCTGGACAAGCTCGTTAAGCTCTGCCGACATCTGGATCATATCCTCGCTAATCTCGGTAATGCTGCGAACGGACTGGGCATTGCGGGTGCTGGCGGTATCGATATCGCGCAGCGCAATCACCACTTGGTTGCTGGCCGTTTTCTGCTGCTGGGTAGAGAGCGAGATTTGCTGGGCGGCGCTGCTGGTTTGGCTGGCGGCTTTTAACAGGGCCTCTAGGTCCTGTGCGGTGCTCTTACTGGCTTCAACCCCTTGCTCGATGGTGGTCGCGCCCTTTTCAGAAGCCACGACGAGCCGGTTGATAGCCTGCTGGATATCGTCGGTATGGCCTTCGATCTCATGGGTGGAATCCGTTACGCTATCGGCCAAGCGACGGATCTCGTTCGCCACGACGGTGAAGCGACGCCCCGACTCCCCGGCGCTGGAGGCCTCCAGGGCGGCATTGAAGGCGATGAGCTTGGTTTGCGCTGCCAATGTATTGATCAGCTCCATTACTTTGCTGATTTGTTTGGATTTGGCGCCCAGCGTCATAATTTCGGTCAGGCTTTGCTCGCTATCGGTACGGATATCCTGCATTTTGGCCTGCAGCAGCTGCATGGAGGTGCTGCCTTTACGGCTGCGCTCTAGCGTTTGGTTAGCCACGTCCACCACCGACTGCGAATGGTCGCCAATCTGGGTAGACGAAGTGGATAGCTCCTCCATAGTGGAGGTGATTTCGGCAACCGATGACGCCATTTATTCAACCGCCGCCGACATAGTTTGGTTGGCTTCGTGGCTAATATCGCCACCCTGGACACCGGAAAGTCCCGCTGTTTGGGCTAGCCGGTCGGCAACCTGGGTGAGTGCCGCCGCGTTAGTGGAGACCGCTTGGATAGCTCGGGAGAGGCGTTCCAGTAGTTCATTGGTTTGATCGGCTAGGTCGCCTAGTTCGGCTTGGTCGTCGGTTTCTATGCGCCGCGACAGGTCGAGACTGTGCGGGATCTCTTTGAGCTGATGCTGAAAGCGTGTCAACGGCCGAGTCAGACTACTGGTCAGTGGGTACAGCACAACCAGCCCGGCGAATAGGATAAGCAGGCCAATGCCGCTCGACTCCATGAAGCGTTTACGGGTCAGGGTAAGGTACGCGGTCTTATTTGCCTCAACCGCTAAGTGGCGCTGCAATTTAGGCAGCCAAAGCGTGCCAACCAACCAGATTTGGCCGTCGCGCTCTATTTCATGGATTTGGGTTGTGCCGTCGCGCAGTAGTTGCTGCGATAGCGGCTCGGGCAGCGTTCCCACAATGCCTTCGCCATCGTTGCCAAGCTGGTCGCCTTCGCTACTTACCAGGTAGGCTTGTCCGGTGTCGCCTAAGCGAAAATCCTCAATCAGTGTGGTGATTTGGGAAAGATCGATACCCGCCCCCGCCACGACTAAGGGCTGGCCACTGCTCGTGTTTACGGCGCTGCGATAGTTAATGAAAACAAAAGGCTCGGAAGGCGAGAAAGTATCACTATCTAAATTAAGTTCATACGTATTGTTTCGGTCAATAAATTGATAGTACCAGTCATCTACGCCACCGGGTGGTTGAATAGAGCGCTGTAAAAATTCGCCGTCGCGCAGCTGGAAATAGTGGCCCTGTCCCTGGTAGTGGGCGGCAATAAACAGCAGCTCGCTATCCAACTGGCCCATTAAGCGTGATAGGTAGGTCGTAATATCTGCCTGGCGATCTTCAGGGAGCCCGTCGCGTATCCACTGCTCAATAAAGTAACTGTTGGCCAGACTTGCAGAAACGCTAAGGTCCTGGCTAAGGCTCAGGTTAATGCGTGCGGCAAGCCCCTCCACATGGGCAGGCAGCTCCTCGTCATAGAAGTTACTAAGATTTGCTTGGCTATCGGAACGTGCTTGAAGGAATAGCGCCAGCAGCATGGCAAGTGCTAGTACGGTGCCGAAAGATATAAACAGCCGTAGCCGCAATGGCAGGGATTTCCAGTGCGCTGTCATTATTGCTATTGCTCCAAGTGAACCGATGACCAAAAGAGGGACGCCTTACCCCTTGTTACCAGCGTATTAAACCGCCGCTAGTACGCAATGATAACAACGATTTCAGCGACTTTTAGGGTGTGTGTCCAGTTTTTATACTAACGCGGCTTAATCGGTTTCCTAGAAAAAAAGAATGATCGAGCAATTAAATAATGGCGTGGGGAATAAAGCACGACGTATCTTTAGTGATACGCCCCACGTCCTCTCGAATGCCCATGCCACAGGCGCGATCGCCCCCTACCCAGCTACCAATTAACGCGTGTTTGTCGCCAAAGCGTGGGAGCGGGTGGTATGCCTGGCGTTTCCACGGGTTATCAGTGTAAGGCCCGCCGACGCTCTCTTGCTGGCCGCTGGGCGTTATCAAGCTGATATTGCTCCCTTCCCGTGAGAAAAACGGCTTGCGCACCCAGCCTGCTTCCAGCGGCGAGTGACTATCTTTTTCAAAATACGCCGGTAGCAGATTCGGGTGCCCTTCAAACTTTTCCCACAGCAGCGGCAGAATCCCTTTATTGGAGAGCACGGCTTTCCAGGGCGGCTCAAACCAGTGGGTGTTGAGCTGCGTGACCGCCTCGCCAAACTCTTCTACCGCCATCTCTTCCCATGGGTAGAGCTTGAACAGCGCGGTAATCGGTTGGTCATCCAAATCGTCAAAGTGCTCGGCTCCCTGCGCAACGCCAATGTCTTCGGTGTAAATAAACGGCGCCTGTAAGCCTGCCTGCAGGGCGATATCCTGCAAGTAGCTGACGGTGGCGCGCTCCTCGTCGCTGCCTTTTACACAGGAGAAGTAAAGGGTGCGGTTTTCCAAGCGGTCGCCCAGATGCGCCATGGCATTGAGCAGGCGTTCTTGAATCGAGTGTACTGGTCGGCATGGCGGGGCAGGATGCCTGGCTCAATGGACTGCTCCAGCCACACCCACTGGAAAAAGCCCCCTTCATAGAGCGAGGTGGGCGTGTCGTAATTGAGCTCTAAAAGCTTCGCGGGGCCGTTACCTGAATAGGCAAAGTCCATGCGCCCATACAGCGGCGGCTGCCCGCTGCGCCAGGAGTGGTGGATGATGTCCCACATATGCTCGGGGATCGCGAGGCGCTGCATTAAAGCATTGGAGTGGCAGACCTTATCGACCAGCTCCATACACATCTCGTGCAGGGCTTCGGTGTCCGCTTGGATCTCTTACTCTACATGCTCCAGGGTAAACTGATAGTAGGCGTCCTCTTTCCAGTAAGGCTCGCCATCGATGGTGTGGAAATGAAACCCCAGCTCTTTGGCCAGGGTCTTCCATTGCGGGCGTTCAGGAACGTTGATTCGCAGCATAGTGGCTCCCAAGGGAGTGGCTAAGAGCCCCAAGAGGCCGAGCGGGTGCCCAGGCCGCGCCGCGTTGTGGCTTGGCGGTTTTGTACCACTCCGCTACGCCAAGCCTCGTTACGCTGGTTGACCCGCTGGGAAGCTTGGCTAGTAGCGGTGTTCCAGTTGCCCTGGTTTTGGCGGTTGCGATAGACCGGCTCTTGATACACCCGTTCAAACGAGCGCCCTCGGCTGGTATTCGCCAGCATGTTACCGACCATATAGCCCATCATAGCGGGCATGAACCAACCGCCGCCGCCCGTTGCCTGGGCTTGCTCATCGGTGGGGGCTGCGCAGGCGCCTTCGCCGTGTTCGGCTTCGCAGGCTTCTAGGGTGTCGAAGCGCGGCACGGACTCTAGAGAGGCCTCGTAAGCATCTTCGCAGGCGCTGCGGGTGTACACGTTGGCGGCTACGCACTCTTCGACGCCTTGATAGCTTTTGGGCTCGTCGAAGCGTACATCGGTCAGGTGCTCGTCCTCTGCGGGCTGGGTGCAGGCGGTCAAACCGAAGGGCGCTCGCTCCCATCATCGCCAAAGAGAGGCGCGCGCTGCGCTTACGGCGGGGCAGGTGGGTAGGTTGGGTCTGCTTTTCCATGAGAGCGCTCCGTTACCAGGTCATTGAGGCCGCGTTGATCAAGCCCACGGCAATCGAGATGCTGCCCACCAGCGTGCCGTAGGCCTGATGACCTTCGGTGATGTGCTGAGACAAGCTCTCGCCCTGGCGGCGTAGAAATAGTTTTAGGCCAAAGAACGTGGCGATCTGCACGCCGAAGGCCACCACGCCCCACAGAATGAAGTCGATATAGCTAATGGAGTGGGCCATGGCGCTGTAGAGCGGCAGGGTGAAACCCAGAATAGAGCCGCCGTAAGCGGTGGCGGCCGCCGCATTGCCCGCTCGAATCAGTGCCCACTCGTGGTGTGGGGTTAGGCGGCTATAGCAGTACATAAAAGCCACCAGCAGCGCGAGCGCGCCGAGCAGGTAGGCAAAGAAAGACGGTAATCCCTGTAGGTAGTGCAACATGGCGGTGCGCATCCTTGTGGTTAATGACGTGTGGTCAGTCAACAGTCAGCATTGTGACATAGCTTAGCCGGAGAGCGGCAATCATCCACCGCCTTTCGTCGCGCCGCTTAGTAAGTAGTAAAAAAACCTATTTTTTGACTTTTGTTGCGACTAAAGGCTAATAGATGAATCGTGTCACCCGCTTAAAATCCCGCGATGCTTGGTATTTTTACCTAAACTCACCGTGTCGTATCGCTTGATACCGCTCTTCGTGCCCCTGTTGGGCACCGCTTCAGACGCGACCGCATCGAAGGATCCTCCCCCATGCATGCCCTAACCCTGGCATCGTTTCTGTTCTTTACGGGCCTGGTGGCCTTTGTCACATGGCGCATCACACGGCGTGATGACCACCGCAGCACCAGCGGCTATTTCCTGGCAGGTCGCACGCTGACCTTTCCGCTGATCGCAGCGTCCATGCTGATGACCAACCTCTCCACCGAGCAGATGGTGGGGCTGAACGGGTCCGCGTTTACCGATGGTTTAAGCGTCATGGCGTGGGAAGTGATCGCCGTGATTGCCCTGTTGGCGTTGGCGCTGTTCTTCCTGCCGCGCTTTTTGAAAAGCGGCATTGCCACGCTGCCGCAACTGCTGGCGATTCGTTTTGATACAGGCACGCAGCTGATTGCCAACGTTATCTTCCTGATTGCCTACGCGGTGGTGCTGCTGCCGATCATCCTCTACTCCGGGGCCATCGGCCTTCAGGGCATGCTGGACTTACAGGGCCTGACCGGCATTGAATCCAACACTGCGCTGCTCTGGGCGACGGTATGGGCGGTGGGCCTGATTGGTGCGGTCTACGCGCTGTTTGGCGGCCTGCGTACGGTGGCGGTATCGGATACCCTCAACGGGGTAGGCCTGCTGATTGGCGGCTTCGTGATCGTTTACTTCGGCCTACAGGCGGTGAGCGGCGGCACCGGCGTGATGGAAGGCTGGAATATCTTGAAAGAGAGCGACCCCAGCAAATTCAACTCCATGGGTGGCCCGGAACAGCAGGTACCATTCTCAACCATCTTTACCGGCGTGCTGCTGCTTCACCTCTTCTACTGGACCACCAACCAGCAAATCATTCAGCGCACCTTTGCCGCCAAGAACCTGGCCGAAGGCCAGAAGGGCGTCCTGCTGACGGGCTTTCTGAAGCTATTGGGGCCACTGTACCTGGTGCTGCCCGGCATCATCGCCTACCACCTGTATGCCGACCAGGGCATCCGCGCAGACGAGGCGTATGGCCACCTAGTATTCAACGTGCTGCCGCCCTACTTGACCGGCTTCTTTGCGGCGGTGATGGTCGGGGCGATTCTCTCCTCGTTTAACTCCGCGCTGAACAGCACCACGACGATCTTCAGCCTGGGGATCTACAAAGGCGTGCTGAAAAAGGACGCCACGGAAGAGCAGGTGGTGAAATCCGGCAAGGTGTTTGGCTGGATCATGGCGATTACCACCATGATCATTGCCCCGCTGCTGGCGGGCCAGGACAGCCTGTTCGGCTACCTGCAGAAGATGAACGCGATCTACTTCATCCCGATTCTCGCCGTGGTGCTGGTGGGCCTGCTGCCAAAACGCGTGCCGCCCATGGCGGCGAAAGGAGCGCTGGTCGGCGGCTGTTTGCTGATTGCGGCGGGCTACTTCGTGCCGCCGTTCAACAAGCTGCCCATGGTGATGCACGAGTTCCACTTCGTCGCTGCGGTGTTCGTGCTGCTGGTGGCGGTCATGCTGGTGATCGGTAAGCTGCGCCCCCGCGCAACGGGCTGGGTGCAGGAAGACTCCGGCGATGTCGATCTCACTCCGTGGAAAGGTGCGGTGCCTACCGGTATCGTGCTGGTGGTTTTGGTGGTGATTATGTACGCCTCCTTTGCGGGTGGCTAATCACGCCCGCGTTTAAAAGGCAGCATTTGAGAAAAAACAGCCACGCCCCGTTTTGCGGGGCGTGGCTGTTTTGGGTGGGGCGTTTTTAACGAATCGGCTAAGCGGCGTGGTAGGTGGTGTCGAAGCGTTTGCGCAGCTCGTTCTTTTGCACTTTGCCCATGGTGTTGCGCGGCCGCGAGTCGACAAAAAAGACCCGCTTCGGCTGTTTGTACTTGGCCAGCCGCCCCTCTAAATGATTCAGAATGGCGGCTTCATCCACCTGCTCCCCGTGGCTGGGTTATCACTACAGCAGTGACGCCTTCGCCAAAGTCGGGGTGGGGCAGGCCAATCACGGCAGATTCCCCCACCTGCGGCAGCTAATCAATCACCTGCTCGACCTCTTTGGGGTAGACGTTATACCCGCCGGAAATCACCAGGTCTTTATCCCGACCCCACGATATGCACGTAGCCCTGCTCATCGACCATGGCGCGATCGCCCGTGATGAAAAAACCATCTTCCAGCAGCTCTTCACGGGTTTTTTCCGGCATGCGCCAGTAGCCAATGAACACGTTCGGGCCGCGAATCTGCAGCATACCAATCTCACCCTGCGCCACTTCTTCGCCGGTTTCCCGGCTGGTAATGCGCATTTCAACGCCGGGTAGCGGCATGCCCACGGTGCCTGCTCGGCGTGCCCCGGTGTAGGGGTTGGAGATGTTCATATTGGTTTCGGTCATGCCGTAGCGCTCAAGAATGGCGTGGCCCGTTTTGGCTTCAAAGGCTTCGTGGGTTTCTGCGGTGAGCGGTGCCGAGCCTGACACAAATAGCCGCATATGAGCGGTGATCTCGGGGGTCAGGCGCGGGTCTTGAACCAAGCGGGTATAGAACGTGGGTACGCCCATCATCACGCTGCCTTTGGGCAGCTCATCGAAAATGACATCGGCATCGAATTTAGGCAAAAAGCACATGCTGGCACCGGCCATCAGCGTGACGTTGCACGCCACGAACAGGCCGTGGGTATGAAAAATAGGCAGCGCATGGATCAGCCGATCTTCAGCGCTAAAATGCCAAGATGAGACCAGCGTTTCCGCGTTAGAGGCAAGGTTGCGATGGGTCAGCATCGCGCCTTTTGAGCGGCCTGTAGTGCCCGAGGTGTATAGAATCGCTGCCAAATCTCGCTCGCCCAGCGTGACGATGTCGTCTCTTGGGTCACTCTGTTGCGCTTTCTCCATCAAGCTGCCATGGGCATCGGTGCCTAAGCTTTCGACCGCCGGGCAGCCGGTATCGCTGGCAATGGCGCGGGCGGTGTCGATGTCTGAAGGCCTGCAAACGAACAGCGCGGGCTCGGCGTCTTTCAAAAAATAGCGGATCTCATCGCCGGTATAGCCGGTATTGAGCGGTAAATAGACGCCGCCGATACGCAGGCAGGCGAGGTAGAGCAAAATGGCTTCCGGACTTTTATCCACCTGCACCGCCACGCGGTCGCCTACGTTCACGCCTAGCGCGGTCAGTGCCCCGGCAAGCTGGGCGCTGGCGCTGAGCGCGTCTTGGTAGCTGTAGTGGCGGCCCTCGCGGGTGGTGGTAAAGGGGGCGTTGGCACGCTCGCGCATACGCGCGGCAAAGGTGTCAAATAAGTTGTGGTTCATTTGGTGGTCTCTCCCTTGGCCAGCTTGCGGGCGCGGCGAGCTAGGTCGCGCACCTCGCTTGAACAGGCAACGGTGGCCTTTGCGGTATAGTTTTCGTGATTGCGCTCGATATCGTCGAGCACGTAGAGGTAGTTCACCATCAGCCCTGCCGCTTGCTTCATCCCTTTGGCAGACACATCGCCCAGCCAGTTGATGCGATGCAGCTCGGCACCGTTGCCCAAGTGGAAGCGGGCCACCGGGTTCAGCGGCAGGCCATGGCGGTTCTTCTGATCGACCAAATAGTGGGCAGCGAGCGGGCGAATGGCGGTTTTGAGGCGCTCTTCGCGGGCCTTGTCCTGCTGCCAGTTGGGCGTTGCTAGCGCGTCGAGCGCCTCACGGATGCTATCGGGCCACTGGGCTTCCTGCTGCTGTTCGGCAAGCCACTGGGCGAAGCCGGGCACCGGCGAGAGGGTAACGAAGTACTTGAGCTGGGGCAGCTCCTGGCTGAGCTCCTGCACTACCTGCTTGATGAGGAAGTTGCCAAATGAAATGCCGCGCAGCCCGGTTTGGCAGTTGCTGATACCGAAGAAGGCTGCGGTATCGGCATCATCTGGGTCCGCCAAGCCATCCTCAACGCCTGCCAAAATGGGTTGAATACGGCTGGGTAGCCCTTTGTGGAGTGCGACCTCCACGAAAATCAGCGGTTCGTCGCCAATCGCGGGGTGAAAAAATGCGAAGCAGCGGCGATCCCTAGCATCCAAGCGCCGCCGTAGGTCGTTCCAGTCCTGAATTTCATGCACCGCTTCATAGCGGATGATTTTTTCTAGGATAGAAGCAGGTGTGTTCCAGTCGATCCGCTTGAGCATCAAAAAGCCGCGGTTAAACCAGGAGCCAAACAGGTGCGCAAAGTCATCATCAATGGGCGCTAAGTTGGGCTCCTCGCGCAGCAGCTGCAGCAGATCCTCACGCATTTTGACGAGGTCGTAAGTACCGTCGGTGGCGAGGTTCAAGCGCCTAAACAGCTCCTGGCGACGCGGCTCACAGGCTTCAAACAGCGCCTGCAGCGTGTGGTTGTCTCGGGCCTGTTGATAGGCTTGGTAGGCGCTATCAATCTGCTGCGGTTCCGCGGCAAAGTCGTCGGCTAGGCGCTTAAAAAACTGGCGTTTTTCCCCTTCCGACAGCCGCTGGTAAATCGCCAGTGCGCGGCTGGCCAGCGCAATGCTGGAGGCTTCGCCGTCACTAGCTAGTAGCGCTTGGCAGGCTTTGACCAGCTGATGATGGTCGGGCGTCAGCGTTTCCGGGTGTTTGCGCCGCAACAGCGCGTCCCGCTGGGTGATGCTGTTAAACATCTCTTGGAGAAAGGTCATGTTCATGATGCGTCCCCCTTTAACCCATGATCAGGTTCGGTAGCCATAGCGCAATCCCCGGAAACAGGCAAAGCAGCAGAATGCCCAGCACCATGCACAGCGCATAGGGCAGGCTGCCCATCAGAATATCCCGCAGCGAGATATCGGGTGCGATGCCTTTAATAATGAACAGGTTAAGCCCCACCGGCGGCGTGATCAGGCCGATTTCCAAGTTGATGGTAAGAATGACCGCGAACCAGTAGGGGTCGAAGTCCGCCGCCAAAATGATCGGCAGCAGAATCGGCGCGGTCATCACGATGACAGCAACAGGGGGGAGGAAGAATCCTGCCACTAATAAGAACAGGTTGATGACGCCCATCAGCACCCAGCGATTCACTTCTAAATCGGCAATGGCCGCGGCCACGGTTTGGGTGATGAACATCGACGAGAGCGCGTAAGCGAACACCTCGGCGGTGGCGATCACCAGCATGATCATCACGCTTTCCCGCAGCGAGTCGCGCATGAGCAGCTTGGTGGGCCCACCTGCCACATGCGGTAAATTACAATCGCCAGCGCCAAGCAGAGAAATGCCCCCACGCCTGCGGCTTCCGACGGAGTCGCCACGCCGCCGTAAAGGGCAAATAGAATACCCGCGACCACACCCAAGAAGGGCAGCACCCGCACCAGCGCCTTCATGTTGCTATCGACGTTCTGCTTGATGTTCTCCTTCATCTTTTCAGCAGAGGCCGCCAGTGGGTTGTTGTAACCCCCGGCCAGCTTGCAGGCGATCATGGTCCAGATCATAAACAGGCCCGCGAGCATAAAGCCCGGCACCACCCCGGCAATAAACAGGCGGCCAATCGAGGTTTCGGTCGAGATCCCGTAGATAATCATGGTGACCGAGGGGGGAATCAAAATCCCCAGCGTGCCGCCTGCGGCGATACAGCCCGCCGCCACGCCATCCGGGTAGCCACGGGTGCGCATTTCAGGAATGCCCAATTTTGCCGATGGGGGCGCAGGTGGCGGGGGAGGAACCCGAGAGCGCAGCGAAAATAGAGCAGGCACCGATATTAGCGACTGCCAGGCCGCCGGGCAGGCGACCCATCCACGGGTCTAGCGAGCGGTAAAGAACGCGCCCGGTGGGGGAGGAGGCCACCGCCGCGCCCATCAGAATAAACAGCGGGATGGCAACAAAGCCAAACTCCGCGATGCGATCAAAAAACGTTTCGCCAAAGTAGGTAAGTTCCGGCAGGCCCCGGTCGTACAGCAGCGCCAGCAGTGACACACCGCCAAGCGCGAACGCAATCGGGGTACCAATCGCCATCAGCACAATCAAACCAATGGCCACGATAATGCCAAGCGTAATGGGATCCATGATTAGCCCTCCCCGCGCATAATTTCAGCCACGTACTGCAGCGAGAGCAGCGTGGCCCCCACGGCCATGGGCAGAATGGCGGGCCAGAGCGGTGGGTTCCACACCGAGCCAGTGGTCCATTCGCCGTGCAGCGCTTCAAAGACGTACACCCAAGAGGCGTAGGCCAGCGCCGCGCAAAAGAGCAGGCCAAACAGCGATGCGACTAAACGCATGGCTTTTTGCGCTAGGCCGCCGAGGGCGTCCGGTACGATGGTGATCGCCACATGGCCACCGGTCATCAGTACGTAGGGGCTGCCCATCAGCATGGCCCCGGTCACGGAGAAAATCGTGAATTCGGTCTGCCAGCTTGTGCTCATGCCCAAGGCGTAGCGGATAAAGACCATCTGGCAGATCACCAAAACGCCTGCCACGAACATGGCACAGGCTAGGTAAGCCGACGCGCGCGACAGCATATCCATCAAACGGATATAGCCGCCGATGACCCCGCTGCGTACGGCAGGGGGGTGAGTGGTTGAAGTTGCCATAGTTCCCTCGTCAAGCTCAGCAAGCAGCGGACAAACGTGGCCACTCAGCGAGTGGCCAGCACGGTCAATGGAGGCGCGCCTTACTCGACGGCAAGCGCTGCGTCGATGATGGCCTGACCGTTGGGAACGTTATCGGCAAAGTTTTTGTAGGAGGTTTCGCGGGCAATCTCAAGCCAGGCGTTGTAGTCATCCTCGCTCATACTGACCACCTCGACGCCGTTCTCCTCGTACACGTCGACCATCTGCTGGTCGATGGCGGCCGCTTCTTCCGCGAAATAGACCTCGGCGGCCTCACCGGCTTCCATGAGCGCGGCTTGCTGCTCCTCGGTTAAGCCTTGCCACACCTGCTCAGAGATCAGGATGGGCTCGTACATAAACCAGAGGGCGTAATCGCCGGGTTCCGTCAAGCACTCCACCTGTTCGTAAAGGCGGAAGGAGATGACCGACATAGAAGAGGTGTTGGCGGCTTCCAGCACGCCGGTTTGCATGGCGGTGTAGACCTCGGAGGAGGGCATGGAGGAGATCGACGCGCCGGCCGCTTCCAGCATCTCTTCAAACGCAGGGCCAGCGGCGCGGATGTTCTGCCCATTCACCGTTTCTGGGGAGGTAATGCACTGCTCGCTAGAGGCGAAACCACCCGATAGCCAAGCATCCGCTAGCACGCGTGCCCCGCCTTCGATGATGACGTCTTTAATCATCGTCATGTACTCGGAGTCGTTCAGCCGCTGGGCGTGGGCCTGGTTACGCACCAAGCCCGGCATCAGCGTGGCCGAAAATTCCGGGTGGCGACCGCTGGCATAATCCAGCGGCAGCGAGGTGATATCCAGGCGGCCGCGGGCGATGGCGCCCCACTGCTCACGAGCCTTAAACAGCGACTGGCCTGGGTAAACTTCGATGGTCAAGCCGACATCCGCATCGGCGACGTGGCGTGCCATCATCTGCACCATTTCATCGCGAATATCGCCTTGGCCCCCTGGGAACTGGTGAGAAGCGCGTAGGACGGTATCCGCATTGGCGTGGGAGGCTGCAATAGCGAGGCCCAGGGCCGCAGCGGTGGGCAGTAAGAAGCGTTTCATGTGGCGTCTCCAACAGTTGTTGTTGTGTGTTTGGATTAGCGTTGTGTGTTTATCAGGCGAGCTGATATATATTTCAATAGCGGTTATGTATGCTAATGTCAAATTTATGCCATATTTATGTCATAGCCTGCGGCGTTACCGAAGGAGGTCAGTCATGGCGGATACGAAGCGTTCCAACGCACAGCGGCTAAGGGATTCTTTAGGAGGATGACATCATCAACGGGCGGCGCGCCCCCGGCGAGCGGCTAGACCCGGAAGCCCTTGGCCAAGAGTTCAATGTATCGCGCACCCCAGTGCGTGAGGCGTTTCAACAATTGGTGGCCAGCGGGCTGGTCACGGTCTCGCCGAAGAAAGGCACGTTCGTTGCGAAGGTGGGTATCGATCAGCTAATCGAAATGTTTGAAGTGATGGCAGAGCTTGAAGGCATGTGTGGCCGCTTGGCCGCGCGGCGCATCAGCGAGCCAGAGCTGGCGGCGCTCAAGGCCGCACACAAGCGTTGCGAAGCCGCCGCTCTGGCGGGCGACACCGATGAGTACTACTCCGAGAACGAAGCCTTCCATGACTGTATCTACACCGCCAGCCACAACACGTTTTTAGCCAGCGAAGCCCGCCAGCTCAAGCAGCGCTTAAAGCCTTACCGCCGCTTGCAACTGCAGGTCCGCCAGCGCATGAACAACTCGCTCCATGAGCACCAAACGATCGTCGACGCCATCGAGCAGGGCGACGCCGCCCAGGCCCAACAGGCGCTCTGCGACCACGTGTTGATTCAAGGCGAGCGCTTTAGCGACTTCGTTGCCAGCGTGCGCCGTATGGAAGCGCCGATGGAGCGCACGGGCTAGTGTGAGCGTTAATCACAGCGGCTAAGCGATATCTGCTGGCGATCACGATCCAGATAAGTAAGGGTCAGTGTATTATCGCTTTCCAGGATGAGCTGAAGACGCTCTTCGCTGGTCATTCCCTCCCCTTGGCAGCTGAGTGTTGCTTGCCAAGTATGTGGTTCATCGCTCTCCTCCAATGCCATATCGCAACGGTTTTCACGTCCCTCAAACCTTCCTTGCGCTAACGTGATGGGGGCACCTTCTTGCCCCTCTTGGCACCATGTGGGTTCTGCCGCCCAACGCCCATACAGCATGTCTTGCGAGATGGATGCTTCATTGGAGCCACTACTTGCATCGTTACTTGTATCAGTACTGGCGTCGTTTCCACAGGCAGCTAACAGCACAAGCGTAGGTGCCCACATTAGTCGGTGTAAGCGCATGCAACATACTCCTTATGTTTTGGTTCATCCGTGAAATGTGTATTCGCGCAAAGACTTTATCGCTGAGTGGCAACAAGCGCTATATACGGCTTTAAAAATCCCCCGGTGCGCACTGTAGGCAGGTCAGCCCGAGTGCGCGCCACTGGGCGACGACGGCATCGCGGTCATCCAGCACGAGCCAGGGGGCGAAGCCGTCGCTGTGCATTTGGTTCAGTAGCGCTGATTTCACCTCTTCGTCATCCACATGGTCGTCGCCTTCCGGGCGTAAGTACATGGCGTCGAAAGGAATGTCATGGCGGGTGAGCCATGCTGGGTGTGCTCTCGGTGGCTGTCTGGGCGGCCACTGCAGATGACGATCTGCTGACCTTGGGCTTTTAGCAGTTTGACCAGCCGGGCGACGGGCTCAATCACCGGCGCGTTCGCCATGTGGGCAAAGAAAGGATCCCACTGTTTGGCGGGGCCAAGTACCCACTCGTGGACATCGCAGGGTGAAACTCGGCCAGCGTGCCGTCGACATCAACAATGACTGCGTTCATAGACGTTTCCTAATGCGTTAACAGAAGTGAAGAGAGCGGGCGCGCCGCTGACGGGGCGTTTAGCGAAGGCTGGGTGATGAACCGTTCGCCCAGCAGGGCACGCCAAGTGGCCTCAGCATCGGCATGGAGCGGCGTAAAAAGCGGAGCCACTTGGGTGGCCTGGAGCTGGTTGGCCAGGGCCACCAAGTGCGAGGCGCGCAAATGAACGTTCCAGCGCTGCCAAAGCACCTCGCCAGCGGCGAGCTGTTGGCGGCGCTGTGGGGTTAAGTAGCCGGTGTGGAGCAGGCGGTGATGCGGCCAATCGGCAGGGTTATCGTCACGGTCGCTGACCAGCCAAAGCGCCGGGTCGCGGGCATTAGGGCGTTTTAAAAGCGCTTGGATAGCCTCGTCTAACCCTTCACGGCGAAGGTCATTAGGCAACGCGAGTAGGGCGGCCAGGTTATCGCGAATGATCGAATCAATCGCCAAGGGCAGGTGGCGTTGGTCCGCCTCTTCCGCCAGCCATAGCGCCATTTCCAGGGCACGCCCCGTTTCCGGTACCGGCAGCACCAACGGGTAGTCTAACGCTTTGCCTATGGCGTGGATGCACTGCGCTTGGAGCTGGTCGTAGCGGCCGTAGGAGGCATCCAGCAGCGCCGTGTGTGCGGGTGGGGGCGCATCAAACGGAAACAGGCGCGACTCAAAACAGGCATCGCCGCTGTAGAAAATGCCGCCTGCAACGTCGAGATGTAGCCAGACACCGCCTAGCGAATGGCCCGCTTGCCCGGTGGTCACCGCAATCCCTTCGACGTTAATACGACCTCGGTAGGGCAGTGGCTGCCACGCCCGTTGTGGGGGCAGCGCCTTGGCGACTAACGGCGTGCAGTAAAGCGGAATCGGCGCGGGCAGTTCCGCAACGCCGCCAATGTGGTCCACGTGGTCATGGCTGATCAATACGGCGTCTACGTCCAGCCCACTTGCCCAGGTAATCGGCTCGCCGGGGTGCAGTGCGCCTCCGGCATCCAGCAGAAGGCGTTTGCCTTGCGTTTCCACCACGATGGCCGCCGGCCCTTTGCCGCCCAGCCCGCTGAGGATCTGAATCGCGGCGCTCATTGGTCAGGCTCCAGGCACCAGCCTTCCAGCAAGCGCACCGCGACGTGCTGACCCTCGTTGAGCGCGGTGTGATGATAGGCTAGCAGCGCTTCTCCCGTGGATAAGCGCAGGTGTAGCTCATAGCGTTCACCGCGAAAGGTGAGCCGCTCCACGCGTCCGGTTAAGGCGTGAGAGTTAGGCGATTGCGCGGACGACGGTGCAGGGGAGTGTGCCTCAATACGGATATGTTCAGGACGTACCAAAACGGGCTGAGTGCGGGCCTCGAGCGGCGCGGCCAAGCCTTGCATCAGCGCTGGTTCACTTAGTCGCTGGCCCGGTGCGCCGCCTGCGACCTTGAGCTGGCTACCTTGGCCGATAAACCGAGCCACCCATTCGCTACGCGGCTCTCGGTAGAGCGTTTCAGGCGTTGCCCACTGTACCAGCGCGCCGTCACGCATCACCGCAATGCGATCCGCCATCGCCATGGCTTCGCTTTGATCATGGGTCACATACACCATGGTGGCTTGAGTGCGGCGGTGGAAGTCGACAAAGCCGTGCTCCATGGACGCGCGCAGATTGCGGTCTAGGTTGGCGAGCGGCTCATCAAGCAGTACCACGTCTGGGTCGGTGACTAGGCAGCCCGCTAACGCCACCCGCTGGCGCTGGCCACCGCTGAGCTCCTGTGGAGCGCGCTGGGCGTAGGGGGTAAGCGCAACCTGCTCCAGCGCGTGGGCGACTCGGCGCTGATACTCGCTGCCCTGAATGCGGCGCAGTTTCAGCGGGTAGCCCACGTTGTCGGCCACGCTCATATGCGGCCACAGCGCGTACGACTGAACACCGTCGCCATGTTGCGCTGCTCAGGGGGCACATGGTGCTGGTCGCTGGCGAGTAGCGTGCCGTTGAGCGTGAGGATGCCGCTGCTGATCTGCTCAAACCCCGCCAACATGCGCAGCATGGTGGTTTTGCCGCAGCCGCTGGGACCGAGTAGGGCCACAAACTCGCCGGGGGCAATCTCCAGCGACAGATCATCAACCGCCTGGTGATCGCCAAACTGTTTGGTGACACGATGAATAGCTAGCCCTGCCACGGCACGACTCCTTTAGGTAGACGTGGGGCCAGCAGGCTGAGCGATAGCATCAGCGAGGCGACCATGATCACTACCAGCACGGAGACTGCTGATGCCAGCACGCTCTCGCCGCCCTCGTCTAAGTTGAAAATCAGTACGCCCAGGGTTTCATTCCCGGCGCTCCAGAGCAGCGCGGAGACGGTCAGTTCATTCACTGCCAGCAAAAATACCAGCAGCCCGCCGGCAAACAGCGAGGGCGCAATCAGCGGTAAAAGAATGGTGATGAGCCGACGCCAGGGGCCTGCGCCCGCCAACTGAGCGGCTTCTTCCAGTGAGGGATCTAGCTGGGCCAAGCTGGCACTTACCGGTTTCAGGCAGACCACCAAAAAGCGCGCCAGATAGGCCACAAAGATCAATCCGAGCGTGCCGTAAAGCGCTAGGTTGATGAGCGGTAACGGGCGGACAAACAGTAAAATACAGGCAATCGCCAGTACTACGCCGGGCAGCGCGTACGGCAGCTCAATGGCGCTAAGGGTGAGCTGCTGCAGGCGCGGGGGAAGGCGCTGTAGGCGGTAAGCGAGCGGCAGGCTGCATAGCATCAGTACCAGCGCGGCACCGCCTGCCAGCCAAAGACTGTTACGCACTGCCCGCCAAGTGGCTCCTTGACGGCCAATCACTTCGTGATAGGCATTGAGCGTAATGGACTCAACGCTCAGTGGCACGCCCATGGCAGGCACCAAGGAGCTCACCACCAGCGCGGCTAGCGGCGCGACCAGAATCACCAGCAGGACGCCGACCAGCAAAGCTGTCACGAGGGAGCGATAGCGGCCTAGCGAAAAATCGTGGGCGCGGCCGCTATGGCCGCCTAACCCAAACCGGCTGCGGTTCATCCAATACTGCTGCAAGGCCACGCCTGCCAGCGCCAGGATGCCGATCAACAGAGAAAGCGCCGCCATCTCTGCCAGTACGCCGGTGCCAAAGCTGGCCATGCGCTGATAAATCAGCGTGGGCAGCACGTAATAACCGGCGGGAATGCCCAGCATCGCGGGAATACCGAAGTTACCCAGGCTGGAGATAAACGCCATGGCGGCCCCGGCAATTAGGCCGTGGCGGGTGATGGGCAAGATAATATGGCCCCACACCTGGGTTTGGCGCGCGCCGCTGATGCGCGCGGCTTCAATCAATTCACGTGGCAGGGACAGCAGAGACGTGCGTAGCGCCAAAAACACCAGGGGCGCACTCTGGATGCCCAGCAGTAGCGCAATACCCTCTGCGGAGTAGAGCGGCTGCGGGCTGCCTAACGGTGGAGCCATGCCGATGCTTTTTAACAAGGGGCTGGCGGGGCCAAACAGCTGTAGCCAGCTCAGGGCGGTGACTTGGGGCGGGATCATCATGGGCAGCATAAAGCAGGACACTAGCCACGCTTTGCCGCGCATATCCGTCAATGTGATCACAAACGCGAACAGGCTACCCAGCACCAGCGCAATCAGCATACCGAGGCCCGAGGTATACACACTGTGCCACAGCGCACGCCACGTGCTGGCAGCGTTGAGCACCTTCCACAGCGGCGCTTGGCTACCCTGGCCAAGGTCGCTCAGTGCCTCGATGAGTAGCCGCAAACTGGGCGCGAGGCTGAGCAGTACGATGAGTAGGGTGATCAGGCTAAGCAGCCAGCGATGCTGGCTGCCAAGGTTGAGCGAAGGGGTCATGGTTAGCCGACGAACAGATCGCTAAAGCGCTGCTTGAGCGTCTCTTCCTGTTCGAGCGCCTGTTCAATATCCACCGGCATGAGGTTGATCGTGCTGCGCTCAGGGAAGCCTTCCGGCGGCGTCACATCCGGGTGAGCAGGCAGGTAGCCCTGCTGGCTCACCAATTCTTGCCCCGGTTGGGAGAGCACGAAGTCGTCAAATTTCTGAGCGGCGTCTAGGTTCTCAGCTTCTTGCATGATGGCCACGGGCTCGGTGACGGCGCTCACGCCCTCTTCAGGGAACACAAACGCCACGGGCGAGCCTTTCGCGGCTTCGCGGATGGGTAGGAAATCCACCACGATGCCGTAGGGCTTGGTGCCCGCGGCCACCGCATTGAACACGCCGCCGTTACCGCCCTGTGCTTCCGTGCGGTTGGCCTGTAGTGCCTCGTAGTACTCAAGCCCTAATGCCGGGTTTTCACTGATGGCTGCCATATGAATTAGCGCCGCGCCGGAGTACAGCGGGCTAGGCATGGTGACGAGGCCTTCATACTCAGGGCCGGTCAGGTCTTCCCAGCGTTGAGGCTGCTGCTCGGCGCCGGTGTTGTAAACGATACCGGTGGTGATGAGCTTGGTGCCGTAGAAGTAGCCTTCTGGGTCGTAAAGCGCTTCGTCGTAGGCATCGCGCTCAGGGCTGAGGTAGGGCTGCAGATGGCCCTCTTGTTTCAGCGAGGTCATGGTCATGCTATCGGCAATCAGCAGCACGTCAGGGTTGCTGACACCGGCAGCCAGCTCTGAACGCAAGCGTGTCATCAGGCGGGTGGTGCCATCGCGTACCCACTCCCCTTCAATCTCCGGGTAGGCGGCTTGGAACGCATCGACCGTTTGCTGGGCATCGCTATTGGGTTGGCTGGTGTAGAGCACCAGCTTGTCATCAGCGAGCAACGACGTGGAGAGGGCAATGCTTGCGAGAGTCACAGCGGAACACAACGAGCGCTTCAACATCGGGAAAACCTCCAGTAGGTGAACAGCCACCACACTACTGTCATCGGCTTACAACATCGTGACACTACGCTTTCGTTTGATAGCGGTTAGCTTTCGCTGGCGGGAAAGTTTTTTTCGTTTTGCCAGCAAGCACGATAAAGAGAAAGGTAAGTACAGCATGAACGTGACAGAAAGGCGGCGTGCCGTGTTGGCTCGCGTGCGGGGAGAGTGGCGGCAAACGCTGGCGGCGCTTGCCCATCACTTTGGCGTCTCCGTGCAAACCCTGCGGGGGGATATTCGCGTCTTGGCTGAACAGGGGCTGATTCTGCGCCGCCACGGCGAGGTGATGCCTTTTCCCGATCACGAGAATGTGGGCTACGACCAGCGCCAAATCGTCAATCAGGAAGGCAAACGGCATATTGCGCGGCAGGCGGCGTCGTTGATTTCCAATCACCAGTCGCTCTTTTTGGGGACGGGGACGACGGTAGAGCAGCTAGCCGACGCGCTGCGGGACAAGCAGGGGCTGCAGATTATGACCAATAATCTGCACGCCTTGATCAAGTTATGCGCGCTGGAGTGTGAGCTGGTGGTGGCCGGAGGCCGCGTACGCCGCCGTGATCAGGATGTGATTGGTGGCGACGCTTGGCGCTTTTTTCAGCGTTATCGAGTGGATATTGGCATTGTCTCTGTGGGCGGTATGGATAGCCACGGCCAGCTCTACGACTACAACGACGACGAAGTAATGGCCCGTGAGGCGCTGCTGGCCCACGCGGCATACCGAATTTTAGTGCTGGATAAGTCCAAGTTCGACCTACCGCTGCGCTGCGCCGCCGGTTCGCTGGCAGACTATCACGCGGTAATTACCGACAGCCCGCTGCCTGATCGTTTAAGAAGCCCGTTAGCCGCCCAGGGTGTGCGCTTTATGAGCGGAGGTTAGGCATCGTGCTGCTCATCTGGCAGCCGCTTAAAATAGATGTAGCGGTGCAGGCGGATGGCTGGGCGCATCAGCAGTTGCAGGCTGCCAATCACGAAGAGCCAAACGCCGATGGTTTTGACGGTGCCGTCATAAAAGAAGCAGACGCTGCCAATGGCAAACCACAGTCCCAGCATGAAATCGTTGAGAATACTGAGCACTTCGTAGCGGCGGTGAATCACCAGTTCCTCACGCCCCATGGTGAAGGTTAAGGCTTGATGAGGGGCGGTAGTTGGGCGCGTCATAGGGTCTCCGTTACGGGGCATGGGGAAGGAATAGCGCGAAGAAAGCGTTGATCGTTCTGACGGTTGTGTGTCAAAAAGAGGTTAGCCTAACCCGCGTTAAGCGTAGTGAGTGTTTACCTACTCGGCGGTGCGGGTTTCGTGTATTCGTCACGTTGTTCCGTCAGGATAGACGAGAGAAGCCGGGACTCAACGAGGTATGAATGACCAGTGACTCCTTTAACAGCGCCATTGAACGTGAGCTGGTGCGGCCAAACTGGCAACTGCGTTTTGCGGATGAGGTAGAGGCGCGTTTTGAGTACGATACCCAGCCGCAGACAAACCGACACATGGTGGTGGCTGGCCTGATCGCCGCGCTGATTTACATCCTGTTCCTCATTAATGACTATAGTTTTCGCCCTGATGAGTTTTGGCTCTCTGTGCTGCTCAGAGGCTTGGTGGTCATTCCGTTTGGTCTACCCGTCTTATGGGCAATCTATAAAGGGGTATCGGGCGCTAAACGCGAAGCACTGATGGCAAGTACGGTGGTGGTCGCCATGGTAGCTTCTTGTTTGATTTTTATTTCATCGAAGTCATCTTTCCTCCTATTTAGATATCTTCTCGTTCGGCCTGATTTTGGTCGTGGGTAACGTGCTCTACTCGCTGCGTTTTTCGTACGCCTTGGCCTCTTCTCTGATAAGCATCGCCATCATGGTGTGCTTCGTCGTGGGCTACGAGCCGATGCCGATTGAAATTAAACGGCTGGCGATTTTTACCCTATGTGCCAAGGCGGTCTTTACGCTGGTGGCCAATTACCGCTTGGAAGCCAGCGAACGCAAAGCCTACCTGCTGTTGCTGCGCGAAACCCATCGAGCCGGACACGCGCTGCGCAGTAACGCGGAGCTATCCAAACTTTCGCTGACGGACTCGCTGACGGAGTTAGCCAATCGCCGACAGTTCGATACCTTGTTTAACCAACATTGGCAGCAGGCTGTGGAAGAGCACGCCACGATTGGGCTCATGGTCATCGATATTGACTGCTTCAAGGCCTACAACGACTACTACGGCCATTTGCAGGGCGATCACTGCCTCAAGCAAGTCGCTAGCACGTTGCATGCCCACGCGGGCAATGCCTGCGTGGTAGCGCGCTTTGGAGGAGAAGAGTTTGTAGTGCTGAGTATGGGGCAGTCGCATCAGGCAGTGCTGGCCCAGGCCGAGCAGCTGCGCCAAGCCGTAGAGGCACTGCAACTGCCCCACCATGGCCGCACAGAGCCTGGGAACATCACTATTAGCGTAGGAGGGGCAATGCTGCAACCCAAGGTGGGCGTGACCGCTTCGCAGCTATTCCGAGCCGCCGATCAGGCGCTTTACGAGGCCAAGCGCCAAGGGCGAAACCGGGTGGTGATGATCAACTCGCTGGACGCGCTGAGCGGCGATGGCTTAGGTAGATCAATACAATAGCCAACAGCAAGAGCACCATGGCCAGATATCGTGACCCATCCAGCGCGCGTTCAGCGTTATTGAGCCAGCCAAAGTGATCGATCAATAAGCTCATCAACAGCTGACCAGAAATCACCGCGACGGTTGCAGCAGCGGTTCCGACACGGGGCACTGCAAACACAATCGCGAGCATATACACCACCCCAAACAGCGCGCCGGTCAGCTGCCACTTGGGCACGCTAAACAGAGTCGCCTCGTGGGAAGGCTCAAAAAAGAACATCAGCAAAAAGGTCAGTACGGCACCCACGGCAAACGTTAGCCACGCACTTTCCAGCACGCCGGTGTGAGCACCTAAACGGCCGTTAATGGAGGATTGAGCGGCCAAGACCGCGCCGCCTGCTAGCAGTAGGGCAAATACGATGGGTAAAAGCATGGTGTCTCTCCTGTTACATCAACCAAAGCGCGGCAAGGATCATGGCAAGAGCCCCTAAACGGTAGCCATCCACTTGGCGACGTTCGCTGCCGAGCCAGCCAAAATGGTCAATGGCTAAGCTGGCCGCTACCTGGCCGCGCAAAATGCCCACCATGGTCATGCCGACGCCCACCAGCGGGGTGGCCAACGTTAAAATAATGACGTAAATCGGCCCCATCACGCCGCCGGTTAACAGCCAACGCGGCTGTTTGAACAGCGCGCCCAACTGGCGCTTGGGCGAAAACAGCAGCGCCAGTGATAGCAGCAGCGCCCCCACCATAAAAATGGAGAGCGTGGCGGAAAGGTGACCCACCTGCTCGCCAAGCGGCCCTAACAGTCCCGCTTCCACCGACAGGCCCATACCGGCGATCAGTACGCCCACCAGAATCAGTGCGTGTTGCATGTGTTGCTCCCCTCTTATGAAGAGGCAGCACTCTAAAGAGGAAGCCTTATTGCTACAATGCGCTAAAAAGGCAAAGGACTATTGCATTTTGGACAACTCGATTCGTCTCTTGGCGCTGCGCCTGTTTGTGCGCGTGGCCGCCAGCGGCAGTTTCTCGGAAGCGGCGCGTTACTACGGGTTGCCTACCTCATCTGCTTCTCGGCACATCGCTAGCCTGGAGCAGTCGCTGGGCCAGCGACTGCTCTATCGTCACACCCGAGCGGTACGGCTGACCGAAGCAGGCGAGCGCTATTTTCACGAAGTGCGCGATGCGCTGGCCCGGTTGGAGCTAGCCACCGAGCAAGTGATGGGCGGCGCGCAGCATCCTCAGGGCGTGCTGCGTATCAATGCGCCCGTGGCCTTCGGGCGGCGTCATATCGCGCCGCACTTGGCGCGGTTTCAGCAGCAGTTCCCGGATATTCAGGTGGATTTAACGCTGGAGGATCGCTTTATTGATCCGGTGCAAGAGGGTGCCGACGTGGTGATTCGCGTGGGGGCGCTCGCGGATTCCAGTTTGGTGGCCCGCAGCATCGCCCGGCAGCGTTTTATCGTCTGCGCGTCACCAGCGTATCTAGCGGCGCACGGCGAGCCTGCTTCGCCAGGGGCGCTCAGCCAGCATAACTGCCTGCTGTATAACGCACGTAAGGGAGCGCAGCTATGGTACTTCCAGGAACCCCACACACCACGGGCGGTGCGCTACGCGTTATCGGGCAATTTGGTCGCTAACAATGCCGAAAGCTTGGTGGAAGCAGCGATGGCGGGGCAGGGCGTAGTGATGTTTCCCTCGTGGCTACTCTTTGAGCCGCTGCGCCAGCAAACGTTGGTGCCGTTACTGACGCAATGGGAAGCGTCTGAAGATGGCTATCTGGACAACATCTACGCCATTTATCCTGAAAATCGCCTGCGCTCGTCGAAGGTATCGGTCTTCATGAGTTATTTAGAGCACATCATCGGCGACAAGCCTTACTGGGATAGGTCTTAGAGAAGGTGTGTAGAAGCGTACTGAGCGAAATGCATTTTAAAAAGTGATGCAGCCAGTGGTGTAGCGCCCCCATCATGCTGCACTGAATTGACAACGTTGCCGGGGTATGACAAACACACATCCATTTTGTGTGAGGAATCATCGGTGGCAAACGAGCAGACTTATCAAGCGTTAGCAGTGGATACCCTGGCCCAGCGGCTAGGCGGTGTGGAGGTAGTCGCCAGCCGTGTGGGTGGCAACCCCGCCGAGTGGCACATCCGTGAGGTGGGCGATGGCAACCTCAATCTGGTGTTTATCGTGACAGGCAGCACTGGCAGCGTGGTGGTCAAGCAGGCGCTGCCCTATGTGCGCATGGTGGGCGAGAGCTGGCCGCTGCCGCTCTATCGCGCCCATTTCGAGTATTACGCCTTAGTGCGTCAAGCCAAGCGCGCACCGGGCGTGGCCCCCGAGGTGTACTACTTCGATAAGCCCCAGGCATTGATCGTGATGGAGTATCTGTACCCCCATGTGATTCTGCGGCGCAAGCTGATCAGCGGCGAACGCGTGGCGGAGCTGGGCGCTACTCTGGGTGAGTTTTGTGCGCGCACGGCGTTTCGCGGCTCTGAGCTTTCCATGGCGAGCCCGGATAAGAAAGCTGATGTCGGGCTGTTCTCTGGCAACGTGGCGATTCCGGCGATCACCGAATCGCTGGTGTTTACCGACCCCTACTACGGCGCGGAGATGAACCGCCACACGCCCGAGCTATCGCCCGTGGTGGACGAGCTGCGCCGCAACGCGCGCCTGAAAGCCAAGGTGCAGCGGCTGCTGATGAAGTTCACCGCCAACACCGAGACCATGCTGCACGGCGACCTGCACTCCGGCTCCATCATGGCCACCGACACCAGCGTGCGCGTCATCGACCCTGAATTTTCCCAGTACGGACCCATGGCGTTCGACTTGGGCATGGCGGTAGCCAACTTCTTCATGGCCTACTTTAGCCAGCCCGCCCACCGTAAAGAAGGTGACCTGGAGGAGTATCAAGCGTGGATTTTAGAAGTGATCACCGATTGCTTTACCCGCTTCGATGAGGAGTTTCGCCACCTCTGGCAAACCGAACGCACCGGCATTCTGTTCCCCAGAGCGCTGTTCGAAGAGCAGGGCAACAGCGCCGACGACGCCTGCGACGCGCTGCTGGAAGAGATCCGTGAAGATGCGCTGGCCTACTGCGGCATCGAAATGCACCGCCGCGTGCTGTCGCTTGCCCACAATGCCGACTTCGAAGAGATCGAAGACACCGCCCTGCGCGCCAAACTGGAAGCACGCAACGTGCTGATGGGCCAAGCGCTGATCATGGAGCCGAAAGCTTACTGCGATCTCAACGCGTTGGTAGAGCTGGCCAAAACGTTCAACCAGAAAGCAGTGTTGTAGGAAGAGGTTATTAACGACAGAACGGCGATGTGAGAAGGCCGGGACAGACCGTAGCGGGGGTCTTTCGCCATGGCCGGAAATAGCTCCATGCTATTCCGGCATTCTCGCCATCCAGGGCGGTCAGATGGCAAAAGTAGCGCCCATGGATGGGTTCACAGCGCCCCCGCATAGGTGTGTACCGGCCTGGGATCAGTCTTTTTTATTCAAAGCTGATCTAAACGATCAAACTTCCCGGCGATTGTCGCTGTCGGTCCAGTGGGGCACCCAGCCTTCCACGTTGTCGAAGAAGCGCAGCGCGGTGAACTCCGGTTCTGGGCCCATATCGAACCAGTGCGGGGTATTGGCAGGCACGCTGATCAGGTCGTTGCGGGTGCAGAGCACCTGATACACCTTGTCGTCGATATGCAGGCAGAACAACCCTTGGCCCTTCACGAAAAAGCGCACTTCGTCTTCATGGTGGCGGTGCTCGTTCAGGAACTTCTGACGCATCGCCTCTTTGTCCGGGTGGGTGGGCACCATGTGCAGCACGTCGACGGTTTGGTAGCCGCCCTTGGCTTTGACCCGGACGATGTCTTCCTGATAGAGCGCCAGAATCTCCTCCTGGGTGGCATCGTCGGCAATCTCGCCCGGCGCTGCCCAGCGCTCAAATAGAATGCCTACCCGGTTCAGCTCAGCGGTAATTTGCTCGCCGTCCGTGGTGTCCAGCAGCGCATCATTAGGATGTTGATCGGCAAAGACTTTCAGTTGGGACATAAAGACGCTCCTAAGAGGTAAGGGGTGAACATAGCCGTTAAAGGGCAATGTCAGCAAAGCTTTCGACACAGGCGTGTACAGTGCCTGCCTGAGTACCTTCGCGCACGAGTTGTAAGGTTTGCATACCCGCCTGCTTGGCTGCACTAGTTCTTCGACCACATCCGACAGGAACAGTATCGACTCTGCAGGTAGATCGAGCGCTTCGACAATGCGCTGATAGGCCACGGCCTCGCGCTTATGGCCAATGTGCGTGTCGAAGTAGCCGCTGAACAGCGGGGTCAAATCACCTTCGTCGCTGTAGCCAAACAGCAGTTTCTGCGCCTGCACAGAGCCTGACGAGTACACATACAGCGCCACGCCTTCGGCCTGCCACTGGCGCAGCGCCGGAACGACATCTGCGTATAAATGGCCAGTGAAGTCGCCGCGCTGGTAGCCGTCGGCCCACACCATGCCCTGCAGGGCTTTGAGTGGCGTCACTTTCTGGTCGGTGTCGAGCCAGTGCAGCAGCGTAGCAATTACCGCTTCCAACGTGGCGTAGCCGTCCTGTATGACATTGCGCACGGCGTCGATCTGCTCGGCCACCGCCGGTGCTTCTGCGTTCTCGCGCAGAAAGTCAGGCAACTTGGCGTAGGCATAGGGGAACAGCACTTTGTGAACGAAGTTGATATCGGTGGTGGTGCCTTCGATATCGGTCACGATGGCGCGAACGGTTGATTGACTCATTGGGTCCACCGGTTCTCTTCCAGTACACAGGCAAGTAAGAATTCGATTGCTTCCAGATGGCGGCGGCAGCTGGCGATACTGTCGCCCACGGCGTAAATACCGTGGCCCGCGACCAAAAAGCCCCAGGGCATCGGCCAGCCTTGGCGAACGTGCTTGGCTAACTCCTCCATATCCTGGGAGTTGGGCACCACCGGCAGGCGAATGGTGGCGTCATGGGTCACGTTGCCCGCCAGCGCCTTTTGCATCTCGAAGCCGCTCAGCTCAATGCCGTCGGGAAAGCGCCGCGATAGCACGGTGCTGGCCACGGTATGGGTGTGCAGCACGCAGTGAATGCTTGGGTCTGGCCGGTACAGCGCGGCGTGTAGGTCACTTTCGGCGCTGGGTTTGCCGTTGCCTTCCAGCACACGGCCTTCCAGGTCGCACAGCAGCAGATCATCCGCCTGGATACGGGTTTTATCCCGCCCGGAGGCGGTGACTAAATAACCCGCCTCGGTACGCGCGGAAAAGTTGCCGCCGGTGGCGGGCGTCCAGCCTTGCTGCGCCGCCCAGGAGATGGCGTCCAGCAGTTCGGTGTGTAAGGTGTTCATCGGGTCAGCATCGCCTCGTCTAGTGCGGCCATTCTATATGATAAGCTTCGCGCCTGATAAGCCGTGCCGCCGTTCTGCTTGCCCCATTATCAAGGAGCCCCTCATGGTCAATTTACAGTCACGCAGTTTACGGGTGTATGCCGACTCGCTTGAGTATTTGGACCAAACCCGGCTACCCCAGGCCGAAGAGTGGGTGCGCTGCGACTCCCCCGAGGCGTGGCAGCACGCGGTTAAACACCTCGCCATTCGCGGCGCGCCATTGATTGGTTTGAGCGCTGCTTTCGTGCTGGCCCAGTACGCCGCTCGCCATCCCGAATCCGAGTGGCAAGCCGTCAGCGACCGCTTGCGGGCAACGCGACCCACTGCAGTGAACCTGATGTACTGCCTGGACGCCATGGAAGCCTGTTTTGCCCAGGGCGCTGACGCCTTGGCCGAACGAGCCAAGGCGCTGTTTGAAGAGGACCGCGCGCTGTGCCAACGCATGGCCGAGCGTGGCGCTGACTTGCTGGCATCCAGCGACCGCGTGCTGACCCACTGCAACACCGGTGCGCTGGCTACGGCCGGTGTGGGCACCGCGATTGGCGCGTTGGCCATCGCCAAACAACGCGGCATAGATCTGCATGTCTATGTCGATGAAAACCCGTCCGCTGCTCCAGGGTGGGCGTTTAACCGCGTGGGAAATGGCCGATTTAGGCATTCCCTACCAGCTAATCACCGACAGCATGGCGGCCAGCTTAATGGCAGCGGGCAAGGTGGATAAGGTGATGGTCGGCGCGGACCGCATCTGCGCCAACGGTGACTTTGCCAACAAAGTGGGCACCTACATGCTGGCGGTGGCGGCACACTACCATCAGGTGCCGTTCTATGTGGTCGCCCCTTACACCACGGTCGACCCCGCCTGCGCGACCGGCGCGGCGATTCCCATCGAGCAGCGCGATGGCGCGGAAGTGCGCGGAGCCGCAGGCGCGTTTGGCGAGGTGGTGTGGGCACCCAGCGATGCGCCGGTGTGGAACCCGGCGTTCGACGTGACGCCCGCCAAGCTGGTCACCGCCTGGATTCTGGATACCGGCGTGTTCGACTCAGCGGCGATTGCACGGGGCGAGCATCTGCGGGGATGGCGCTAGGCTTTTACGAAAACAGCCTACGCTCGCCGACTTTTCGTAAAAAGCCTAACCCTTAGCAGCCATGGACGCCCGCACGCAGTGTAGAACCGGGTAATCAATACGGCCTTCCAGCGCTTCAAACACCACTTTCAACCCCTGCCCGGGAAACTGCTCAAAAGCCGCGCGAATCTGCGCCAGGGTCGCTGGGTCCAGGTTGACCACCTCTTCCAGTGCCAGTTCGCTGCCTTGAATGGCATCGCTCAAATGGCGGTACACGGTATTGGCGACCAGCCCGCGCTGCTCGGCGACCTGTTCCGGCGTTAGCCCTTGGCGCAGTAGCGCGGCAGATTCAAGAGCGCTGCTGCCCACAGGGGCGCTAGCGGCAGGCTCATCAGGATGCGCCAGAACCACCGCCAGAAAGCCTTCGCCATAATCCTCCAGCTTGCGTGCGCCGATGCCCGAGATGGTGCCCAGCGCCTGCAGCGTTTGCGGCTTTTGCTCTACCAGCTCGGCCAGGGTGGCGTCGTTGAAAATCACGTAGGCGGGTACGCCCTGGGCATCGGCGAGCCCCTTGCGATGCTGGCGCAGCGCTTCCCACAGTACGCCGTGGCCCTTGGCAGCGGAGGCGCCCTTACTGCTGCGCCGCGCGGGCTTGCTGGGTTTGCGAAGGGTGAGACTCTGCTCGCCGCGCAGTATGGGCTTGGCGTTGGCGGTGAGCTTGATGCCGCCATGGCCCTCCATATCCACGCTTAAAAAACCGCTGGCGATCAGCTGGCGGAACAGCGCTTTCCACTCGCTGGCGGTGAGCTCTGTGCCAATGCCGAACGTACTCAAACTGTCATGACCGAAGCGGCTGATACGTTCGTTGCGCTTGCCCAGCAGCACATCCACCAAGTAAGTGACGCCGAAGCGCTGCTCGGTGCGGTAGACACATGACAGCGCCTTCTGTGCAGCCACCGTGGCCTCCCAAGTGTCAGGCGGGGTGAGGCAGTTGTCGCAGTTGCCGCAGGGCTCGTCTAATGAATCGCCGAAGTAGTGGAGCAGCGCCTGACGGCGGCAGCTAATGATCTCGCAGAGCCCCAGCATGGCGTCGAGCTTTTGCTGCTCGATGCGCTTTTGCTGGTCGGCGGCACCGTAGTCTTGCTGCATCTGACGCAGAGTGATCACGTCCTGAAGCCCGTAGGCCATCCAGGCATCGGCGGGCAGCCCGTCGCGTCCGGCGCGGCCGGTTTCCTGATAGTAGGCTTCGATGCTTTTGGGCAGGTTGAGGTGTGCCACAAAGCGCACGTCCGGTTTGTCGATGCCCATGCCGAAGCGATGGTGGCGACGATCACCACGCCGTCTTTGCGCAGAAAGCGGGTTTGGTGCTGCTGGCGCTGCTCGGCGGGCAGCCCGGCGTGGTAGGGCAGCGCGGTCAACCCCTGGCGAGCCAGCCAAGCGGCGGTTTCCTCCACCTTGCGGCGAGAAAGACAGTACACAATGCCCGCCTCGCCGTCGTGATGCTCACGGATGAAACTCAGCAGCTGCTCTTTGGCATTGCCCTGATTTTCAGCGATATGGTAGCGAATGTTGGGCCGATCGAAGCCGTTGTTGTAGAGCGCGGCGTCCTGAAGCTGTAGGTGCTCCATGATGTCGTGCCGGGTAGGCACATCGGCGGTGGCGGTGAGCGCGATGCGCGGCACGTTAGGGAAGCGCTGGTGCAGGTGGGAGAGCTGGCGATACTCTGGGCGGAAATCGTGGCCCCACTGGGAAAAGCAGTGGGCTTCATCGATGGCGAACAGCGCAATGTGGGTCTGCTCCAGCAGCATCTGCATGCGTGCCGTTGCCAACCCCTCTGGCGCGACGGAGAGAAGATCCAGCTCGCCCGCGCGCAGGCGGTTTTCCACGTCCATCGCCTCATGCATTTCGAGGCTGGAGTTGAGGTAGGCGGCGCGCACCCCGTTCCGAATCAGCGCGGCCACCTGATCCTGCATCAACGCGATGAGCGGCGAGACCGCAATCGCGGTGCCTTCACGTAGCAGCGCAGGGTATCTGATAGCACAGCGATTTACCGCCGCCAGTGGGCATCAGCACCAACGCATCGCCTCCGGCCATCACATGCTCAATGATGGCCTGCTGCGGGCCACGAAAGTGGTCGTAGCCAAAGACCTCCTGCAGTACCTTGAGGGCTGCCGAGTCGCCGTGCATCGCTGCTCTCCTTGTCGTGTGCGTGAAGGAACGGGGTTAAGGAGAGTAAGCCGTCGCCTTACCCATCCGCCCTAATCCGCTCAACAATCTCCGCCAACGCATTTTCTGCCTGGTCATTATCAACTTGGCAAGTGCCCGCATTCAGATGGCCGCCGCCGCCGTAGCTTAGGCACAGTTCGCCCACGTTGGTGTTGCTGGAGCGGTTGAGGATCGATTTACCAATCGCCAGCACGGTGTTCTGCTGCTTGAGCCCCCACATCACGTGAATTGAGATATTGCAGTCGGGGTACATGGCGTAGATTACGAAGCGGTTGGTTGCGTAGATGGTTTCCTCGTTGCGTAGATCCAACACCACCACGTTGCCGTGTACTGTCGCGCAGCGCTCGATTTGCTCCTTTGCTAATTGCTCGTGCTCACGGTAAAGCGTGGTGCGCTCCTGCACGTCGTCAAGGGCGAGGATTTCATCGATGGTGTGCTCGCGGCTGTAGTCGATCAGCTTCATCATCAGCTGATAGTTGGAGATGCGGAAGTCGCGGAAGCGTCCCAGGCCCGTGCGGGCGTCCATGATGAAGTTCAGCAGTACCCAGCTCTGCGGGTTGAGAATTTCGTCTTTGTTGAACTGGGCAGAGTCGCTCTTATCGACGGCTTCCATCATATCGTCCCAGCGTGCGGGGAAGACCTCGTGGCCGCCGTAGTACTCCCATACCACGCGGGCAGCGGAAGGGGCGTCTGCATTAATGATGTGGTTGTCGGCACGCTCAACGTTGCGCACTGTTTCGCTTAGGTGGTGGTCGAACGCTAAGGTGGCAGCCGGGCACATAGGGCAGGTTGGTGGTGATGTCGTTGGCATCGATAGCAATTTTGCCATCCTGCATGTCCTTCGGGTGCACGAAGGTGATTTCATCAATAAGCCCTAAGTGCTTGAGCAGGGCACCGCATACCAAACCATCAAAATCGCTGCGGGTAACTAAACGAAACGTGGGTGTTTGTTGCGTAGGCATTTGTTTTCTCGACACGGTGAATAGTCATCAAAAGATACCAGCAGTTATCGAGGGTTAAAATAAGCCCTTGATAATCGGCTGCGTTTTAATCAAGCGCAATAGCTCACTAGGCAAATAGGCTATGGTAAAAGCAATGTTTCACTAACACGAATACCCTACAAGGACGTTGCTAACGTGTTTACCTGGCAAGAAGTGCCACGCCTGCCCCGTGCGGAAGGGCGTATAGACGCCATAGACCTCGCCCGTGGTATAGCGATTGGGCTGATGATTCTCAGCCATACGGTGAGTGGGCTGATTGGAATACGCAACGTCCCCGATTGGGGCATGGTGCCCGTCCATTTTCTCACTAAGTTCTCTTCTTCCCTGTTCATCCTGGTCTTCGGGATTGCGCTAGCCGTGGCCTTTTTAGCGTCTACCCAAACAGAGGCGTGGCCAAAACGGCGGCTAAAACTATGGGTGCGCGCGGTTGAAGTGTGGTTTTGGTACAAGGCGTTGACGGTCGTCGAGATGCTGCCCTATTACGCCCCAGGCGATATTGTTGATGCGCTGCTTTATCAGCGCTTTGCGATTTGGGTAGAAATCCTCGGTTTTTACGCCATCGCCCTGCTGTGGGTGCCGCTGGTACTTCCATTATGGGCACGTACACCGCTGTGGGGGCGGTGTGCGCTTATTATTAGCTTAACCACGCTCTCCGCTTGGCTGCAGGGGCTGAGCTTTGGCGGTAACGACACCTTAAAAGCGCTGCTGGTGGACCATGAAGACCATTACACCTGGGGCCAGCTCAGCCGCGCGCCTTTGATCTTGGCGGGCGTGCTAATCGGCGAAGCCCTGCTGCGCTGCTATTTTGATACGGCGCTGAGGCGAAAGCTGGTGCTGGCGCTGGTGTGCGTAGGGGCTGTCATGGTCGCCGCGTTCTATGGCTTGGCCTTTGCCGAAGGCGATGTTTCTGCTGCGATGCTGGCGGTGGCAAATAACGACGGCAAGCACCCGCCTGGGCTGAAATTCACGCTGTACAGCGTGGGCGGCGCGCTGGTTATTTTAGGCGCTGCACTCGCTGGTGGAGCTACGGCAGCCAAGGCGCTACGGCCATTAACGATGGTAGGGAGCGACGCGCTCAAAGCGTTTATTTTCCATTTTGTGATGATTTTTCTGGTGCTGCGTTTTCTGCTGGAAGGCGAAGGCATGTACACCTATCCACAGGCGCTTGGTGTGGGTGGGCTGTTAATTCTTGGAGCCGCGTTGTGGATTTGGCTAACGCGCTGGATCGCCCGTTACAATTGACCTCCTTCCCTCCCTCAGCTTCTTAGGAAGCTGCCGCCTGAGGCGGAAAGGAAGGGGATTCCCTGGTTGTCGCCTTCCAGGTTCCTGCTTCGCTGTCCGTTGCCTTCAATGCCTTGGCATTGCCGGTCTTACACAAACTCAACAGGCGTCAATTCCCGAGGGCCCCTCGGTATTTGCTGCAACTCTCGGCACCGGCGAGTAGCGCGGTGCCGGCTTGTAGGATGTTTCGAGCGGCATTGAGGTCACGGTCAATGCCCTGGGTACGCAGCCTGGGCAGTCCCAGACGCGCACATTGAGCGGCAGTGCCACCCGCACAAAGCCGCAGCCATGGCAGCGTTTGCTGCTGGGGTACCAGCGGTCGATCTGGACGAACTGCCGTCCCGCCCACGCCGCTTTGTACTCAAGCTGGCGAACCAACTCCCCCCAGCCGACATCACTGATCGCTTTGGAAAGGTGACGGTTTTTAACCAGGTGCTTCACCTGCAAACTCTCCGCCGCGATCACTTGGTTGTCGTTCACGATCTGGCGGGTGAGTTGATGCAGGTGGTCACGCCGAGTATCGGCAATCTTGGCATGGCATTTAGCCACTTTTAGCCGCGCCTTGGCACGGTTATTCGAACCTTTTTGCTTACGGCTC
>NZ_MWVI01000070.1 GCF_002087295.1 Vreelandella lionensis | reverse complement strand
GCTGATGGCAGTGACTTTTTCAGAGCTTCCCTAAGTTCCCTGTTGAAGCAACTCAACGGGTATTTGTTGTGGCTGAGTGCTTATAGCGTTATCTCCCGTAAATCGAGAGGGCTTGGACTGCTATGAGACTCTTTCAGGGAATAACACAACGTGAATTCTCGCTAAGATCCAGGGGGAATAGGCGATGGGGCTGAAATTCCGAAAATCTGTAAAAATCGCACCAGGAGTGCGCGTCAATCTGGGTAAAAAAAGCTCGAGCGTTAGCATCGGGAATAAGTACGGCGGCTATAACATTGGTTCCCGGGGGACTCGGGCCAGAGTGAGCGCACCTGGCACGGGCCTTTCCTACTCAGAACGTCTGGGTAAGGGCCGACAGCAGTGGTCACCCCATGAGCCTAAGCAGCACTCCACAGCAGAGTGGGTGACCGCGGCAATCGTTGGTTTGGTCTTCTTCTTCATGCTGGTTTGGCTGTTTGGCTGGTAGAACGAGTGGGTCGTCCGTAAGTCGTGAAGTGAAAGGTGTGGCGTATAAAGCGCCTTGATATCGAATAAAGGGAGGGAGTAATGGCCGCAAGGTTACCAGATAGAGAGCGTTGGATTGGATGGGTGACGCTGGCATGGATATTAGCGGGGATAGCTATTATTGGAGGCATTGTGGCGATTAACGCCGCTGGATTTATTGAAGTAACGCGCCCCAATAGCTTTGGGCGTATGGAGACGGTAAGGGAGCCTAACGTCTTCATTTGGGCAGTTGCCATTGGTCAGGCAGTGAGTGCCGCAATGCTCGCGGCAATATTTAGCATGATTAATAGCATTTATCAGAATTCTTGCGATCAGCTGGCTGGAGTAGTATTTAAAAATGAAGCAAACAAAAAGCCTGAACAGATGCGTAACAAAGCCCTGCGCCTGACAACGGTTCCTGCTTCAAGCCCGTTGTCAAAAGCGCTTTCTACTGGCGATATGGTTTTATCGTTTAACGGGAAGCCGGTTACATCACTGAAAGATGATGTGGTTGATCGCATCGTAACAGGCAAAAATTCGATTACTTTTTTGACGGTGGCAGGCGAGGAAAAAGAAGTTGAGTTAGAGGTGGATCAAGATGCCTTTGCAGGGGTTAAGGGGGAGGCGGATTGGTTGACTAATTATAAGAAATCGGTTGAAGGGCTAAGGGTTGTAAGTCTGCATTCGGCATCACAGCTGGATGGCATACTCCATCCAGGCTTTGTGCTAATCAGCATTAATGAACAGCCTGCTTTGTCGGAAATGGATGCTGCAAAAGCAGTAGTGGATGGTGAAAACAATATTGAGTTCATCAATAACAGGGGGGAGCGCTGCGTTAATGTGCGCCATATGACGCCCGGGCCACTACATATACAGTTTGAAAAGTAAGCCTAGACCCGCCTCCGAGCGGGTTTTTTAATGACCAAAATTTAACCAGCCCGCTATTGCGGGTTTTTTTGTGCCTGCTATTTGAGGTTGCCCATGGCCCAGAACTACAAAGCTGGCTTGATCATTACCGGAGATGCGAGCGGCGGTATCCGGGCCATCAAAGCCACGGATGACGAACTTGGCAAGCTCAACCAAGGCTTCGACCGCGGCTCGCGCCGTAGCCGCCAGTTTAACCAAGATGTAAACGCCACCAGCCAAGGGCTGGCGGTATTGCGCCGCGCTGCGGCCCCTATCGCCGGGATATTTGCCGGTATGTTTGCCGCCAATACCCTGCAGGGCCAAATTAACTGGGCCGACCAGCTCCATAAAACCAACCTGCGTATTGGGGCCAGCACTGAGGCGCTTAGCCAGTATAACTACGTGGCCAACCTTTCCGGCGTGGAATTTAACCAGCTCACGACGGCTTGGCAGCGCCAAACCCGCCGCATTGCTGAAGCGGCACAGGGCACCGGCGTTGCCGTGGCCGCGCTGGACCGCCTCAAACTAAGCGCTCAAGAGCTGAACCAGCTAGCACCAGAAGAGCAGTTTGAACGCATTGCGGAAGCCATGCAGGGCGTGGAAAGCAGCAGCGAGCGCGTGCGCCTAGCCCAACAGCTCTGGGATAGCGAAGGCGTTAAGCTGGTCCAGATCGTCAATAGCGGCACCGATGCCATCGCCACCATGCGCGCCGAAGCCGATGCGCTCGGGCTAACCATCACGCAAGATACGGCCACCGCTATGGCCACCTACAACGACGAGGTGGCACGGCTGCAGTTTGCCGCGCAAGGCTTGTCACAAACCATACTGGCTGAGCTAGTGCCGTCTCTGACCGAAGGCCTGCAAACGGCGAATGGCTGGGTGAAAGAGCTAGGCGGCGCTGAAGTTGTGATTGGCAACGTAACAGATGCCGCCACGCTGCTAGCGGCACTGATGGCAGGTCGTTATGCGGGGGCTTTTGCCACGGCCACGGCCGCTAAGTTGGCAGCTACGCAGCAATCGATTGCCTATCAAGCCGCGCTAGCGAGAATGGCTGGCCTCAGTACAACGGCGGCAGCTTCCCAGACAGCACTGGCAGGAGCCACAAGAGCCGCATCCGGTGCTATGGCGCTACTAGGAGGCCCGCTGGGGAGTGCTGGTAGGCGCGGGCGGCTTGCTGTTCATGTTCCGTGAAGAGCTTGGGTTGGTCGATGTTGCGTCCCAAAACGCGACGGATGCACTTGATGCAAATAGCGATGCGATTCGACAGGGTAGCGCCGCCGCACTGGATGCCACTTACGACAACCTGGTGGTTTCTCTTGAAGCCGTGTCTCTGCAGGCGCAAGAGGCCATGGCACAACTGACCGAGCTGGAAGCACGGCAAGCGTTTTACGAGAACTCACACCAAGGCATGGCAGATAGCGTAGCGGGCGCGGTTGACCAGCAAACAGAAGCGTTAGCAGGCCTGTGGGCGCGCCAAGTAGAGCTTCAAACGGCGATTCGCAATAACCGCGATGCCCGGGAGCAAGCCACAAGTGCTGATCGCGCTGGCGCTCAGGCGTTAGAAGACATGGTGGTCACTGCTGATGCGCTCAGTACCTCCACAGAAACCGTTGCGGCGGCTTCACGCGAAGCCGCCGCAGCTGCTGACGAACTCACCAAATCCACCGAAGCCCAAGCCTCAGCGGTTGAAGATCTACGCAACCGCCTTATCCCAGGCCGCCGCGAGGTGGTCCAGTTAGCGCGAGACATGCAGACGCTAACGCTGGCTATCGCCATGGGCACCGGCAACGTCGCTGAAAATATTCAGATGATAGGGCTGCTCCAGCAGCAATACATCGAAGCCCAGAACGATACCGACGACCTCGCCGCGAAGACGGTAGACGCCGCGTTCACGATGGAAGGTGCATTTGATGAGCTGCGCCTCAACGGCCTACGGCGGTTAGATGACGGCTTTGCCGACCTGTGGCAAGGCGCGATCGACGGCAGCTTAAACGCTGGCGACCTCATGAAGCGTGCGTTGGATCAAACGCTGGCAGAAATGGCCCATATGGCCATCACCCGCCCTATTGTTGTTCAGTTGCAGAGCATGATGGGAATGGGTGGTGGTACCACCACCGGTGGCCAGCAATCTGGCATGTCGCTACAGAACATTAACCCCCAGGCACTACAAAGCGGCTGGGATACCGTGAGCGGTTGGTTTGGTGGTGGAGGCTCCAGTGCCTCTAGCGGCCTATACGCCGGGGCCAATACCGGCGCTGTCTCGGGCACGCTGTACGGCAGCGCCTCAACGGGCGCGGCCCAAGGCGGGCTATATGGTAATGCTGCCACCGGCGGCATTGCCCAGGGCGGCGGCTTTATGTCCAGCGCTGGCAGCCTGATGCAGACAGCGGGTGCAGCCTACGCGGCGTACCAGATTGGCAATATGGCCGGTGATGCGATTAGTGGCATGGTCACCGACAAACAAGCCAACTCCAGCTGGGGCCAGAACATCGGCGCGGCGGGCGGCTTTGCTATCGGCGGTCCGGTGGGTGCAGGCATCGGCGCCGCTATCGGTAACGTGGTCGACTCCCTGTTCGGTAGCTATACGCCATTTCAGGGTGAATTCGTTACTCGCGATAGTCAGTTTGACGCATCCAGCATGAATCGAGGCCAGCGTGTAGATGCCATGCGCGCCCAGGAAGAGCAGGACTTCTACTACGGCGGCTTCTATGCCCAGTCTGAGCTGGGGGATCTCGGCTTTTCGCACTCTGGTAGCCAACGGCTTCACCGCGCTGACGGCGGGCCAATGGATGATTCCAATCTGCACAAACGCGCCGAGTGGGGATGGGAGTTAGCCGAAAGCGCGGCCCAGCTGGATAACCTGGTCGTTACCCTGGCTCAGGGATCGTCAGACGTGGAGTCGATGCGGGACGCTGTGCAGTCGATGACCCTGCGCAGCGGGGATGCGGCAGACATTATTCAGTTTGCCTTGGTAGACCGCTCATTGGCAGCGCTAGACGCTGCAGGTGTCCGGGTTACTGAGTCTCTGCGCAGCGCCGATGCCGAGCAGTTCGCGACCACGCTGGAAGCATTGGTTGGCGGCATCAACATGATGGATGCTGCCAGCGCACAGCTATCACTGCAGTTTGATGCCACATCCAACGACGCCCTTTACGCCGTTGATGCCATGGCAGGCCTAGCGGGCGGGATGGCGAACCTCTCCGCGCAAAACGCCGCGTATTACGATGCGTTTTACACCGAAGAGGAGAAATTAGCCGACCTAGAACAGCAGCTCGCTCAGCGCTTTAGTGCGATGGGTTACTCTCTGCCGCAAACCGACGGAGAGGTGCGCGCCCTAGTTGAATCGTTCGACCTGATGACCCAATCAGGCCGCGAGCAACGCCAAGCGGTGATGAGTGTTATTGGACCGTTGGATCAGTACATCACGGCAATGGAGGCGCAAAACCAACGTCGTCAATGACAGTGCCGCGATCGCGGAAGAAAAGTGGCGGTTAGAAAACGACCTGCTCGAAGCCCAGGGCCGCGATGCTGAGCTATTGGCTCGCACTCGCGAGCGTGAGTTGTCGTCTATCCACGAGTCTAATCGCGCCTTGCAAGAACGCATCTGGGCAATAAAAGACGAGCGCGCCGTTGCCGAGCAGGCTGCCCAGGCACAGCAGGCCGCCGCTGAGCAGGCCGCCCAGGCACAGCAAGCCGCCGCTGAACAGGCCGCCCAGGCACAGCAACAGCTGATGAATGGCGTGCAAACGGCCTACCAAGCGGTAGAGCAGGCAGTAAACGCTGAGCGGCAGATTTTAGAAAACGCCTACCGCGCCACGACTGACAGCATTAGCCGCAACATGCAAACGGTGCAGGACGCGATACAGGAAACGGAGTCTATCGCTGAATCGCTCAACCGTGCCTTGCGTAATACGCAGTCAGGCACCGCGTTTGCTCGTGAACAGGGTCAAGCGACGCTGCAGCGGATGCTTGCCGCTGGGGAAGTCACTAGCCAGCGCGAGCTAGACGACGCGCTCTCAGCAGTAGCAGAACCCTCAGAGCATTTGTTTGGTTCGTTCCTCGACTACCAGCGGGATTTTGTCGGCACCGCCCACGATATTTACAACCTCTCTCAGCTCACCGACGAGCAACTCAGCACTGAATAGCAATCCCTGCGGGCGCTTGAACGGCAAATGGAAACGGCCGAGATCCAGCACAGTCGGGAAATGGCCCAGCTGGATCAGCTGCTAGTGGATCAGGCCGCGATTATTCAGGCCGAGTTTGGTACACAGGAGTGGTTGTCTCAGGTCAATCAAAGCGTGCTGAGTGTTGAAACCGCTATAGGTGCATTAGAAGGCTCGATTGCGGCCGCCGTTGCAGCTAGCAGTGCGTCTAGTAGTGCAGGCGGCGGTGGTGGCGGCTCCTCAGGCAGCAGCAATAGCGGGCTGACAAACGAGCAGATAAAGCAGTTTGCCGACAATGCCGTGGCAGAAACGGTGGCGACTGGGATGCGGCGGGTGTCGCTATTGGCAATGCAGCGATTGCGGCTGGGGTTACGTCCAAGCAGCTTGCCGAGGCGCTGGGGAAAAATGAGCAGGATGTAACCGATAGGATCGCTGAGCTTGGTTTGCCTCAGTTCCGGTACGGCGGCATCGCCAGCGGCCCGGATAGCGGCCACTTAGCCGAGCTTCACGGTGAAGAGGCCATTGTTCCGCTTCCCAATGGCCGCAGCATACCGGTAGAGCTGCGCGGCCCTGCCGCGTTGCCGATGCCTGACCTGCCGCCCATGCCGTTTATCAATCAGCAAAACAGCAACAGCGAGATGGCCGTACTGGTGAAACGCATCGAGGCGCTGACCGAGCACGCTAAAACCCAAGGCGGCATGCAGCGGGAAGCCCTAAAAGCGCTGAAAGCGTTGGTGCGGCAGCTAGAGCGCTGGGACGATCAAGACCGCGTGCGCGTGTCAGTGGAGAAAACCGTGGAGCCGACTGCATGAGCGCAAAGCTGATACCGCCCATTGCCATTACCGACGACAACCTAGTAGCGACTAACGCACCGGAAACGCCGCAGGAGGACGCGGCCACGTATGACCCCGGTGCCACGTATGCGAAAGGGGCGCGGGTGCAGGTGCCCGACACCCACACCATCTATGAATCAGCGATAGCCAATAACACCGGCAACTACCCACCTGACAACCTAAAACCCGCTGCCGATGGCCAGCCCGCCAAGTGGTTGCGGGTGATGGCCACCAACCCACGTGCCATGTTCGATGGCCGCGTGGGAACGCTCACCACCGGCAACGCAGCGTTTCCGGTGGGCAGTGGCACCGGCTTGCAGATTGAGATAGCGCCGGGGCGCGTGGTTAACAACATCGTGCTGTTTGGCCTGGTGGGCGTGTCGGTAACGGCAGAAGTGGACGACCCGGTAGAGGGTGTGGTGTGGCAGCGTACCCGCAGTCTCACGGCAAACACGGGCATTAACAATATGGACGCCTACCTGTTTGCCCCCATTGAGCGCCGTACCGACATAGCGTTTCTCGACCTGCCCAGCTACGGCACCGCCACTATCCGTATCAGCATTGAGAGTGGCGCGGGCACTGCGGCATGCGGGCTGTGTCTGATCGGCCAAGGCAAAAACCTAGGGTTGCCCCAGTGGGGGCTTGGCGTGGGCGTTCTCGACTACAGCAGGGTCGAAGAGGACCAGTGGGGCATCGTTGATATTCAGAAAGGCGATTACGTTAAGCGAGGCTCTATCGACCTGCTAGTCGAGAAGAATCAAACCAACGGTTTGTACAGGACGCTAGCCCAATACCGCGCCACGCCCGTGGCGTGGGTGGGTTATCAAGAGTATGAGCCAACACTGATTTATGGCCTCTTTAAAAGTTTCGACATCATCTACCCACACGCAGCTTATGACGATTGCGCTATTGAGATTAAAGGGATCATCACATGAGCGAGATACCCACTTTTACGCCGCTGGGCACTGAGCCGCCCAACCGTTCAATGCAAGAAGATGTTTATGTTCCCGCCGCCGATGCGTTTGCGGCGTGGATTCCGGGTATCACATCGGAAATGGAGATTGCGCTGAGCTGGACAGCCGAACAGCTAGCGTTTGTGGAGCAGAAAAAGCAGGAGGTTATCAACGCATCTGAGGCGTCGGCGGCATCCGCCACCGCTGCCGCTCAGGCCCAAGCCGCCGCTGAATCGGTGGCTAACTTCAAGGGGCGCTATGCGGACCTCAGTGGTGCGCTTAATCGGCCTGCTACCGTGCTAGATAACAACCGCTTTTGGGTGCTGCTTGTGGATTTGCCAAACGTCACCGCTAGTGCGCCCAGCGACAACAACCCGGATTGGCAGCCGGTGCAGACCCCTATCGCCCAAGCCCACGCCATCGCCCTAAGTTTCTAAGGAATTACATCATGCCTAAAACGTTCACCGCACCGTTCGCCCAAACCCCGAAAACCGCCACCGCCGTGGCCACCGCTGCCGCTGCCTCGCTCACAACCGACGCGCCTACCAATACCGTCGAGCTGCTAACGGCAGGCGCGGACGGCGCGATTCTAACAAAGCTCAGCGCCATTCCCCGTTCAACGGTTACCGCCTCCTCGCTGGTGCTATTGATCAGTAAAGATGCGGGCACCACAAAGCCTCTAGTTGATGGCGCATTGATGGAGGCAATTACCGTCAACGTCACTACATCGATTCCGGTCACCGCGTTTGAGCGCTATAGCGAGACAACGCCGCTACGCCTGGAAGCAGGAGACAAGCTGTATGTCGGCAGTCAGGTGGCCGCGACCAACGGCATCGTGTTTCACGCCGAATACACTGACTACTAAGGAGCGCGTTATGAGCTATGCGTATGGAATGAAAGGCGCTCCTGCTGTTGGTAATGGTTTAGGGGGGCTACCACGCCGACTTACCACATCAGGTAAGGCCTCGCGTCCCCCATTATTTCGTTACAACATTACTCGTATTGTGACCCCTGGGGACGGGGTTTTAATCCCACCTGAAGGGGCTAAATTGATGAGAGTAACTGTTGTCGGTGCGGGATGTTACTCCAACGGTGGTGGGGGCGGGTGCGCAACAATAGCGGTGTTTGTACCTGTTACGCCAATTGAGTATAACGTTGGTCAGGGTGGGCAGGCATACAGGGATAAGAAATCACCATTCAGTGGCAGCACTCCGGCTGCTGATGCCGAAGATACAACAGCTTCCTTTGCCAACTATCTACTGACTGGAGAGGGCGGCAAATCTCCAACAGGGGGTGGAGCCAGCGGTGGCGACTTTAACTTCAAGGGCGGCGATGGTACAGATTTCGGAGGTGGAGGAGCCGCAGGGCCTAACGGCAATGGGGGGAATGGTGCGAGTTCAAGTCTAGCGGGTGGCTCTCCGGGTGAGTTTTCCGGCGAATCCCACGGCCCTGGTGGCGGTGGTGGCGGCGCAAGTGGAGGCTGGGGCCAAAACGCGGGAGGAGGCACTGGCGCTGACGGGGGGAGTATAGAAGGTGGGGCTTTGGGCGGAATAAATAACGCATACTCCCCGTCTGCTAGCATTATTAATTTTTCTAATAATACTCCAGAAATGTCCTCCTTCCTAGCTTGGGGAGAAACTCCAGCAACTAGACCCATTGGCGACCGTCAGGGAAGAGATGGAGGGGTAATGGGCGGTGGCGCTGGTGGTCAGTTAGATATGAACTATACGGGTGGCGGGATGCATGGCGGCCCTGGAGGGCTTGTCGTGGAATGGGTTTTTTACTAAGGAGAATCACATGATCAAAGTCCAAAACAACACCGCCAGCCACGCCCCGTTGCCGCCGTTCCTGCGCGGCTTATCCCAATCCGATCTTGCTGATCTGTCATGGACAGACCCCGCGCTAGGCGTGCAAGACGCCGCGTGGTGGCCAGAAGTCAACGAATCGCCACCGCTGCCGGATGAGCTACACCGCTACGGCGATGAGACGCTGACGGTGGATGCTGAACGGCAAGTGGTAGTTGTGACGCGGCAAGTGGTGCCGTTCTCTGATGAAGAAAAGGCAGCGATGTTGGAACGGGCGAAAGAGCGGGCGCTGCAACGGGTCAGCGACGGCTATATAGCCGAGCTAAACGCCATCCTGCGGGACTACCCCGACGCGGAAACTAAGACGTGGGATAAGCAAGAGTCAGAGGCGCGGGCGTTTCAAGCGGATAGCGCAGCCCCCACGCCGCTGATTGATGCCATCGCCACCGCCCGTGACATGGATAAAGCCGAGCTAGTGCAGCGGGTGATTGCCAAGGCGGATGCGTGGATTGCGTTAAGTGGCGCGGCCACCGGCAAGCGGCAAGCGCTGGAAGATGCTATTGCTGATGCTGAGATGCGGGAAGAGGTTGAAGCGATTGAATGGTGACTCCACACCCATGGTACCTTGGGCCATATCTTACTGAGGAAATCAACACATGTCTTTCATCGCCGAAACACTGAAACCTGAGAACTTTTGGTCAGCCGCAGCTGCGGTAGCGACCACGTTGGCGGTCATCGTGGCACTCATCCCCAATTTTCGTGACCTCATACAGAAGCACAGAATAAAGAATGCGCTGAATCTTGATGTCGTACGTTTCTATAGCTTTGCCCGGCAAATACATGATGGGGCTGAAGTTCAATTACATAATAGTGAACTCGTTAATATTAGGGATTTATGGCGTGAATACCAGAAACTAGGAGTATCAGATATCTGGAGCGAATATAAGTATTGGTTGGCATTACGAAGCCACAAGGACTTCGTGTTTTATTCTGATCTGTTCCGACCTCATGAGTCGGCAGTGCTAGCGGCTCAAGGCCGGATGGGTAATAGTGATCAAAAATTCGATTTCGCTATGGTCATGTCAGGGGTCAAGGAATTTGTGAATAAGGCGGAACAAAACAAGCGCAGGTTAGGCTTGGAGTAGTATTGAGTAAGCATCGTTAGAAGGAGTTAAACGCAGCCTACACCCCTGTTGGCCAGGGCTTTCTGGAGCGTCACGACTGCAGGTAAAACAAGCGAATAGCTCGCGACTGTAAGAGAACTCTTACACACGCTTAGCGGATTTCCTACATGCATGCAGGGCAGCAGTGAGATCCTGACGCCAGGGATCGTCGCTATCAGCATGTCGAAAGCGTCATGACAGGGAGGTTGAAAGGCGAAGGGGTTCATACGTGCCAAGGATGGCGCTCTTAATCAAGGACGTGTTTTAACTTATCTTTGTTATGATACTGACAGTCAAGCGCGATAGCCATCAGATCTTCTTTAGTAGAAATAAAGAACTCCTGTACCGTTAGCTTTTGAACATAATCGATGTACTTTTGTTTGGCAGTTTCAAATTTTGCTGCATCATCACTGTTGTACATTTCATAGACCTGAATCCGTGAGACCGGCCCCCGG
>NZ_MWVI01000069.1 GCF_002087295.1 Vreelandella lionensis | reverse complement strand
CTGTCCGGGATTAGTTGACCACTACATCCACCCAATAGCCGTTCATGCCATTGGACTGAAAATCTAGTCCTGCAATTTTCGAGAGATAAATCCTCGAGCCTTCCACTCCACTCTTCTGCAGGTCTGCCAGTGAGATCGGGAGATTATCTTTTTTCTTCAACCTTTTGCAAAGCATGACCATTTGCTTTTCAAGGAAAGAATATAAGGAAACTACGGTGGACCTTCTGAATGTCCCAACGAATACGTTTTCTATTTGCGAAACATCATCAGAAAGAAATTCCATTATCTCCTGATATTCATACTCATCTCGACCGAAGTTTTCACGCGGCAAATCATAGGAATTGATAAGCGCTTGTTTATCACTATGGAATTTGCTGTCCAGCTCATCAGTGTATTTACGAAAATCCTCTAATCTATCGATACAAGCATTGATGACAAGAGCTTGCATCGCGCTTTTCGATAAACCATTTCTCAAGCTGTTGGGCATAAGGACCCTCTATCAGTTTTCATTTGGCCATCCCGCTATCCCCCGCCAAGGGCGGATCGAGGTGATTGAATACACAGAGCGCTCATCCTGGCCCTGAAATGTGTCGACACGCTCTACCTCGTCATCTACTGCCAAGGGCCTGCCCTTGAAGTCGATAATAGTTGCTGTCGGATCATCGTTACCCCACTCAGCCTGAAACCATCGATGTTCCCCTGTCATGTCTATTAGCACGAAAGGGTAGAGTGTCAGCCGCTCTTTCTCGTCTGCGCGCTCTTTAGCATAGCCATACATCTCGTCTGACCACAGTCGGCCATCCTGGCCAATGAGCGCCACCAAACGCATAACGCTTTTACGATCGGCCGTGTATTCGAGGTCAATCTGTACTGGTTGGTTACTTGTAACTATCGTCTCTTCCGGGCTCGTATCATTCAGTGCCATTTCTATCGGTCTCAGCCTTTCGTCTTGGGAATCTTTATCCCGTCCAGCTTGTAGTGCTCGCCTAGCTCAATAGCGCGGCGCACCGATTCCAATACCGGCTTGCGAACTGCGCGGTAGCGGGTAGAGTCAGGCGAGGCGAACCAACCCTTCACCGTCTCCACGCTATACCCAGTCAGGGTGGCCACATGATTCTGGTTCAAGCCATGCCGCTCCATAAGCTGACGGAGAGCTTCATTCGTCGGTTTCTCGGAAGTGCTCATTAATATCTCTCTATATATCGCTACTGGTGCCTACCAGCAACGTTCGTTCATATATGCCGCCTTACAGCGCATCTAAGGTGGAGACTACGCTTCAAGGCCCCAGCAGCGCCTAGCGCGATCCCTGGCTCTCTCCTGTGTGTGCGCTTCAGGAAGAGCAGGGGAGCTGTCCTGGTTGAAGTGCGCCAACAAGTCGCCAAACAGCGTGGAGTCTCGTAGGTCGAGGTCGATGCCTACCAGCCCATCGACTGCTTGGTGAATCTCCATGACAGACCAAGGCTCCAGCTGAGCTATGCACTCATTGTCGCGAATAAGACGCTGGATCTCAGGATGCTCCTTGATCGTCTCGATCTGCACGGTTGATGCCCTGAGGTTCGCCATGTGGCCTCCAATTTAATAGGTACTGCTGATAGTTTAATGTGCAATGCACACGACTGCAATGTTTGTAAGTCTTCTGTAATAACAATCAATACCCCATGCAGTCTCGCTTTTAAGGCTGTTTATTGCTCGCTCAGGCTGATTAACAGAAGCTATAAAAGTGTGCGTTTAGCTTGAAAAAGTGTGCATTGCACATTATTATAAAGGTCATCAGCTACACGACCTTGAGACATACCATGAACCTAGCGATCAACCTCGACACCGACACCTGTAGTGGTCAACTAATCCCGGACAGTAA
>NZ_MWVI01000068.1 GCF_002087295.1 Vreelandella lionensis | reverse complement strand
AGGTAATCCCCCCGAAAAACCCAGGGTGCTCAAAAGTAGAATTTTCCGTAAGCTAAACGCAGGGAGATTCTGCATGAAAAAATCACGTTTTTCTGACAGCCAAAATACTGTCAATCCTCAAGCAAGCCGAAGGCGGTGCCCCGGTTCCGGAGCTATGTCGTGAGCACGGTATGAGCAGCGCGACCTTCTATAAGTGGCGAGCTAAATTCGGTGGTATGGATGCGTCCATGATGGCACGGCTAAAAGAGCTAGAGGATGAAAACCGACGGCTCAAGAAGATGTATGCCGAGGAACGATTGAAAGCGGATATCCTCAAGGAAGCCATCGAAAAAAAGTGGTGAAGCCGTCTCGTCGCCGTGAGATGGCGCAGAAAGCCGTCATGGAAAAGCACGTCAGCATCCGCCTAGCCTGCTGGATGTTTAGCATCAGTGAAAATTGCTATCGATACCAAGCGAAGCTCCGCGGCGAGAACGATCAAATCGCCGACTGGTTGATCACCGCTGACGCATAACCAGAGAAACTGGGGCTTTGGCTTGTGCTTCCTGGCACCTACGTAATGTGAAAGGCTTTCGTTGGAACCATAAGCGGGTCTACCGGATTTACCGAGAGTTGGAGCTGAATCTTCGGATCAAACCGAAGAAACGGTTAATCCGCGAGAAGCCTGAACCTTTAGCGGTGCCTGAAACGATTAATGACAGCTGGTCTATGGATTTTATGCATGACCAACTGAGCGACGGTCGTCGCTACCGTCTCTGAATGTGATCGACGACTTTAACCGAGAAGGTCTTGGTATCGAAGTAGACATCTCGTTGCCTACTGAACGAGTTATCCGGGCGCTAGACCAGATCATTGAAATGGCGTGGTAAGCCGCACTCTATTCGTTGTGACAACGGGCCAGAATATATCAGTGGTAAGTTATCGGCATGGGCGGAAGGTCAAGGTATTCAGCTGATGTTTATCCAGCCAGGAAAACCCCAGCAGAATGCTTATATAGAACGCTACAATCGAACGGTGCGCTATGACTGGTTAGCCCAATACCTGTTTGAAAGTACCGAAGAGGTTCAGGATTACGCCACTCGTTGGCTCTGGCACTACAATCACGAGCGCCCTAATATGGGGCTTGCAGGGATCACCCCTCAACAGAAACTGGCCGCTGTGGTCTGAACTCTACTTTTGAAACCCTCTGAAAATGGGGGGATTACC
>NZ_MWVI01000007.1 GCF_002087295.1 Vreelandella lionensis | reverse complement strand
CACCATTCACCATTCACCATTCACCATTCAAACAGCACTTACTTCTCAACGAACGCACGCTCGATGACGTAGTCGCCCGGCTCGCCCATACGCGGGGAGATATTCAGGCCCAGTTCGTCGAGCAGCGCGCTGGTGTCGTCCAGCATTGCCGGGCTGCCGCAGATCATGGCGCGGTCTTGGCGCGGGTCAATCGGCGGTAGGCCGGTGTCTTCAAACAGCTTGCCGCTGCGGATGTGGCCGGTCAGGCGGCCCATGGTGGGGAACTCTTCACGGGCAACCGTGGGGTAGTACACCAGTTTTTCGGCGACTTCTTCGCCCAGGTACTCGTGGGCGGGCAGCTCTTTGGTGATGAAGTCGGCGTAGGCCAGCTCAGAGACTTCACGCACGCCGTGGATCAGCACTACTTTCTCGAAACGCTCGTAAACTTCCGGGTCTTGGATCAGGCTCATAAACGGCGCCAAGACGGTACCGGTCGAGAGCATATACAGGTTGCGGCCCGGTAGCAGGTCGTCGCACACCAGCGTGCCGGTCGGCTTGCGGCTGACCATGATTTGGTCGCCTACTTTCAGGTGCTGTAGGCGCGAGGTGAGCGGGCCATCGGGCACTTTGATGCTGAAGAACTCAAGGTGGTCTTCGTAGTTGGGGCTGGCGATGGAGTACGCGCGCATCAGCGGCTTGCCGTCCACTTCCAGGCCGATCATCACAAACTGGCCGTTTTTGAAGCGCAGGCTGCGCTCGCGGGTGGTGCGGAAGCTGAACAGGGTATCGTTCCAGTGGTGAACGCTTAGCACTTCTTCCAGGGCAAACTTGCTCATGCTAACTCCTCCAAGGGCAGCGCGGCCTAAGCCTTGCTCGCCATATTCCAAAAAAGAATAAAAAATAGCTCTATAAGTTGCTCTCAATTCTAAATAAGGGTGGTATATCTGTTAAGCAAATTATCTTGATAACGCTTATCTTTAAAATCGATATAGCCCTTTCGCGGACCACTCTACAGATAGGTTTTGGCCATGCACTACACCCTGCGACAGTTAGAAGTTTTCGTGGCTGTTGCTCAGCACGAGAGCGTTTCTCACGCGGCACGCGCGCTAGCCATGTCGCAATCGGCTACCAGCACGGCGCTGGCCGAGCTGGAGCGCCAGTTCGATTGCCAACTGCTTGATCGCATCGGGAAACGGCTGAAACTCAACGCGCTCGGCTTCCAGCTACTGCCCAAGGCGGTGGCCCTGCTCGACCGCGCCGAGGAGGTCGAAGAGCTGCTGCGGGGTCAGCAGGGCGTGGGCGCATTGGACGTGGGGGCAACGCTCACCATCGGTAACTATCTCGCCACGCTGCTGATCAGCGATTTCATGCAGCGCTATCCCGGTAGCCGAGTGCGGCTGGCGGTGCGCAATACGCGGCATATTATCGAGGGCGTGCGCCAACACTCGTTGGATTTAGGGCTGATTGAGGGGCAGTGCGATGACGATATGATTATCAGCCAGCCCTGGGTCGAGGATGAGCTGTGCGTGTTCTGCTCGCCGCGCCACCCGCTGGCAGGGCGGGAGCATCTGGAGCTGGATCAACTGCTGCGGGAGGATTGGATCATGCGCGAGGAGGGCTCCGGTACGCGTATGACGCTAGAGCATGCCGCCCGCCACCGTCGCAGTCGGTTCAATACGCTGTTGGAGCTGGAGCATACCGAGGGCATTAAACGCGCGGTGGAGTCGGGCCTTGGCATTGGCTGCGTGTCGCGGCTGGCGCTGCGCGATGCCTTCCGGCGCGGCAGCTTGGTGCCGCTGCCCAGGCCGGAGTTGGATCTAAAGCGCCATTTCTCGTTCATCTGGCATCGCCACAAAAATACCTCACCACCGGGGTGCGGGAGTTTTTAAGGCTCTGCCGCGAAATGACCGCCGGGGCCAAGCGCAGTGACGATATTCCGCTGCCACCGATACCTAGCGGTTACATCTTGGCCTTTTCAGGGCTTGGCAGCGCCTGAGCCTGGTGCTGCGACGCCTCTAGCGTAAAGCCACCCACTAGCGCGGCCAGCCTGTCCGCTTGGTCTTTAAGCTGCTCGCCCGCGGTGGTGGACTCTTGCACCAGGGCGGCGTTTTGCTGGGTCATCTGATCCAGGTCGGTCACCGCGATGCTGACTTGGTTGATCCCGTCGTTCTGCTCACCGGCTGCCGTACTGATATCGCCCAGCATTTGGGTGACGCGCGTTACGCTATCGGCCAGCTCGTGCATGGCGGCTTCAGCGTCGCGTACCATTTGCGTGCCGCTTTCGACCTTGTCGGCAGACGCATCGATGCGCTGGCGGATGTCCTTGGCGGCGTCGCTGCTGCGCGAGGCGAGCTTGCGCACTTCATCGGCCACCACGGCAAAGCCGCGCCCGTGTTCGCCAGCCCGCGCTGCTTCTACTGAGGCGTTGAGCGCCAGCAGGTTGGTTTGGAAGGCAATGCCGTCGATCACGCTAACGATGCTCTGAATCTCTGACGAGGTCGCGCGGATGTCATCCATGGTCGAGACCACCTGAACAAACGCCGTGTCGGTATGGGAAGCCAGCTGCGAGGCGGTGTTCGACAGCCCGCTAGCTTCTTGGGAGGCGTGGGTGGTGTGGCTGACGGTGCTGCTGATCTCTTCCATCGCTGCCGAGGTTTCTTGCAGGCTTGCAGCGGCTTGCTCGGTACGCCGTGAGAGGTCATGGCCGCCTTGAGTGATCTCGTTGGCCGCGTGGTTTACGGCCTCGCTGCTGCGCCGTACGTCCAGCAAAATGGCCTGAATTTTTTCGGCAAAGGCGTTGAACTGCTCGGCCACGGCGGCGCTCTCATCGCGGCCATGCACGGGCAGGCGCTGAGTGAGATCACCGTGTCCAGAGGCGATCTCTTCCATTCTGTTCGCCAAGCGTTTGAGCGGACGCGCAATACGCCCACCAATCCACCACAGAGCGGCGATGCCGATGGCTGCCAGCAGCAGCCCCACCAGCGTCATCCCCAGGGTGTTTTGCTGGCGCTGATCGCTCAAAACGTTTTGCAGCGCGTTGAGTTCGGCGAGCACGACGGACTCGGGCAGCTGTAGCACCAGCACCCACGGCTGCTCCGTATCGCCAATGGTTAGTGGCTGATAGCGCTGAAACATGCCGTTGGCCATGCTGCTGTAGAGGCTGCCTTGTGACGTGGCTTCGGCAATGCCGTCAAGCGCCGTGTCGCTCAGCGCGTTGCTGGCTGGCAGGCCCAGGGCCTCTTCGCCGTTGGTATCCGCCACCAAGCCGCCGCGCCCGGCGACCAGCGCCATCCGGCCTGCGCCGTCATACAGCGAGGCGTTGGCGTCGCGCAGCAGCGTTTGGATGAAGTTCAGCGAGAGGTCGACCCCGGCCACGCCGCGAAATTCGCCATTCACCAAAATCGGTGCGTTAAACGAGGTGACCAGCTGTGTTTCGCCGTCGTAATCGTAGGCGGCGGGGTCGATCACACAGGGAGCGAGCGTTTCGCGGGGGCAGAGGTAGTACTCCCCCTCACGCACGCCGCTGGCCAGGCGGGTTTCGCTCTCCATGGGGGCGCCTAGTGGCAAGACCTCGAGCGAGCCATCCCCGGTGCGGTACCACCAGGGCATGAAGCGGCCGCTGCCATCGTGGCCGTGGCGCTCGTCGCCAGCAAAGCGGGCGTCGTCCCAAAAGGCATTGGGCTCCCAGCCGATGAACGCATCCAACAGCGCCGGGTTGTCGGCAACCGTCTGCCGTACCAAGTTGGAAAGCTGACGGCGGCTCAGGTAGAGCGCGCGCTGGCCTTCGGCATCTTCCACGCCCATGAGGGCGTTGGTGGTGGCGAGCTGGCTGGCCAGGGTCATGGCCTTGTCCAGCTCGCGTTGAAGCCGTGCACCCTCTGCCTCTGCAATGGCATCGACCCGCGCGTCCAGTGCGCTCTGCATGAGCGTTTGGGTATGCTCTTCAACGGTGGATTGGGTGCGGGCGGCCGCGATCAGGTTATACACCACCAGCGCGGCAACGACGGCAAGCAGGCAAGGGCCTGCCAACGCCAAAACGAGAGAGCGAAGGGAGCGAAAGTGCATAGAAGAGCGGTCCTGTTTCAGCAAGAGGCGAAAGAGCGTATCGAGTGCCATCCTTGAACCAGTAGAACAAAGATTCATGGCTAACGCGTGACATGGCCACCACCGCAGGCGAGAGGGCGGAGGCTGCCATGGAGGCGCTGACGGTTAGAAACTCTCCGACGTGCGCGGTAAACGGTCCTGTGGTTCCTGTATCGCGGGCGATGCCGCGTGAGAGAGTTTGAAGCTACTAATCGTCCCGGTCAGGTGATCCGCCTGCTCTTTCAACTGCTCGGCGGCGGTGGTGGACTCCTCGACCATCGCAGCGTTTTCTTTGGTCATCCGGTCCAGTTCTGCCACCGCGATATTGACCTGCTTGATACCGTCGCTCTGTTCGCTCGTCGCGGCGTTGATCTCTTCTAGAACATCGGTCACGCGGGTGATGTGCACCACGATATCCTGCATCGTGCTGCCCGCGTTACGCACCAGCGCTGTGCCGTTATTCACTTTGGCTTGCGAGTCTTCGATCAGCTTCTGGATATCGTTGGCCGCGTCGCTGCTGCGGCCTGCCAGCTTACGTACCTCATCTGGTACAACGGCAAAGCCGCGGCCTTGCTCGCCTGCCCTTGCTGCTTCTACCGAGGCGTTCAGTGCCAGCAGATTGGTTTGAAAAGCGATGCTGTTCATCAACGTGACGATGTCGCCAATCTTGTTGGAAGCGTCGGAGATGTCTTCCATGGTGGTGACCACGTTCGACACCACCTGACCGCCCTCTTTCGCGACTTCGGTGGCTGCGTGGGAGAGCTTGTTGGCTTCCTGAGCAGAGGCCGCCGTATGTTGCACGGTGCTGGTGATCTCTTCGACCGAGGCTGAGGTTTGCTGCAGGCTCGAGGCGGCGTTATCCGTACGGCGCGAGAGATCCTGGCCAACCCATGGCAATCTCGTTAGCGGCGTGGTGCACCGATTCGCTGCTGGTGCGCACGTCGATTAAGACGTGCTCCATTTTGTTAACAAAGCGGTTAAAGGCGCTAGCGATTTGAGTGACTTCGTCGTTGCCTTCTTCTGGCAGACGCTGGGTGAGGTCGCCCTCGCCGGAGGCGATGTTATCCATCGCGTTGCGCACCCCCAGCAGGCGGCGCAACAGTAGCGACAGCAGCAGCCCAAATACCACAGCGGTAATGGCTGCAACGATCAATAGGGTAACAATAGATGTGGTGGCAATGGCGCGTAGTCCTGCGGTGGCCTCCGCTTCATCCAGTGCTACCACAAGCTGCCAGTCGCTATTGCCGCCTATTGGGCGGCTCAGCAGTAATTTACTGCTTCCTTCTAACTGCATCTGCTGTGGCTGCTTGGTGTTAGCAAGTTGCTCGATATAGGCGGCGTTTAATTCATCGCTTAAAACAGTGGTGGGTTCTAGCGCTAGCTCGCTGTTGGGATGGGCGCTTAGCGATCCATCGCCGGGAGTCAGAAAGCCAAAACTTGAAGGAGTAGGCGAGATGTCTTGCACGATCGCGACCATATCGCGAATATTGACGTCAGCACCTACTACCGCCTGAAGTTGGTTATTTTGGTAAAACGGGCGGGCAAAGGTCACGACTAAGTCGCCGCTTTGGGCATCGACCTACGGCGCGGTGACAATAGTATCCTGCGCGGCAGCGGCGGCTTGGTACCAAGGTCGCTCTCGTGGGTCAAAATCGGCGGGTGGCTCCCAGCCGTTGAAAAAAATGGTCTCTCCGCTATCAGCCAAGCTCAGGTAGGTTGCCATAAAATCGCCAGAGGTGGTCAACTGACGCAAGGCAATACGTGGGTCATTGCTGGAGATAGCTTCCTCCATACCGTTCAGCATGGTGCTACGGGATGCCATCCACTCATGTAGGGCGCTACTGTTACCACGTACTACAGCGTCTAGGTTGCGTGCTACCTGTTGGGTATTGTGCTGCTGGACTGTGTAGTAGCTGGCAACACCATTGACGATCAGGGCAAGGGTGATGGCAGTGAGTGCGGCTAGCAGTATGCGGGCTCGCAGAGATGAAAACATGGTCGCTCTCAACGTCGTTTGGAATCAGTACGCGGGTGCCACGTACACTAAAGTTCGACGTTAGCTATCGGCGAGAGCCACCATGCCTTTAATAAAAGAGTAAGAAAGTGTTGATTTGATTAGCGCAGATCGCTCACGGCGCTTTGAATATCTGCCATCGACGCCTTGCTAAGATCTTTTGAGAGCGTGTGCGTCACAAGCTTTTGGGTAGGGTGATCAAGCTTTTCTCGCAGTAGCCCTAAAAACTTGGGCGGCGCGACCATAATCAGTTTTTCCATGCTGTTACTCACGCGGGCGCTATACAGGCGTTGGGCGACCTCTTTAGCAAACAGCTCGTTCTCATGCTGAGAGGCAGCCCCCTCTTCGCCAGATGAGCGCGACGACGTTGACGTTGATTCATGGACATCAGCCCCGCGGCGGTCAGTGATCAAGTCACCTTCATGCAGCCTGCCGGCTGCGTGTACCAAGCTCTCTTGCTCGGCGAGATTGAGCGCGTCACGGGTAAAAATACGTGCGCGGGCGGCGTCAGCTACCACGATATAGGTGGTCATCGTCGTACGTCCTCCATGTCGTTGATTACCCTTTAACCATGGCAATCGTTCGGTGTTTGGTCAAACACGGTTTTTGAGAGGTGACAATGGACTTACTGCGTACAAATTATCATTGGCGAAATCGCTATTTACTCATGCGCCATGGACATAGCCAGGCTAACGCCCAGCGGAAAATTATCAGCTCCCCCGAGCGGGGGCTTACGAATTATGGGCTCTCTGAACAGGGTGAACAGCAGTTGGTGGATGTGCTGGCGCAGTGGCGCTGGCCGGAGCCGACGCGGGTGGTACATTCAGATTTTTTACGCACCACGCACACTGCCGCCAGAGTGACGGAGGCGTTCGCGCTGGACATGCAACAAGAGGAGCGCTTACGAGAGCGCCATTTTGGTGAGCTGGATGGCCAGGCCGATAGCTATTACCCAGAGGTGTGGGCCTTTGATGCGCAGAGTGCAGACCATACCCAGTGGCAGGTTGAGCCGGTCAGCCGGGTAGCTGCACGGATGTGCGCCGCATTGGACGCGCTAGAGCAGCGCTTTGAGGGGGAAACGGTGCTGGTGGTCAGCCACGGCGACCCCCTGCAAATTCTGCTCACGGCGCTGGCGGGCAAGCCGCTGACGCAGCATCGGGAGCAGCCTGCGCTACTGCCTGCCCGCCTTACGCTCGTGGGTGGTTAAGCGCCCGCTTTGGGAGGAATCCAGGCGATCATATCGACTTCGACATCCGCTCCGCCCGCAAGCCCGGTCACGCCAATGCAGGTGCGGGTGGGCAACGGTTGTTGGAAGTAGCTGGCGTAGACCTGATTCACTTCATCGAAGTGGCCCATATTGGTGATGAAGACCCGCGACTGAACCACGTATTCGAAGCTACTGCCGACCTCTTCCAGCACGATGGCCAGGTTCTGCATCACCCGGTGGGTTTGCTCGGTAAACGTGCCGAGCAGCATCTCGTTGGTTTCCGGCACCGTGGGCATTTGGCCGGTGATGAAGACCAGATCGCCCACCCGGCAGGCGTGTGAGAACGGGGCGATGGGCTGCGGCGCGCGGTCAATAAATAGCTTTTCCATGGTGGCTCACTTGTTGTGACGTTATTGGATCGAGTTTAAACATAAAAATGGGCCTCATAGGAGGCCCAGATTTAGCATCCAGTGATGCTATCCGTTGTGTTAATGGCCCAGAATCTGGCTCAAGAAGAGCTGGGTGCGCTCGGACTGCGGATTGTTGAAGAACGGCTCAGGCGCGTTCTCTTCAATGATTTGCCCTTGGTCCATAAAGATCACGCGGTCGGCAACGGTTTTCGCAAAGCCCATCTCGTGGGTGACGCAGAGCATGGTCATGCCTTCTTCGGCCAGTTCCACCATGACGTCCAGCACTTCCTTGATCATTTCCGGGTCAAGGGCCGAGGTGGGCTCGTCAAACAGCATGACGTCCGGGTGCATACACAGCGAGCGGGCAATCGCGACGCGCTGCTGCTGGCCGCCAGAGAGCTGGCCGGGATACTTTTTGGCCTGCTCGGCAATGCGCACCCGCTCCAGGTACTGCATGGCCATGGCTTCGGCCTCTTTGCGGGGCTTCTTCTGCACCCACATCGGTGCGATACAGCAGTTCTCTAGCACCGTGAGGTGAGGGAACAGGTTGAAGTGCTGGAACACCATGCCGACGCTACGGCGAATCTGCTCGATGCGTTTAACATCTTGGGTCAGCGGCACGCTGCCTACCGTAATCTCGCCTTTCTGATGCTCTTCTAAGTGGTTGATACAGCGAATCATGGTGGATTTGCCAGAGCCGGAAGGCCCGCAAATAACGATTCGCTCGCCGCGTTTTACCTCTAGGTTAATATCGCGCAGCACGTGGAAATCGCCGTACCACTTGTTGACGTCGCGCATTTCAACCATCAGGTCAGACGTACTGGTGCCAGGGTTGTTGGTGGCTGCTTGAGTCATGTCACTATCCTGCTAAAAATCGTTTAATGAAAGCGGCGTTAGCGCTTGTGGCCGGTGTGCAGCTTGCGTTCTAGGTACTGACTGTAGCGCGACATGCTGAAACAGAAGATCCAGAACATGAAGGCGGCAAACACGTAGCCTTCCAACGAGAAGCCGAGCCAGCGTGAGTCGGCCAGTGCCGCTTGCACGATCCCCAAAAGGTCAAATAGCCCGATAATCATGACCAGGGTGGTGTCTTTAAACAGCGAGATAAACGTATTCACGATGCCGGGAATCATCATCTTCAGCGCTTGGGGAAGAATGATCAGCCCCATGCGCTTCCAGTAAGTCATGCCGAGCGCTGCCGCGGCCTCTTCCTGGCCTTTGGGTATCGCCTGCAAACCACCGCGAATGACCTCGGCCATATAGGCACTCTGGAACAGCGTTAAGCCGACCAGTGCCCGCACTAAGCGGTCTACATTCATTTCAGAGGGTAGGAACAGCGGCAGCATCACCGAGGCCATAAACAGCACGGTGATCAGCGGCACACCGCGCCAGAACTCGATAAACACCACGCAGAAGCTTTTGACGATCGGCATGTTGGAGCGTCGCCCCAAGGCCAGCACGATGCCGATAGGCAGCGCGCCCACCATGCCCACCGTGGCTAACAGTAGCGTCAGCATCAGGCCACCCCAGCGGTGGGTAGGCACTTGGGGAAGGTCAAAGTAGCCGCCGTAAAGCAGTACAAACCGACAGAACTGGGAAGACCACCAGCGCAAAGACGGCAACCCAGCGCTTGAAGGGCAGGCGGGGTATGGCCAGCCAGCCAATCAGGGTAAAGAACATGGCGAACACGATATTGGCGCGCCAGGTCTCCTCGCTGGGGTACAGGCCGTAAATAAACTGGGATAAACGGGCGTTGATAAATACCCAGCAGGCGCCTTCGCGAGAGCAGTCGTCGCGGGTAGTGCCTACCCAGTCGGCGTTGATTAAACGCCCACTGCACGGTCGGTACCACCAACAGGTAGAGAATATAGAGGCCGACTAAGGTGAAAATAGTATTAATCGGGCCGTTAAACAGGTTGGTGCGCAGCCAAGCAACAGCCCCAACAGAGCTACTAGGCGCTGGTCGCTGCTCAATCACGGTTTGGTTATGAATCATGTATGGCTCCTCGCCTCAGCCTAGCGTTCAACCAGCGCCACGCGGGCGTTGAACCAGTTCATAAACATGGATACCAGCAGGCTGATCGTCAGATAGACCGCCATGGTCATGGCAATGACCTCAATGGCTTGGCCTGTCTGGTTCAGCGTGGTACCCGCAAACACCGACACGAGGTCTGGGTAGCCAATAGCGGTGGCCAGCGACGAGTTCTTAATCAAGTTCAGGTACTGGCTGGTCAGCGGGGGAATAATGACCCGCAACGCCTGGGGAATGACCACCAAACGCAGCACTAGGTTACGCGGCAGACTCAGGGCCTGTGCCGCTTCGGTTTGGCCATGAGAAATGGCCTGTATGCCTGAGCGCACGATCTCGGCGATGAACAGGCGGTGTAGATCGATAGTGCAAACCATAGCGCCAGGAACTCGGGAATCACCGTAATACCGCCGCGGAAGTTAAAGCCACGCAGTTCGGGCATTTCCCAAGTGACGGGCACGCCAGTCACAAACATAACCAACAGCGGCAAGCCAAAAATCAGCGCAAAGGAGATCCAGTAGGCAGGAATACGTTTCCCCGTGGCTTCCTGGCGGCGCTTCGCCCAAATCACCAGCGCAATGCTGGCCACAATGGCGATCACAAAGGTCACGGGAATTAGCCCAAAACCGGACTCAAACAGCGGTTCTGGTAGATACAGTCCGCGCACGTTGAGGAAAAACGCTTCCCCAAAGGCAAGGCTTTCCCTGGCGCTTGGCAGGGTGCGCAGCACGGCAAAATACCAAAAGAAAATCTGCAGCAGAAGCGGAATATTCCGGAACGTTTCGATATACGCCGCGGCCAGCTTGGCGATCAGCCAGTTGGGCGATAGGCGAGCGATACCGACAATAAAACCAATGATGGTGGCGGCGATCACGCCTAACCCGCCCACCAGTAGCGTATTCAGTAGGCCAACGAAAAAGGTACGGCCATAGGTGCTTTGGGAAGAGTAGTCGATCAGACTCTGTACGATCCCAAAACCGGCGGTATTACTCAGGAAACCAAAGCCTGTGGTGATACCCCGAGAGGAGAGGTTGTCTTGCACGTTGCCGACGATATAGAACAGAAAGGCGATGACAGCGGCAATCAGCAGACATTGGAAGATGAGCGCACGTTTGGCGCGGTCTCGCCAGAACGGTGGCTTTTGGCCAGCGGGGCGAGCGTTAGGTCTTACGGACATGGGTGGCGTCTCCGCGATACGGAAGGTCAATCAAATGGCCCGCCATGACCAAGAAGGGTGGCGGGCCGGGGTCAAGCGAGACGCTTAGCGAATCGGCGGTGCGTAAATGGAAGCCGCCTTGGTTCCACAGGGCGCGTTAACACCGCGCTCGATTTCTAGCGGTGAACCCATACCTACGTTGCGCTCGAAGCTTTCACCGTAGTTACCTACTTGACTCAGGATGTTGTAAGCCCAGTCGGCTTCAAGACCCATGCCTTCACCGTAGTTACCGTCCTGGCCGAGCAGGCGAGCAACGTCCGGGTTCTCAGAGCTGAGCATCTCTTCAGCGTTCTCGCTGGTGACGCCGTACTCTTCACCGTTGATCATGGCGAACAGCGACCACTTCACGATGTTAAACCACAGGTCGTCGCCTTGGCGTACTACCGGGCCCAGCGGCTCTTTCGAAATAACGTCGGGCAGAATCATGGCGCCAGCCGGGTCGTCCAGTTGGATGCGCAGAGCGGCCAACTGAGAGGTGTCAGAGGTTAGTACGTCACAGCGGCCAGCCTGGAAGCCGCCTACCGTTTGCTCAGAAGTATCGAAAACGATGGGGTCAAACTCCATGCCGTTGGCACGGAAGTAGTCCGCCAGGTTCAGCTCAGTAGTGGTACCGGACTGGATACAAATAGCCGCGCCATCCAGCTCCGAAGCACTGGAGATACCCAGGTCACGAGACACCAAGAAGCCTTGGCCGTCGTAGAAGGTCACCCCAGTGAAGTTTAGGCCTAGCGTGGTGTCACGGGTGGTCGTCCAGGTGGTGTTACGAGAAAGGACATCCACTTCGCCGGACTGAAGGGCAGTGAAGCGCTCAACGGCGTTCAAGGAAATGTAGTTGACGGCGTCTGCGTCGCCCAGTACTGCTGCGGCTACGGCGCGACATACGTCAACGTCCAGGCCCTGCCAGTTACCGTTATCGTCTGGGGCGGAAAAACCTGGTAAGCCGTCGCTGACGCCACACTGTACGGCACCGCGCTCGCGGGTATCTTCTAATGTATCGGCTTGCGCGGTGGGAACACCGGCGAGGGGAATAGCACCACCGCAGGCCAGCAGTACCAGGGGTTTCTTTTAATCATGTTTGTTCCCCTTCCTCGATTTAATGTCATTATGCATGGTGATGCATCATTAAAAGCTAGCAAGGAAGGTGCCAAGAAAGATATGCCGTCAAATTCAGCGCTTTTCAACGTAAAATCAGCGGATTTGACGAAGGTAGTGGTGCAAAAAAGTAGCCCAGCAGCTACGCCATGCGCTTTTTTGGTGCGCAGCCGCTGGCGGAGGTCGGTGGCTAGTCGCTTAGCGTGTTAGCGAATGGGCCGCGCGTACTGAATGCCACCATCTTTCCACAGAGCGTTCAGGCCGCGCGCAATGTTGAAATCAGAGTCCGCGCCCACGTTGCGGTCATAAATGTCCGCGTAATTACCCACCTGTTTGACGATTTGGTAAGCCCAGTCTGACGAAAGGCCCATGGCTTCACCAAAATCGCCATCTTGCCCAAGTAGGCGCATCACATCGGGGTTTTCTGAGCTTAGCTGCTCATCCACGTTGGCTTGGCTGACGCCCAGCTCTTCGGCATTCAGCATGGCAAACAGCGACCACTTCACGATGTTGAACCACTGGTCATCGCCTTGGCCGCACTGCTGGGCCAAGCGGCTCTTTGGAGATGATCTCCGGTAGTACCACGGCCATATTGGGGTCGGCCAGTTGAATGCGCCGGGCGTAGAGCTGCGAGGCATCCGAGCTCAATACATCGCAGCGGCCTGCTTCGAAGCCCGCAATCGACTGTTCAGGTGAATCAAACACCACCGCATCATAGGTCATGTTGTTAATGCGGAAGTAGTCGGAAAGGTTTAGTTCGCTGGTGGTGCCTGACTGAGTGCAAACAGCCGCCCCATCCAGTTCTTTTGCGCTCTGTACGCCGAGGTCGCTGGCCACCATAAACGCCTGGCCGTCGTAGTAGCTGACGCCAGTGAAGTTCATCCCTAGTGTGGTGTCGCGGCTAGAGGTCCAGGTGGTGGTGCGGGAGAGCACGTCCACCTCGCCAGACTGCAGCGCGGCAAAACGTTCCACCGAGTCTAACGGTACGAAATTGACTTTGCTGGCATCACCTAGCGCGGCAGCGGCAATGGCGCGGCACACATCGGTGTCCAGGCCGCGGTATTGGTCGTTATCGTCCAGCGATGAAAAGCCGGGCTGGGCCGCGTTAACGCCGCAGCGCACGCTGTCGCGCTCTTGAATGGCCTCAAGGGTATCGGCCATGGCCGTGGCAGGTAGCCATAGAGCGGGTGCTAACAGAGTGATTCCCAATCCTAACCAACGCGTTGTAGTCATTTATTATTCCTTAACGTCGAGCGCAGCAACTCCTGCGCATAAAAAAGGCCGGGCAGAGCCCCGGCCTGATGCATGTCGTTACCGCGAGGTTATGCGAAGGCTTTACGCATAAAGGGCGGCAGCGCCAGGGCACCACGGTGGGCATCTACTGTGTAGTACTGTAGCGGCATTTCGTGGCTGGCGGCAGCCTCTTCACGGAAGCTTTCAACGTTGGTCGCTTTGCCTGCCAGCGTCACGCTCCACCAGCCGGAAGGGTACACCGGCTGGGGGAAGGGCAGGGTGGCGACGCTATCAAAGCCTGCTTCGCGCATGTCGTTACGCAGTTCGCGGATGATTGAGCCGCTGTGGTACAGCGGTGACTCACTCTGCTGCACCATGACGCCGCCGCTTTTCAGAATGCGGTGGCAGCGCTTCAAAAAGTCGGTTTTGAACAGGCCTTCTGCAGGGCCTACCGGGTCGGTGGAGTCGATGATCAGCACGTCGATGCTCTCGTCGGCGGCGTCGTCGACCCATTTCACGCCGTCGGCAAACAGCAGCTCGGCGCGGGGGTCGCTGTTGGCTTCTACCAGTGACGGGAAAAAGCGCTCGGAGGCCTTGGTCACTTCTTCATCGATGTCGATCTGGGTGACTTTTTCAACGCCCGGATGGCGCAGCACTTCTTTCAACGTGCCGCAGTCGCCGCCGCCAATGATCACCACCCGCTTGGGGTCTTGGTGGGTGAACAGCGCCGGGTGGGCAATCATCTCGTGGTAGAGGAAGTTGTCGCGATCGGTCAGCATCACGCAGCCATCCAGCACCATCAGGTTGCCGTAGGTTTCGGTGGCGTACGCTTCCAGGTGCTGGTAGGGGCTCTGCACATCCAGCAGTTTTTCGGTGATTTTCAGCGAGAAAGCGCTGCCGTGGCTATCAAAGACTTCGGTAAACCACTGGTCGTCGCGTAAGTCGCTCATTGCTTGGCTCCTGGGCATTGGTCGTTCGTTTGGGTCGGAATGCCCTGATGGTACTGCGGGCTTAAGTCGTGCAGCGCCTCCATAAAGGCGGTGACGTGATCGGGGTTGGTGAACTGGCTGATGCCGTGGCCCAAGTTGAACACGTGGCCCGGGCCGTGGCCGTAGCTCTCCAGCACGCGGGCCACTTCGGCGCGAATGGCCGAAGGGCGAGCAAACAGCACGTTGGGGTCTAAATTACCCTGCAGGGCGACTTTATGGCCTACGCGGGCGCGAGCGTCAGAAAGCTCGGTCGACCAGTCGATACCCAGCGCGTCGGCACCGGCGCAAGCAATGTGTTCAAGCCACTGGCCGCCGTTTTTGGTGAACAGGATCACCGGCACGCGGCGGCCGTCGTGTTCGCGGATCAGCCCGGAAACGATCTGCTCCATATAGCGCAGCGAGAACTCTAAATAAGCAGGCGTGGAGAGCGCGCCGCCCCAGGTATCAAAAATCTGTACCGCCTGGGCACCGGCACGAATCTGCGCATTCAGGTAGTCAGTGACCGCTTGCGCCAGGGTATCCAGCAGCTGGTGCATGGTGTCCGGCGTGTCATACAGCATGGTTTTTAGGTGGCGGAAATCCTTGCTGGAGCCGCCTTCCACCATATACGTCGCCAGCGTCCAGGGGCTGCCGGAGAAACCGATCAGCGGCATGCGGCCGTTCAGCTCGCGGCGAATCGTGGATACCGCCCGCATCACGTAGTCCAGGTCGCGCTCGGCGTTTGGCACCGTCAGCGCCGCTACTTCTTCCGGCGTGCGGACGGTTTTTCTGAATTTGGGGCCTTCACCGGTTTCGAAGTAGAGGCCCAGCCCCATGGCATCGGGGATGGTCAAAATATCCGAAAACAGAATTGCGGCGTCGAGCGGGTAGCGCTCTAGCGGCTGCAGGGTCACTTCACAAGCCAGGTCATGATTGCGGCACAGGTCCATAAAGCTGCCTGCGTCGGCGCGGCTGGCGCGGTACTCCGGCAGGTAGCGGCCGGCTTGGCGCATCATCCACACCGGAGTGCGGTCAACGGGCTGGCGAGCCAGCGCGCGAAGAAAACGGTCGTTTTGCAAAGGTGTGGTGGTCATAAACACTTGCTCTTGAAAATTTGCCCGCATTGTAAGGGAGTCATCGTACCTGAAGATAGGAATTGTACGTGAAGATAGCCGGGGGTGGCGGCGCAAACCGTGGCAAAAATCGTCGCACCCCGCTAAGACCGTGAGGCCTGCGCGGCTTCCTGGTAAACTGTTCGTCCACTTCGCCAACACTGGTGTGGTTAACTGGTTTGGTTAATCAGCGAGGAAACCTGTGACCATTCGCTTCATTGCTGCCTCTCGGCTGCCCACTCCCTGGGCCACATTCACAATGCATGGCTTCGAAGACGACGCCACGGGTAAAGACCATATCGCCTTAACGTTGGGCGATGTGAGCGGCGGCGAGCCGGTGTTAGGGCGCGTGCACTCTGAGTGTTTAACCGGCGATGCGCTATTTTCGATGCGCTGCGACTGCGGCTACCAGCTGCAAGAAGCGCTGAAGCGTATTGCCGAAGAGGGGCGCGGCGTGCTGCTCTATTTACGCCAGGAAGGGCGTGGCATTGGCCTGCTCAACAAAATCCGCGCCTATCATCTGCAAGACCAGGGGGCCGACACCGTCGAAGCCAACGAGCAGCTCGGCTTCGGTGCTGATATGCGCCGCACGACCTCTGCGTACCCATGCTCAAACACCTGGGCATCACGGCGCTCAAACTGATGACCAATAACCCCCGCAAGGTGGATGCGCTAACCCGCGACGGCGTGAACGTCGTCGAGCGCTTGCCGATTACCACCGGTTTAAACCCTCACAACGAGCAGTATCTCTCCACCAAGGCGGGCAAGCTCGGCCATATGATGGCGCTGGATGACTTCACCCAGGCCAGCGACGTGGATATTGAACGCAAAGGCTAGGTAGGTGGCTGTTGTTATCCGTTGTTAACTTAAGTTGCCTGATTAGGGCGTGATTGTCGTCGAACACCCGTAAAAAAGCTTTTTCTTAACTTTGGTTGCCGTGTGTCTGAGCTATGGTGATACATGGCAGGACGCTATGCGCAACCATGTAAGGAGAAGCAGCCATGAAAGCACTTTGCTGGCACGGTAAGAACGATGTTCGTTACGACACCGTGCCCGACCCCGCGCTCGAACACCCCCGCGATGCCATTATCAATGTCAGTAGCTGCGCCATCTGCGGCTCTTGATCTGCACCTTTACGATCACTATATCCCCGGTATGTCCTGTGGCGATGTCCTAGGCCATGAGTTTATGGGCGAAGTGATGGAAGTGGGCAGTGAGACGAAAAATCTCAAAGTAGGCGATCGAGTGGTGGTGCCCTTCACCATTGCTTGCGGCGAATGCGAGCAGTGCCAGCGCGGCAACTACTCGGTTTGCGAGCGCTCCAACCGTAATAAATCCCTGGCGGATAAAGTTTTTGGCCATGGCGGTGCCGGGCTGTTTGGCTACTCTCAACTTACCGGCGGCTATGCGGGCGGCCAGGCCGAGTTTGTGCGCGTGCCTTTTGCCGACACCCCGCATATTAAAGTGCCCGATACGCTCACCGATGAGCAAGTGCTGTTTCTAGGGATATTTTCCCAACCGGCTGGCAGGCCGCCGCGCAGTGCGACATTCAACCCACCGATACCCGTTGTGATCTGGGGCGCAGGCCCGGTTGGCCAGTTCTGTGTGCGTAGCGCGGTACTGCTGGGCGCCAAGCAGGTAGTGGTGATTGATAACGTACCCGAGCGGCTCTCAATGGCCGCTGCCGGTGGTGCTCTCACCATTAACTTTGCCCACGAAAGCGTACTGGGCAGGCTGCAGGAGCTGACCCACGGTAAGGGGCCAGAAAAGTGTATCGATGCGGTGGGGCTGGAAGCCCACGCCACGCGTTCGCTGGACTCGGTGTATGACCGGGTAAAACAGGCCATGTGGCTGGAAACCGACCGTGCTCATGTGCTGCGCGAGATGATCTATGTCTGCCGTCCGGCGGGTATTTTGTCGATCCCCGGGGTGTATGGCGGGCTGGTTGATAAAATCCCTATGGGGGCGCTGATGAACAAAGGATTGACCGTGCGCACCGGGCAAACCCATGTCAAACGCTGGACGGATGATCTGTTGAGGCGCATTGACGAGGGCCAGATCGACCCTTCGTTTGTGATTACCCACTCGGTGGATTTAGCCCAGGGGCCCGAGATGTACCAAACCTTTCGGGATAAGCAGGATGGCTGCGTCAAAGTCATTCTGAAGCCGTAATACTGCACAGGGAGGAGAGTATGAAAACATCGATGAAACGCCATTCCCACTCGCCAACGCGCTCAATGTCACCAGCGGATAAATTAGCTAGAGGCTTGGGTTGGCTAAGCTTGGGGATGGGGTTGTATCAGCTAGTGGCCCCGCGTCGGTTGAGCCGCGCGTTAGGTATGCCTCATCGTGAAAATAAGATACGCGCCTGCGGTGCGCGGGAAATCCTCAGCGGCATCGGCGCGCTGTCGGATAACCCGACCAACGCGATTTGGAGCCGAGTTGGCGGAGATGTGCTGGATTTTGCCGCGCTCACCTTTGCGTTAAAGCGCCACCCATCGCACAAAGAGAACCTCTATTTAGCACTCACTGCGGTGGGCGTGCTGACGGTAGTGGATTATAGCTGCGCCAAAGCGCTAAGCCAGCGCCATGCCTACCAGGGCGGTGTCACTCCGGATTACAGCCAGCGAAGCGGCTTCCCTGGCGGGCTGGAAAGTGCCTGGGGAGCCGCCCGTGCCGAAGGAGTAAAGCGCAGGAAACACTCCGGCTGCCTGCGCCTAACGCGGTGTAATCAGGTCGCTTGCGCCGCCGCCTGCTCTTTTTCGGCGGCGCGAGCAAGCGCTGGGCGGTTGGCGTGGCGGGCGCGGTAAGCCACCAACGGCTCCGGTAGGCGGGGCTTCATGCTAGCTGCCCAGGTCAGCGTATGCGTCAGGAAAAGATCCGCGAGGGTGAAGGTATCGCCTACCAGGGTTTCTTGGCCGCGGTAGCGGCGCTCCAGCGCGAGCAGCGCCCGCTGAAATTCCCAAGCCGCAGTGGGCAGTACTGAGGGGACGCGCTTATCTTGAGGCAGGGCGAACTTGTGCTTGGCCTGTAACCACAGCGGCTGCTCAATCTCGGTAACGATAAAGCTGAGCCACTGGTCGACCTGGGCGCGCTCGGCAACGCTTTGAGGCAGTAGGCTGCCATCGCCATACTGCTCGGCGAGATAACGGCAGATAGGCGCAGACTCAAACAGCATTAGCTCGCCATCTTCCAGCACCGGCACCTTGCCATCCGGGTGGCGAGCAAGATGCTCGGTACTTTGCCCCTCGCCTTTATCCAGCGCTACATGGTGGCACTGGTACTCTAGGCCCAGCTCTTCAAGCGTCCAAGCAGCGCGTAGCGAGCGGGAATTGGGAAAGCTGTATAGCGTGATCATTCGGCGACTCCAGGCAGTACCGTGAAGCTTTCACTGTAGCACTCCCTGGAAACCTGTCACGGGCTACTGGCCGCGTGCCGCGCGAATACGCTCGTAGGCATTACCAATTTCGCTGGTGCGTGCCTGGGCTACTTCGCGCATGCTCTCCGGCAACCCTTTGCCAGCCAATTTGTCTGGGTGGTTTTGGCTCATCAGGCGGCGGTAGGCTTTCTTAAGCTCGGCATCGCTGGCCTCTTCTGATACCCCAAGAACGCGGTAAGCATCTTTTAAGGCTTCTTCGCTGGCACCTTGGGAGTTGGCGGCAGCGCCGTGCAGCATTGCTTCGATTTGCTGAACTTCGGCGTCGCTACAGCCAACGCCGCGGGCAACGCGCAGAATCATCTCGTGCTCGGCGGGGTGCAGCACGCCATCGGCGGCAATCGCGCTCAACTGAACCTGTAAAAACACTTGGCGCAGTACCGGCTGGCGCTGGGTGAGGCGGTTGACCTTGGCCAGCTCGGCATCCAGGTTGAAGTCAGCCGCGCGGCCCCGGTCAAAGGCGGCGCGAGCTTTGGCGCGGTGCTCGCCCTGAAGGCGCATTTGATCGAAGAGCTTTTCGGCAACGTCTAGCTCGCCCTCGGTGACTTTGCCGTCGGCCTGACAGAGACAGCCCATCACGGAGAAGATTGATTCCAAAAAGCCTTCTTGAATTTGAACACGGGCAGCGTTCAAGCGACGGCTGATGCGCCGACCCAGCCACCAGCCAAGGCCGCCACCTACGAGGTAAGCCAATGGGGCCACCGACGGCAAGGCCAATCAAACCAAACACAATAATTAGAAATAACATAGACATCTCAACAGGTTAAAAACGCGTGGTTCACACGCGGAGGTTACGGCAGCCGGGCGCGAATAGCGCGCTCGATGCCTTCAGCGTCCAGGCCGCAGTCGCGCAATAGCTCGGCGGGGGTGCCGTGTTCCACAAAGGCGTCCGGCAAGCCTAAGTTCAGCACTTCCACCTGAACGCCTTCCGCGTTGAGCAGCTCGTTCACCGCGCTACCCGCACCACCCGCAATAACGTTCTCTTCCAGGGTGACCAGCAGTTCATGCTCGTCCGCTGCGTGGAGCACAGCGTCGCGGTCCAGTGGTTTCACCGAACGCATGTTGATGTGGGTGGCGTTGAGCTTTTCAGCCACTTCGGCGGCGGCGCTATTGACGCTGCCAAACGCCAGCAGCGCAATGCGCACACCGTCGCTGGTGCTCTCGCGGCGCACCTGGGCTTCGCCGATGGTCAGCGGGCTCTAGGTGCTCAGGAATCACCGCGCCGGGGCCGGTGCCACGGGGGTAGCGCACGGCAGCCGGGCCAGAATGGTGGTAGGCAGCGCTGAGCATGGCGCGGCATTCGGCTTCATCCGACGGGGCGAGAATCCCCATGCCCGGCACACAGCGCAGGAACGAAAGGTCCATGCTGCCGTGGTGGGTGGGACCGTCTTCGCCCACTAGGCCTGCCCGGTCGATGGCGAAGGTGACATCTAACTCCTGTACCGCCACGTCATGAATCAGCTGGTCGTAGCCGCGCTGCAAGAAGGTGGAGTAGATCGCCACCACTGGCTTCATGCCTTCGCAGGCCATACCGGCGGCCAGCGTGACCGCGTGCTGTTCAGCAATGGCGACGTCGAAGTAACGCTCGGGATAGGTTTGCGAGAAGCGAATCAGATCCGAGCCTTCGCCCATGGCGGGGGTAATGCCCATGAGGCGTGAGTCGGCGGCGGCCATATCACATAGCCAGTCGCCAAACACGTTGCAGTATTTTTTCTTCGCAACGCTTTTGGGGGCCGCTGCTTGCTTCACCAGCGGAGCGCTGAGGGTCGTGGTGGTTTTTTCCAGCTTAGTAATCGCGTGATAGCCAATCTGGTCGGCTTCGGCGGGCAGGAAGCCTTTCCCTTTGACCGTTTTGATATGCAGGAACTGCGGGCCTTTCTGGTCGCGCAGGTTACGCAGCGTTTGAGTCAGCGCCTCTAAGTCGTGGCCGTCGATGGGACCAACGTAGTGGAAACCCATCTCCTCAAACAGCGTGGCGGGGCTGACCATGCCCTTCATGTGCTCTTCGGTACGCTTGGCAAGCTCCAGGGCGCCGGGCAGGTGGGATAGCACCTTTTTGCCCTCTTCGCGCATTTTGAGGTAGGGCTTGCTGGAGAGCACACGTGCTAAATACGTGGCAATTCCGCCGACGTTTTCGGAGATCGACATCTCGTTGTCGTTCAGCACTACCAGCATATTGGCATTCACGTGGCCCGCGTGGGCCAGCGCTTCAAACGCCATCCCTGCGGTGAGCGCGCCGTCGCCGATGATGGCGCAGACCTTGCGCGGGTCGTTTTGCGCCTGGGCGGCCAGGGCCATGCCCAGCGCTGCAGAAATGGAAGTGCTGGAGTGGCCAACGCCAAAGGTGTCGTACTCGGACTCTGCCCGGCGGGGAAACGCGGCCAGGCCGCCGTGCTGGCGAATGCTCAGCATGGCATCGCGTCGCCCGGTGAGGATTTTATGCGGGTAGGCTTGATGACCCACGTCCCACACCAAGCGGTCTTTCGGCGTGTGAAAGGCGTGGTGCAGCGCGACGCTGAGCTCAACAACGCCCAGGCCTGCGCCAAAGTGGCCACCTGTCACGCCAACGCTGTAGAGCAGGTAGGCGCGCAGCTCATCCGCTAGCTGGGCGAGCTGTTTAGCATTCATGGCCCGCAACGCAGCGGGATGGTCAAAAGAGTCGAGCAGTGGCGTCGCCGGGCGCTCGCGGGGTATCTCGTCGAACAGCTTCATAGGCATGTGTTAGTGGTCGCGCTCGATCATATAGTGGGCAAGATCGGCCAGGGGTGCGGCCTGCTCGCCTAACGGGGCGAGGGCGGCAATGGCCTCGTCAATAAGCGTGTTCGCTTTGCGCTGCGCCCCCGCCAGCCCCAGTAAGCTTGGGTAAGTAGGCTTGGCACGGGCGGCGTCAGCGCCGGAAATTTTGCCCAGCGTGGCGGTGTCACCCGTCACATCCAGGATGTCGTCATGAATCTGGAAGGCTAGACCAATGGCGCGGGCGTAGCGAATTAGCGCTGCTAGGCGCGGGTCGTCCTCTTCCACCGCGACCAGGCCGCCCAAACGCACGGCCGCCACGATCAGCGCGCCGGTTTTATGGGCGTGCATGTGCGCCATCGCTTCGGCGTCCGGGTGGCCTCCCACGGCGGCTAAATCCAGCGCTTGGCCAGCCACCATGCCATCGCGGCCAGAGGCGACCGCCAGCGTGGTGACTAGCTGGCCCAGGCGCGGGTGCGGGCGGCTGGCCAGCACTTCAAACGCCAGGGCTTGCAAGGCATCGCCCGCTAAAATAGCCGTCGCCTCATCAAAAGCTTTATGCACCGTGGGCTGGCCGCGGCGCAGGTCGTCATCATCCATGGCGGGCAGGTCGTCGTGAATCAGCGAGTAGGCGTGAATCAGCTCGATGGCCGCCGCGGGAGCATCCAGGGCGTCGTCACTTGCCCCAAGGGCTTGACCCGCTAAATAGACCAGCAGTGGGCGCAAACGTTTGCCGCCTACCAAAAGCCCGTGGCGCATGGCCGCCTCTAAACGCTCATCTACCGCTGGGCGTGCATCGAATAGCGCGGCCAGCGTGGCATCCACTCGGGTGCTGCTGGCATGGCGCAGCGTGGCTAGTCGGGAGGCGTGGGCGGTCACCATGGCGGCGTCTCCTCGCTGTCGTTGCCAGCATCCGGGGCACCTGCAAACGGGGCGACTTCCAGTTTACCGTCGGGGTCTTCGCTCAGTGCCCGTACTTTTAGCTCAGCGCTATCGAGGCGCTGCTGGGCATCGCGGGTCAGTCGAACGCCCTGCTCAAAAGCGGTCAGCGCATCTTCCAATGAGAGTTCGCCGGACTCCAGGCGTTCCACAATGGTCTCTAGCTGGGCAACCGTTGCGGCAAAATCTTGTGGGGGTGTGGTGTCGCTCATTGGGCAATGCCTACCGTTTTCCGGGCGCCCTGGTATCAGCAAGGGCGACGAGTGTGGCTGCGGATGCTGTTAAATAAACGCACAGTATACACCGAGGCGAGGGGGTGGCGTCTGCCCTCCCTATGGGTTGATTGTTCGACTTGCACTCTGTTCATCTTGAAAGCGCACACTTTTCATCACGCCAAGACACCGGGAGCGCAAGCGGCTGTGCTACCATACGGGCCTCCCGTGAACCGATACACGGCGCATGCCGCCGACCATAGAGGTTGATTCAGCCATGGCCAAAACGTCCCTGGAAAAGAGCAAGATCAAGATCCTGCTACTCGAGGGCGTCCACCAAAGTGCGGTGGACAATTTTCACAACGCAGGTTACGAGAACATCGAACATCTGCCGACTTCGCTGGATGAAGAGTCGCTGATCGAGAAGATTCGTGATGTTCACTTTATCGGCATCCGTTCCCGCACTCAGCTAACTGAGCGCGTGTTTGAGGCGGCCGAGAAGTTAGTAAGCGTTGGCTGTTTCTGTATCGGTACCAACCAAGTTGACCTGGATGCGGCGCTCAAGCGCGGTATCGCGGTATTTAATGCGCCTTACTCCAACACCCGCTCGGTGGCGGAGCTGGTACTGGCAGAAGCCATTATGCTGCTGCGCGGTATTCCCGAGAAAAATGCTCGCGCGCACCAGGGCGGCTGGCTGAAGTCGGCGAAAAACTCCCACGAAGCGCGTGGTAAAACCCTCGGTATCGTGGGTTACGGCAGCATCGGCGCACAGCTCTCTGTCTTGGCGGAATCACTCGGTTTCAACGTGATTTACTACGATGTGATCACCAAGCTGGGCATGGGGAACGCCAACCAGGTCAGCAGCCTGGAGGAGTTGTTGGGCCGCGCGGATGTGGTCAGCCTGCACGTACCGGATATGGCCTCTACCCGCTGGATGATTGGCGCGAAAGAGATCGCTGCCATGAAGGATGGCGCTATCCTGATCAACGCCGCCCGTGGCAGCGTGGTGGAAATCGAGCCGCTGGCGGATGCCATTAAAGCGGGCAAGCTGAACGGCGCAGCTATTGATGTCTTCCCGGTCGAGCCGAAAGGCAACGATGAAGAGTTCCAAAGCCCGCTGCGCGGCCTGGATAACGTGATTCTGACGCCGCATATCGGTGGTTCTACCCGGAAGCTCAGGAGAACATCGGTATCGAGGTATCCGAAAAGCTGATCACTTATTCGGACAACGGCACCACGGTCACGTCGGTCAACTTCCCCGAAGTGGCGCTGCCTGCGCACCCGGACAAGCACCGTTTGCTGCACATTCACGACAACGTGCCCGGCGTGCTTTCTCAGATCAACCGCGTGCTGTCAGAAAACGGCATCAACATTTCTGGCCAGTATCTGCAGACCAACGATAAGGTCGGTTACGTGGTGATTGATGTCGACAAAGCCTACGGCCCGCAGGCGCTGGAAGCGCTGAAGCAAGTAGAGCACACGCTGAAGATTCGCGTGCTCTATTCGGCGCAAAATAGCTAAGCAAATAGCTAGCCAGCGCTTGTTACCCAAAACGGCCCCAACGGGGCCGTTTTGCGTTATACCACTTGCTATGCAGGTGCTGTTAGGCCAAATCAAACAGCAGCACTTCACTAGCATCGGTGCACGTCAGCTCAAACGGCTCATCGGGGGTGAACGCAGCGGCGTCGCCAGTGGCGAGCGCCTCACCGTTGACCTCGACAGCCCCCTTCACCACATGCAGCCATGCATATCGAGAAGGCGGAGCCGTCACCTGATCACCTGCACCCAGCAGGCTGGCGTAAAGATTGACATCCTGATTCACGCTCACCGAGCCATCACGACCATCTGGGGAGAGCACCAAGCGCCACTGGCCCTGCCGCTCGGCGGTGGGGAAGTGCTTCTGCTCGTAGCTGGGCTGAATGCCACGCTGGGCGGTTTCGATCCAGATTTGCAGAAAGTGCAGCCCGTTTTCTTGAGAGTGGTTGAACTCGCTGTGCAGTACGCCCGTGCCTGCGGACATGCGCTGCACATCGCCGGGGCGCATCACTTCGCCATTGCCCATGTTGTCCTTGTGCTCCATCTCGCCATCGAGCACGTAGGAGATAATTTCCATATCCCGGTGGGGGTGGGCGCCAAAGCCGTGGCCGGGGGCCACACGGTCTTCGTTGATCACCCGCAGCGCGCGGAAGCCCATGTGGTTGGGGTCCATGTAATTGGCGAACGAAAACGTGTGGTAAGAGCGCAGCCAGCCGTGGTCCGCGTAGCCCCGCTCGTTGGAACGACGAATCTTCATGAAAAGCACCTCATCACTGAGTTAAGTTGCCGCCTACTATACGACCGAGTGCGCGTGACGTGGGGTGAAGCTTTCTCAATGATGTCGTCGAAATAATCGACGATTGGCGGTGTCGTTGATCTGAGTCAAACACGCGAGATGCACCCACGGCGGGCTTTTTGTTATCATGCGCGCCTTTATTGACCCGGTCCGCCCCTTGCGGGGGCGACTACCAGAGGCACTCCATGACGACCCCATCTCCCACTGCGCCCGTTGTGGTGGCAGCGCTGTATAAATTTGTCACCCTGAACGACTTTGAAGCCCTGCGCGAGCCGCTGCGCCAAACCATGGTCGATAATGACGTGAAAGGCACGCTGTTGCTGGCCAAAGAGGGCATCAACGGTACCGTGGCCGGTAGCCGCGAAGGCAGCGACACGCTGCTGGCTTGGCTCACCGCCGACCCACGTTTAAGTGATATCGACCACAAAGAGTCATTTTGCGACGAGCCGCCGTTCTACCGCACCAAGGTCAAACTGAAAAAAGAGATCGTTACGCTGGGCGTGCCGGGCATCGACCCCAACGACACCGTGGGCACCTACGTAGAGCCAGAGAATTGGAACGACGTGATCTCCGACCCCGAAGTGCTGGTGATCGATACTCGCAATGACTACGAAGTGGCGATTGGCAGCTCTGAAGGCGCGGTGGACCCGAAAACGACTACTTTCCGCGAGTTTCCAGAGTACGTGCGCGAGCACTACAACCCGGAGCAGCATAAAAAAGTCGCCATGTTTTGTACCGGCGGCATCCGCTGCGAGAAAGACTCCAGACTTATGCTGAAAGAGGGCTTCGAAGAGGTCTACCACCTGAAAGGTGGCGTGCTGAACTACCTGGAAAAAGTGCCGGAAGAGAAGTCTTTATGGCGCGGCGAGTGCTTCGTGTTCGATAACCGGGTCACCGTGCGCCACGACCTCACCGAAGGCGAGCACGAGCAGTGCCACGCCTGCCGGATGCCGATCTCCCAGGAAGATATGCAGTCGTCGGCTTATGAACCGGGCATCAGCTGCCCCCACTGTATCGACTCGCTGCCCGAGAAAACCCGCGCCGCCGCCCGCGAGCGTCAGCGCCAGATTGAGCTGGCCAAAGCCCGTGGTGAGCCTCATCCGCTGGGCTATAACCATCGCCAAGTCACTCGCGAGAAAGCGTAATCATCAGTGGCCTTCTGTTTTGCAGGAGGCCACTTTGGTCTTAGCTTGCGCTCAATGTGCCCAGCAAGCGCTAGACTGAGCAGCAACCACTGCTCAGGAGCCAGCCATGTCGTCCTCCCCCGTTACTGACTCTCGCGATTGCCTGCTGCGAACCTCCCATGCGGGCGTCGTCACGCTTACCCTCAATCAGCCCGAGCGTTTCAATGCGCTGTCAGAAACGATGCTGGAAGCGCTGCAAGCGGCGTTGGATAACATTGCCCAAGATGAGCACGTGCGCTGCGTGGTTTTGGCGGCCAATGGTAAAGCCTCTGCGCAGGCCATGACTTAAAGCAGATGCGCGCGAACCCGGGAAAAGGCCTACTACCAAGCGCTGTTCGAGCGCTGCGGCAAAGTGATGCAAAGCATCGTCAGCCTGCCTGTGCCAGGGATCGCTAAAGTGCAGGGCATTGCCACCGCCGCGGGCTGCCAGCTCGTCGCCAGCTGCGATCTCGCCGTTGCCGCCAGCAGCGCCCGCTTTGCGGTTTCCGGAATCAACGTGGGGCTGTTTTGCTCGACCCCGGCCGTGGCGCTTTCGCGCAACTTGCCCCGTAAGCGCGCCATGGAGATGCTTCTGACCGGCGAGTTTATCAGGCCAGACACTGCCGACGAGTGGGGGCTGATCAATCGTGTAGCGGAAGAGAGTGAGCTTGATGGTGCCGTGGCAGCGCTGCCATCGAGCATCTGTGCGAAAAGCGCCGTTGCCGTGCGCACCGGCAAAGCTATGTTTGCTCGACAGTTGGCGATGCCACTGGAAGAGGCTTACGCCTTTGCGGGAGAAACCATGGCCTGCAATATGCTGGCCGACGACGTGGCTGAGGGCATTGATGCCTTTATCGAGAAGCGCCCGCCGAACTGGCGTCACCGCTAGTACATACCGCTAGTCATTGGTGGAATTTGTTTCCGTAAACGCGACAGCGGCCCCTACAGCGCGTTATCCTGCTGGTTTTTTACGCCATTAAGCGCCTTCAGGAGAACGTCAGGTGAGTGAAGCCAAGCGCAGGTCAGTCGGACGTCCGGCAGGAGCCACCAAAGCCAGCGGTGGGCATAGCCAATCGTTAGTACGCGGCCTCACGCTACTCGAATATTTGTCCGCCAGCCCCCTGGGCCTTGCGCTTTCAGAGCTGGCGGAGATGGCTGACCTTGCCCCTTCCACCACTCACCGCCTGCTGCAGGCGCTGCAAAGCCAAGGCTTTGTCACCCAAGAGAGCGAGCAGGGCCTGTGGCGCATCGACGTCAAAACCTTCCGCATTGGTAACAGTTTCCTTGAAGCTCGCGACGTGGTGGCCAACAGCCGCCCGTTTTTGCGCCGCTTAACCGCAGAAACCGGCGAAACGGCGAACCTGGGTAACCGCGATGGCGCCACGGCGGTCTTCCTGGCTCAAAACGAATCCCCGCAGATGATGCGTATGATTACGCGGCTGGGGTCCCGTGCGCCGCTTCACGCCTCCGGCGTGGGCAAGGCGCTGCTGGCGTGGATGAGCGAGGAGGAGCGCAGCGCGCTGTTAGAAGGCGGCTACGAGCTGGCCCGTGTCACTGAAAATACCCTCTATCAAACGGATTCACTGCAGGCGGAAATGGCCGCCATTCGCGCCCAAGGCTTTGCCTGCGACCGGGAAGAGCATGCAATTGGCCTGCACTGCGTGGCGGCCTGCATTTTCGACGAGCACGCCACGCCGTTGGCGGCTATTTCCGTCTCGGGCCCCATGGCGCGTATTCCCGAAGAGCGCCTGCTGGTACTGGGGGCGCTGGTGCGTCAAATAGCCGACGAAATTACCCAGCAGCTCGGTGGCCAGTTGCCCCGTTAAACGTTAGAGGGCGCGTATCGTGTTCAGCCTGTTTTGGGGGGCGCTAGCCAGCGCCACCCTGCTGCCTGGTGTCTCGGAAGTGTGGCTGGCGCGGCTATGGTGTGTTGGTGAGCCTGCGCTGGTGCTGTGGGTTGTGGCGACGGCTGGCAACACGCTGGGCAGTTTGATCAACGTGGCTCTTGGCCGCTACGCTCGCCAATTTCAACATCCCCGCTGGTTTCCTGCATCTCCCCAAGGACTTGCCCGTGCCGAGCGCTGGTATCACCGCTTTGGCGAGGCGAGCCTATTACTCTCCTGGTTACCTGTGATTGGCGACCCGCTCACCGTGCTGGCTGGGGTGATGCGCCTTGCCTGGTGGCGGGCGCTACTGTGGATTGTGCTGGCAAAAGGTGCCCGCTATGGGCTGCTGATTGCGCTGGCCCATCAATGGTTGGCGCCTTACTGCCAATAACCGGCAATTACCTTCACTCGGTTTCATTGGTGCACCAAAAGAAGGCGCGTTAACGTCACTTTCATTGAGGCATGTTACGCTAGCCAACGTTATACAAAGCTTGCACTCTTAGCGGATGCACAATTCTGTGTTTAACTTTAATACGTTAGATCTTAGCGTTAGCGAGTCGCAGGATTGCAAATATTCACCCAAAGGGAGGATATGGTGTGTCGTCACTACGTTTACTACCCTGGCTAAGCGTCTGGATGCTGACGCTGTTCGCCATGCTGGCGGGGCCCAGCCATGGCGCAAACCACGCTGGGCGCTGAGAGGAAGCGCCTGCCACGGAAGAGCCGCCCTCTTATACGGCGCTGGCGGATCTGCTGGAAGATGAGCAGGCTCGCCAGGAGCTGATTGAGCTGTTGCGCAATCAGGCCTCCGAACTGCCAGCTGGCGTTGCTGCCGAGCTCTCGCCGGAAGCGGCCGCAGCAGGTGGCAATGTGGCCCCGGAAGATGTCTCGTTGCCCCGACAGTTGGCTGAGCTTACCAGCCGTGTCGTCGGTGATGTGGGCGGCCAGATTGAGCAGGCAGCGGCGATTGTCGGCAACATGTTCACTGGCCAGGGCACAGGCAGTAGCTTTGATATGGCAGCGTTTATCAGTGCTGCCATTAATCTTGGCATCGTGATTGTGGCCACCTTTGCGCTCTTTATGGTGTTCCGCCGCTTGGCGAAGTCGCTGTTTACCAAGATTAGCAGCTGGTCGCAGCAGGGCAGTGGCTTAACGCCGGTGCTGCGTTTAGTGCTCTGCGTGGCGATTGCCGCGGTGCTGGATGTGCTGCTGGTGGCGCTGGCGTACGTCGGCGGTAACCTGATTGCGACCTTTGCGGTGGGAGAGACCGGTGAGTTATCCACCCGCGCATCGCTGTTTTTAAATGCTTTCCTGATCATTGAGCTATTGAAAGCTGGCGTGCGGATGCTGTTCTCTTCGCGCTATGAAGGCCTGCGCCTGCTGCCGATCTCGGCCCAAGAAGCCTCCTACTGGAACCGCTGGCTGGCACGCCTAATTGGTATGGTGGGCTATGGCCTGATGGTGGTGGTGCCATTGGTCAACTTCTATATCGCGGCCTCTCTGGGGAAAGCGGTCGGCACGCTGATTATGCTGCTGGCGTTTATTTATGCGGTGGGCGTGGTGCTCAAAAACCGTGTGCGGCTGCGCGATAACCTGAATCAGATGGGCACGCGCTCTACGCTGACCGCCAGCCGTGTATCGGTGCAGCTGTTTGCCCGCACGTGGCACCTGTTCGCGCTGATCTATTTCTTAATGGCGTTTGTGCTGACGCTTACCCGTCCGGGTGATGCGCTGCCCTTTGTCCTCTTTGCGACGTTGAAGACGCTCGGCGCCGTGGTCGTGGGCCTGCTGCTGTCTGCGTTCCTGACACAGACCATTGGTCGTCGTATTCAACTCTCCGATGACCTGCGCCGTAAGCTGCCGCTGCTGGAAGTCCGGTTGAACAGCTACGTGCCCAACGCGCTTCGCGTGCTGCGCACGGTGATCGTCGTTGCGGTGATCATGGTGGTGCTGGATGCTTGGGGCGCCTTTGATCTTGCCGCCTGGTACGCCTCCGAGCGCGGTGCCAATCTGGTGGGTAACCTGATCAGCGTAGCAGTGATCCTGATTGTGTCGCTGGGCATATGGCTGGGCTTGGCAAGCCTGATCGAGCACAAGCTCAACCCGGAAACCGGTCACGGCGAACCCTCTGCCCGTGCCAAAACGCTGCTGAGCCTGTTCCGTAATGCGCTGGCCATTGCCATGGTGACCATCACCGGCATGATCGTGCTGTCGGAAATTGGCATCAACATCGGACCGCTGATTGCTGGTGCTGGTGTGCTGGGTCTGGCGATTGGTTTTGGTGCCCAGAAGCTGGTGCAGGATGTGATTACCGGGGTATTCATTCAGGTGGAAAACGCGATGAATACCGGCGATGTGGTGACCGTAGGGGGTATTACCGGTACCGCAGAGCGCTTGAGTATTCGCTCGGTGGGTATCCGCGACCTCTCCGGTACTTATCACATTGTGCCGTTCTCCCCAGTGTGGATACCGTCTATAACTACATGCGCGAGTACGGTAACCATGTAGGCGAGTATGGCATTGGCTACAACGAGAGCATCGATGATGCCATCGAGCAGCTGCAGCTCGCCTTTGAAGATCTCAAGGCCAGCGAAGAGCATGGCAAACAGCTGCTGGCGGATCTGACCGTGGCAGGGGTTACCGCCCTGGCCGACAGCTCGGTGAACATTCGTGTGGTCATTAAAACCCACGCCGGGCGACCAGTGGGCTGTAGGTCGTGCCTACAACCGCCTAGTGAAACTGCGCTTTGACGCGGCGGGTATCGAGATTGCGTTCCCCCCTACCACCCTCTACTTTGGCGAAACCAAAAGCGGCAAGACACCGCCTGCCAACGTGCGCATTCTGGAAGCGAAAGCGGAAAGAAAGCGCACCGACACGGCGCCGCTTGCAGAGCGTAGCGAAGCCTCACTTGAGCATGAACCGGATCACCATAAGCCGGACCATGATGATGTGGATGAAACCTAAGCGTACGCTTAGGTAAGCCAATGAGGCCGCCTTCGGGCGGCCTCATTGCGTTGGGTCAGTCGCGCCGCTCGCCAGGGTAGTTTTCGGAGTGGCGACCCTCTAGGTTGATCGATTCGCCGCCGTCTACAAATAGCACTTGCCCGGCCACAAAGGCATTATCCAGCAAATAGTGCAATGCTTGTACAAGGTGTGCTGGGTTGCCTTGGTGAGTGACCGGAATGCCTTCGATGCGCCACTGGATATAGTCGTTGGTACGCTGGGAGGCAGGCAGCACTACCCCGGGGGCGATACCGTTAATCCGTAGGCGCGGAGCAAACTCCAGCGCTGCCATACGGGTCATCTCAGCTAGGCTTTTCTTGGAGAGCAGGTACGCCGCATACGGATATTGGTGATAGGCCACCTTGTTGTCGATGATGTTGATCACCTGACCGTGCTCTACCGCCTCGGCAAAATGGCGTGTGAGTAGCAGCGGCGTGAACATATTGACCCGAAACTGGGTCTCCAGCTTGGCCATATCGGTACGGGCGATCGGCGCTGGTTCATAAGCTGAGGCGCTATTGAGCAGCACGTTCAACCCAGGAAAATGTGTTTTAGCTTGGGTGATTAATTCTTCTAGCGAATCCTCTAAAAAGTTGCAGGGCAGAATCTCGCACTCACGACCCTTGCCGCGAATTGCGTCTTCCACTTCCTCTGCTTCCCCCCGGGAGCTATTAACGTGTAACGCGATATCAAAGCCCTTATCGGCTAGCGCTTCAGCAAAATAGCGGCCCAGGCGCGTGGCGCCGCCGGCTACAAGTGCAGCAGGTGTATCCATTGCTTTATCCCTCGCAGCAGGTAGTGTTTGTTAACTAACGTTGTCATGGTAATCAAAAAGACTCTCTGCGTGAGCGCAGCGTTTGTCAATAACTTGTACAGAGCTTGAACAGAATGCTTAACCGTCTACTCTATTGGGGCGCCGATTGATTCCTATACGCTAAAACGGTGTGGGCTAGGTCATCGGCTCACCAGCCGTTAGTCATCCAGCCTCTTATATTGGGATATAGTTATGTCATTAAGGTCGTCACCCGTAACGCCAACCCCCTCGCCCGCGTCGGCTCAACACGAGTGCGTTATCTCGCTAGGAACCAATATTGAGCCAGAGCATCACTTTGCCCAAGCCCTTGAGATTTTGAGCAGTGAATGCGAACTGCTGGCCCGCTCCGAAGCGGTGCGCACTGCCCCGGTAGGCTTTCAGCAGCAGCCAGACTTCTTAAATGCCGCCCTGGTGGTGCGCACTACGCTTGAGCTGTGCGACTTTAAAGCCTACCTAAAAGAGGTTGAGCATCGCTTAGGCCGTGTTCGCGGGCCGATCAAATCTGGCCCCCGGACCATGGACTTAGACATTGTGGCCTGGGATGGCGAGGTGGTCGACGACGGCTACTTTCATCACGACTATGTTCGGGGGCCGGTGGACGAAGTGCTAGCCGTACTGAAGAGACCGAACTGAAAAAAGAGTAGCGACTGGGAAAGTTTTACGGGGCAGGGCTCACGTTTTCTAAAGATAGGCCGATATTCACGCTACCTCCGCACTGTTTGCGTTCACTTCCGAGGTCACGCCCGTGATCAGCCTTGCGACTAATATCACGTCGCTACTGGTGATGAATAATCTACGCAGTAGCCAGCAAGCAATGCAGACCTCCATGGAGCGTCTGTCGTCTGGGCTGCGTATTAATAGCGCCAAGGATGACCCGGCAGGCCAGGCGATTGCCAATCGCATGGGCGCACAAATTCGCGGTATGAACCAGGCGATCCGCAATACCAACGACGGTATCTCTATGGTGCAAACCGCAGAAGGCTCGTTGGACCTGATCAACGATAGCCTTCAGCGCATCCGCGAAACTCAGCGTTCAGGCGCTCAACGGCACCAATTCCTCAGAAGATCGGGCGTCTATTCAGTTAGAGATCGACCAACGGCTGGAAGAGATTGACCGCGTCGCTGAGCAGAGCAACTTTAACGGCATTAAGCTGATCGAGAGCGATAAAACGCTCAATATTCAGGTAGGGGCCAACGCCGGGGATGTGATTGGCGTGAGCTTTTCGGCGATGGGGCGTCAGGCGCTGGGGTTGGATAACTTCAGCGTATTAGATGATGGTTCGGCCACGCCCAAGCCGATGGATGTCGTGGATGAAGCCATGAAGCAGGTCGACCGCCAGCGCAGCTATTTAGGCGCGGTGCAGAACCGCTTCGAGAGCGTCATTGACGGGCTCAACACCAGCATCATTAACACCTCCGCCGCCCAGTCGCGTATTCAAGACGCCGACTACGCGCAAGAAGTCTCCAATCTTATTCGCGCCCAACTGCTTCAGCAGGTGGGTATCGCGATGCTGACCCGGGTGAACCAACAGCCGCAGATGATTCTGCGGCTGTTGGAAGGGCTGTAGTTAGAAGTGGCCGATCATCGTTAGTCGATGATGCCCTGTTCACGCGCCATGGCGTAAGCCGCCTGCGGGCCGTTCCACAGCGAGGGCAGCAGAATCAGCGACACCGGGATCGCGGTAATCACGATAAACTGCTGCAGCGCGCCAATTTGACCTGCACCCATATACAGCAGCACGGCCGCCATCAGGGCCATCGCAATGCCCCAAAAAGCGCGCATGTAAGGGCTCGGGTCATCATGGCCTGCGCCGACAACGGCAATCGCGTAGCTCATGGAGTCGCCGGTGGTGGCCACAAAAATCGTGGTCAGCAGCAGAATCGCCAGTGCCATCCAGGTGCCGCCGGGCAGCGCTTGAGCCACCGTGAGAGTCGCCACGTCAAACTGGAAGTTATTGAGCGCTTCGGTCAGGTCAATTACCCCGGTCAACTGATAGTAAATGCCGGAGCCGCCCAGTAGCGTAAACCATACAGTGGTGGCGATCGGGGCGAGTACGGCAACCGCCAGAATCATTTCACGAATGCTGCGGCCCCGTGAAATGCGCGCCACGAAAATCGCCATCAGCGGTGTATAGCCGATAAACCAAGCAAAGAAGAACACCGTCCACCACTGCATCCACCACGCCGGGGCGGTTTCAGCGGTCATCGTGGCCATGGTGAAAAACTCGCTGACATACGCGCCCATGCTGGAAACGTAGGTGTTCACCAAAAACAGCGTGGGGCCGAACACGATAATCACGGCGCCGATTGCTAACGCCAGCAGTACGTTGAAGCGGCTCAGCAGTTGGATGCCTTTATGCACCCCGCTCATCGAAGAGAGCACATAAATAGTGCCCAGTACGGCCAGAATCATCAGTTGCCCGGTGTAGCCTTCCGGCAGGCCAAACAGCTCATGCAGGCCAAAGCTCACCTGAGTTGCCAAAAAGCCGATGGGGCCTACCGTGCCTGCCACTAAGGCAATCACGCAGCAGGCATCCACTAAGCCGCCCAGCGGGCCACGCATCAAGCGTTCACCAAAAATCGGGTAGAGCAATGCGCGCGGCTGCAGCGGTTGGCCTTTCACGTAGTGCGCATGTGCCAGCACCACGGCGGTGAGCGAGCCCAGCACCGCCCAGGCCATAAAGCCCCAGTGCATAAACGACTGCGCCAGCGCGCCGGATACCGCTTCAGCGGTGCCCGCTTCGGTATCAAAGGCGGGTGGGGTGACCACAAAGTGGTACACCGGCTCGCCTGCGGCAAAAAACACCCCACCACCGGCTAACAGCGTACATAGAATGATGGAGAGCCACTTAAAGGTGCTCATTTCTGGTGCAACGAGATTGCCGATCTTAGCTTTTGCCGCAGGCGTTAACGCCAAGCCAATGGCGATAAAACATCGTCTGCAGAAGCAGCAGCTGGAAATAGCTGCCCAGCACCAGCGCGGTCCAGGCAAAGCCTGCGCTGATGGAATTGGCGACTAGGTCAATGTCGTAAAACGAAAGCGCCAGAAATGCCACGATGAAGCCGATGCGAAGCACCAGCACAATAGGGTCACCGAGGGAAAACCGCGAGGGCTCCTCGGCGCGTTGAGCAGGTTGGTTCATGAAGAGCACCTATTTGGAATGGGAGGTTGCAGGAAAGAGCGGGAGTAGAACCTTTAGCTTAATAAACCCAAGAGGGAGCCGACTTAACGCAGCTGGCCACAGGTTTACAAAGCAAAAAAAAGCGCCATTCAATGAATGGCGCGAGGACAGGAAACTGCGCATAGTATACGTGGTGTATAGACGAAAGTCTAAAAAAGTTGCTATTTGGTGCATATGGTTATGTCTACGCACCTCCATAAGGCATGTTGGCTTGGGAAGATAAGGCGATAGACGGCGATATCTTCCTAAGTATTATCTATCAATGCTTATTAACGTATTGAGATAATTATAGTTGTAAAAGATTGGCAGCATTCATGCTTGGTACGTAGCACAATTTTGTATACAAGGCGTGCTTGCTATGAATGCTTCAACAGCGGTTTTTCCGGGATTAAAGCGCGTTGCATTAGTGGGGGCGACGGCTCTTTTATGGTTGCCTGGGGTCGGTCAGGCGGAAGAGACAACCATCCGCTTCCAGTTAGATTGGCGCTTTGAAGGGCCTTCCGCCCCCTTTCTGTTGGCTGAATCCCGCGGCTACTTTGCTGAAGAAGGCCTTGATGTACAAATTGATTCCGGCAGCGGGTCAGCAGGCGCGATTAACCGAGTGGCCTCGGGTGCCTATGAGATGGGCTTTGGTGACCTTAATGCGCTAGTGGAATTCCTAGCCGAGAACCCCGATGGCCCCGGTATTAGCGGCGTCTATATTGTATACGATGGTACGCCTGCCGCCGTTTTTGCTCGTAAGGATAGCGGGATTGAGACGCCCGCTGACTTAGCAGGCAAAACCATCGCTGCCCCTGCCTTTGATACCGGCTACCGCGCTTGGGGTATTTTTGCAGCGGCCAATGATCTAGCGGCGGATGCGGTGGAGTGGCAAAACGTCGACCCTACGCTGCGCGAAACACTGCTTACCCGAGGTGATGTAGATGCCATTACCGGCTTCTACTTCACCAGCCTGCTGAACCTGGAAGAGCGGGGAATGAGCGAAGAGGAGCTCACCATCATGCCGTTCCCCGAGTATGGGGTCCCGCTTTACGGCAATGCCATCATTGTTAGCGAGTCCTTCGCCAACGAGAACCCTGAGGCCGTGCAAGGCTTTTTGCGGGCGTTTAACCGCGCCCTGGGCGACACCTTGGATGATCCCGAAGCGGCGATTGAGTACGTGCGCGAGCGCGATAGCTTGATTGACGTTGAAATGGAAACCCGCCGTCTGAAGCTGGCCCTGGAAAGCGTGGTAGACACCCCAGATGCCCGCGAGTATGGCGTGGGGGGAGTGGACGATGAGCGCCTACGGGATGCTGTTGCGCTAGTGGCTAAGGCCTACGACCTACCCACACTGCCATCACCCAGCCAAGTCTTCGACTCCCGTTTCTTACCGCCCGTCGATGAGCGCATGCTGCTGCCGGAGACTGAGTAATGTCGGCAGCGTTTGTCCGCTTTGATGATGTGAGCCTGGCCTATGACGGCACAGGCAACGCCATTGAGGATATTAATCTCTCCATCCGCGAGGGCGAGTTTGTCGCCTTCGTGGGGCCATCCGGGTGCGGCAAATCCACCTTTATGAAGTTATGCACGGGCCTGCACGCACCTACCCAAGGGAGTGTCAGCGTAGATGGCGCGCCGGTCACCGGACCCCTGAAAACCTCCGGTATGGCGTTTCAGAATGCCAACCTGCTGCCCTGGCGTACCACGCTGGATAACGTGCTGCTGCCGCTGGAAATTGTTGAGCCCTACCGTCGGCAGTTTCGTAAGCGTCGCGAGGAGTTTGTGGGCTGGGCGCGCTCCCTGCTGAAAACCGTCGGGCTCGCCGAGCATGAGAATAAATACCCTTGGCAGCTATCAGGCGGTATGCAGCAGCGGGCGTCCATTTGCCGGGCGCTGATCCACCAGCCGCGTCTGCTGATGTTGGATGAACCGTTTGGCGCGCTGGATGCGTTTACACGCGAAGAGCTGTGGTGCGTGCTGGCGGGTTTTATGGGAAGCCCAGCGATTTACCGTGGTGCTGGTACCCCCGACCTGCGTGAAGCAGCGTTCTTAGCCGATACCGTCTGCGTGATGAGCCGCCGCCCTGGTCGCGTGATTGAGCGCCGCACCATTGAGCTGCCTCGCCCCCGAGCGTTGGAGACCACCTACGAAAAACCCTTTATTGATCTGGTGCAGGAACTACGCGCCCAGATTGGCGAAGTGCGTAGCACCTGATCGATGACTCTCTGCGTCGGCACCATTAGGCATTTTTTATGACCGTAAATAGCAAACTGATTGAGCGTCTGGCGCCCTGGATCGCGGTGGTGGCGCTGGTGATTATCTGGGAAGTCACGGTGCGGCTATTTAACGTACCGAGCTTTATCTTCCCCAGCGCCTTGGAAACCGCGCAGGCGTTGATTACCTATGCAGGCCCCATTGGTCAGCACTCTTGGCAAACCTTCTGGACCACGCTGATGGCTTTGGGTTGGGAGTGGCGGTCGGGTTAGTGCTGGGCTTTATCATCGGCTCGTCGCGCTTTTTGTATAACGCCTGCTACCCGCTGCTGGTGGGGTTTAATGCCATTCCTAAAGTGGCCTTTGTGCCAATTCTGGTGGTCTGGTTTGGTATCGGTTCGGTACCTGCGATTCTCACTGCCTTTTTAATCTGCTTTTTTCCCATTGTCGTGAATGTGGCCACAGGGCTGGCAACCCTGGAGCCAGAAATGGAAGACGTGCTGCGAGTACTGGGTGCGCGGCGCATGGATGTGCTTTTGAAAGTAGGGCTGCCGCGTTCGCTGCCGTACTTTTTTGCCTCGTTGAAAATCGCCATCACCCTAGCGTTTGTGGGCACCGTCGTATCGGAAACCGTCGCCTCTAACCAGGGCATCGGCTACCTGATGATGAGCGCTGGTTCGCAAATGCGTATGGGGCTGGTATTTGCCGGGCTGCTGGTGATCAGCGCGATGGCCATGGTGATGTACGAACTGTTTGCCCAATTAGAAAAGCGTATGACTGCCTGGGCACACCGTAGTTGAGAAAAGAAACGCCGTAGCGGCGAAGTACCGCTGCGGTTTAACTGAATTTGCTGGCATAGCCAGTGTTGAACAATAAGGGGACCCAATGAAATATTTACCCATCGCTAGTTTAGCCGCTGCCATGTTGATATCACCGCTTGCCTCGGCTGAAAAACTATTTTCAGACTCAAGTATCTCGCTGCTATATAGCGATCAGTACCAAGCGTTTGGGCGTAATGAGCGCACCGATACCTATGTCACCTTTGAAAACGTGACGGCACACGACTGGGGCGGCACTTTTTTGTTTGTGGATCGTAACCAAGGGCGAGGTAAAGCCGATGGTGACGACGATCTGTATGGCGAATTCTCCCCAACGCTCAGCCTTGGCTGGCTAAGTGGCGTCGATTTGCAGCGGGGCGCGCTGAAAGATGTGTCGCTAGCAGGAACCTATGAATTTGGCGGCGGCACCAATGCTACCAACATTCTGACAGGCGTGAGCTTCGCCTGGGACGTGCCAGGCACAACGTACTTCAACAGCACGTTCTACTACGTCAATAACAGTGAAATCGCCGATGATCTGCAAATGACGCTCACCTGGGGTGCGCCGTTTGAGGTGGGTGCATCGCGTTTTCTGTTTGATGGCTATATCGACTACTCAACGTCGGCATCGGACCATGACGCAGAGTTTCATTTCAACCCACAGCTAAAATTAGACTTAGGGCACTACCGTGGCCGTCCAGGAGTGCTCTACGCAGGGATTGAGTACTCCTACTGGCACCATAAATATGGCCTTTCCGACAGCGTTATGGATACGGAAAGCGCGGTGAGTGCACTGGTTAAATTTCACTTCTAATCGGCGTGGGTAGCACCATGATGGTGCTACCAGCGATACAGCAGCGAGGCGCTGGTCGTGGTATCAGTGCGCTCGCTGGCATCCTCTGGGGGTTGTGAGTTGTGCTTCACTTCATAAGAGAGGCGCAGCGACAGCCTAGCGTTAAGACGGGCGGTAAGCGCCGTTAGCGAACGGCCGGTGGTGTTTGCATCGGTGTACTCTACCGACATCTCCTGGGCAATATCAGCGTAATTATAGAATCGGTAGCGGTAGTCCAGCGCGGTATAGGCCACGGCCAACTGCTGGTTATCTTCTTTTCGCAGGCGGTCATTGCGATAACCCGGCCCCGCTTCTAATGAGAGCGTATGTTGCTTATTTTCCAACAGCTGCCGCCCATAGCCGCCCATCACTGAGAGCTGCTGGTCGTAACCGGCAAAGCGGTCCTTCTCCCAGCGGGCAAAGCCGAAGAGATAGTGCGGCCCGCTAAAGTCATAGCGCTCTCCCGCCCGGCCAATAAGTACTGCTCCGCGCTGGTTTCGCCATCCTTACTCACATTACGCACTTCACCGCGTAGCGAATGGGTCAACTGCCCCGTTAGCGAGGTCAGGCGGGTCTTGCCGATCAGGGTTTGGCTGTCGGTGTTGCCAGAAAGATGGGTAAAACCAAGCTCCGCATCGCCGCTAAATTCGGGGGTGTCCTCTTTCGGAGGCGGCGGCGCATAGAACGGCGAGGCCGCAACGCCGGTCGCCCAAAGTGCGCTGCTAGTGAATACCAGTGAGCGTAGCAAATGTCGCACGACACTCCTCCTTGAGCTCTTGGGTTCAGTAAGTGGCTGCTATATAAGCAAAGGTGAGGTGAAAGCGCAACGACTAACGCCGCTTGGCGCTGCGTGGCATAATGACGCTGTCGCGCATTGTGAGTTCCGTTATGACCGCCCCCCGCCCTAGAACGCTGGCCGAATTGCAGCGCTGGCGCCGCACCCGCGCCAAGCGCCGCTGGTATAAGCGCAGTTTTCGCCTACAGGTAATGATGCTGGTGGGGCTACTGTTATCGGGCATGTTGCTGGCCCAGGGCACCTATTTGAACCACCGCAAAGCCGAGATCATCACCCACCAAATGGGCGAGCGGGCACTGGCTGTGGCCAAAACCGTGGCCGGGATGCCGCAGATTGTAAACGCTTTTTCCTCTCCTGACCCCCCCGCCATTATTCAGACCCTTGCCGAACGAGTGCGTCAGGAGACCGGCGCGCGCTACGTGGTGGTGGGTAATGCCCAATCGATCCGCTACTCCCACCCTGTGCCCGAGCGTATCGGCCAGCCCATGGTGGGCGGCGATAACGACCAGGCGCTTATCTCTGGCTAGTCGTATGTTTCCGAAGCCACCGGCACGCTGGGCACGGCCATGCGCGGCAAAACGCCATATGGGACGAAGAGGGCAATATTATCGGGGTGGTCTCAGTGGGCTTTATGCTCGACCGCGTCGATATGGATGTGGCCCGCTACACCAGCCTCGGCTGGGCGCTCGTCGCGTTGATGATCATGCTCGGATTTGCCGGGGCTTACTGGCTATCACAGCACCTTAAAAAGATCATCCTAGGGTTAGAGCCTTACGAAATCGCCCGTTTGGCAATGGAGAAAGAGGCCATTCTGCAGTCGATTCACGAAGGCATTCTCGCCGTGAATCGGGATGGTCATATCACCTTGGTGAACCAGCAGGCGCGGCGCTTTTTAGAGCTGCCGGATGAGCACGTGCTGTTGGGGCAGCCTATCCGTGAGGTGGTGCCCAACTCGCGGCTGCTGGAAGTCTTGAAGCATGGCGAGCAGGAGTTTGACCAGGAGATGTGGCTGGGAGATCACCCGGTGGTGGTAAACCGCGTGCCCATTCTGCATGAAGGCGAGATAGAAGGGGCCGTAGCCACCTTCCGTAGCCGCCGGGAAATTATCGACCTCTCCCAGGCGCTTACCCAGGCCAGCCGCGATGTGGATATGCTGCGCGCCCAGGCCCACGAGTTCTCCAACAAGCTCTACACCATCTCCGGCCTGTTGCAGTTGCAGCGTATCGACGAAGCGCTGGCGCTGATTCATCAGGAAACCGAGCGCGCCCAGGCGCAAATGAGCTTTTTAATGCGCCACGTGGCGGATGCGGTATTGAGCGGCACGCTGCTGGGCAAACTCACCCGCGCCCGCGAGCTGGGCGTTACGTTAGAAATCGACGAGCAGAGCTCGCTCTCCTGCCCGCTAACGCCCACCGGCCAAGAGGTCATGATGAGCGTGGTGGGTAACTTACTGGATAACGCCTGCCACGCCGCGCTCAACGGCCCTCACGGCGACCAGCCCACTGTGCGGCTGTTTTTCACCGACCTGGGCGAGCAGCTACTTATTGAAGTGGAAGATAACGGTGCCGGGGTGCCCGCCGAGCATGCGGAGTCGATTTTTGCCGAAGGATTTTCCACCAAAACCGGCAAGCATCGGGGCATAGGGCTGGCCCTGGTGGCGCGGCTGTGCCGCCAGCACGGGGGCGCAGTGACGCTGGAAGAGAGCGAACTGGGCGGCGCGTGCTTTATTGCCGTGCTGGACCGCTCGCTATGCGCCGAGGCCGCCACCGAGCCTGCGCCCTCATAACGACACGAATAATGACGACGCTAATAAATAAGAGGAAACACCATGTCTGCGACGCAATACGGCATTTTGGTCGTCGAAGACGATTTTCGCATCGCCGATATCCACCGCGCCTTTATTGAGCAGAGCGACGGGTTTTATGTGGTCGGCATGGCGCGCAACGGCAGCGAAGCCAAGGCGCTGATGGCCCAGCACGCCGCCGAAATTCAACTGATTTTGCTGGATGCCTACCTACCGGATGTTGAAGGGCTGGAGCTACTGTGGGCCATCCGCCGGGATTATGTGCATGTGGATATTGTGATGGCGACCGCCGCCAAGGAGGTGGAGACCATTAGCGAGGCGCTGCGCGGCGGCGTATTCGATTATCTGATCAAACCCATTGAAGCGGCCCGCATGAACCAGATGTTGACCCGCTTCCGCCTCGAGCGTGAAGTGCTGGCGAACCGTGCCGAGATGAGCCAGGACGAGTTGGATCACGTGTTGGCCCGGGTTACCCCGAGCGAACCCACACGCTCCGACAGACGAGCGCTACCCAAGGGCATCGACCGCTTAACCGCTGCGCCGGGTGGTGGATGCGCTGGCTGCCGCGCCCGACTCGCTCACCGCGATGCAGGTAGCACGCACCATGGGCGCCAGCCGCTCAACCACGCGGCGCTATTTGGAGTTTTTAGTCGCTGAACAGGCGGTGAGCGCCGAGCTAGGGTATGGCGATGTGGGCCGCCCCGAACGGCGCTATCGGCTGCTAGGCGCCGCTAAGGGGTGGCTAGAAACGTTATAAGCATGTCTGCGTGAACAAAATGAACAAAACGCACAAAAAGAACAATTTGTCGTTTATGGTCATAAGCTTGCCGCTAGGGGTGGCGCTCTTCTAACGTTCGCTGCGTAACCACACACAGTTAATAGCCGAGTGCCCGGCGCCGTTTATTAACTCTGCGTATGAAGAAGCTTGGTTAACAAAACCAAAACGTTAATAACAACACTGTTTGAATAACAATGTGGAGAACGCCAATGACGACGCTACCCTTAAAGCGCATCGCCGTGCTTGCCCTGCCGATGGCTGCCCTGGCCATGACGACCTCTGCCCAAGCGCAAGAGTGGACCCCAAGCCGTTCTATCGAATTTGTTGCCCCGGCGAACCCCGGTGGTGGCTGGGATACGCTGGTGCGCACCATGTCCCGCGTGATTCAACAAGAGTCCTTGGCGGATGAAAGTTTTGCGGCCATCAACGTACCCGGCGGCGGCGGTGCGGTAGCGTGGGCCCAGGTCCCCCGTGATAGCGGCACCCCCCTAAACTGTTTGCGACTAGCCCGCCGATGATCCTGGTACCGCTGGCAGGCGCTTCGCGCTACGACCACACCGATTTCACGCCGATTGCGCGGATCAACACCGACTACTACATCATCCTGGTCGCTGCGGGCTCCGAGTACCAAACCTGGAAGACCTGTTCGAAGCGCTCAAAGCCAACCCCGGCCTGAGTGTGGGCGGCGGCAGTGCGCCAGGCTCCATGGACCATATCTCGGTGGCGGGCTTGGCCTCGGCGGCGGGAATGGCAGCCTCTGCGGAGAACTACTTTCCGTTCTCCGGTGGCGGCGATGCCATGACCAACCTGATGGGCGGCCAGATTGAAGCGGTGATCGGCGGAGCCGGTGAAGCCGTTGGCCAACTGGGCGGAGGCAGCCAGCTGCGCGCATTGGGCGTCTCTTCTGAAGAGCGTCTGGGCGGCGGCTTGGCCGACGTGCCCACCTACCAAGAGCAGGGCTTCGATTACACCTTCGATATTTGGCGCGGTGTGATGGGCGCCCCGGACATGCCGGAAGAAGCGGTCGAGTACTACGAGACGCTGTTCGCTGAAATGCTCGAAACCGACGCATGGCGCGAAGCCAGCGACCAGCTGGGCTGGATCGATGCCTACCAGGATAGCGAAACGTTTGGTGCCTTCCTGGACGATCAGCAAGAGCAGTTCAGCAGCGTGCTGACCGATCTGGGCCTGCTGCGCCAGTAAGCGCCAGCGCCCGTTAGAGATTTCCCGGTGGCGCCACGCCGCTGGGATCTTCTGTCTGTTACCGCGAGGGCCAGCGCATCCGCGTTGGCTCCTTCGGAGAAATCCCAATGACCCGATTGAATACTAACCAGTGGCTAGCGCTTGTACTGGCGCTGGTGGCGGCTGCTTATTTAGCCATGGCTTGGCAAATCCCGACGTTCCCCTTACCGCGCCCGGTGGATTCCGACCTGTTCCCCAAAGTATTGGGCGTGTCTCTGCTGCTGCTGGCGGCGCTGCTGTTTTTTGAAAAGCCGAGCGCTATTGCCGGGGCCGATGCGATCGACCATGAGGCCACCAACGGCCCGCTGCTGTTCACCCCCTGGGCGCGTGTCATCGTGACCTCGTTAGCCATCGCCGCCTATGCGTTTTTGCTGGTGCCGCTGGGCTTTTTCTTGGCTTCCACGCTCTTAAGCGTTGGTTGAACCGCCTACTACGTCTCACCCCGCCACGGCGTCAACCTGGCGGCATCGCTGGGTGTGGTACTGGCCCTTTACCTGACCATGACACGGGTAATGGATGTTTACCTACCCACCGGCGTACTGCCGTTCTAAGCAGGGCGTGCTGACGCACGCTTAGCGGGTTTTAACGAGAGACACCCCCATGGATGCCTTAAACAATCTGATGTATGGCTTTGGCATCGCGCTTGGGCCAATCAATATCGCTTACGTTTTCGCCGGTGTGTTTGCCGGTACCATTATCGGTATGCTGCCAGGCCTAGGGCCGATCAGCGCGCTGGCGCTGATGCTGCCGATTACCTTTGCCATGGAGCCCTCCTCCGGTTTGATTCTGATGGCAGGGGTCTCTTACGGCGCTATTTTCGGCGGCTCGACCTCATCCATTCTGCTCAACGCGCCCGGCGTGGCGGGCACGGTGGCAACCTCCTTTGACGGCTACCCGATGGCCAAGCAGGGCATGGCGGGTAAGGCACTGGCCATTGCGGCGTATGCCTCCTTTATCGGCGGTACGGTATCGGTGATCTTTTTGATGCTGGTGGCACCGCTGCTCTCCAAAGTGGCAGTAAGCTTTGGCCCTGCTGAGTACTTTGCACTGATGGTGCTGGGCTTAACGGCGGTGGTGTCACTGTCGGATAAATCCTTGGTAAAAGGCCTGATTGCGGCGGTAGTGGGTGTGATGATCTCGATTGTGGGGATCGACACGCAAACCGGTACTGAACGCTTTACCTTCAACTCGATTCAACTGCTCGACGGTATCGACTTTCTGGTGGTGGCGCTGGGTATCTTCGCCCTGGCGGAAGTGTTCTACATGCTGCTGCGTGGCGGCGGCGGTAAAGAGGTGCCGCGCAATGTGATTGGCTCGCTGAAACTGAGCCGCGGTGAAGTGAAGAAAATTGCTGGCCCCATTAGCCGCAGTTCCGTACTGGGCTTCTTTACCGGCGTACTGCCGGGGGCGGGCGCCACCATTGGCTCCTTCCTGGGCTATAGCATGGAGAAGCGCCTAGCGAAAGATGGCGACTCCTTTGGCCAGGGCAACATTAAGGGCGTAGCCGCTCCGGAAGCGGCCAATAACGCCGCCTGTACAGGCTCTTTCGTGCCGCTGTTACCCTGGGTGTGCCGGGCTCTGGTACCACGGCGGTTCTGTTGGGGGCGCGTCTGGTAATGGGTGTGACGCCTGGCCCCATGATGCTGGAGCAACGTCCGGATGTGTTCTGGGGCGTGATTGCCAGTATGTACATCGGCAACATCTTCCGGCTGGTACTGAACCTGCCGCTGATCCCGCTGATCGCTAAAATCCTCGACCTGCCGCGCCCGCTGCTGCTGTCGATGATTTTAATCTTCTGCATGATCGGCGTTTACGGCATGAGCTTCAGCGTATTCGACCTGTTGCTGCTGCTGGGCTTTGGTCTGCTGGGCTTGGGCATGCGCCTGTTTGGCTTCCCCACCGCGCCGCTGATCCTTGCGCTCATCCTAGGTAATATCATGGAAGAGTCCATGCGCCGGGCGCTGCAGATCTCGGGGGCGATTGGACCACTTTTATCGACAAGCCAATTTCGCTCTCTCTGTTGGTGATTGCGATGCTGTCGCTGGGCCTGCCGTTCCTCAAGAAGCGTCGTAATAAAGCGGCCACTGCCGCTAACTAACGCTCAGTGCGGTACCCCCAAAGCGCCCTAGCGTCTGCTGGGGCGCTTTTTTTGTTTGCCCGGCGAAGCCGGCAAAC
>NZ_MWVI01000067.1 GCF_002087295.1 Vreelandella lionensis | reverse complement strand
GATGAATATCGACAGTTATTCAGGTCTTCCTTAAAAATATTTTTTGATATTGAGGTAATTATGATCATAGAGAACAACTTTAATATTTTGGTTGATGTTAATAATAACTATAATTTGCATGTGAGGGAGTTTTTCGATGATGAATGTTTAGACATAGATAAACGACCATTAATTTTGATACACGGAGCGACAATTGCATCCGAGCTTTGGGTAAATGATCATAAAGATGTATCTTGGTGCCATCAACTAGCTGAAAAAGGTTTTAGGGTTTTTACATATGACTCTCTAGGTTTTAGAATGTCACGAGTAGAAAACTATGATCATTTGTCTATTTCGGACACGAGAGTGAGTAATACATCAGTTTTCTTGGATAATATAATTTCATATGTTCAGAATCGTACAGGAAAAAGAACAGTTGATGTAATTTCATGCTCTTGGGGGACAGTAGTTCTAACCAAATATTTTTCTTTATTTAAACAAGATAAAATAAATAAAGCAGTGTTTTTTGCACCAATTTATAATGATAGTAATGCTGGTATCTACTGGAAGTCGAAGTATGGTGCGATACCGGAGAGTGGTGGTTGCAAGATAGGTTATGTCTTTGTTGAAAAAAAGAATTTTATTAAAAGATGGGATGAAGAAATTCCTTTTAATAAAAAAACAACATTGAGAAAAGAAAAGGTTTTAGATTCTGTTATTAAAAATACCTTGAAAAGTTCTATTTCAATAGGAGAAAGCTTTATAGTCCCCACAGGCCCATTAGCTGACTTATATGATATCTTTTCTGGTTGAAAAAGTCCATAATCCTGCTGCTATTAATATTCCTTCTTTGGTCATAAGAGCTGAGCATGATTTGACCTCTACTTATTCTTCTTCAATTAATTTTTATAATGAAATCGGTAGCGAGGATAAGAAATATTTAAGCATTCCTAGTGGCTCGCATTTTGCTATTTTAGAAAAGAAATTTTCTCTTATATTTAGTGAGGTTGTACAGTTTCTTAAATAAATATTAAATTTAAATTCCAGTGATAAATGTTATTTTGTTGTGCTATTAACGGTGTGCTTTAACCTTGTTTTGGATAGATTTTTTAGGTGGATCCTCGACTTTATTAAATTTTTTAATTATTTGCATTTTGCGAGGTATTGCCCTAGATTTCCTATAAAACTCAAAATTTATTGGCTTAGTGCCAATGTTTTATAGTTCTGAATCATTGCCTAATTAAAGAGGATCAGTGATCATTCCCGCCATCGCTGCTGTTGATGGCTACCGTTTTCTCAGTTCAAATCGTAACGCAGTGATACATAATCACACATATCCATTGCAAGATGTAGCGTAGAGAGGATATTGTTTTGTTCGCTATTCGAACTAGATTGATTTCATCATTCTAATTAGTGCTAATTAAATTAATCAAAGCTAAAGTTTGCAGGTGAAACATGGACAGCACTTCACAGGGTAATCCGTTACAACCAGCTGATCGCGACTATGTATCAGCTCTCGCTAGTGGGCTTGATATCATTATGGCATTTGATAATGCCCATCCGCGTATGACCCTTAGCGAAGTAGCCGAACGCACAGGGATGAACCGCGCCAAAGCACGCCGTTGTCTACTCACACTTCATGCTCTTGGTTATGTATATAAAGAACAGCGTTACTTTGAACTGGCACCTAAGGTATTGCAGTTAGGGTACTCTTATCTAGCGAGCAATAATCATCGTAGCGTTATTCAGAAGTTCCTAGAAAGGATTACTGCCCAGTGTGGGGAGTCATCCTCACTCGGTGTGCTAGACGGCGATGAAGTGATTTATCTGGCTCGCTCTTCAGCTCCGCACCGATTGATGGCAATTACGCTATCAGTAGGCACGCGCTTACCTGCCGCACATACATCAATGGGTCGTGTACTACTTGCACAGCTATCTAACCAGGAACTCGACACATATCTTAATAATTTACCCTTAAAGCGCTATACCGATAAAACTATAATTGACACTCTCACTCTCAAGAACTGCATCAAAAAAGTACGTAAGCAGGGTTACGCCATTGTAGACCAAGAGCTGGATTCAGGGCTTCGCTCACTAGCCGTGCCAGCTTTTGATGCTAACGGAAAACTGCTTGGCGCAATTAATATCAGTACTAACGCTATTCGTGTCAATATTTCCACCTTACTAAAAACCTACTTACCAATTTTACAAGAGACTGCATCAGAAATCCGTACTTCAATTACTTCTTAAATGGTGTTTAAAAGTTCCTGAATCCGTGAAGCCGGCGCCGACAC
>NZ_MWVI01000066.1 GCF_002087295.1 Vreelandella lionensis | reverse complement strand
GTTGAAGGCCGGCCAATGCCAGTCTCGCCATATTTTTGGCGAGAGTGGATGTGAGAGGCACCGTGCGAGAGGGCACGGTTTACAGCCTGCTTTGCTTTGCCACCATCGGCGCGCTCGTTCTGGCAGGCGCGGGTGATACGATGTTCCTTGTATTGGGTACATTATTAACTGGCCTGGCCACCTTTGCCTTGGTTGCCTACCCGGATACCGACCCTGCCACAGAGGCCGCCATGAAGTTTTTCGTGTTCGCCTCGGTCACAGGTGCGATCATGATTTTCGGCCTGAGTTACTGGTTCGGCGCTACGGGCTCCACGTTACTCGCGGATCTTCCTGGTATGGATACCATGCCAATGTCGGTTCTTCTTGGGTTCGTGGCGGTGGTTGTTGGTCTGGGCTATAAGGCCTCGCTGGTTCCATTTCATTTCTGGGCGCCAGATGCCTATGAGGGTGGTCCGCTGTCTATTGCCGCCTATTTGTCCGTCGTGCCAAAGGTCGGCGCGCTGTTTGCGTTAACGCAGGTGGTTCGCGACCTGCCGCTTGGCAGCGGTTGGGCGGTTGTTATCGCCGTACTGGCTGTTCTGACCATGACCTATGGCTACCTGGCCGCGCTTGCTCAGACTAACGTGATTCGGCTGCTTGCCTATTCGTCGATTGCCCAATCCGGCTATTTTCTTCTGGGCATCCTCGCAGTCGGCGCAAGTGAGCTTGCGCTGCCATCCATCATCCTGTTTGCCGCAGCCTATGCGGCCATGAACCTGGGCGCTTTCGCCGTTGCCGCCAGTACTGGACGGACTCTGAACGATTTTGACGGATTGGGTCGCGCCCAGCCGCTTATTGGCCTCGCAATGGTTATCTTTCTGCTATCGCTGGTTGGGATTCCCCCATTGGCGGGTTTTGTCGGCAAGTTCCTTTTGTTTGCCGCAGTCATCGACGTGCAGTACACCTGGGTGGCAGTGGTGGCGATCATCAATAGCGTACTCTCGCTGGCAGTTTATCTGCGCCTCGTTGTGCCGATGTACAGGCAAGGGAATGTCGTGGTGGCTAGAACTGATATCTGGTTGAAAGCCGTACTGATAATAGCGCTGACTGTCACACTCCTTTTGGGTGTATTTGCGCAAGTGTTTGTAGGGCCGCTTGCATGATGGCCGAAGCCCATTATTTATTGCCGAGAGTAATCACCGCCCTGACGTCTGAGATCAAGCCAGCCTCTATAGAGCCAACGCAGACCAAAGAGCGAGACTGTTGGAACGATAATCCACTGCACTAGAGGCGCAATACCTGTGCCAATAAAGGGTAACAGGGGCATAGAATCATTGTAGCTCCAGCGCTGGCCTGCGCCTGTGGCCCATGCTTCAAAGACTATGGTTATAAGCAGACCGGTAGCAAAATACGCTCCTAAAGCATGGCGGCGCCACCGCCCCTGTATCCAAAAGCCATCTTTAGTTGCCGCTGCGGCGACGCCATAGGCAAATAGTGCAATATTGGCATCGCCGATTGCCGCCCGCGTGCACAGCCAGACGACCGCACCATGGGACGCCTCCATCATCCCTGTAAAGAAAGGCACCTGGATCATTTCCCAAAAAAAATGCAGCAAAAAGCTGACAGACCAGATTAAAAAAAACAGGAACCAGCCTCTACGTGATGGTCGACGTGAACAATGCATAATCTATCCAGCCAATCTAATAACTTCAGGCAGCCGAAGTTGAAATCGCAACCCTTCATCGCAGCGCCCTCCTGACCACCCGATAATTCGGAAGTGGCCAGAACCGGTCCACCCAAAAACAACGGCAGCAGCAAGGAGATAACTCGTCGGTTCATTGCGGCCATCTCGATTTCATGCGCCAAATGGTCGGATTGCATGCTTGGCGCCCAGTATGCCTTTCAATAGTGAGCAATCATAGCACCTCTCCGAGAATGGGCGCTGGGGGCGAAATAGCCTCTTTGATGCGTCGTCAGGTCTGACAGTCTGACGGGTGGGGATGTCAGTACGAAAATCGGGAAAATGAAATTTAGCTGAAAATTCAGGTTCGTTTCAGTTGACCACTACAAGTTTTGTGCGTCAAGATTAAGTGCCGTTTAACTGGCACATCCATATTGAGGCAATAAATCGTTGTCGATATGAAAATTAAAATAAGGAGTTTCAGGTGAGCAAAATCTTCAAATCAATAAGCGCTCCGCTGGCGATAGCTTTAGTAGCAACACCGGCGTTGGCCGCGGAGCCGGTCGGGCGTGCGTCACCAACCGTAGAAGACCTGAAGAATGAAATAAATCAACTGACGGCTGAAGTGGAAGAGCTCAAGAAAGGCGATTCCCCCTTCACGGTGAACGGTTATTACCGCCTGCAGGCGACCTCAGAAAGCCTAGATACGACCGACGATAACAGTGCTGCTTTTGTTGACCAGCGCCTGCGTGCAAAGATCACCGGCGACCTCAATGATAATGTGAGCCTGGTTTGGTACGGTGAGTTCGACTCTCCCTGGGGTGAGAAGGGAAGCTGCCAGGGTGACGATTGCGGCAAACTCAGCGCCGACGGCGTTGGCGTTGAGACCAAAAATGCCTACGCTGAACTGAAGGTGCCGAACAGCGACTGGAAGGTGCGAGCGGGCATCCAGGGGTATGGCTTCGGTAAATACGAGAGCTTTGTTACCAACGACGACATGAATGGCGTCTCCTTTGCGGGCAATGTTGGTATGGCCACGCTGACAGGTGGCTGGTTCAAGTGGGAAGAAAACGATAGAGATTCTGCGGACGACGTGGACTTCTACATGTTGAGTGCCGAACTTCATCCCAGCGAGGTTTTCCACTACGGCCTTACCGGAGCTCAGATCAGCAACAGCAGTCAGGCTGCTCTGAATGGTACGGCGGCTCGAACGGATGACAACTATTTCGGTGCCTACGCCGATTTTACCTTTAACAAAATGGGCTATAGCGGCTCGGTACTTTACAAAAAGTCGTCCGGGCGTGACTCTGACGCAACAGATGGCGACACGTACATGTTGAATCTGTATGCCCAGAGGCATTGGGGCAATGCAAGCCTCAAGATTCACGGCATCTACATTCCGGCAGACGACAGCAGCAACGGTGCCGATCGCTTTGCAAGAAACAATACGGGCTACGAGCTGTCCGGCGATAATCTGCAAATCTTCGGAACAGACGTCTACTACAACAATGGTAGTCAGGGTGCTAAGGCAGTTCTTGATGGAGCGTACCAAGGGTATGGCCTGATGGGGCTGATGGTCTCGGGTGATCAGGAGCTTTCCAACGACTACTACCTGAAGTACGGCACCGGTTACTTCCGCGTTGCCGACGACGCGCCCGACAGCGCAGCTCAGGCCAACGGCTCAAGTCTTGGTACTTGAAGTCGCTGCTCAGGTTGGTAAAAAGTTTGCTGGCTTGTATGACATCAGCCGCCGCGGCTCTCACGGTTTCAGGGGGGACTTCTACGAAGATGACCCGGAGGATACCTATAAGGTCGTAGCTATGGTCAATATCAGCTACTGATCAACGTGTAATTTCATGATCTGATACAACGGCCGGGCCTTAGTCCGGCCGTTTGTCATTGAGCCGAACATGCGGAAGGTCGGCAATGATTTTGACGAAATCCTCCAAATGAGGACACTAGCTGACCCACGCAAAGGGGCCAGGCCTTTTCTACTGGGCATTATCGTACTAAAACCACCACCGGCCGCCCGCCACGAAGCTGGAGGACTCGACGTCTTCCCCCTCGCGCTCACGAAGGTCCTCTGTGTTGCCCAGAAAGCGGGTGTAAGAAACACCCACGTAGGGCGCAAACTCCCTCGAAAAGTGGTATCCCAGACGGTGCCCCAGGCCCACATTATTGATGCCACTACCGACGCCCCACTCCTCAACATCGCTGAAGGCAACGAGCGTTTCGCCGCGGCCCTGCAAAATGAGCCTTTGGGTCAGCAGCCAGTCGTACTCGGCTTCAAGATCGTATGACACGTCACCGTCGTCGGTGACTCGGAGATTTGTGTCTACCTCAAACCAGTAGGGGGCAAGTCCCTGCAATCCAACAATGGCCGAATAGCGCTCCTTATTAGGTTAGGGCTGGGGCAAAACGTTGACTGGGCACCCAATCCTGTCTGTATATCCCAGAAGCGATCGAAGCGATAGCTGTACTGCACATCAAAATTTTCGATGTCGCCGCTGTCGCTGGATAGATCAGTCTCACCTTCCGTTTCGACCCAGAGCCGATTGCGATCTTTACCAATCCATGCCTGGGCGTCCCACAGGGCCAATTCGTTGTCGCCGTCACGCTGGTATTCCATCCGGTCAAACAGAACCTGGCCAAACACCTGGTGGTCGTGTATCGGCAGCGTTCAGTCGGGTTCGGCCTGAACGCCAGTACCGGCGGCGCCGGCTCCCGAGGCAAGCGTTAAGGCTGTGGCACCCACAACCCACTTGATGCGATTCATCATAATGTTCATCCCCTATCCCGTTAAACGACCGACACGACACGAAACATGCCTGCGTCCATGTGGTACAGAAGGTGGCAATGGAAAGCTCAGTCACCCGGTGCATCCGCTGTGATCAGCGCGGATACACGCTCGCCGGGTTTGACGGAAATCGTGTGTTTGCGTGGACGATATTCACCTGCACCGGTTTCCAGTTCCATCCACATGCCATGCAGGTGAATGGGGTGATCCATCATCGAGTCGTTGACGAGGATCAATCGCAGGCGCTCGCCATGGTAGAACTTGACCGGGCCATCGACTTCAGAGAACTTTTTGCCGTCGAACGACCACATGTAACGTTCCATATTGCCGGTAAGGTGCAGTTCCACCTCGCGTTCGGCCGGGCGCTTGTCGGGCCAGCCCTCAATGCTCTGCAACTGGGAATAAGTCAGCACCCGATGGTTGGCTGTTTCAAAACCTACACCAGGGTCATCCAGACGCGATTGCGGGCTGGAAGCCACCATGGCCGCCCCGGGACCGTGATTATCAGGGCCATGGGATATCGGCCGACCCGCCGTCGGGACCTCATTCATCGTTGCTTTGTCCGAGCTCATCTTGTTCATTCCCGAGTCGGCGCCATTCATCATCATTTGGCCATGGGCTTTGTCGTTGCTGCCCGACATCATCGCCATCTTGCCACCCATGTCCATGCCGCTGTCCATGTTCATATCGCCGTCCTTGCCCATGGCGCCCATGCTCATCGCGCCCATGCCCATGGCGGCCATACCGCGCTCGGTTCGCGGATACATGGGCGGTACTGGCGCCTCCATTCCCTTGCGGGTGGCTAACGTTCCGCGCACATACCCCGACCGATCCTGTGACTGGGCAAACACGGGGGGAGCCGTGTCGGTTGGCTGTACAATCACGTCGTAGGTTTCCGCCACGCCAATGCGGAATTCATCCGTTTCTACGGGCTGCACTGGCTGACCGTCAGCGGAGATAACCGTCATCGGGAGTCCCGGGATACGGACATCAAAGAAGGTCATCGCCGAGGCGTTGATGAATCTCAGGCGAATTTTCTCGCCGGGACGGAACAGCCCGGTCCAGTTGCTGGCGGAAGGCGACCCGTTCATCAGGTAGGTATATTCAGAACCGGTTACATCCAGGATATCCCGGGGACTCATTCGCATTCTGCCCCACATGCCGGCTTTGCTCCACGCGGCATCCCAGCCCATGGTTTCGACGTCCTTGAAGAAGTCGCCAACGGTGCGCTGGTTGTAGTTGTAGTAGCCCTCCGCCACTTTCAGATTGCGGAATACGTCGTAGGGAGAATCAAAGGTCCAGTCGGAGAGGACAACAACGTCTTCGGGATCATAGGTCACCGGTTCCGGCTCGGCAGGATCAATGATAATCGGCCCATAATGGCCCAGCTGTTCCTGAAGGCCAGAGTGGCTGTGGTACCAGTAGGTGCCGTGCTGTTCGACCGGAAAACGGTACTCAAACGTTGATGCCGGGAAAGCTGACGCCAGGAACGCCGTCCATCTGGTACGGCAGAATCAGGCCGTGCCAGTGAATGGATGTTGCCTCCGATAGCGTATTGGTGACACGCAAGATTGCCTCGCGCCCCTGTTTGAGGCGCACCAGAGGCGCTGGCAGAGTGCCGTTGATGGTGATGGGCTGTTCCGAGACTCTGCCCCCTATCTTGAGAGGTGTTCTCGCGACGGTCAGGTCGTAAATGTCAGCGCCATTACGCACGGTGTGAAATGCATTCGTGTTGTCCAGTTGTCCTCTAGCATAGGCCTGTAACAACTGTCGAAACCGGCAAGAAGTCCCATTGTGGCAGCTCCTTGTATAAGGCGGCGCCTGGACACACCTGCATAGAAATGTCTATCGCTCATAGGTTGCTCCTAAAACCATGTATATACAGCTTCTCGCGTTCGTGGCTCGATTGTTGACGCTACCCGGTGCAACTGAAATCAAACTGAAAAGACGAAGAACCTTATCGGTATATATTAAAACTAGAAAATGGCTAAGCAGGCATGACGACCTCCGGATTCGCTGTGCCTGCTTTTATAGAATTCGCTATTGCTCAGTTGAAAGATATAAAAATAACAGAGGGTGGGGAGGTAGGGCAGCAATTATACCATGCCGCTGTCCAGCTCTTACCCCAATATGAACTCTTCGCCTGTCGATACCTCTCATTGGGTCCGCCGTCGTCAGGATAATCAAGCGTACAAGGAGGTACTAATGAAAGATCAAAGCCGTTTTAGCGAGCTAAGTTCGATGTCGCGTCGTAGGTTCCTCGTCACAACAGGCTCATCAACACTAGCCAGTTACCTGATGCTCAACCGCCCAGCGTGGGCGTTGAATGCCGATGTTGCTCGTTCTGGAAACTTTGGTGAACTGGATGCGACTGCAGAGGAAGGAATCGATCTCTATCTCGAAAACCAGGATCTGCTAATCGGTGGCCGCGTTGGCAGGGGGATTACCATTAATGGCTCTATCCCCGGACCGGTCATCCGCATGACAGAAGGCAAGGATGCGCTGATACGCGTCCATAACCGCCTGCCTGAATCGAGTTCAATTCACTGGCATGGCATTCTTTTACCATTCGACATGGATGGTGTGCCAGGTATTAGCTTTGCCGGTATTCCCGCAGGCGAGACCTTCACTTATCGCTTTCCGGTCCGACAGAACGGTACCTACTGGTATCACAGTCATTCCGGCTTTCAGGAGCAACTCGGTCACTACGGTCAATTAATCGTCGACCCCGCCCAAACAGACCCGGTTGATTACGACGTTGAGCATACGGTTGTCCTGTCGGACTGGACATTTGAAGACCCTCATAATGTGTTCCGTAATCTCAAAACCATAGAGGGCTATTACAATTTCCAGCGGCCGACCCTGGCAAATATCGATGACCAGATGCAGGCAACGGGCATGGCGCTGGGTGAGGTCATTGGCAAACGACTGTCCTGGCAAGGGATGCGGATGGACCCTACCGATATTGCCGACGTCACAGGTGCCACCTACACCTTCCTCATGAATGGCAAGTCGGCTGACGAGAACCCGGTGTTCCTTGCCGAACCCGGCCAGAAGGTTAGCTGCGTATCGTCAATGCCTCGTCCCAGACCTACTATGATGTTCGCATTCCAGGCCTGCCGATGACCGTTGTTCAGGCTGATGGTCAAGATATCAAACCGGTCGAAACAGATGAGTTTCGCATCGCCGTAGCCGAGACCTACGATGTGATTATTACCTTGCCTGACGACCAGGCTTACACGCTCTTTGCAGAAACCATGGATCGCAGCGGCTATGCCCGCGGAACCCTGGCTTCACGGGTCGGCATGTCTGCAGCCATTCCCGAGCCCCGACGCAGGCCCATGCTTAACATGGCCGACATGGGCATGATGATGAAGGGTGGCATGGAAGGCATGGAAGGCATGGAAGGCATGGAGGGGATGAACCATGGTGCACACGACAGCATGGTGATGCCGATGGGTCGGCATGCTGCCAATGGGTTACCGACCGAAAATTTGGTAGAACGCGTCAAACACGGCCCATCCGGTCATGGCCCGGCCAGTATCACCATGGCTCAGTCCGCCTACCGACGTCTGGACTATCCTGGGGCAGGCCTTGGGGATGATGGCTGGCGGGTGCTGACGTATAGTCAGCTGCGGGCTCTGGAACGCCCCCCGCTTAGGCGCCCACCGACCCGGGAGTTCTACCTGCACCTGACGGGCAACATGCACCAATTCATCTGGGGCTTCGACGGCAAGAAATGGTCCGAGTCGGACATGATCCGATTCGAGTATGGTGAGCGTCTGCGCATAAATATGATCAACGACACCATGATGAGTCACCCAATCCACCTGCACGGCATGTGGATGGACCTATATGCAGGAGGCGACCTCGACACCAATCCGCGCAAGCACACGGTAAATGTTCAGCCGGCTGAACTGCTGACCGTAGACATTACCGCTGACGCACCAGGACAGTGGGCCTTCCACTGTCACTTGCTTTATCACATGGAGGCAGGCATGTTTCGTACAGTCGCTGTTGTCCGTTCCTTGGAAGGAGGATCGATCAATGCTGATGCATAGCACTCGCCTCTTATCGGCCATGGCCGTCGCTGCTCTACTTTCCGCCCCTGCGATGGGACAGAATAAGTCCGGCATGGGAAATATGCCGAACACCTCGGATCTTCCAGTCCATCAGGAATCCGCGAAGTACCACCAAGGCTCAACGCCTGATCTTGAAGTTCCGCCGCTCCCTGAAGGCATCACGCTGGATGAGGTGTTCAACTATGCGGAAAGCGACCCACCCTCGCACTTCCCCGACCCGGTACCCGACGACCAATTGTTTGGGTTCGTGCGCTTCGACCAGTTTGAGTACCGTGTTACGGATGATGATGCCCCCGGTAACTTAGGCTGGGAAGCTGATGCCTGGTTCGGCGGTGATATCAACCTATTCTGGTGGAAGACTGAGGGGGAGGCGATTTTCGATGGCGCAAACGAAGGGGAAAGCGAGAACGATTTCCTTTATTCGCGGCTTATTACACCTTTCTGGAGCGTTCAGACCGGTGTCCAGTACGCTAACGAATGGACCCCCGATGCTTACGAGGATCGCTGGTCGTATGTGTGTAGTGGTCAAGTAAAACTGGCCACCG
>NZ_MWVI01000065.1 GCF_002087295.1 Vreelandella lionensis | reverse complement strand
TCCGGGGGCCGGTCTCACGGATTCAGGTTATTCTCTAGTATTTCTTTTGCTTGTAGAGAGCGATCCTGTAATTCTTTTTCCAGTGATCGTATTCTGTTTATCTTTTCTCTTGTTTCTTCGAGTTCGTTTTCTAATGCCAGTTTGAGGTTGATGAATTCGCTTTCATACGTTTGGTGGCGACGGGCAATGCTTGTCTCTAGTTTTTTAAGTTTATCCATTTCCTCATTTTTATCAGACATTCCTGAGAGTATATATACGCTTCTGGTTAGCTCTTCTAGCTCAGGATTGGCTAACTGATAGTCAAAGCTTGTATTTCTCCTTATTACGTCAGTGACCTGAGTGATTATGTTTTCACTCATTATCAGGTCACGTATTTTATCTAGTTCGTTAGCAGGGTAGAAGTCAGGGTCGATAGACCGAATGACGATCCTGGTTTTAATTAATATCTTGTTTAATCTGGCTAGGTTTGAAGAAGATTTTTTGTTGCTGGTGTCTGAATTTTCATGCATATAATCTATTAAATTATTTAAGATCTCATGTACTTCATGCGATTGAAAATTATTTTTTTCAGCGCTCATGCTTAAAACTCCTTTCTAGTGATCTAACTATAATGTACATTATATTAGAGTCAGTCTTTGATAGGCTAGTTTTTTTACTGTGTTGCGCTTCGGGAACAGATGATGTAGCTTAGACGTATGATAGGCGTTTTTACATTCTTCAAGCCCTGTATCACTGATACAGGGCTTTTGCTTTTGTAGCAGCTTCGAGTCAAGTTATTGCTTCTTCAGTTACTAAAGCTGGATAAGAGGGAGCTATAAACGCTACTGCTACCATTTCATGCATTGCTGCTTGTGCTTCGACTTACCCCTTATTGCAGTAAGTTTCTTCCCGAGGTCATCATGTCTGCTCATTCTCCTACTCATTGGCTTGAGGAGGCGGAACTGCTGCGCGTGGAGCCAGCACCGCCCAAAGACACGCGAGCGGGCAACGTGGCCGCTTTCCTCGATATGCTGGCCTATGCCGAAGGCACCCCGCGTTACGGTTATGAGGATGGCTACAATGTGATAGTTGGCGGCGAGACGTTCGACAGTTACGACGATCACCCACGCCAGCTTATTTGGCTTCCTGCTTATGAAATCCACTCCAGCGCGGCAGGTCGTTACCAGTTTCTCTCTCGCACTTGGGACGATCTGGCGAAGCGCTTTAACCTGCCCGACTTCACACCCGCCAACCAAGATCTAGGCGCGGTGCATCTCATTCGCCAATGTAAGGCGCTTTCCCTCATTCACGATGGCCGCATTCGAGAGGCTATCCATGCTTGTCGGAAGATTTGGGCGAGCCTGCCAGGTGCTGGCTACGGCCAGCGTGAGCTAGCTACTGATGAACTGCTGCAGGTGTATGAAGCCAGCGGCGGGGTATCCATCGACTAACTGACGAGGCCCGCCCGAGAGGTGAGCCATGAATTCCAGACGAAAAGAGAAACGCACCATGCCAAACCGCGACCCCAACAACTGGCAGTGGCTGCTTGAGTACATGCCGATCGCGCTGGTCTCTATCGTGACGTTTGCTATGGCGTTTGTGCGTGGTGTGCATGAGGGCGGCAGCTTCAAGCGTTCTCTACTGGGGGCGGTGATGTGCACGCTCTTAGCAACGCCACTGTTCCCTGTATTCCTGTGGATCGCGGAATCGCAAGGCTGGCCACCCATCATTGCGTTCCCACCCTGCGTGTTTCTGGCGTTCCTGGGTACTGATTGGATGCGTGAAAAAGCAGACGGCCTCTATGAGGTCTTTCTGGGTTTTCTTCGGAAGCTGCTCAAATGATTGGCGCGCTTAAGAGTAGGGCGATGGGTTGGGCGCTGGGAGGCCTAGCGCTTGTGAGCGCCTATCTCTATTGGCAGCACGTCACTAGCCAGCGGGACGCCTACCAAGCTGAAGCCGAGCGCCAGCAAGCGCGGGCAGAGATCCTGCAGGAGCACCAGCAGTGGCAGCGCCTGCAGATCGAAACGCTCAACGCCGCCATGGCCGAGCGCGACCGAACGCTAAACATTATTGCTGACGACATGCGCGCCAGCTCAGTGGCGCTGGAACGACTGGGAGAAACCAATGCTGAAGCGGGTGAGTGGCTGGATAGCGATAGGCCTAGCGTTATCACTGATTGGGTGCGCGAACTCCAACGTTCAGCCGATGGAGATGCAGTGTCACCACCCGGTGGTTCCTGAGCACTTAACCAGTGAGCTACCCGCGCCGCCGCTGATTCTGCCGGGCAACAAAGGCCTGTTGCTCTTGCTGGCTGAATATGAGGCGCTTCGCCGCCGGTTTAATGCAGACCGGGCGGCGGTAGTGGAGGTACTAGTTAATGATCTTGGCGAGGATTAGTTGAAGTAGATGTCCACTTCTCGGTCACTTGCGATGACATGCGCCTCTGAGGGGCATTCCCCGTTACGGCAAAGAGTGGACCAAAACTCTTTATCAAAACGGTCATGCAAGAACAGATAGCGACAAATAATAATTACATCATGTCTCTGGAAGTCACCGGTTGAATAGGCAGAGCCATGGATCCCAAGTAAGTCTTCAAGCGCATAGAAAGTGATCTCTTTTTTGTCGTCCCAGTGGTCACACAAAATCGAGAAGATGCGATCTACTTGCTCTTTGGTTACGCGGAACTGTCCAGCATGTGGCTTGTGCCAATCAGCTCCATCATCAAGGATTGGGTAAACGCCATCATCCCAAGCCAATAGATAGGCAGGATGGAACGGGCTTTCTTCTGCGCCATCTTTGGCAGTCAGCAGGATGGTTAATCGCATTTGCTGGAACAGCGCATTCGCTACGTCAGACATAAAGAACCCCTCAAGAATTAATTTTGCCTAGACAGGTTAGCGCAATGCCATCCTCACCACCACGCCCATGCCGCGCTCCGATGTGCGCTGGCAAAACCACCCATAAGCACGGCTACTGCGATAAGCACACTGAGTTGGCTGTTAGCTGGAAGAAGTCACCCACCGCAAAGCAGGATCGCGGTGGCAGACCATGGCGTCGCATACGTGCCCGGATCCTGCAGCGTGATAAAGGTCTCTGCCAGCCCTGCCTAAAGCGGGGCTTTTTTACGCCTGCAGTTGAGGTTGATCACATCGTTAATATCGCCTCAGGCGGCACGGACAGCGACGACAACCTGCAGGCGATATGCAGGCCGTGCCACAAGCTGAAGACGCAGCAGGAAGCACGCCGGGGGCGTGGCGCGGACGCCTGAGGGGGAGGGGGGATCAAATCCCTACACCCTTTCGCCAGCGGACACCGCAGCCTCCATCAAATTTTTATACCCGCGAAATTGAAAAATCAGGTCGGCGCGAGGAACTAGCAAATGACAAGAGGTCGCAAACCGAAGCCCAGCCACCTGAAAGCGGTGCAAGGCAACGCTGGAAAGCGGGCGGTGAACCACGACGAACCCCAGGGCGAAGAGCTCACCGAAGTGCCGCTGCCGCCTGAGTGGCTAGACCCCATTGCCATTCAGATGTGGGAAAAGATCGGCCCCTGGCTGGTTAACTCCAAAATCCTGACCGGCTCTGACATCGCCAACCTGGAAGCCTACTGCGCTGCCTATGCGCGGTGGCGAAAGGCGGAGCAAGACATCGCCAAGAACGGCATCACGGTGATGGGCCTGAACTCTGAAGTGAAGAACCCCGCCTGCACCGTGGCGAATGAATCCCTAAAGCAGATGGTCACCTTTGGCAGCGCCCTAGGCCTGGACCCTTCCAGCCGTGCCCGCCTTGCGATACCGGGCGCGAAAGAAGCCGGCAACCCATTCAAAGATCTTCTAGGTAAAAAGCGATGAAGCACCATGGCCAGTTACCCGAACGTCAACGCCGCCAACAAGTACGCTCGGGACGTAGTGGCCAAAAAGATTCCCGCGTGCAAAGAGGTCCGGCAGGCCTGCCAACGCCACCTGGACGATCTCAAGGCGCAGAAGTCCCGATCCTATCCGCACCGGTTCGATAAAGACGAAGCTGAGCGCGTCTGTGGATTCGTTCAGCTACTGCCCCACACCAAAGGCAAGTGGGCGCGGGAGCGAAAGCTGATCACGCTGGAGCCGTGGCAGCTGTTCATCTTCTGCTGCATTTTTGGATGGCGGAAAAAGAAGTCAGGACTTCGCCGCTTCACGGAAGCGTATATCGAGGTCGGCCGTAAGAACGGCAAGTCAGTGATTGCCGCTGGCGTCGCCAATTACATGCTCTGCGCCGATGGCGAATACGGCGCAGAGGTCTACTGTGGCGCGACCACCGAAAAGCAAGCCTGGGAAGTGTTCCGGCCAGCCAGGCTAATGTTGGTCAAATCGCCTGCGCTGGTGAGTGCAGCGGGCATCGAGATCATGGCGAAGAACATCTCGATACCGGAAGACGGCAGCCGCCTAGAGCCGCTGATCGGCAACCCGGGCGACGGTAGTTCACCCACTAGCGCGATAGTGGATGAGTATCACGAACACCAAACGCCGGACCTCTACGAAACCATGCTCACCGGCATGGGTGCCCGCGACCAACCGTTGATGTTCATCATCACTACCGCGGGCTTCAACATCGCAGGGCCCTGTTACGACAAGCGCGGCCAAGCCCAGCAAATGCTGGATGACGCGCTGCCCAACGATGAACTGTTCGCCATCATCTACACCATTGACGATGGCGACGACTGGAAAGCCCCGGCGGCTCTGAAAAAGGCCAACCCGAACTTCGGCATATCCGTCAGTGAAGAGTTTCTGGTCAAAGCCCAGCGCGATGCTGTTCGCTACCCTAGCCGCCAGAACAGCTTCCTCACCAAGCACCTGAACGTGTGGGTGAGTGCGCGCACCGCGTGGCTAAACATGGCCAGTTGGCACGCCCTGGGGGATCCATCACTCAGCATTGACGACTTCATCGGCAAGGCCTGCTGGATGGGGGTGGATCTCGCCAGCAAAACCGACATCGCCAGCATTGCTCTGCTATTCCGCGATGAAGTGGCCGACAAGAAAGGCCGCATGAAAACGCGCTGGACGGTGTTTGTCCGCAACTACCTACCCGAAGGCGCCGTAGAGCGAGCCAGCAACAACAAGGCCGCCTACGAAACCTGGGTGAACAGCGGTGACCTGATCATCACCGATGGCGAAGAGCTCGACTTCGATGTGATCCGCGAAGACATCAAAGACCTGGCAGGGCAGTTTGAGATTACCGAAATCGCTTACGACCCCTGGCGAGCCACGCAGCTGGCGCACCAGCTCATGGCTGATGGTGCCAGCATCATCGAATACCGCAACACCGTACAAAACATGAGCCCCGCCATGCGGGAAATGGAAGCCGCCATCACCGGTGGGCGTTTCCGCCACAGCAAAGACCCGGTGCTTACCTGGATGGCCAGCAACGTGGTCGCCAAAGCAGACGCCAAAGACAACATCTACCCACGCATAGAAAAGCCCGACAACAAGATCGACGGCATCATCGCCACCCTGATGGCGCTAGGCCGCGCCGTGCTCACCGAAAACGACGAGCCAGAAGAATCCATCTACGACACCACGGACGTAACATGCTGATCAACTTCATCACCTTCACAGTAGGCCTGCTAGGTGTCGGGCTGGTGGCCTTTGGCGCGTGGCTCATTCTGCCGGCGGCAGGCTACATCACTGCTGGCGCTTTCTGTCTGCTGTGGTCCTGGCTGGCAGCCAACGCCGCCGCCCGGGCAACGCAACCCGCCAAGCCCACTAACAACGAAGAGGAATGCTAATGTTCTGGCCAAGCCTCTTCACGTCCGCCGCCAGTGGCAGCGGCCACAAAAGCCAAAACTGGACCGGCTGGGTAAGTTCAACCCGCAGCCGCCAAAGCGCCGCGGGCACCATGGTGAATACCGAGAACGCCCTAGGCGTATCGCCCTGCGTGCCTGCGTCACGCTGCTAGCGGAATCAGTCGCCCAACTGCCCTGCGAGATCTACCGCCGCGACGCCCAAGGTGGCCGAGACCGCGCCACGGATCATCCGCTGTACGACGTGATTCACAGCCAGCCCAACCAGAAAGACACTAGCTTCGAGTATTACGAACAAGGCATGGGCTGCCTCACGCTGGAAGGTAATGAGTTCTCGCTGATTCAGCGCGACGGTGCCGAGTACCCAACCGAGCTGATCCCCGTGCACCCCAAGAAAATGCGCGTGCTGAAGGGGCCTGATGGCCTGCCGTATTACCAGCTGCTGGACTACAAAGACCAGATCCTGCCGATGCGCTCGGTGCATCACGTTAAGGGTTTCTCGCTGGATGGCTATGCGGGCGTCTCACCCATCGCCACCAACGCCGACACCATCGGCCTAGCGATGGCCACCGAGCAGCACGCCTCGGCGGTGTTTCAGCGTGGTGCCACCATGGCCGGGGTGATTGAGCGGCCTCATGAAGCTGCCCCTATTAAGGATCAAGCGAAAGTAGACCGACTTTTAGAAAAGTTCACCGAGCGCCACGGCGGTGGCCTACGCAACGCCTTCTCAGTGGCGCTGCTGCAAGAGGGTATGCAGTACAAACAGCTGGCGATGGACAACGAAAAGGCCCAACTGCTGGAGTCGCGCAACTTTGGCGTGGTGGAAATCTGCCGCCTGTATCGCGTCGCGCCCAACATGATCCAGCACCTGGATAAAGCCACGTTTAACAACATCGAGCACCTGGGCCTGCAGTTCGTCATCTACACCTTGATGCCGTGGATCAAGCGCAAAGAGGCCGCGATGATGCGCGACCTCCTGCTGCCCGAAGAGCGCAAAAACCTTTACATCGAGTTCAACGTCTCTGGCCTGCTGCGTGGCGACCAGAAGAGCCGCTTCGAGGCCTACGCCATTGCCCGCCAGTGGGGCTGGCTCAGCGTTAACGACATTCGCCGGTTGGAAAACATGCCGCCGATTCCTGGCGGTGACCGCTACCTAACGCCGATGAACATGATTGATTCGAAACAGCTAGAAGGCTCGATCAACGCCACGCCCCAACAACTGCAAGAGATCGAGGGAATACTCGCATGCACGCAATGATCAACTACCCGCACATCGCGTCGATGGTGTTCAACACACCGCTCTACGCCACCCCCACGCTGGTGCAGGCAGTACGCAACGTACTGGAGCCTCGTTTGCTGGGGCGTACCAATGAAATGCCGCAAAGCCTGGGCATGGAATCCGGTACCGGCGAAGAACGCGAAATGCAGCGCTTGAACGTGGTAGGGCGCATTGCCGTGATCCCCGTACATGGCGTGCTAGTCGCACGGCGCGGGCATATCACCGCCGCCTGTGAAGAGCTGCTCTCTTACGAAAAGCTGCGCAGCCAAATCTCCGCCGCGCTCAAGCATGAGCATGTTGAAGAGATCTTCCTCGACTCCCACACCGGTGGTGGCCACGCGATGGGCTGCAAAGAGTTGGCCGCCTTCATCCGAGCCAGCACCGCCATGAAGCCCATCACCGCGCTGGTCAACTTCGCCGCCTATTCAGCAGGCTACTACCTGGCAGCGGCTTGCTCTCGCATCATCGTCAGCCCTACGGCAGGCGTGGGCTCTATCGGGGTGATTATCGAAACCTACGAAGTCAGCCGCATGGAAGACGAGATGGGCATCACCTTCAACACCTACTTCCGAGGCGACCACAAAAACAACGGCTCCCCCCATGAGCCGATCACCGACCAAGCCGTGCAGGAGATCAACGGCATGCTGGATGCCAGCTATGCCCAGTTCACCGAGTCGGTGGCCGAGTTCCGGGGCATCGAAGTGGGCTCGGTCATCGACACCCAAGCGCGACTCTACCGCCCACAACAAGCGCTGGTCGCCCACTGATTGACGAGATTGCTCCCGCGCAGGACGCCATTAACGCCGCTTCCGAACGCTACACCCGCAGCACCACGCCAAGCCCCACACGAAACAGCCGAAGCATTCGCGCCCAAGCGCGAGCGTTCGACACCCGTTGTCAGCTCTAGCCACGCGGCGGAGCGACACCACGGCGGCCAAAGGGCCGCCTCCGGGGGCCGGTCTCACGGATTCAGGTAAGAGCTATCAACAAGCCCTATCAGCAAGCTCTATCAATAGTACGCAGAGGTGATATTCAAAGGATCTATGAGGCTGTAGAAAAATTCTTGGTGGGAGTATTTCTTTTCCAAACGCTAATGACTAGTTTCTTACATAGAAATACGGAAGGCCGTTTTATTTTGCTCACACGGCATGCGAACATGCCGTGTATTCATGCTAGCCGTTTTCCCTACACCCTCTCACACTCTCCGCCAGTTCTTTCACCAGCCCATGCACCCGCGTCACGGCGTCATCGCCGCTGCTGGCGTATTCGATGCAGTCTACCAGCGCAGAGCCCACGACCACGGCGTCGCTGAAGCGGCCAATGGTGGCGGCCTGTTCGGCGGTGCGAATACCAAAGCCTACGGAGATGGGCAGCGGCGTGTGTTCGCGCAGCTGATTAACGGCGCTTTCTAAACGCTCCGGTGTGGGGGCGCTGCCGCCCGTCACCCCCGCCACGGAAACGTAGTAGATAAACCCGGAAGCGTTGGCCAGCACTTTGGGCAGGCGCTTGGCATCGGTGGTGGGCGTAGCGAGGCGGATAAAATCGATGCCGTGCTGAGCGGCGGGCTGGCACAGCTCTTCGTCGTGTTCGGGCGGTAGATCCACTACGATCAGCCCGTCTACCCCGGCCTTGGCGGCATCGGTGAGAAAACGCTCGACGCCGTAGCAATAAATCGGGTTGTAATAGCCCATCAGCACGATGGGGGTGGTGCTGTTCTGTTCACGGAACTGGCGCACCATCTCCAGCGTTTTGGCTTGGGTCTGGCCGTTTTCCAGCGCTCGCAGGGCGGCTTTTTGTATGGCGGGGCCATCGGCCATGGGGTCGCTGAACGGCATGCCGAGTTCGATGATATCAACGCCTGCTTCCGGCAACCCTTGCAGCAGGCGGCGGGAGGTCTCGGCATCTGGGTCGCCAGCGGTGAGGTAGCTGACCAGCGCCGGGCGGTTTTGCTGTTTGAGCGCGGTAAAGCACGCTTCAAGACGCGACGTCGTGTTCATGCTGCTCTCCTCCACTAGCCTGCTCTCCTCCACTACATTGCTCTCTTGTAGGGCGCTCATACGTTTTTCACTCCGAATTTATCGCCCAGGTGGTGGGCCACGCTCATCATGTCTTTATCACCACGGCCACTGAGGTTGACCACCATCAGGTGCTCGCGGGGAAGTGTCGGCGCGCGCTTAGCCACTTCAGCCAGGGCGTGGGCAGTTTCTAGCGCGGGGATGATGCCCTCTTGGCGGCAGCAGATTTGGAATGCTTCCAGCGCTTCGTCATCGGTGGCGGAAACATACTCGACCCGCCCTTGCTCGTGCAGCCAAGCGTGCTCGGGGCCGATGCCGGGGTAGTCCAGCCCTGCGGAAATTGAGTGAGCGTCGATAATCTGACCATCTTCGTTTTGCAGCAGGTAGGTGCGGTTGCCGTGCAGCACGCCGGGGGTGCCGCCGTTCAGGCTGGCGGCGTGCAGGCCGCTGTTGACGCCTTTGCCGCCTGCTTCCACGCCAATCATCTTCACATCGGCGTCATTCAGGAAGGGGTGAAACAGCCCCATCGCATTGGAACCGCCGCCAATGCAAGCCACCAGGGAGTCCGGCAAACGGCCCTGTTTTTCGAGCATCTGAGCGCGGGTTTCATGACCAATCACCGCTTGGAAATCGCGCACCATCGCCGGGTAAGGGTGCGGGCCTGCCACGGTGCCAATGATATAGAAGGTGTCGTCGACATTCGTTACCCAATCGCGCAGCGCTTCGTTCATGGCATCTTTCAGCGTGCCGGTGCCTGAAGTGACGGGGATTACTTCCGCCCCTAACAGTTTCATGCGGAATACGTTGGGCTGCTGGCGCTCGATGTCGGTGGCACCCATGTAAATCACGCAGGGCAAACCAAAACGCGCTGCAACCGTAGCGGTGGCAACGCCGTGCATGCCTGCGCCGGTTTCCGCGATGATGCGCTTTTTGCCCATCTGCTTGGCCAACAATACTTGACCAATGCAGTTGTTAATCTTGTGCGCACCGGTGTGGTTAAGCTCTTCACGCTTGAGGTAAATGCTCGCGCCACCAAAGTGCTCGGTGAGCCGCTCGGCAAAATAGAGCGGGCTGGGGCGGCCTACGTAGTCGCCCTGAAAATAGGCGAGCTGGCGCTGAAATTCTGGATCGTTTTTGGCGGTGGCGTACTCATCCTGCAGTTCAAGAATCAGCGGCATTAGGGTTTCAGCGACAAAGCGGCCACCGAAACTGCCAAACAGCCCGTTGGCATCGGGTAGGCTTAAAGGTTTATTCATCACGACCTCTGCGTTTTGGGGCGATTTAGGGTTGTGATGACGTTAGCGCAGGCAGGCGGGAAGAAAAATCGATAAGATGGCATCAACCTGTGAGTTTTACGCAACTATTGAAAGAGACATCCATGCAACACAGCCTGCCGCCCTTAAGCGCCCTGCGCGCCTTTGAAGCCACCGCCCGGCTAGGCAGCGTGACCGCCGCCGCCGATGAGCTAAGCGTGACCCACGGCGCGGTAAGCCGCCAGCTTAAGAGCTTGGATGAGCATTTTGGCGTGGCGCTATTCACCAAAGCTGGGCGGGGGCTAGTGCTCACTCACCACGGTGAACGGTTGCAAAGCGGCGTGGGGGAAGCCTTTGCGAAACTCAGGGATAGTTGCACCCGGCTCAAGCATGAGGTGGAAGAAGCGCCGTTTACCCTGGCCTGCCCCGGCAGCCTGCTGGCCCGCTGGCTGATTCCCCGTTTAGACCGCTTAAACCAGGCGCTGCCGGAGCTAAAACTTCAGGTGGTGGTGAGCGATTCCGAGCAGCCCGGCCAGCCGGAGACCAGCGCAACGCTGGCCTTTTTCGAGCCACCGTGGCCTGACGAGGGCGAGCTGATTGAGCTGATGCCTGAGGAAATTTGCGCCGTGACCAGCCCACGCTTGGTGGATGCGTGCCATGCATCTCATCCCGCATCGCTGTTTACCAACAAGCTCCTTTATACCGCCTCACGCCCCCAAGCGTGGCCCCAGTGGGCAGACGCCCAAGGGCTGGAAACCACCGCATTGAAAACAGCCCTCCAACAGGGCCAAGGCTTTGCGCATCTTTACTACCTCATAGAAGCTGCCTTGCGGGCCTAGGGGTCGCCATCGCCCCGAAGCTACTCGTAGAAGATGATCTGAAAAGCGGACGGCTTGTCGCCCCTTGGGGCAGCATCGAAACCCCGGCACAGCTCTGCCTATGGCTGCCAAAACACACTAACGCCCGCCGCAGCGAATCAATGGCTGATTGGTTACGCAAGGAATTGGAAGGTTAAAGCCCTACTCGGTGTGGGTACACCACAAACGCCAACTTGTTGCCATCCGGGTCGCGGACGTAGGCAGCATAAAAGCCTTCCCCGTACTGCGGCCGAAAGCCCGGTGCGCCTTCGTCGCTTCCGCCGCTTTCCAGGGCGAGGTGATGCAGCGTGTCGACCTCTTTGATGTCGGTGAACTGAAAGGCGGTCATGGTGCCGTTGCCCACGGTGGCGTCGTGGCCATCGAAGGGGTAGCCCACGAAGTATTGGGGCACGTTGACATCGTCCGGGTCACCAAACGAGACGCAGCTGTCATCCTGCCAGCAAATATCCAACCCCATGGCATTGAACAGCGGCGTGTAGAACTGCAGGGCACGCTCTAGATCTTTGGTTCCCACCATTGTATACGCCAGCATGTTATGTCTCCTTTTGGATGCTTATATCGATTGAAGCTACGCCACAACGCCAAACAAACGCCCGATGAGAGAGGTCAGTGCCATCGCCAATGCCCCCCAAAACAGCACGCGAAAGGCGGCTTTACGTACCGGGGCACCGCCTATTTTGGCTGCTAGCGCCCCTAACAAAGCCAACAAAGCGAGCGATGCCACGGCGACCAACGGAATCAGCAGTACCAGCGGTACCCACCAAGCTATCAAAAGGGGAATTAATGCGCCAGCGGCAAATGTAGCGGCTGAATAGAGCGCCGCTTGCAGAGGCCTCGGTTGAGTGGTATCGGTGATGCCAATTTCATCCCGAGCATGGGCTCCCAGCGCGTCTTTTTGCATCAGTTGCTCAGCCACTTGACTGGCGAGTTCAGGCGTTAATCCTCGCTCAACATAGATCTCTGTCAGCTCCTCTTGCTCGGCCTCAAAATGATCGGCAAGGGCGTTACGCTCCATTGTTAAATCGGCACGCTCGGTGTCTGATTGCGAGCTGACCGAAACGTACTCCCCCGCCGCCATCGACATGGCCCCTGCTACCAACCCCGCCACACCCGCCAATACAATATCGCTTTGCGTGGTAGAGGCTGCTGCTACCCCAAGAATCAGACTGCTGGTAGAGACAATGCCATCGTTAGCGCCCATCACCGCTGCCCGTAGCCAGCCAGCACGATGAGAGCGGTGGTGTTCTTTGTGGTTCATGGAGCAACCTCTTGAGGACCTGGGTTCAGCTTAGTTGATATTAGGTGAAGTCTTGCCCCCGGGCACTAGCTATAACGAAGCCCAGCTAATGATCCGAACAAGCGTCCTATGAGGCTCACGGTGCAATTCAGAGTGGTTCAGTAGAGCGTGCGTTTGTCATGTTAGGCAGGTAAGGTCTTACATGGCTTTATCTATCAAGGTGTAATTATGTTGCGCTATTCATTGATAACGACGCTAACGCTATTAGCGGCTTCGTCTACCACTGCCGTAGCGGCGAGCGATACACCGCTTACTCAGCAGCTTAACGACTTGAAAAATTTCCAAGTGATAGCCCATCGCGGAGCAAGCGGGCATGCGCCGGAAAGCACATTAGCGGCCTACGAGCTGGCCCATGAGTGGGGCGTGGATTATCTGGAGCTGGATGCTCAGCTAAGCGCTGATGGCGAGGTGGTGATCTTCCACGATGGCACCCTTGAACGCACCAGCGATGGCGAAGGCCATATCCATGATTACACCCTGGCTGAGTTAAAAGCGCTGGATACCGGCTCGTGGTTTCACGAAGCGAATCCCGAGTATGCAGATACGGATTTTTCCGGCACGCAGATCCTGACGCTTAACGAGCTGTTCGACCACTTTGGTCAAACGACGCGTTATTACATCGAAACAAAATCCCCTGACCTCAACCCTGGCTTGGAAGAGGCATTGGTGGAGCGTCTTGAAGCCTACGATATGATTAATGAAGGCCGAGTATTGGTGCAGTCGTTTGACCAGCAAAGCCTGCTCAAACTACAGGCGCTCAACCCTAACCTGCCGTTAATTCAGCTGCTGTGGTACTCACCTAGCGAGCAAAACAGCGAACAGCTGGTGGAGTGGCAAAACACTACTCCAGGGCCAAGTGAGATTAACGACGCTGACTTTCAGGCCATTGCCGAGTATGCAGCAGGGATTGGCACCAACGCGATCTATCAGGGCAACGAAGTGATTGATGCGGCCTTTATTCGCCAAGCCCAAGCTAATGGCCTGCCGGTACACGTTTACACCATCAATGAACCAGATGAGATGCAGCGTTTAATGGCGCTGGGGGCGAACGGCCTGTTTACCGACTACCCCGACCGCCTGCTTGAGTTAGTAGACTAATCACCCGCATTGACGCCTTTAGGAGGTCGCACCGGAGGAGGTGAACTCCTGCGGTGTCACGCTGGCGAATTTCTCTACAAAAAACACCAGGGTTTCAGGATGCCGAAAGCGCCTTTCAAAGGTTTCCTGCCCACTCTCTGAGCGGCGCGTTATCCGAGCGTGGTAGGCACTGCCTACCTTAGCCACATTAACGCTATTTTCATGGCCAAGCTCTCGGTGCACGGCGGTCACCGTCGCTTTAGTCTCGAGCATTGTTGCAAGCCTTTGCGCGGTAGAACGCTCTTCATCAGTCGCCCACAGCGGCTGGTCGCGGTTGCAATAATGGTAAAGCAGCACCGCCAGTAGCATGGCGAAGATACTGCTGGTAGCATCCAAGTCAGTAAAACACCAGAAACAGGCATGGTCAGCATAATGACTAGCTGTACCACGCTGCCCACCACAAACACCCCTGCCAGCGGCCGCCACATACGCTGACTCATGACACTGCGCTTTAAAACATACCCCCACAGCCCGACCACGCCCAACGCACCAAAAAAGAGGTATGCCATGGCAAGAGGCGTTCCGCCGCCGGAAAACACGGCCACGATACCTATCACAGGTAGCAGGCTATAAAGCCCGGCCAGTAGAACGTAGGCACGCTGAAGGGACATAGGATGACTCCTTATTTCATGGTAAAGCCGCGTTTCACCAAGAAATCACGCATATGGGGGCGCAGCTTGCTATCAAACAGAGGGGTTAGGTTGTGCGACCAATCACTATTTTTATTGCCGCTACTACGAGATTGATAGTACGCCTGCATGGTGTCGTCAAAGGCGGCTACATGGTCACTATCATCAGTGTAGTAGTCCTCTTTAAGAATCGCTTCAACGGGCAGTCGCGGCTTCACCTCTGGCTGGTGGACGGGGTACCCAAGGCACATACCAAACACTGGGTAAACATGAGCGGGCAGACGCAGTAGTTCGCTCACCGCATCTGGGTTGTTACGAATGCCGCCGATATAGCAAATACCCAGCCCTTCCGATTCGGCAGCTACGGCCACATTTTGTGCCATGAGCGCGGTATCCACCGTGGCGACAAGCAGCTGTTCCGTCATACCGCGCTCAACGTTGGCGCCCGTGCGGGCGGAAGCTTCTGTTGGGCGCTTCATATCGGCACAGAAGACTAGAAACGCCGCACTGCTAGCGACATAGCCCTGCCCGCCTGCCAGCTCGGCAATGGCTTCACGGTTATCCGGATCTTTCACATGAATCACCGTGTACGCCTGTACATGGCTAGACGTGGCAGCGGCCTGCCCTGCTTTAATCAGCTCTAACAGCAGGCCGTGGGGGATCTCTTGATCAGTGAATTTACGAATCGAACGGTGGGAATTCAGTAGCTTAATCACGTCATTCATAACATTTTCCTCTTCAGTGCTTTTCGATAAGCGGGTTAGCGTTTGCGACGATAAAACAGGCCTTGCTTACACTCTCGCTGGGCCTCAACGTCGCCACGAATCTGCGCATGACTGATCAGCGCAAAAATAAACGTACCGCCAATCACGTTACCGGCCAGCGTAGGCAGCGCAAAGCCCACCACCGCGTCGTACCAAGAAATATGACCATCGAACACCAGATACAGCGCTTCACTGGTGCCGACGATGATGTGGGTAAACTCACCAATCGCCATGACATAGGTGACGATAATAATGATCCATACCTTCGCCTGATCGGCGGCGGGAATCAGCCACACCAGCGTCGCAATCATCCAGCCAGCAAGAATCCCCTTAGAGAACATTTCCATTGGCGTGTTCGCCATCATGTGTTCACCTAAGGCAATAAAGGCTTGATGGGTAGCCTCATCAAACATCGGCATATGCAGAAAGGTAAATGAGGAGAGCGCAGCGCCCAAGCAGGTTACCTACCAGTACCACCCCCCACAGCCGACCCAGAGCGCCAACATTGGGCAGCGTTGGGTGGCTCATTACGGGTAAAACGGCGGTGACCGTATTTTCGGTAAATAGCTGCTGCCGGGCTAAAATGACAGCGATAAAACCGACGGTATAACCAATACACTCCACCAAAAAGCCAATATCCGTTTCCGGCAAGTGGGCATGCATAACACCCCGCGCCACCATTGAGAAGCTCATGGAAATACCGGCTGCAATGGCCGACCAGAGCAGCGCCATGGAATCGCGGGAGAGTTCTTTTTGCCCTTCTAAGCGTAGGTGCTGATGAACTACCGCCGCCCTGGAAGGCAGCTTAGCTTCACGCTCCTCTTTGGGGGAACTGGCGTCCTGTACCGAGGTATCACGCTGCGAACTCTCTTCGCCGTGCTCTTCCCCACCTTCAAAATTATCATCCGCTTGATGATGCTGGCTCATGGTTGCTCTCTCCCTGATAAGTCATCAGCGTAACCGTATTGTCTACACTTGGGTAGACGGTCAATGTGGTTAACACTGAGTTGTTAACGTACGGTGGTTAAAGAATTTTTACGTGATGTTGCACGCGTGAAAGTGAACGCTCGCTATACTGCTAATAACCCACTGAGCCCAATAACGATGCTAGGAAGCCGATATGTCAAACGCCTCTCACTCCCCGTCAGGTCAGGCATGGAATGCCGACCGGTACGCGGAACATGCCAGCTTTGTTCCTGATCTTGGCCATGACGTGGTCAAGCTGCTCTCGCCCCAGCCAGGGCAGCGCATTCTGGATCTTGGCTGCGGCGAAGGTGCATTAACTGAGCGCATTATGCAGCTAGGTGCCGATGTACTGGGTATCGATGCCTCTGCTGATATGGTGGCCGCCGCCCAAAAACGTGGCGTAACGGCACGAATCATTGACGGCCACCAGTTGCCCTTTGACCATGAGTTCGATGCGGTATTTAGCAATGCAGCACTGCACTGGATGCTGGACCCTCAAGCAGTGCTGGCCGGAGTAAAACGGGCACTGAAGCCCGGCGGGCGTTTCGTAGCGGAATTTGGCGGCCATGGCAACGTGGCCGCCATTTGCACTGCGCTCATTGCCTCGCTGCAGTTTCGCGGCATTAGCTCTAAAGGCCGCCACCCTTGGTATTTTCCAACCACCAAGGAGTATGGCAACCTGCTTCAAACGGTTGGCTTCCGTGTGGATAGCATTGAACTCATCCCCCGCCCAACGCCGCTGCCTGATGGCATGGCGAGCTGGCTAGAGACGTTTGCCAGCCCCTTCTTCCACGGGCTGGAAGATGATCTGAAAGACGCTATTTTCGATAACACGCTGAATCTGTTGGCCCACAGCCTAAGCGACGGCCAAGGTAACTGGACAGCGGATTATGTGCGCATCCGGGTGGTTGCCCACACTTAATCTGGCCCTTCTTAACCTCTCTCTTTAATCACATCTGGGGCAGCTAGTAAGCCGCCCCAGATGTTGTAGTGAGCGTGGCGGGTTAAAACTCGTCCCAGTCGTCGTTACTATTCACCGTTTGCGGGGCAGCAGGTTTGACAGCCGGGCGACGCTGTTGCGCCTCTAACGCAGGCGGGGCTGCGGGTTGCTCGCTGCCTTCCGCCAACCGGAAGGTGGCCATCAACGTCGCCAGCTGGCTCGCCTGCCCCTCCAACGCGTTAGCTGCTGAGCTGGTTTGCTGTACTAGCGCAGCGTTCTGCTGCGTCACCGAGTCCATTTCTGTCAGCGCGGCGTTGATCTGCTCGATGCCGCTATTCTGCTCGCGGGTGGCGGTGGAGATTTCACCCATCAGCGTGGTGACTTGGCGAATGGCGTCGACGGTTTGGTTAAGCGTTTCTCCACTCCGCTCCGCCTGGGTGGCACCCGCTGTTGATTTGCGTAGTAGTTTGCTCAATCAGGCCACGAATCTCTTTGGCCGATTCCGCACTGCGCGTTGCCAGTGAACGCACCTCACTGGCCACCACCGCAAACCCGCGACCCTGCTCACCTGCCCGCGCGGCTTCAACCGAGGCGTTCAACGCCAAGATATTGGTTTGGAAGGCAATCGAGTCAATCACTCCGATAATATCGTTGACCCTATCAGCGCTAGCGGCAATCTCACGCATCAGCTTCACGGTTCGCTCTACCTCTTCGCCGCTGGCCTCTGCGGACTGGGAAGCCGCCACCGAGAGTTGGTCGGCCTCCTGGGCTATCTCGGCATTTTTACCCACGGTAGTCGCCATTTCCTCCATGCTGGAGGCGGTCTGCTGCAGCGCCGAGGCCTGCTGCTCGGTACGCGAAGAGAGGTCTTGGCTTCCCGATGAGATATCACTCGCCCCACTGTAGACGTGCTCACTGCTACTGCGCAGCGACATCACCAAGGTTTTCAGTTTGTCCTGCATCGCCGAAAGCCCTAGAAAAAGCTGGCCAATCTCATTACGGCCTCGGTCTTCAATTTGCCCGGTTAAGTCACCATCAGCAATCTTTGCAAAGTGGCCTAAGGCATGTTGAATCGGAGTGACGACGCCACGCATCATTGCAACACGAATCCCCACCGCCGCGATTAAAGAGAACAGCAACAGGCCGATGGCAATAGCTCCGCCGATAGTCGCTAAGCGCCCTACCCGCTGCATCACCTGCTGACCACGAGCTTCGGTGTAGGCCACCAATTCGCTCATGGACATATCAAGATTAGCGCCCAACTCACCCAGCGCTTCCTGGCGACGCTGTATCTGGAACGGTGCTGCGTCTAGCAAGGGAACCATGCCTTCGGTAACAAAGGCGTGATAGGCAGCCACTACCTCAGCACGGTAATTAGCAAGAGTACTTTCAGGCACCACGGGGATCGCCGAAAACTCTTCAAACCGTTCTTGAGCAGCCACAACGGCCTCACCCGCCATCGCTAAGCTTTCCCGCCCTTTATCCGGATTCCCCTGCATACTCAGGCTTGCCGAGCGATCTAAAAAGGTTTGCGCCCTTAGCGCATTCACCTGGGTACGGTTTGCCAAATTCGCCAATCGCACGTTGGTGTTGTTGATCTCTTTAAGCGCTTGGTCGCTAGTGTAGCTGGCATAAAACCCCAGCCCACTAATAAGACCTATCATCACAACCAACAATGCTAAGGCAGCCGTCAAGCTCCATTTTATGGATAGTTGCTTCATTGGTGCGTTCCCTTTGTTTTATTAGATATTGCCCACATTTCAAAAGAGTAGAGCAAAATGAAGTGAAATACGGCGCGTATGCGACTTTTTTATACCAACAGTTTATCAATAACGGAAAAACAAAAAAGCCCACCGCCGTTAAGCGGTGGGCTCTATTCACAGCTGCAGAAATTAGGCAGCGGTGTCTTTCAGGGTCGCCATATCGATCACGAAGCGGTAGCGCACGTCGCCTTTTTCCATGCGCTCAAAACCTTCGTTAATCTTGTTGATATCGAGCATTTCAATATCGCAGGTGATGTTCTGTTCGGCGCACAGCTTGAGCAGCTCTTCAGTTTCAGCAATACCGCCGATCAAAGAACCCGCCACTACGCGACGCTTGAACACGAGATTGAACGCTTCGATGGCCGGTTCGATAGGCTCCAGCAGCCCGACCAGAATGTGCGTGCCATCGTACTTCAGCGATGTCAGGTAGGGGTTCAAGTCGTGCTGAACCGGAACGGTGTCGAGCATGAAATCGAAGGTTTCAGCGACGGCATCCATCTGCGCCTGATCGCTTGAGACCACTACATGGTCAGCACCGTTACGCTTGGCTTCTTCTACCTTGGCTTCAGAGCGGGTGAACACGGTCACTTCGGCACCCAGCGCTTTGGCCAGTTTGACGCCCATGTGACCCAGGCCGCCCATACCAATAATGCCCACTTTATGGCCTTTACCCACGCCGTGATGCTTCAGCGGCGAGTAGGTGGTGATACCGGCACACAGGATCGGCGCGGCGGATGCAAGATCAATGCCGTCAGGCATTTGCAGAACAAAGTGCTCGCTCACCACGATGGAATCAGAGTAGCCGCCCTGGGTCAGGATGCCGTCTTGGCGGTCCGGGCTGCCGTAAGTCATGGTGAAGCCTTCCAGGCAATACTGCTCTACGCCATCTTTACAGGCGGAACAGGTACGGCAGGAGTCAACCATGCAGCCAACACCGACTAAATCACCGGCTTTAAAACGGCTCACGTCGCTGCCCACGGCAGTGACGCGGCCAACAATTTCGTGGCCCGGCACCACGGGGTACTGGCTCATGCCCCAGTCGTTGCGAGCAAAGTGCAGGTCGCTGTGGCACACGCCACAGTAAAGGATTTCAATGGCAACATCGTCGGGGCGCGGCTCACGACGATCAAAGGTAAACGGCGCGAGCGGCTTTTCAGCGGAAAACGCGGCGTAAGATTTTGCTTGGCCCATGAAAACTCCTTTTTAATGCATCCCGCAGTTGCGGAAAGGTGTTTCTATTATTGGCTGCTTAGCGGGAGATAGCGATGAACGAAGCTACGTTTTTTTTGCTTATTTCTCTATTCATGTGCAATAAAATAACAAAAATAGTCAGAAAAACGTCATAATTCTCGTAACCGATAAGAATCATCTCGCGTAAGGAGAGCCCAGTGGCCAGTACCGCGCATGTCGGCAATGCCCTTGCCGACCTGATTATCCCGCTCGTGAAGGGCGATGGCCCAAGCGCTTCTCGCTTGGAACGTGTCAGCCTACTCTGCCTGGGCAGACACCAGGTGCGTACGCCGCTAATGTACGAGCCAAGCCTCATCATCATCGCCCAAGGGCGCAAAGTGGGTTACCTGGGCGACCGCGAGATTCACTACAACCCGGGGCACTATCTGGTGCAAACACTGCCGCTGCCCTTTGAGTGTGAAACCCACGGCTCGCCAGAGGCACCGCTTCTCGGGGTTTCCGTCAAGTTCGACCCTGCGCTGCTTAACGAGATGGTCACCGCCATGGGGGATATACACCAGCCGCAAACAGCGCCCATGCCGATGGCCTCGGTGGCGATGAATGACGGCATGCAAGCAGCCGTCCTGCGCTTGGCGCGCACGCTGCATGACGACGTAGAGTGCAGCACAATGGGGGATGCAAGGATACGCGATGTAGTGTTTGAAGCGCTGAAAGGCGAGCAAGGCCCTGCCCTGAGGGCGCTGGTGAAGGGGCACGGCAACTACTCACGCATTGTGCAGGTGCTCTCTCAACTGCACACCCACTTTGCGGAAGACTTCTCTGTGGAACAGTTGGCGCAGCAGGCCAATATGAGCGTCTCGACCTTTCACCAGCATTTTAAACAGATTACCCGTGCCTCTCCTGCCCAGTACCTAAAACGGCTGCGCTTAATTAAAGCGCAGCAGCTGCTGTTGCAGGATAGCCACAATGTGAACCAAGCGGCGCTGGCGGTTGGCTACCGCAGCGTGCCACAGTTCAGCCGGGACTATAAGCGCTACTTTGGCGAGTCGCCGCTGCAGCATCGTCGCCAGGAGCAGGCGCTGCGCGCCTGATGGCTCCTGGCGAGCCAAGCTTATTTAGCGAAGATCTGACTCTTATCTTGGAAGGCTTTGAACTCTAGCGCATTACCGCAAGGGTCGAGCAGGAACATGGTCGCCTGCTCGCCTACTTCGCCTTTAAAGCGGATGTAAGGCTCAATGATAAAATCGGTATCGCGCTCTTTTAGACGCGCGGCCAGGGCTTCCCACTCATCCCACTCAAGAATTACCCCGAAGTGCGGTACCGGCACGTTGTGACCATCCACCGGGTTGGTGTGGGCGCTCTCTTGGCCGGGCGTTTTGGGGTGCTCATGAATCACCAACTGATGGCCGAAGAAGTTGAAGTCTACCCAATGGTCGCTGGAGCGGCCCTCTTCCAGACCAAACACGTCATTGTAAAAAGTACGCGCCAAGGCAACGTCGTACACCGGAATCGCTAAGTGGAAAGGGGAAAGGCTCATGGAAATCTCCTGGTGTGTTGCTGTTGTTGGGGAATGTCGCTGGGAATGTCGTTGGAAATGTATTTGTGAATGGCTAGCGCGTTGCGCTACCACCGTGTCACTATCCTAAAAGGCGTGATGCAAAAATAAAATCAATTGTTTTTTGATCTATTCATAACTTTTATTGATGAAAGCATAGACTATGATTCGCGAACTCAAGACGCTCATCGCCGTGGCTCAGCATGGCACCTTTGCGGCAGCAGGCCAGCACATTGGCCTAACGCAAGCCGCCGTGAGCGCGCAGATGAAGCGCTTGGAAGCGGAGCTTGGCGTGGAGCTATTCGAGCGCAGCGGCCGTACGGCGGTACTTACCCAGCGCGGGCAAGAGACGCTGCAACAGGCGCAGGCGCTGCTAGCGTTGTACGGCACCTTGGGGGCGTCATCCGCTGGGCAGGAGGTCGCTACTCGCGTCACCTTAGGGGCGATTGCTTCCATTCAGCGCTCGCTTTTGCCAAACGTATTGGCGCGCTTTCACCGCCAGTTTTCCGAGTGCCGCACCCGGGTAGTGCCGGGGCTTTCGCTTGCGCTGATGAATCAGGTGGATGCGGGGGAGCTGGATATGGCAGTGATCATTCGTCCGCCCTTTTCACTGCACAGCGACCTGCGCTGGCAGCCTCTGGCCCACGAACCGTTTCGCTTACTGGTGCCCCGGCAAATGGCCAGTGATGATTGGCGAGAGCTACTCTCCAGCCAGCCGTTTGTGCGCTATGACCGCGCGTCGTTTGGCGGCCGTCAGGTTGATCGATTTTTAAGAGATAACCACTGCCAAGTGCGGGACGTGTGTGAGGTAGACGAACTAGAAGCGATCGTGCAGCTGGTGACCAACGGCGTGGGGGTGGCGCTGGTGCCGCAGCCAAGCGCCATCCGGCGCTGGCCTGCCGGAGTGCGCGCCATCGATTTGAAAGAGCACACCTTCCATCGCGATATCGGCATCGTTCACCGCGCCAGCGGCCAGCTAAGTGAACCGGCTCTGGCACTGGCCGCCCTGCTGACGCAAGTAGCTAGCGCTACACACTAAAACGCCAGCCCGGAGGCTGGCGTTGGAAAGCACATCACACGCATGGCTTACGCCTCGGTGGTGCTCTCTTCTTCCGTGGTGCCGGACGCTTCTTTAGGCTGTTCATTGGCCTCTGCTTCGTCTTGAACATCGCTCTGCTCAACGCTCTCGGCAGGCAGGTTCATAGGCTCGTCCAACTGCAGCGTTTGCGCCGTGTAGGCACGCACGTCGCTCAACAGCTCAGCCTGTTCGGAGGTGGGGTAGAACCGTTCTTTGTAGGCACGCTTTGTCATGCTGTATAAATATCAGGGTAGTGAGGCGAAGTCAATCTGGCACCGCTACGCGGTGCGCGCTTGTATCACCGCCCGACTGGGCGATGCTTTACGCGCTGTTTGGTAAAAAAATTAGACGAAAATCTAACAAAGAACCTCGACAACAGGAACATAAAATAAAACTTAAATGAGAATGAAAGGAATTAACGCATGAAGCCAGAAGATCTGGAGACGTTGGTGACGCGAAAGATGCCCTTTGGCAAATATGAAGGCTGGATCATTGCGGACTTGCCGGGCCCTTACCTGAACTGGTTTGCCCGGGAAGGGTTTCCCAACGGGGAGATTGGTCAACTGCTGCAACTGATGCATGAAATTGACCATAACGGCTTAAGCGATTTGTTAACGCCGCTGCGCCAGCGCTAACAAAAGTGAGTCACGCGCCCACTAGCGGGCAAGCAGCGCCTGCTCACGCTCTTCGGTATAGCGGGCGCTATGCTGGGCTGGGTCGTTTGGAAACCGGCCTAGCGCAACGGCTTTTTCGAAAAAGCCGCTGGCCGGTAAACCCTCCCCCCGACGGCTGATGACCAGCGTGGCGATCATTGGCCGCCCGGCGGCTACATCCTCTTCCATCAACTGTTCAAGCGCTTGGGCCACCCGTGCAATGGTACGCGGTGGCGTCAGCCCTAGGGTGTTGGCTACCTGCTGATAGGTCATGGGCAGCGCGCTGGCCGGGGCCGTGGGTTAACAGTGCGCGTATGGGAGCCGCTAAGGGCGAAGTGGCATGGGAATGGCTCATCAGGGTTACTCTTACGTTCGGGTATCAGGCCAGAAAATAGCCACGCTACCATATCGCTGGCTATGCTGTGGCCAATGTCTGTTATTTCAAACGGTGCTCACAAAAACGCAAGGGGGAAACATGGCCGATAAACTCCACCAGCAACGCCATAAAAGCCGCTGGCCCAAGGTGCTGACGTGGTTCAGTGTGCTGGCGCTAGTGGCAGCGGCACTATTAATGGTGGGTGCTGGCCCGGCCTATCGCTGGGAATGGGTCGGGTTGAGCGAGGCTTTCAACCTTCTGCGTAACGGCGTTTATGCCGCCATAGCAGCGGTGGCGCTTAGCGTGTTAGTGCTGCTCATCAGCGCGATCACTCGGCGTGGAGGAACAGCGTTCGTCGCCATAGCAGTATTAATCGCCACTGCCGCCCTGCTCTACATGCCTTGGCAACAGTGGCAGCGCGCCCAGCAGGCCCCGGTGATTCATGACATCACCACGGACACCCAAAACCCGCCAGCATTTATTGCGCTGCGCGAAGAGCGCGAAGCAGCACCCAACGGGTTAGATTACCCAGGCGATGCCACCGCCGAGCAACAACGGGAAGCCTACCCTAACGTCCAACCCCTGGTGGTGAATGCCCCCGCTAATACCGTGCTCGCTGCCGTTCAAGCAGAAGTCGAAGCAGCAGGCTGGGAGATTGCCGAGATAACTCACGATCGTTTGGAAGCCACCGCCGTGACCCGCTGGTTTGGCTTTGAGGATGATGTGGTGATCCGCTTAACCGAACAGGGCCAGAGCACCCAGGTAGATGTGCGCTCTGCGTCACGGCTCGGCGCCAGCGATGTGGGCACCAACGCGCTGCGTATCGAGACCTTTTTAAATGCGCTGCGCGAGCGGTTGGAGTAACCGCAACATACCGACACTAGTGAACGTGGTTTTTATGCAGCGCGCGCTCACTCAAAGTGATATCACGCAACGTGCTTTCACGGGAAAGAATTTTCTGCGCATCCAGCTCGCCGATGGGCACTGTCACGCTTGGCGGTATATCGCCGCTGAGCTGTAGGGCTTGGTAGCGCAATGCGCATACGCGCAAAAACGACGTGAAATTTCCCAAGTCGTGCCCGGCATCAATCGACTCATGGTAAAGCCGGGTGATCATTTGCGCGGTGTTCATACCATCGCGCTGGGCTATTTCTTCTAGCAGCCGCCAGAAGTAGTTCTCCATTCGTACGCTGGTCACCATCCCGTCGATGCGCAGCGAGTGCGTAGCGCTTCGCCATAGCTCTGGGTCAGCATCAATAAACAGTTTGCACATAACGCCCCCTTGCACTTACTTGCGCCCATTGTATGAGTTCAGCATAGCGGTTGATGTAATGCGCGCCCAACAAGCGGGCGCGCTCCTTCGCTTTACTTGTTCAATAGCGCCATAAACTGCGCCAGCCAAGCTGGATGGGCGGGCCATGCCGGGGCAGTCACAAGATTGCCATCGGTAACGGCATCGGTGACTTCCAAGTTGGCGAACTGCCCGCCAGCGAGCTCGACTTCCGGCTGGCATGCGGGATAAGCCGAGCACTGTTTGCCCTCCAGCACCTTGGCAGCGGCCAGCAGCTGGGCGCCATGGCAGATGGCAGCGACCGGTTTTTGGGTATCAAAGAAGTGCCTCACCATGGCGAGCACTTCTTGATTGAGCCGCAGATACTCAGGTGCCCTGCCACCGGGCACGACCAGGGCGTCGTAATCGGCCGGGTTGATGCTGGCGAAATCTGCATTTAGCGCAAACCGGTGCCCGGGTTTCTCGCTGTAGGTCTGGTCGCCTTCAAAGTCGTGGATCGCAGTGGCAACCGTATCCCCCGAGGCTTTACCGGGGCATACCGCATCGACTTGGTGCCCCACCGCCATCAGCGCCTGAAAGGGCACCATGGTTTCGTAATCTTCTGTGAAATCACCGGTAATCATTAAAATACGTTTGCTGCTCATCTCCGTTCTCCTTGTGATTGTGTCGAGGTGGAGCACACGCAATAGACGTGTTTATTGAGACTAGCAAGCGCCGCGCTCAGGCGGGTAGTACACCCTTACTACACCGTCAGGTCATTTCACTCAGTACAAAAAAGCCCGCTGAGAACCAGCGGGCTTTTGGCACTTAGTACTTAAATAACGAGCACTAGAGCAGCGCGTCGATAGGCCGCTGGCCATCAAGCAGCGTGACTTCTTGATTGATGAGGCCAGGGGTTTGCACCACACGTAGCAATGCATAGGCCACGTTGGCCCGAGAGATTTGGTTATCCCCCGCTTCTTCGACGGTACTGGCAAACTTATGGGTCGGCGCATCATCGGTGAGGCGGCCTGGTTTTAGAATTACATAGGAGACACCGCTATGACGAATATGAGCATCCGCCGCAAATTTGGCCGCCATATAGGGGCGCATTTTCTCTGGGGCTTCCAGCGGTTTTTCCGCCCGAATGGCGCTGACCATGATATAGCGCGACAGCCCGTGCTGGCTGGCAATGTCCGCCGCACGAATCGCCCCAAATAGATCGATCATCAACGTTTTATCTGGCCCGGTATGGGGACCAGAACCGGCGGTAAAGACGACTTGATCACAGCCCTCAAAGGCGTGCTCAAAGTCACCTTCAAGATCGCCCACCACGGTTTGAATACCCCGCTCCTGGAACCAAGCGGCCTGCTCCTCACTGCGAATCATGGCTTTAATAGGAGTGCCAGACTGCTTAGCTAGCTCGCAAAACTGTTTACCGATTTGACCATTGGCACCAATCACTAGGGTTGTCATATTGCCTCTTTGTCAGTCGCATTTCTCTTATCAGTGTAGGCAATACGTCTAAAGTTCAACCGCTTACTAAAAAAACAGCGAACTCCTTCCGGTGTTCGCTGCTAGCTATCGGTAAAGGTTCAAGCTTTCGATCAGGTCAGGCGGGCGGTATCCTGCTTCGCAGGTAGCGCAGCCTGATGCTGTCCAGGGCTGTGACTCACGTGGAAGCGGCTGACCAGCGTGTGCATATCGCCTGCGCGATCGTCCAAGGTCTGGCTAGCGGTAGAGGCTTCTTGTACCAAGCGGGCATTTTGGTGCGTGACCTGATCCAACTGCGAGATCGCTTGGTTAATCTGGTCGATACCCGCCGACTGCTCTTTGGTCGCTCCGGCAATTTCCGTTACGTAGCGAGTCACTTCGGATAGGCTGTCGATGATCTCCTGCAAGTGGTGGCTGGAGGCATTTACCAGCTGTTCGCCTTCACTCACTTTTTTCACGCTGTCGTCTACTAGGTGGCGAATTTGCGCCGCCTCTTCCGCACTGCGCCCTGCTAGTTTACGTACTTCCTGGGCAACCACCGCGAAACCACGCCCCTGCTCTCCTGCCCGGGCGGCTTCTACCGAAGCGTTCAATGCCAGAAGGTTCGTTTGGAAGGCGATATCATCAATGGCTTTGATAATAGAGGTAATCTTTTCGCTCGCCTGCCGGATATCGCTCATGGCAGCAGTGGTGCGCTTGGCAACATCGCCCGCTGAACGCGCTCGCTCATCCACACTACCGCTGGCACCTTTAGCTTGGTCGGCGTAGTCAGCGGTCTGTTTTACCGTGGCGGTTATCTGTTCCAGGCTAGAGGCCGTTTCAGCCAGCGATGCCGCCTGCTGATCGGTCCGCTGGGAAAGGTTTTCATTACCGGCGGCAATCTGACGGCTGCTCGCGGCAATGGCTTCGGCGCTTTCACGAATTCTCGCCACCATGCCTTCAAAGGTATCCATCATGCGGTTAAATGCCTGGGCCGCTTGCCCGACCTCATCATTACGCTCTAGGGCTAAGCGCATGGATAAGTCGGCATTTTCACCGGCAGCGCCGCTGATGTTCTCCATCTGACGCCGCATGGCCACTAGTGGGCCCAGCACACGCACGAGGGTGCGCCAGCCGAAGATGGCCAATACTACGATGACGCCTAACGTTACCAAAATCAGCAGCGTACGACCTGCGTTAGCCAGGGTTTGGGCTTCATCGCTGGCACTTGCTGCCTTCTCTACCGTGTAAGCTTCAATATCACTGAGCGCATTACGCATTTGCGTGGTGGCCTGGGCAACATTCACCAGAGCCGCTTGCACTTGGGCACCTAACGTCAGCTGCTGCTGGCGTAGGGCGTAAACTGAGTCGGCATCTTCAACCATCAGGCCGTTCAGCTCGACGATGACCGCATCAAGCCGCTTAATCATTTCGCGCTGTACAAACGTGGTGTCCGGCGCAGTGGCGATGGCAGCAAGTGATTGGCGCGCTAGCGAGACTTGCTGAGAAATTTGGTTACTGCGCAGGTTAACCAGCGCATCAACGCTATCAACCTGCATCATTTGGCGCCCTAGGTCTGAAAGAGTGGCAACCGCCATACGCGCGTTGCTACTTAGCCGCCCGACATCCACCTGCGCGCTAAAGATGTCATCTAATAACCGCGTCGGCAGTGTAGTTGTTCCCTCCTGCCGCCAAGCTTCTACTAGCTCACGTTGGATGCGCGCTTCACGCACTTGAGCCAGCGCTGTGCGGCCAGCAATATCTTCGGCGCTGTGCATCACATTGGTAATAGCAGCTTCCATTTGAGCAATCTGTTCGGCCATTTGCACCTGCAGATTCAGCGCATCGCGGCGCACACCTTCCAGCGCCTCATCGCCCGTCAACAGCGCCTGGAAGTGGTTATCCAAAGCAGACAGCTGCCCAGCGGCACCGGTTTCCTCAATATCCGCAAGCCCCTCTCGAGCCTGAGCATAGCGCTCTTCTAATGCGCTGCGGGGAGTGATGTCCGCCAACGCTTGCGTATCATCAGTCGCCAGTAAATCAGCATGCCGCTGTCCAAAAGCGCCCATGGTAAGCACCATGCTGCGGCTAGCGTCCTGCAGCGGCAGCACCTCGTCGGTAATGAAGTGCTGAACGTTAATTAAACGCTGGTTGGTCATCCAGCCCGTTCCTGCTAGCACAATGGCACCCAGTACAGCGGCGACAAAGAGGCTAATCAGCATAGCGCGGATACTTATGGTCTTTTTCATTAGAGTAGTTCGCCGTGTCAGAGAGAATGCAAACAGGAGAGTTACTGAGCTACGCTGGCCCAATCCAACGGCTCGAACTGGCCGTTTCGGATAACCGTAGGCCAAGCAGCATCGCTTGCCTGATGGTCATTCGGGCCAAGAGTGAGCGGCTCCCCAACGCCTATATCAATACTGCCAAGGCTTAATAAGCCATCTACAAGCCGCTTCACGATCAGGGATACTACCCGCGGCTTTTACACCGGGTACAAACAGCTTGGCCGCAAGGTAGCCTTCCAGAGAGATAAAGTCGGGGGCAGCGTTTGGCGCATACTCTGCCAGCGCTTGCGATACTCTTCTACCGCAGGAAGGTCAGCATCTAGCGGTGGCACCACCTGCGTCACAATAACGCCCTCTGCTCGTCGTGAACCCAACTCCTCTAACAGCGCCTGGCTACCTACAAACGAGACGTTAAGAAAAAGCGTGTCAGGTAGGTCTTGACGAGCTTCACGGATAAAATCTGCTGCCGGCCCGAAAGTGCCAACAATGATGACCGCGCGTGGTGTGACTGGCGCTTGGGAATAGTCGCCAAGCCCTGATGGATATTCCGGGTCCCACGGGTAAAGCGGCCATGAACCAAGTTAGCCGTATTGGAGAAGCCCCGCGCTTGCATAGCACTTATCGCGCCGTTATAGCCCGCATCCCCAAAACTATCGTTTTGGGTAAAAAAGGCAATTTCCTCCGGTTGAATACCTGCGCTAAGCAGTCCATCCACCATGGTGGCGGTCTCTTGTACGTAGCTTGCCCGATAGTTGATCACATAGCGGTCCGGTGGCGAACGGCGCAGAATACCTGCCCCTGTGAATGCACCAAACAGCAGTGTTTTCCCTTGGTTATAAATAGGAATGGTGACCGCTGCGGTGGGCGTACCCACATTGCCAACGGCGGCCAGTAGGTTCTCATCACTTACCAGATCACGGGTATGCTTGGCAGCCTGCAGCGGCGCATATTGATCATCATAGGCTTTTAAAGCCAACTGATTGCCGTTGACGCCACCTTCAGCGTTTATCTTGGCAAAGTAGGTATCAATTCCCTGCTGCATACCGATGCCTAACGGGGCAGCCCCCCCGCTTGAAGGGGCAACGATGCCCACCGTTAGTTCTGCCTGCGCCAGTGGCGCTGCTAACAGCCCAACTACCAATAGCCATGTTTTTGTACGCCGCATTAATTCTCCCCCTACGTAGTGCTGCTTTCTACTGTTATCGGCGGAAGAATATACGACTTAAGCCTAGCTAGCCTTAAACAGAATGTAATAAAACGTGTCGTCGGCTAGGCTGGTCGCCCAATGGAAAACCGGTCAGTGATGCGCACGTAGTCGCTGCCCGCTAAGCGGCCTATTGGTTGAAGTATTTCCATATTGACGTGACGACCATCCCATACAGAATCATCTGCATGGATCGCGACTACCTGCACCAGTACTAGGCTGCCTGCCAGTGGCCGGTCACCAAACCGAATGACATCCACCAGTTTGCAACCAAACGCCACCGGTGCCGCAGCTATCCGCGGTACGCTCACGCCCGGCATGGCGGCTTTTTCCAGCCCTGCGAGTACAAACTCATCCTCGCCTCTGGGCAGGCTCGCGCTGGTGGTGTTTAACGCCTCAATAAGTCCTTCCGTGCCCACATGCACCACGCACTCTTCCACTTCATTTAAATTACGCAACGTGTCTTTTGGCTGGGCGCTGCCGTCCAGTAACGGTGAGAATGCCAAAACAGGCTGATCAATGCTGGCAACGTTGAAAAATGAGAACGGTGCAAGGTTGGCGTTACCACGTTTATCTTGGGTAGCCACCCAGGCAATAGGCCGAGGGCACACGCTGCCAGATAGCAGACGGTAAAGCACACCTGCACTCAATGGCGCTTTCTCTAACAGGACATCCATGGGCGCTCCTTTTGAACGGTATTTGAAGGTACTATTTTTTTGTGACGCTCTACTTCGCTTTACGTTTTGCCATTAACTAGGCTGCCCAGCAAGGAAACGGACTATGAATATTGTCATTCCAGATGACTATCAGGATTGTGTGCGAGGCCTTGACGCATTTGCGCTGCTTAACGGTCATAAGGTGACCATTTATAACGATACGGTTGGCGAACTGGATGCGCTGGTCGAACGCTTTAAAGAAGCGGATGCGTTAGTGCTAATCCGCGAGCGAACGCCTATTACAGCTGAGCTATTGGCGAGGTTACCCAAGTTAAAAGGGATCAGCCAGACGGGGGGTGGCGCTGCCCATGTGGATCTTGGTGCCTGTCGGCAACATGGCGTGACGGTGATGACCGGAAAAGGCTCCCCCTATGCTGCTGCCGAGTTAACCTGGGGGCTGGTGTTGGCGGCAATGCGGCATATTCCCGAGGAGGTTGACAACCTAAAAGCGGGCCGCTGGCAGCGTACTTTAGGGGCTGGGCTTAGGGGCCGCACGCTGGGCATATTTGGTTACGGCAAAATTGGCAGCCTAGTCGCTCGCTATGGGCAAGCCTTTGAGATGAAGGTATTGGTCTGGGGCCGTGAAGGCACCCGTCAGCGTGCTACAGAGGCTGGCCTGGCGGTGGCAGAGAGCCAAGAAGCCCTGTTTGCACAGTCGGATGTACTCAGCCTGCATCTGCGTTTAAATGAGGCTACCCGGGGCATTATCACCGCCGCACATCTCGCACTAATGAAACCAACCTCCCTGCTAGTGAACACCAGCCGAGCACCATTAATCGCTCCAGGCGCGCTTGATGCTGCTTTAAAAGCAGGCCAACCCGGCCGTGCCGCAGTGGATGTATTTGACGAAGAACCCGTGATTAACCACCCGCTGTTAGCACTGCCTAATCTCATTGCTACCCCTCACCTAGGCTATGTAGAAAAAGATAGCTATGAACTCTATTTCCGCGATGCGTTTAACAATGTGCTGGCGTTTGACAGCAACCAGCCGATAACTAACTTGGCAGGGTAGCCATACAGCGGGCCGTCGCCTCTGTGTTAAATGTGCTAGCCTAAGATGCTACATGCGACACAGAGGAACTGAATGCTCACTATTTCCAATAGCGTCAGCGTGGCGGACTGGGAAATTGATATTAGCCAAATTCGCGCCCAGGGCGCTGGCGGCCAAAATGTCAACAAAGTTGCCTCAGCGGTGCATTTGCGTTTCGATATTCAGCGCTCAACGCTGCCGCCGGTTTATAAAGAGCGCCTGATGGCACTCTCCGACCAGCGCATCAGCAAACAAGGCGTGGTGATTATTAAAGCCCAAAGCTACCGCACCTTGGAGCTGAATAAAGAGGACGCTTTGAACCGTCTACAGGTATTGATTCGAAGCGTGGCGAAACAGCCAAAAGCGCGCCGCCCAACCAAGCCCACCAAAGGCTCTCAGCGGCGTCGGGTGGACCATAAAACCCGCAAAGGCAAAATTAAGTCGCTGCGTGGTAAAGTGCCGGTGGGTTAGCAGGGAGCTACCCTTACTCTTTTATACGTGCCCCTCTTTTATACGTGCCCTCTCGATACCTGACACAGTGACCGTCATGCCAATCCCATCTCGTCCATTATCGCCTTGTATTCACGTTTGCCAAATTAAGCCGAGCACCGAGGTCTGCCAGGGCTGCGGACGCACGCTGGATGAAATTGCCTATTGGGGTAGAATGACCGAGGCCGAAAAGGCCGCGGTATGGGAGCGCATTGAACAGGAAGGTTATGTTGTAGGCGGTGTGTCTACCGATTGAGCACTCCACACTCCACCACCTACTCGCTCAACATTACTCGCTGTGACGGTCGCTCAGGATATGGTGAAGCTCGCCACAAGCCACCATCGGGTCGTCGCAGTTAATTACAATCTTGGAATCCGCCAGTACCTAGCTGCGCCCGGTAATGGAGTTTTCCACCACTTGGTAAGCGCCCTCCTGATGAGTACCAGTAAAGGTGCCGATAAAACCAGTTTCCCGCAGCGATACCGTTTCCAGCTTATCACCCAGCTTTAAACGCCCTTCATAGTTCATCAGCGCTAGCCGTGCAGAGGAGCCAGTGCCCGTGGTGCTGCGGCAGATAACTCCGGGATGCACATAGGTGGTCGAACGCGAGCGGATATAGCCTTCAGCTACCTGCTCTTCCGGCCCCATAAAGTGCAAAAACGGCAGCGGGCCCACATCTCCCAAGGTGTAGTGGGAGAAGCCACGCTGCGCCTGAATCGCCTCAACGATTTTATGGGCGCAGGCGGCAAGTGCCTGCTCTTCATCTCGCACCAGCTTGAATCCCAGCGCCTCGGCATCTACCAGGGCGTAAAAGCCGCCGCTATAAGCGACCGAGTAGGTCACGTCACCGATCCCTGGTACTTGGATGGTATCCCGATAGGTATCGATATAGCTGGGCAGACCTTCACACGTGACCGATTCCACCACGCCCTTATGCACGCGGGCTTCAATTTGCACCAACCCCGCAGGCGCTTCCAACTTAAAGCGCTGGATGCCCTCCTGCTTCGGCACAATGCCGGTTTCCAAAACGGCAGTGGCCGTGCAGAGCGTGTTGGAGCCGGAGTAAATCGGGTAGCCCATCACTTCCATAATGATATATCCCGCCACGGCTTCCGGGTCTGTGGCAGGAACCAGCAGGTCTACCGACATCTCTGGAATGCCATAGGGCTCTTCCAACAGCAAACGCCTGAGGCCATCGGCATCGTCGCGCAGATACTCCATCTGCTGACGAACCGTAGCGCCGCGTAGCGCATCAATACCACCGGTGACAATACGGCTGACATCGCCGCCCGCATGAGTGTCCAACAATTGAATCGTATGGAGGTTCTTCACAAACCCGCCTCCTAGGCAGTGGTAAGAGCAAAAGGTGCGCCGTGATTGTCCCACTGGGCATCGGGAACAATCACGATTTTACCCAGGTAGTTACTGCCACGGTTTACAAAATAGCGTTCGGCATCATGTAGCTCGGAGAGCTTAAAGGCGCCATGCAAAACGGGTTTAAGTTCGCCGCTGCGAATCCAGTCAATCAGCTGCTCTGCCTCTTCCCGGGTGCCGTGGGACACACCGAAAATCTGCACCTGATACAGATAAATGCGAGTCCACATGATTTCGCTGATATTGCCGCCGCTGGCACCAGCAATGGAAAGCCGTGGATAGGTGGTGCGGCGCTGCATATCGCCAATCATGGTGTCGATGAAAAGGTCGGTCATTTCGCCGCCTACCAGATCCATCACCGCATCAATCGCTTGGCCACCGGTTTCCGCCAGCACACGCTCGACAAACGTTGGCGGTTCGCCACGGTCAATCACCGCTCCCGCCCCAAGCAAAATAAGCGCATCGGCTTTATCAAGCTGACTTACCGCATAAGGGATCGCCCCAACAATGCGACACAGCTGAATGAGCGCCGTGCCCACCCCGCCGCTGGCGCCGCTAACCAACACCCGCTCGCCTGCGCGCACGTTGGCGGCAGTCATCATGTGGTAGGCGGTTTGATAGGAGCACATGCCCATAGCGGCCAGCTCAGCATCATGCAGTTCAGGGTTAGCGACGTGGTGGAACTGGTCGGCAGGCACCGCAATATAGTCAGCATAGCCGCCATCAGCACCGTGGCCGTAGTAGTCCGGCGTGAGGTTAATATCACGACGCTCATCGGCGTAGATGTTGAAATCCAGTAGGCCACGCTCGCCGATACGATGCTCATCCACACCCTCACCTACGGCGACAATGCGCCCGGCAACATCGGCCCCTTGAATACGCGGGAACGTTAAGGTTGGCGAACCGCCCATGGCAAACGAGGTAACCTCCTCCTTGCCCTTCGTCGGGTAGAGCCCTTCGCGCGCTTTGCGGTCGGTGTTGTTTTTCGCGGTGGCCGTTACCTGGACGAGCACTTGGCCAGGCCCTGGCTTTGGTGTCGGCACATCCTGTCGATACTGCAAAGCATCCACATCACCGTGGCCGGTTAATAACATCGCAGACATCTTTGTTGGGATGGGCGTCGCGTGGGCAGTGTGTTGCGTGTCGGCCATGGGCTGGCTCCTTATTAGTGCATACGCCGCGACAATAACAAACGCCCGGCGAGGTTCAAGAGATTAAGAGAACAAAACTGCGAGATGCATCAAAGGGCTAGCCAAAAACAGGTACGCCGATCAGTACGCCGTGTAAGTAGAAAGCAAACAGTCCGTAGGCCACCACGCCAATGGCAATCGTTGCCAGTGTCGCGGGCAGCGAGGTGGCCTGAGGCGCTGAAGGATGTTGGCGGCTACGCTGCTTGGCAGCTTTAAACGCCAAAATGGCCCATACAAGGAAAGCAGCAAAAAAGAGGATATCGCCCAGTCGACCATTCACCAGCAGGTGGGCGAACGCCCAAATTTTAACTGACAGCATCATGGGGTGGCCTAGTTTGGCCTTGATAGCGTTACGCGGTACGTAAGCAGCTGCCAGCATAATAAACGCAGGTAGCATCAATAACGCCACTGCATTGCGTAAGCCCATCGGAGGAAACCAGATATGGATAGGGTCCAAGCGCGTTAAGCCATAGCCATAAATCGCGAGGGCCAGCCCTATCACGGCCACGGCTGAGTAAGCCAGTTTCCAGGTGCCTTCGCCGCGTGCGGCTATTTGCTGCTGTCGCCAGGATTCAGCAAAAATGCGTACCGAGTGCCCGCCAAGAAATATTAGCAGGCCTAAGATCATAATCGTCATGGTGTTCACTCTCTGGTGAGTTGCAGGTCGTTGGTCGACTGCGAGCATGCCACACTCCCGCGTAAACCACATGGCACGGCGTCAACTTTTCGCCAATAGTGATGGGATGAAAAACACGTCAAGCTAGCCAACCAGCCGCATCCCTCAGACCCTGCCAAGGAACGGTATGCTTCACTTTATCTCTGCGTATCATCGTCGCCTTACCTGGACCTATTTTGGCCTGTTTATCGCCATCGGCATGACCGGCGGGCTGCTAGGCCCTGCCCTGCCTCATTTAGCCGCAGCGAGCGGTTCTTCCATGAGCCAGATTGCAGTACTGTTCACCGCCCGAGCGGTGGGCAATATGAGCGGCGCTATTGTAACGGGACTGCTGATGGACCGCTTTAACGGCCATCGCGTGTTGTTAATGATGGGGGTACTGGCGGTGGCAGGACTCGCCTTGGCGCCGCTTAGCCCGCTCCTGGTGCTGTTAACGCTGCTGTTTATGCTGTTGGGCTTTGCGGGAGGATCGCTAAAAGCGGGGGGAAATACGCTACTGCTATGGCTACACCGCGATGCTGCAGGCCCAAACGTGAGCGCGCTACACTTCTGCTTTAGCTTCGGCAACATGCTTACGCCGCTGATTATGATTGCCGCACTCTCACTTACGGGGCAATTTCATCTCACGTTTTGGATTGTTGCATTAAGCGTGGCTGCCATGCTGTGGCCACTGTCGCGCTTTGCCAGCCCGACTATGCCAACGGTAGACCCTGACCCAGCCACTTTGGCAGCGCTCAAACATCGTGACCCACTGCTGCTGGGGCTATTTATTCTGCTGTTTTCCATTTATGTGGTCATTGAAATTACGTTTGCTGGCTGGGTGACGGCGTATGGCGCGCTGTCAGGGCTGACTACCGAGCAGGCGGCACTGCTGGCCACCCTATTCTGGCTAGCGCTATCTGCTGGCCGTTTGCTGGCCATTCCTCTGCTGCGTGTTTGTTCACCCTGGCAGGTGTTAGCCAGTTGTTTGGCGCTGGGCTTGGGTGCCTCGGCCGGCCTGCATTTTAACTGGCTGCCTCTAAGCCTCGGAGCACTGCTGTTTGGGCTTTCGGCCTCTGCTTTTTTCCCGACACTCTTTGCGCTATGCAACCAGGCCATTGTGATGCGGGGCCGCACCACCGGCGCTATTTTTACCGCAGCGGGTAGCGGTGCGCTGATTATTCCGTCTTTAACAGGCCCGCTGCTGGATATCGCCGGGGCCCGGGCTTTTCCTATGTTACTGGCCGCTCTGTGGCTCTTGATTGCGCTGGGGCTTTGCATGCTGGCATTTCGTTTACACCAACTCACCGCCCGGCAAGGGCTTTAGAACCAGTCTTTGCGTTTAAACAGCCAAATAAAAATACCGCCAATACCCAACATGGCCCCCCATACAAAGAAGTAGCCGTATTGATAGCTAAGCTCAGGCATATATTCGAAGTTCATTCCGTAAATACCGGCAATGAACGTCAGCGGAACAAAAATAGCGGTAATCACCGTCAAAACACGCATGGTGATATTTAGCTGGTGAGAAGAAATAGAGATATAGCCATCCACCAAGTCACCGCAAATATCGTAGTACATTTGTGTCAGCGTATAGAGGCGCTCAAAGCGCTCCTCTACATCGGTAATCGCGTGCAGGGTTTCACTCTCACCTCTAGGTAAGTGGGCGTAGTCATACGCTGTTAGCTCTTGAGTAATACCTTTGTGATAGCTAAAGATGCGCCGCATTTTCACCAGCCGCGAGCGGTAAGTCGTAATTTTACGCATCAGAACATCGTTGCCGTTTTCGAGCAGCTCATCCTCAAGATCGCTAAGTTCCATCTCAAACTCCAGCAGGCTATCAATATAAAATCCTGCTGAGGTATACATCACTTTTAATGCCACATGCTCTGGGGAAAGTGCCAGCAACGCCTTACCCTGCTCATTTAACAGCCGCTCAATACTCAAGTCTTCTCCGGGGTGAAGCGTTATCAAAAAACGTTCGCCGATAAAGAAACAGACCTGCTGGGGCACAAAATTAAGCTGGGCATCGAATGATGAAATGCCGCGATAAATAATCAGCGTATGGTTCTCAAACTCTTCAATTTTCGGCGGGTGTCGCTCTTTATGGGCATCTTGAATGGCCAAGGGATGGCAGTCAAAACGCTCTAGCACATCACGCTCCTGCGCTTCGCTTTCGCCTTTCATATCAACCCACAAATGGGCAGTGGGCATTGTTTTCCAGTCGTCGATTAGGCGTACATCCCCCTCACGCACATCGCCTTCTGGGGGGGGTAATATGCAACGAATCATTTTCTTCCCTGGGTTCGTTAAGTCTTGGGCGTTATATCTGCGCGGCGCGCTAGCTCTATACGCGCTTTACCCGCCCGCTTAGCCATATACATTGCCACGTCAGCTCGCTTTAACAACTCCTGAGCCGTTTCAGACGCCCCTGGCAAAAATAGCGCTACACCGATGCTGGTACTAACCCGTAAGGTAGCGCTGCCAACATGAAGCGGCTCTTCAATGAGGTGAATCAGTTTCTGGGCCAATGGCTCTAGCGCCTCGGCGGTGACTCCTTCTAGCAGCACGACAAACTCGTCTCCTGCCCAACGGGCAACAAAGTCCGTCTCGCGAACGGCATACTGCAAGCGCTTGGCAACGTCGCGCAGCAGTTCATCACCCATGGCGTGGCCATGCTGGTCGTTACCACGCTTGAACCCGTCTAAATCAAGAAACAGCACCGCAAGCGGGTTTAGGGTACGGCGTACCCGCGCCATCGCTTCGGATAGGCGCTCGTCAAGCGCACGGCGATTAGGCAACCGAGTCAGTACATCTTCACGGGCCTGTTGATCCCGAAGCCGCTCTAGCTGCTGGCGCTCAGTGATATCGTGAATAAACAGGCTAAGTCGCATCCGACCATTAATCTCATAGCTTTTCAGGCGTACTTCGACCGGCAAGCGGACGCCATCACGGCGCGTCGCCTCACAAGAAATAGGCGCAGATTCATCTTGATTGGGTAGCCCTTGGGGAAACATAAGCGCCGTTAGTGGGCGCGTTAAAGCTTCTTTGCGACTCCAGCCAAATATGCTCTCTGCAGCACGGTTCCAGTCCAGCACCCGCTCTTGGGCGTCAATGCTCAGATAGGTATCGTAGGCAGACTCAAACACCAAATTGAGCTCGCGAGTACGCCGCTCGATTTGCTGTTCAAGGCTTTGATGAAGCTCAGTGAGCGCTTTTTGGGTGGCAATACTATTTTTTTGCTCTTTAATGAGCCGTTCGCGCAGGTGAATCTCACCGGTCACAATGTCGGCTAAATCTTGCAACGCGGCCTGCTCCTGAGCGCTCAACTGCCGCGGTTTGCTATCCATCGCACACAGCGAACCCAGCACCAGTCCCTGTGAGTTTTTAAGCGGAATGCCTGCGTAAAAACGTATTCCATCAGGTCGAGTCACTAAAGGGTCGGTGGCAAAACGCTCATCTTGCAGCGCATCTTTCACCACCAACGGAGAAGCTTCCAGCACGGTGTAGGCACAAAACGCCACATCCCGCGGCGTTTCGGAGATATTGATGCCAACTTGCGACTTAAACCACTGCCGATCAGAATCAATCAGAGTGATAGTTGACTGTGGCACACCGAGTAGCACCGTTACCAAGCGCGTAATGCGATCAAAAACAGGCTCGTTCGGCGTATCCAACAGTGCTAGCTCGTTAAGCGCAGCCAAACGGGCATTTTCGTTAGGAGGTAACAGGTGGCTCATGGCGATCGCACCTACAGTAGTAGTCAGACCCCTGCCAGCCTAACGCGAAACGAAATTTCCTGCTTAACGCCTTGATTAACGGGCAAGGACGCGGCGCTTGTTGGCTCCAGCAATGATCATACTCACTGCAGTTGAGAGCAGCAGCGCCCCAACAAACGGGCCAAGGGTTGGTACGCTGCCGGGGAAGGTGGCTGCTATCACGCCCGCACTAACACTGCCTTGGCTCAACCAACCCGGCAGCACAGCGCCCACTAGCCCAGCAAGCCCGCCGCCTATCGCAGCCATAGGCGTCATGCGTTGCCATAAGCCAAGCAGTACCGGTACCACGATGGCGGCACACAGCAGATCGGCAATCAGGAACAGGCGAAGCACCGAGAGCCCCTGCAGAGCAATCACAATCACCGGCACCATGATCGCGACAGTGAGCCAGCGGGCCTTGGTTAAAGCATCTGGGCGGTCGCCGCTGGCCCATAGCGAGGCAATCCCGTTTTGTAACGTGTCGACGCTAGACGTGACCAGGGTAACGGCAAGTACCAGTGACGGCAGAGTGATCCATATCGGCGCATCGCTTAACAGCGCAAAAAACGGCATGGGCGGCTCACCTAAGCTGACACCGCTCATGGCGGCCATCATGCCCACGCCACCAATTACCATCACCACGAGAAGCGTCATACTACCGCCTAGCCAGGCGCCACGCCCAAGGCTTTGGTCATCTTGTGCCGCCCACACCCGCTGCCAATAGCCCTGGTGGAATAAATTGGCAGCCGTCACAGCAATCACCAGCGTCAATGCCACGCTGAGCGAGCTACCGATTGGCAATGAGGGTAAAGCGGCGTCGCTGGGCATGCTCGGTAGCCGCCAAAGCGTTACGCTCGCCACCGCCAGTAGTAGGGCCAACAGCAGCCATGCCTGCCAACGGTCGGTCGCAAGGCTGGCGCGAAGGCCGCCCATCACGGTGTACACCAGCGTCGTTAGAGCAACGCCAATGATCACCACGGCAGGCGGCACATCAGAGAGCAGCGCGGTAATGGCCCCAATGGCAGTTAACTCAGCGGCTAAAAAGCAGCCCATATAAGCAACAGATACCATCGCCACAAAGCGACGAACGTTTTTGCCATAGCACGCCTCAGCAAACTCCGCGATGCTGCGCCCTTCTGGCAGCGCTTGGCGTATTTTTGGCCCATAAAGGCCCAATACAATAAACGGAAGCGCCGAGCCAAAGGCATAGCCCAGCAGCACCACGGGGCCAACAAAGGCACCAATTTCAGGTGGAGCAAACAGAATCCAGGCACCCATTCCAGAGGCTAAAAAAGACAGCCCCAGAGTGGACGCAGTTTGCGAGTTGCGGGCGGTGACATAATCATCCAGCGAGCCGCCGCCAAAGCGTGCCCGAAGACCCAGAAATGCAAAGCAGCACAGGGCTGCGCCTAACACAGCATACGTTAGGTATGGCATGTCGCGCTTCCTCCGCCGGTACGAACCGGATCAGGTTCCAGGGTCTGCGTTACGCGCATTCTCAGCCCGTTTTGGGCTCCCCTGGCGACAGTGAATGAAGGCGCTATCCTCAATCAAAGCAGCGCCGTAGTAAAGTCTTACGGCGTTTCGCGAACCGATTCGTCAGGCTTTTTCGGCACGCGCCCCATGAGATAGAACTCGGAATTAGGCGGCGTGCCCGCTAGGGTCACCAAGCGATTCGACATACCAAAAAACGCCGCAATGGCGCCAATATCCCAGCAGTCATCTAAGGTAAACCCCACTTTTTCTAAACGGGTTTGCCAGTGCGGAGAAAATTCCCCTAGTTCGATAGCGCTATGCAGCGCAAAATCGAGCATTAGACGATGACGCTCGCTTAGCCCCGCGACGGTATGGTTAATGGCGATATTATCGGCCAATAACGGGTCTTTACTGTAAATGCGTACCAGCGCGCCATGGGCAACCACACAGTACAAGCAGCGATTGCGGGCACTGGTAGCCACCACAATCATCTCCTTTTCAGCTTTGGTCAGCGTATCGGAGTCGCGCTCCATCAGGGCATCGTGATAGGCAAAAAAAGCGCGAAACTCCTCAGGGCGATGCGCCAGCATCAGAAACACATTAGGCACGAACCCCGCTTTTTCCTGCACAGCTAACATCGCATCACGAATATCGCTTGGCACATCATCCAGCGTTTCGGGAAGTTTAAAACGGCTAATAGCAGCAGACATATTGACACCTTCTTGTTATGTTCATGATATAAATAGCGCGATTAAATTAACTGGTAACAAATTGCTAACTAAAGCACCTTTCATTTCGCGTTCGCGCTCACCATACTCTTATTAAGTCCATGTCATAAAAGCCGTACGTTATCAGCAAAGCGGCGTACTAACAGGGAAACCACCATGACATACTCTGAAGCTAAAGAGCACACGCCAGGGCGTTTGCATGAGCTTTTTGCCGACCCTTACCGTGCGTTCGAAAACGATACGGATGAGCGTCAGCTACATATCCGCGTTATGCTTCATACGCTGCTAGCGCGCCCGATGCAGCGCGGGCAAGTCACTCTACGTGTCATTCATGGCTGGGAGAACGGAGGCTTTGATCCATCTGACCTGCAGCACGCCGATTATGCGCTACATAGCTTAGATGACTACCACACTGCCGTGGAGCGCTTTCCCACCGCCGCCCGGCAAAATGCGCCTCTACCTGCCGATAACACGGCCATTTTAGCTGCCCCTCTTGCCGATGCCATCGCAGATGCCGAGGCAGAAGGCCAAACGCTGACAGACGATATTGTCGAGACGCCTGCACGTTGGCCTGCGTTTGATGGTGGGTTAGCCCTCTATACGCTATTTAAGATGTATCACCGCCTGGTTTACGGCGAAGATGACAGTTATCGTTGCTCTCAGTGCGATACCCCACATGGCCCCCGTGAAATCCATGAATTCCACCTGGAAGTGGGTGAGTTTGCACTGCTGGCACCCATAAGCGAGCAGCACGACGCCCCTTACCTGCTAGTGCTCCATGAAAGCCAGCTTGCCCCCATTGAGCAACTGCTCAACGACAGCCTGCCACTATTTGATCGTTTTTAACGCGCTTGCGCCTCCTCCGCTAGCGTGGAAGAGGCGCATCGCCCAACGTATAACAACGAATCTTTTACAACGAAATGGTGCTGTTAATCCCACTAGAGACGTTTTCAGGTTCGAACCAACGGGCCGTGACGGTCTTAGTTTGCGTCCAGAAAGCAATCGCCTGTTTGCCGTTGGGGCCTAAGTCACCCAGCTTGGATGCCCGAGATCCGGTAAAGCTGAAGTAAGCAACGGGAACAGGAATCGGCACATTGATACCAATTTGGCCAACGTCGATATCCGTTTCAAACCGGCGAGCCACCCAGCCAGAGTTGGTAAAAATTGACGTGCCGTTGCCATTGGGGTTGGCATTAATAAAGTTGATGGCGCCATCCAGCGTTTCTACGCTAACCACCACAGCACAGGGCCGAAAATCTCTTCCCGATAAATGGTCATATCCGCCGTTACATCGGCAAATAGCGTCGGTCCTACAAAGTTGCCATCCGGGTAGCCGTCCACCGTATAGCCACGGCCATCTACCAGAAGTGTGGCGCCCTCTTTTTCACCGGCGCTGATTAAGCGCTCAACCCGCTCTTTCGCCTGGGGCGATACCAAAGGCCCCAGGTCTGCATCGCGCTGGGAGCCTGGCCCTACTTTCATGCCACGGGCACCGGCTTCGATATCTTTTATCCACTCCCGGGCTTCCCCCACCAGCACCACTACCGAGTTCGCCATGCAGCGCTGCCCGGCCGCGCCAAAGGCAGACCCTAACAGGCTGTCAATCGCTTGGCTGCGGTTAGCGTCAGGCATAACGACGCAGTGGTTTTTGGCCCCCATCATCGCCTGCATCCGTTTGCCTGCCGCCGCGGCACGGTTGTATAGCAGCGAGCCGACATGAGTCGAGCCGATAAACGACAGCGCCTTGATATCCTGGTGGTCAGCAATTTGATTCGCTACATCCGGACCACCGTGCACCACGTTTAACACGCCAGCGGGAATGCCCGCTTCATGGGCTAGCTCGACTAGCCGCATGGTAGAGCTCGGGTCCTGCTCGGAGGGTTTCAATACAAAGGTGTTACCCGTGGCAATAGCCAGCGGGAACATAAAGCAGGGCAGCATAATCGGGAAGTTAAATGCCGTAATACCGCGCCCACGCCTAACGGCTGGTGCATGGTATAAACATCTACCTCGTTCGCTGCGTTTTCCGCCAACTCGCCTAGCTGCAGCGAGGTAATGGAGCAAGCATGTTCCACCACCTCAAGACCGCGGCCTACTTCACCCTCGGCATCGGGCAGTGTTTTGCCATGCTCTTCGGTAATTAACGCGGCAAGCTCTGCCGTATTCTCGCGAATAAGGGCCTGAAGCTTGAGCATAATGCGCATGCGTTTACCCAGCGGCACCTTGCGCCACTCTTTAAACGCCGTTTTGGCACTGGCAACGGCCCGCTCGACCTCTTCTGAGGTGCAGAATGGAACGCGAGCCACTACCTCTTGGGTGGCCGGGTTAACAACGTCGCGCCACTCCTGGCTTTGCGACATCACTGGCTGACCATCGATATACATGGGTATTTCGCGAACGGACATAACACTGATCCTCGTGGTTGTGTTTGTTATGGATTCTAATAGGGAGCCTGTAGGGTATATCAGCAAGTTAACGTAAACGTCAATTAGCCACTCGATAAAGACAAAAACGTTTAGCCAAATGCAATTCGCCTTTCCCTCTCGGCAGCGCCCTCGCTATGCTGTTTCTAAGACATACCCGCAAAGTAGAGAGCATAGCTTTCCTATAGATGCACCAAGGGCTTCAGACAAGAAGACGGTTTCATCCAACTACGCGGCTTAACACCAGGAGGCATCCATGCAGACATTTAGCTGCCGCTGCGGCAACCCACTGTTTTTTGAAAACACTCACTGCCTGGCCTGCGAGTCTGATGTTGGCTGGTGCCCTACTTGTAGCAATATTGTCGCGCTGGAACCGCTAGACAACGGCGGCTACCGTTGTACCCATGAAGGCTGCGGCACAGCGCTCATGCAATGTCACAACTACTGGCGGAAAACGTGTGTAACCGCATGGTGGTCATGGCTGAAGGTCATGCAGACTCACTCTGCGACTGCTGCCGCTACAACGATGTGATTCCTGACCTGGGTACTCCCGGTAACCGCGAGCGCTGGGCGGCGCTGGAAGCGGCCAAGCGGCGGCTCTTCCATACCTTGGATCTGCTCAAGCTGCCCCACGGTACCGAAGGGGAAAATATCCGTGTGCCGCTGAGCTTCTCGTTTATGGCCGATGCGCTACCCGACCAAGGGCTATGGCGCTCTACAGCAAGCCAAGAAAAGGTGTATACGGGCCATGCTAATGGGCATATCACTATCAATGTCAAAGAAGCCGATGACGTTGAGCGGGAGCGGCTACGCGTGGATATGAATGAATCTCACCGTACGCTGATCGGTCACTTTCGCCATGAGATTGGCCACTACTACTGGGATCTTCTCGTAAAAGGCCAAGATGAGAGCACCAGTTGCCGTGTCTTTGGCGATCACAACAACCCCACTTATAGTGATGCGCTAGAACAGTACTACCAGCAAGGAGCACCCACTGACTGGCCGACACGCTTTATTTCCGCCTACGCCTCCATGCACCCTTGGGAAGACTTCGCTGAAACATTCGCGTTTTACCTGGATATGGTAGCCGTGCTGGATACTGCACTCCACATGGGACTTTCTCGCGCCGAGTATGACGGCACGCTGGACAGCATGCTGCGGGCGTTTCATCAGGTAGGTATGGCGGTGAATGAGCTAAACCGGGAAATGGGTCCGCTGGATTTAGCACGGGGGGTCATTGCCCCCGCCGTCAGGGAGAAACTGGCGTACCTGCATGAACTCATTCAGAACGCAAACGCCAGCTCTCAAGCCCCTTAATTAGTCGTTATCGTGGTCTCCTGCGTGGCTTTGGCTTTGCCGTTGGGCCACCCGTGGAACGCTGTCGCCGCTTACAAAGTAGGTGGCGCTGAGCGTATCGTGAATAGCGGCAATGCCAATCTGTAGATCATCGACAAAGGCGTGCAGCTTGCTGGGGGATTGCGCAAGCGCTTGGATATCTGCATCTACCACATCTGCCCGCACCAGCGACACCGTGGCCGCTACACGGTCCTGACGCGGCAGTAGCTGGAGCTCCTGACCTAAGGTTTCCAGACTGCAGGCAATGGAACGTGGCAGGTGCGGATCTTGCAGTAAAAAGCGCAGCACATCTGGCCCACGTACTCGTAAACGCACCTGCTGACGATACATCTGATAAGCCGTTAACGATTTCAGCCCGCTCATCCACTGCAGGTTTTCAAACGGCAATAGCTCTTCAGGGTTTTGCGGCAGCAGGCTGGCTGAGCGCACGTCAACGATACGTGTGGTCATGTCTGCCCGCTCCAACTGGCGGCCTAACTTGATAAAGGTGCGCGCTGGACCATGGCTGAGCGTGCCCTCAATCAAGCCAGTCAACGTTTGGCAACCGCGAATCACGTTTTTCAAAAATGCATCTCGGCGCCGCGGGCTGACGCCGCTTTCCGCGTGGTCGGCCACGTTAAGGTAAAGCTGGTTGACCTCTTCCCAGATTTCTCTGGGTACCACATCGCGGGTGGTACGCAGGTTTTCCCGGGCACTCGCCAGCGCTGAAAGAATCGAGCTACCGTTCTGGGCGTCGGCACACAAAAAGTGCACCACGTTGCGCTCATCAAAGCTGCTATGGCGTTCATTAAAGGTTTCAAGCGTGCCGGTCATTTCAATCAGCGGTGCCCAGCCCAGCGGTAAATGGCGCGGTAAATCCAGCATCAGGTGACTATTGACGCTCAACAGCCGCGCGGTATCTTCGGCCCGTTCAATGTAACGCGCCATCCAGTAGAGGTTTTCAGCTACGCGTGACAGCATGGCGCTAGGCTCCTTTCTGCTCAGCGGCACCCGCCGCGTTCTCATCGGTCTCGACGATCCAGGTGTCTTTACTGCCGCCCCCTTGGGAAGAGTTCACCACCAGCGATCCCTCCACCAGTGCCACACGGGTTAACCCCCCGGTAGTAACGTGGGTTTCAGGGCCAGAGAGAATAAACGGGCGTAGATCCACATGGCGGGGCTGGGGTAATCCATTGGCAAGCGTAGGCTGGTGGAAAGCGCTAGGGTAGGCTGGGCCATGTAGTTACGCGGGTTCTCCTTGATCAAACGCGCAAACTCGTCGCGGGTCTCTTTGGTAGAGCGCGGGCCGATCAACATGCCGTAGCCACCAGACTCGTTGGCGGGCTTCACCACCAGCTCATCTAAATGATCGAGTACATACTTGCGGTCATCCTCAAACATACACAGGTAGCTGGGCACGTTGGGCAGCAGGGGTTCTTGATCCAGATAGTAGCGAATCAGCTCCGGCACAAAGGCATACACCACTTTATCATCAGCCACACCGGCACCGGGGGCATTGGCCAATGCTACTTTGCCCGCCCGCCAAGCGCGCATTAGGCCCGGCACACCCAGCATGGAGTCTGGATTGAAGGCTTCCGGGTCAAGAAACTCATCATCCACACGGCGATAAATCACATCGACCCGGCGCAACCCCTCTACCGTGCGCATGAAGACCAAATCGTCCTCATCCACTAGCAGGTCGCTGCCTTGCACCAGCTCAACGCCCATTTGCTGAGCAAGATAAGCGTGCTCAAAATAGGCGGAGTTATAAATACCGGGCGTTAATACCACTACTTGAGGGTCGTCCCCAGGGCGTGGCGACATCGCCGCCAGCATGTCGTAAAGCTGGGCAACGTAATCATCCACCGGCAAAATCTTGCCCGACGCAAACAGCTCCGGCAGCACGCGCTTGGTCACGTTGCGGTTTTCCAGCATATAGGAAACACCGGAAGGAATACGTAGATTGTCCTCTAACACATAAAGCGTGCCATCGCCGCCGCGTACCAGGTCGGAACCACAGATATGCGCCCAGACGCCATGGGGCGGATTGATGCCTACACACTGAGGGCGGAAATTTGCTGATTGAGCAAGCACTTCGGCAGGTAACACTTTATCTTTAACAACGTTTTGTTTGTGATAAATATCATCAATAAACAAGTTAAGCGCTTGAACACGTTGCTTTAAACCAGCTTCCGTTTTACGCCACTCATTCGCCGGTATAATCCTTGGCACAATATCAAAGGGCCATGCACGATCAATCATGGCCCCTTCGGAATAGACGGTAAAAGTAATCCCCATTGTTCGGATGGCAATTTCAGCGGCGGTTTTACGCTCTGCCAACTCTTCAGCGCTAAAGCGCGCCAGCATATTACATAGCTCATCCGCGGAGGCGCGTGGTTTTCCCGGTGCCGCTAATAGCTCATCGTAAAAATCACGGCACGTATAGTTGTTCCAGTCTACTTGGCTCATGGGCGCTCTCCTGGCGCAAGGGTTGAATCGGCAACTTCCTCAATCAGTAGTGTAGGCCTGACGCAGACAATCTACGTAGCGGTCTGACTATATAAGCACGCAAAAGCCATACCACTTTGCCCATTGTTTCAACGCTTAAACCAACCATGACGTTCAAAGTTAACCTTACTCCTCCTTAAAAAGAACACTTTTTGTGCGCCACTGAGTCTTATTAGTGCATTTTCATAAAGCGCCATGCATCAAAAAGCACCAAGTTAGTGCAGCCAGCGCGCACCACATGATATAGCCACCATTTTTCACACTTCTTAAACGACTTTACGCATATTGCAGCTGCAAAAAGCGCCAACTCCAACGATACTTCTGCTTACTTATCTTTCTTAACCGATGCCTTGTTTATCTGCGCGGTTACTTCTGGCTTTTTTTGAGGGTGGCTCATGACCATTCGCGTTGCCTTGCATCACCGCACGACTTATCGTTTCGACCGTCCCGTTAGGCTCTCACCCCACGTTATCCGTTTACGACCGGCGCCCCACTGCCGTACGCATATTGATGCCTATTCACTGCATATTTCAGGCGACGATCACTTTTTAAACTGGCAGCAGGACCCCTTCGGCAACTTTAATGCTCGCGTGGTATTTCCCGAGCCACGTAAAGAGCTCACCATCGCCGTCGAACTCGTCGCCCCGATGACGGTGATCAACCCGTTTGATTTCTTCTTGGATGATGTGGCCCAGCAAATCCCCTTCACTTATCCAGATGAGCTCACCAAGGAGTTAGGACCTTACCTGGAAGTCACCGAGGCAGGGCCGCGCTTACTGGAGTGGTTAAAAGACGTCTCCCTTGAACCGACCACCAGCGTCGATTTTCTCGTGGCGCTCAACCAGCGCTTGCAGAAAGACATCAGCTACCTAGTACGCATGGAGCCTGGGGTTTCAAAGCTGCGAGGAAACCTTAGCCCTAGCCAGCGGCTCCTGCCGTGATAGTGCTTGGCTGCTGGTGCAGATTCTGCGCCACTTGGGCCTAGCGGCGCGTTTTGTTTCGGGCTACCTGATTCAGCTAACGCGGGATGTCAAAGCGCTGGATGGCCCCAGTGGTACCGAGGTGGATTTCACCGACCTTCACGCATGGACCGAAGTGTTCCTGCCCGGTGCGGGCTGGGTAGGGCTTGACCCCACCTCTGGCCTATTTGCTGGCGAAGGCCATATTCCGCTAGCCGCCACGCCTACCACGGGAAGCGCCGCCGCCATTACCGGATTTTCAGATAAGTGCGAGGTGAAATTTGACGTAGAGATGCGCGTCGAGCGCATTCATGAAGATCCTCGGGTCACCAAGCCCTATAGTGACCCACAGTGGCAGCAGATTCTTGCACTAGGCGACCAAGTTGACCACGAACTCAACCAGCAGGATGTGCGCCTGACCATGGGCGGCGAGCCTACCTTTGTCTCCATTGATGATATGGAAAGCCCCCAGTGGAACACCGACGCCTTGGGTGAGCACAAACGCGAGCGTGCCGAAGCGCTGTTAACCACGGCTGCAGGCCGCCTACGGCCCCGGCAGTGTGAATCAACAGCAGCAAGGTAAGTGGTACCCCGGCGAGCCGCTACCCCGCTGGGCACTGGCCTGCTACTGGCGCAAAGATGGCGTGCCGCTGTGGCGCGACCCAAGCTGGCTGGCCTGCAGGGAAGGCGCGCCTGCCGTAGTGGCCGATGACGCCATGGCCCAGCGCTTCACCCGTGCTCTAAGCGAACGCCTAGGAGTCGCAGAGCACTTCTGGATTCCCGCCTTTGAAGATGCCTACTACTACCTATGGAAAGAACAAACCCTGCCGGTGACCGGTGACCCACGCACAGTTGATTTAAAAGATGACGCCGAGCGCCGCCGCCTGGCACGCCTGCTGGAACAGGACCTGAGTGCAGTCGTCGGCTATGCCCTGCCGCTGCGCCACTCCCTCGCGCAATCGCATCGTTGGGAGAGCGGGCGCTGGCCTTTGAAACGCGACCACCTTTTTCTAGTGCCCGGCGACTCGCCCATGGGCCTTCGCCTGCCGCTTTCCGCTCTGCCTTGGGCCGACCCGGAAGACCAGCCCCAGCCGCAGTCGCTGTTTGCCCCGCGCCCCGCGCTGGGTGACATTCACGGCGAAGTGGCCCGCCGTCATGCCGAGCAGCACCGTTTTACCAGCGCGGAGCGTATAGGCCAGAGCCTACACCCAAGCCAAAGCCACCCTGAAGGCGAAGCGGTTCAGCAGCAGCCCAGTGCCGAAGATGACCGCGAGCACAAGATTATTCACACCAGCCTGTGTATCGAGCCACGGGAAGGGCGCTTACATATTTTCCTGCCACCGCTGACGCAGCTTGAGCACTACCTTGACCTGCTGAGTAGCATCGAAGAGTGCGCCCATACGCTGGCTTGCCCGGTCATGATCGAAGGCTACGCTCCGCCACGTGACCCGCGCCTGGAGAGCTTCCAGATCACTCCCGACCCGGGTGTCATTGAGGTCAACATTATGCCAGCGGCAAGCTGGCAAACTCTGGTCGTGCAAACCGAGCGGCTTTACGACGAAGCGCGCCAAGCCCGCCTGGGCACCGAAAAGTTTATGCTGGATGGCCGCCACACCGGCACCGGTGGCGGTAACCATGTCACGCTGGGCGGCTTGACCCCAGATGACTCACCATTTCTGCGTCGCCCGGATTTACTCGCTAGCCTCGTCACCTACTGGCAGCATCACCCCAGCCTCTCGTACCTGTTTTCTGGGCTATTTATTGGCCCTACCAGCCAGGCACCCCGCGTAGACGAAGCGCGCCATGAAGCGCCTGTATGAGCTGGAGATTGCCCTGCAGCAAATGCCCGAAGGAGAGGTGGTTCAGCCCTGGCTAGTCGACCGCTTGCTGCGCCACCTGCTGACCGACTTAACCGGTAATACGCACCGCGCTGAATTCTGTATTGATAAACTCTACTCCCCAGATAGCGATAGCGGTCGCCTCGGGCTGTTAGAGCTGCGCGGTTTTGAGATGCCTCCCCATGCGCGTATGGGACTCATGCAGATGCTGCTGATTCGTGCGCTGGTCGCCCGCTGCTGGAAAACGCCGTACCGCGCCAAGCCCGTGCGCTGGGGCAGCGCCCTGCAAGACCGCTGGATGCTGCCCCACTATTTATGGGAGGACTTGAGCGATGTGCTGAGTGACCTGCGCCATCATGGGTTTGATTTTGAGCTCGCCTGGTTTGCGCCCTTCTTGGAGTTTCGCTTCCCCGTTCACGGTCGGCTGCATACGCCTATGCTCTCCATTGAGCTGCGCCAGGCCATTGAGCCGTGGCACGTAGTGGGCGAAGAAGCCACCGCAGGCGGCACTGCGCGCTACGTCGACTCCTCGGTAGAACGCTTAGAGGTAAAAGTGAATGGTATGAGCGGTGACCGTTATGAGGTGACTTGTAACGGCCGCCAAGTACCGCTAGCACCGACCGGACGCAACGGCGAGGCAGTAGCGGGTGTGCGTTACCGCGCATGGCAGCCGCCCTCTGCGCTGCACCCACAAATTCCTATTCACGCGCCGCTAGTATTTGACATCATCGACACTTGGAACCAACGTGCTGTCGCAGGCTGTACTTACCATGTGGTACACCCCACAGGACGCAGCTTTGAAACCTTCCCCGTCAATGCGTTTGAAGCAGAAGCAAGACGCCTGGGCCGGTTTAGCGACAGTGGCCACAGCCATGGCTATCAGTCATCTACTCCGGAAATGCCCAGTCAGGAACTGCCATGCACGCTGGACCTGCGCTGGAGTCCACGCTAATGCGACTTCTAATGTTAAGCCTAATACTTTCTTATCAGCGTTAGCTGCAGGATAATCCGTCCCCTACTCGCTTAGGACAACCAGGAACATGACTGCCCCTGTCTCTCCCTCACTGCTTGAGCTCGGTGCCGCTGGGCTCGTTGAGGATTACTTGAACCAGCTAGGCAAGGGACAGCCCGGCACATTTGATGCAATGCTTGACCAGCAAGGGCAGCTACGCCCTGGCTGGCAAAGCCTGCTAGGCGCCCTGGAAGCACTCGGAGCGGATGGCCGTCACCAACGCCATGAAGAGATTCAGCGCTTGCTGGCGGAAAATGGCGTGATCTTCAATATGCATGAAGACACCCAAGGGCGCTCGTGGCGGCTCGACCCACTTCCCTGGGTGATCAACCAAGCGCAATGGCAAGCACTGGAAGTAGGCTTAACCCAGCGCAGCCGCCTGTTTAACGCCCTTTACGACGACATTTACGGCGCCCATACGCTGTTTGATACGGGCCTGCTGCCTACTCAAGCTATCCTGGCCTCTCACCACTTTTTACTACCTTGCCACAGCTCGCAGCCCAGCGATCGCCCGGCGATTAGCTTTCATGGCATTGACGTTATTCAAGATACCGAAGGCCAGTGGCGCGTGATTGGCGACCGCTTGCAAGCACCTTCAGGCACCGGATTTGCGCTGGAAAACCGTATTTTAATGGCCCGTGCCCTGCCTGAAATGTACCGCAATGCGCCGCTGAAACGGCTCGCGGGTTTTTTAGAAAAATACCACCGCACCCTGATATCCATGGCGTATCAGCACCGGGACAACCCTAATGTTGTTCTGCTGACACCCGGCCCAGGTACCCCGCGCTACTTTGAGCACGCCTACCTCGCCAACTACCTGAATATCGACTTAGCAGAAGGCCAGGACATGGTCGTGCGTGATAGCCAGCTGTGGCTGCGCACGCTGGGCGGCTTGCAACCAGTAGATGTGGTGCTACGCCACTGTGATGATGCCTACTGCGACCCATTAGAGCTGCGCGGCGATTCACAGCTCGGCGTACCTGGGCTACTGCAAGCGACGCGCACCAGCGGCGTGGCGATGTCTAACACCCTGGGCGTTGGCGTGTTAGAAATTCCCGAACTGGCCGCTTACCTTCCTGCGCTGTGCCAACACTTACTTGGTGAGGAGTTACTGCTACCCAACGCAGATGCCAGCACACGGCCAGCCTCGGCACCGGTATTCGACCCACAGATGCAACGGCTCTCACCGGCCAGCCTGAATCTGCGCTGTTTTGTTTCTCGGCTACCTCGCAGCGTCACCAACCAACGCCAGCAGCCCAGCGACTACCATGTAATGCCTGGCGGCTTAGCCTGGGTAGGCGACCCTGGTTCGCCTTCGCTGAGTAGCCCCATCGTTAAAGATGTCTGGGTCACGGCAAGTACCCCTCAGCCCCACGTCAGCCAACTACGCCAAGCCCGCGGTCCAGTGGTGGCTACCCGCGATGGCACCGACCTCCCCAGCCGAGTGGCAGAAAGCCTATTCTGGCTAGGGCGCTACGGCGAGCGCCTGGATGCCCGCGCCCGCTTGCTGCGTGAAGCGCTGATGCGATGATGGAGTACGACCAGGACGAAATCGCCGACCAGCTGCTGGATGAGCTGCTGCTGGCCCTGGAAATCACCACGCTCAGCCATGACGAGGAAGGTGCAAAGCCGCCGCTCGAGGGCTTTGCACAAAAACGCACAGCGCTGCTAGCCCAGTTTGATGAGCATGACCCCCAGGCGCTGCAGCCGCTATTTGCCCAAATGCAGCGCAACGCCCGCAGCGTGCGCGACCATCTAGGCGATGACTCCTTGGGAGTAATTAACCAGTTGCGCCAGCGGGTGGATACCTTTAACCCAAGCCTAGGTGCCAGCGCTGCACGCCGCGCCTGCGAAGGGCTCTCAGCGCAGACTGCCGCCTTCTTTGGCCTATGTAACGAAACGATGCCCCACCATTACGGCTGGCGGTTTATGGATATCGGGCGCTTCCTGGACCGAGTAATAGGGCTGCTTTCGCTGCTCAAGCTCACATTGAAAGCCCCCCACTCGCCGGGGCTGGCGTTGTGGGAAGTAGTGCTCGCCACCTCAGATAACTTTACCGCTTACCGGCGGCGCTACCGCAGCGAGCTGCACCCAGAAGCGATTTTGGATCTACTGCTATTCGATGAGACCAACCCACGCTCGGTGGGCTATATGCTCAAGCGCCTTGAGCGGCAAATGGACAGGCTGCCCGGCAGCTCATCGCCCTACCGCAATGCCGAACGCCGCTTGCTCATTCAAGCCAATGCCGCGCTGCACCTCGCCGACATTGATCGCTTGAGCCATTTAGCCGACACCCCCGATGCCCAAGCAGCGCTGGAGCAGCTACTGGATGAACTGATTACCCCGCTAAACGCGCTTTCGGATGCCATTAGCCACAGCCACTTTAGTCACGTGGAGCGGCCGCGCCAACTTGTCAGCATGGAGCCCGACGAATGAACTACACCCTGCGACACCCCACGCGCTACCACTACAGCGCCCCGGTGACGCTATGTCATAGCGAGGCCAGGGTGCTGCCACGCAGGACACAGCACCAGCAGTGCGGCGCATCAACGCTCACCATTAGTCCGATGCCCCAGGTGCAGGCAGAGCGCCGAGATGTTTTCGGCAACCGGGTGCTCTATTTTGCCATGGAAGAGGTGCACCAGACCCTGGATGTGACCGTGGTCACCCCCCTCAATACCCATCCGCTGGGGCCGCTACCTAGCAGCTCCCCCGCTTGGGAAAGTGTCGCGGAACAGCTGCGTCACGATAGCCGCTTCGATATGCAGCTCTACCGGCTCGACTCACCCTTTATTCGTCGCAACGACGAGTTGGCTGAGTTCGCCCACAGCTGTTTCACGCCCGGCCGCCCGCTGGTTGATGCCGCGCTGGCGCTTAATCAACTGATTTACGACACCTTTGAGTACGACCCTAGCTTTACCACGCTGGCCACACCGCTCAGCGAAGTGCTGGCCAATCGCCGTGGTGTCTGCCAAGACTTTGCCCACCTTGCAATTGGCTCCCTGCGCTCGGTGGGATTAGCGGCGCGCTATGTGAGCGGCTACCTAGAAACTCAGCCACCGCCCGGACAGCCACGGTTGATAGGGGCGGATGCGTCCCACGCATGGCTCGCCACTTGGATTCCAGAGTGGGGCTGGCTAGCGCTAGACCCGACCAACGGCACAGTGGCCGGTGAACAGCACCCGGTGCTGGCCTGGGGCCGAGATTACGCCGACGTAGCACCGCTCAAAGGCGTAATGAATGGAGGCGGCGAACACCAGCTAGAAGTGGAAGTAGATGTCATGCCGCTGACAGACAACAGCGCGGCCTAGGCCACGCTGTTGCCCGCTAGGCTTCTAACGCCGAACCAACCCGTCGGTTAGCCAGGGCAACCACGCCAGCAGCACCAGCGTGACGAGGGTCGCCAATAAAAAGGGCAGCAGCGCTCGGAAGATTTTTAGCGGCGGCGCACCGGTCATGGAGGAAGCGATAAACAGCCCCGCGCCCACTGGCGGGGTGAGTAACCCCATCACCAGGGTCAGGCAGACCACCACGCCAAACTGGTAAGGGCTAATCGCAAACTGGCTTTGAGCGATGGGCATTAAAATAGGCACCACCAGAATCAGTGCGGCAATCCCATCAATCACCATTCCCACTAGCAGCAGCGCCCCAATCACCAGCAGCAGAAACAGAAACGGGCTGCTGGTCAGCGCGGCAATCCACGCAGCGGCCATTTGCGGTAGCTGCTCGTAAATCACTCCCCAGCCAAACACGCCTGCCGCCGCAATCAGCATAATCACCAGCCCAGCATTAATCGCCGTGCGCGTGAGCACCTGAGGAAGCTGACTCAAACGCAGATCGCCGTACACAAAGCGTCCCATTAACAGCGCCGCCAGCGAGGCCAGCGCCGCCGACTCCGTGGGCGTCGCAATGCCAAGCAAAATGCCGCCGATAATAATCACCGGAATCAGCAGCGCGGGCATGCCCCATAGCGCATCGTGCAGCGCCTGTTGACGGCTGGGCCACTGCCCTTTCGGGTATTGTTGCACCAGCCCCACCAGGGCGATGACCACGAAGAAACTCGCGCCCAGCAACAGCCCCGGCAGTAGCCCAGCGATAAACATCTCCGCAATGGGTACTTGGGCCATCACCCCAAACAGTACAAATAGCATGGAGGGCGGAATAATCGGCGACAGCAGCCCACCCGCCGCCGTAATCGCCGCGCTGTAGGGCGTGTCGTACCCCTCCTCCTCCATCGCAGGCACCATAGCGCGGGACATAATGGCGATTTGCGAGGCCGCCGAGCCAATAATCGCCGCCATCATCATATTGGCGACTAGGTTGATATAAGCCAAGCCACCGCGAAAGCCTCCCACCAGAATCCGCGCCAGGGCAATCAAGCGCTTGGTCAGCCCGCCCTCGTTCATCAACTCCCCGGCCAGCATAAATAGCGGAATCGCCAGTAGGCCGTAGCTTTCAATGGCGCTAAACAGCTGCTGCGGGTAGGAATCAAACAGCACCGTATTGCCAGAGGCCTGGATATACCACATCGCCGTAAGCGCCAGCACTAGCGCAATAGGCACCGCTCCCAGTAGCAGCAGCAAGAACACCGCGACCGTCATACCCGCCCCCTTAATGCCATTAGCGATTGCGTCAGGTTCGCCACGCTGTGCAGGCTCAGCGAGAGCGCAAACCAGGGCACAATCAGCCACGCCCAGAACTTTTTAATGCCCAGGGTGGAGGTGCTTTCCGCATAGATAAAATTGAACGTTTGCCCCTGAAACGCCCGGGTATCGAAGCCGGTTTGGGCCAGCGTCAGCGGCTGGTACCAACGCCAGCAGAGCCATACCAGCAGCAGGGCAAACAGAAGCACCATGGCATCCACCGCCACGCCGACCAGCTTTCTACCCGTTGGCGGCAGCAGGTCGCTCACCAGTGTCACCGCGATGCCCGGGCGGCGTTTCAACACCGCCCCAGCAATCAAGAACGTCATCCAGATCATGGCGTAAATCGCCAGTTCATGACCCAGTAAAGCGGGCTGCCCAGCGCGCGAAAGGCGATATTTGTGAGAATTAAACACGTCACCGCCGCTGCCAAGGCAGCGGCGGTGATCTCTTCACAACGGGCAAGCCCTTTGGAAAGGCGTTGCAACATGATGATTAAAGGCCTTTATCAACGGCTTTTTTTACGTTAAGGATTACTCGTCGCGCAGGCGGTCAGCCTCGGCGCGCAGGGTTTCCAACATAGGGGCTTTCGGTGCCCAAATACTTTCCCACTCGGCAATCGCCTCAGAGAAGAACTCGGCATCGGCTTCGACAATATTGATGTCCAACCCGCGAATTTCCTCTTCCTGAGCGGCATCCATCTCCTCAAAACCTGTCAATACATTCTCCAGGTGTTCGGACATGGCGGTATCAATCAGCTCGCGGTCTTCTTCAGAGAGCTCGCGCCAGACGCGCCCAGACACCACCCCCACCATCGGGAACATCATATGGTTGGAGATCAGCAGGTTGTTCGCCTGCTCGTAGAATTTCAAAATCAGAATCGAGTCGAAATCCATATCAATGGCATCAACCTGCCCATTGGCGAGGGCATCGTACACTTCCAACAAAGGCATGGGTGCAGGGGCAGCGCCGGTGGCGGTGTAGAAGTCGCGGATCGGCTCGAAGGGCGTAATACGCAGCCGCTGGCCCTGCAAATCTTCAGCGCTTTCAATGGGGCTACGGCTCAATACTTGGCGCATACCCACCATGCCATAACCTGCCCCAACGAGACCAACGCCTTCCGGCATCAAGTCGAGTAGTTCACCGGCCGCATCTGAGCGCAACAGGCGCGCCGCGTGGTTGACGTCGTCCACCAGATACGGGGCGTAGAGCGCGCCAAAATCAGGAATGCGATTGGAGATTTCGGCAATGGTTAGAAAGGCCATGTCCAGCGCGCCGGTTTGCAGCTGCTGCACCATTTGCGCTTCGTTACCTAGTTGCTGAGCAGGAAACACGCTCACGCTATGCTCGCCGCCTGAGCGCTCATTTAGCGTCTGCGCAAACGCTTCGGCTTCGGTGGACCACAGATGCTGGGCGGGGGTAATCAGCCCTAAACGGAAGTCACGCGCCTGGGCGCTAACGGAGGAGACCGCCAAGGCGGCTGCGGCGCAGGCAAGCGTCAGCGTTTTCATTCGGTTCATGCAAAGCCTCGTTGTCCAGCCAAAGCGCCGTGCGGCGCTTTGGGTGTTTTTTAATTAGTCGGCTTTGAGAATCCCCTAGCGGTTGCGTTAAGGGCACCCGCCATTGCGCTAACGCAGCGCAGAGCGATCCGCTCCCCTAGGCGGCTTCGTAGGCGGCTTTCAAACGGTAAAATTCGTCGACAATGGCCGCCATTTCGGTAGCGTCGTAGTCGCATAGCCCGCTGACGACGAGTTCTTAGAGCCTACACCCAACCGCTTCACCGGCTGACTCAATGGAAAATTCCAGCAGCGCATCTGCACGTTTACCCTGCACGTCCAGTGAAGATTCCGTCAGCGCCAGATTAGGTGAGAAGCCGTCTAAACGCTCCAGGCAAAAGCCCATGCTATCGTAGATCACCAGCGGGCGTTTAGGGTTAAACATCACCCCATGCTGCTCCATCAGCGGCTTGAGGTAGTGGGGAAAATTCTTACCTGAAAATGCTACATAGCAGCGGGCAAACCCCTCTACCACCGTCTTATCACGCGTCATGTCGCCGCTGCGCACCACCTGTAAATAGCACTTTCCACTATCATCACTGACATGGATCTCGCCATTATCGGCTTCACTAAACTTGAGCGGTGTATCAGCACCCACCATATTGGTGAAGCGAAATTCCATTTGCCGCGACAGCCCGAATTTCACTAGTACCAGCGTAAATAGCAGGTCGCCGGGCACACAAAAACGCCGCGCATCCGGATTGTGAATACTCTCCGCGCTGCGCGTAAAAATCCTTGAACATGGCTTTGCTGCCTGCCTAGCGTTGAAATCGAAAACCCATAACTGCTCCACGACGCGCATAATGCCATAAAACACGCGCCAACAGGAGTCATCTGCTAGGAAGCCCGTATGACGAGTGACACGCCCTCTACTAACCGCCGTTTTCGACCGCTAGCCGCCCTGCTGTTTGGCGGGCTAGCACTGGCCTTTATTTGGCTGCTGGGCAGCTACTGGCTACTCAACAGCCAGTGGCTTCCCCAACAGCTATCGTCCATTGAGGGCGTCGAAGTGCGCTGGTCCAAGCGCCCAGAGCCTCCACCCAGGACGTTGGGAGGTGGAAAATCTCTACCTTGCCCGGGAAGACGATGCTCTGCCCATCACCGTAGAAGCCCGGCAAGCCACGCTCTCGCTGTCGCTGCTCGCCCTGTTGCGCGGCGAGTTACATATAAAAGCGCTGGATGCCAACGGTATTCGTCGTTTCACCGTAGGGGATGTTGCGCTGGAAGCAGAGGGCCAGCTGAAGGTCGAGGATACCCAATTCAGCCAAGAGACCCTCAGCGTGCCTTATGTAGGTTTGGACATTACCCAAGGCCGCCTCGTTCGCTTGAGCGATCAAACCACGCTGGTGCAGGATATTCAGCTACGCAGTACGGCGTCACTGGACTCACTTTCCACCCAGCAAAGTAACGATGCGCTGACGGAGGCGCTGCTCGACGCCCTCACCGCCCAGCTTGCCATCACGGCTCAAGCCGACGCTTGGGATGTGTTCATGCCCTACCTAGAAGCGCTGCCCTGGTTGAGCCTAGCAGGCAGCGGCGTATTGGAAGGTGAGCTTGCGCTTGCCGAGGGCCAACTACAGCCGGACAGCGAGCTCACATTAGCAGCCCCAGTGCTTGCGCTCTCTCTCGATGAGCAGCGCTTGAAAGGAACCGACAACACGCGCCGCTGGCTGGTAGCAGATGACACACCGCCGCCGCATACCGCCACGGGCCAGGGGCGCGTCAGGCTCGCCGTGGAGGACGGGCAACTGCGCTTCGCTACTCAGTTGGAGGACGTCACGCTAGCCGACACGTACCCCTACGCTACAAACACACGGCTCGCTCTTTCTACACACATCCCCAACCAGCGGCTGGATCAGCTCGACTTGCCCACTAGCGCCTCACTTGAGCTATCGGGCGAGGTGACGCGACTCGACATGTTCGACCGCTATCTCGCAACGGCCTTCGATGGCCAAGGGATTCGGCTATCCGGCCAGGGGAGTATCGCCGCCAGCGCGACGCTTCGGGATGCGCGTCCTTATGAAGCATCGCTAACCGTTCAAGCCCCCACGCTAGGCGCAGAGCTGCTTGAATTCACCGCGCAAGGCAGCGGTACGCTCGACGCGACGCTCTCCCCCGATGAGCAAGTAGCGGCAACGCTGGCCTTCTCAGACGCCACGCTGCGCCATCAGGAGCGAGCCTTACTGGCGAACGCAGCGCTAACGCTAGCCGCACAAAGCCCCCTCGACCGCGAACAGGCACAACAAAGCGCCACGGCGCAACTGAGCTGGAAAGAAGCAACGCTGCCCAATATCCAAGCGCTACAACCCTACCTTGCAGCGGTGTTGCCCCGCCCTTCTCCGCTAACGTTAAACAGCGGCTCGGCCACCAGCCACGGGCAGCTACGCTTTACGACCGAGCAACTGAGCGGGGAGCTTTATCTGGCTGGCAACGCGCTGACCACCGACTGGCAACGAAGCGAGCAAAGCGGCACGTTGGTGAGCGATACGCAGCTTGCGCTGGCCATCAACCAAGCGGCGCTGGATGGCACAGCGCTGGACATCAGCGGCTCGGGGTTAAGCTGGCAGGTGGCCGACCCGCAGCATCCCGGCGAAGCGCTGGAGAGCACGCTGGTGCTGCGTGACGGTCGGTTTCAGCGCCAAAACGGCACCCCAAGCGGGCAGTTCACGATAGAGGGCAGCGTGCAGCGGCTGGGGTTTCTCAACACGTTTTTACCGGATGCTCACGGCGTATCGCTTTCCGGCAACGGCCAGCTCTTTCTGCAAGGCGCGTTTATTGATGACACGCTGCAAGCCCCTACGCGGCTGCGGGTCAATGCTAACCAGTTGGAAGTGACGTTTCTCGACTACTTGGCCACCGGGCGCGGCGAGCTGACCGCCCAGTTAGATAGCCCCGAGCAGGCACAGCTTTCGCTGGGGATTCCACAATTTGCCCTACGGCGGCAAGATGATGACCGCCCGCATTTGGAAGGCCGCCACTTTGCGCTCACCACCCAAACCGACCGCTTTAGTGACGTGCTGGACTCACCCGTTCCAGAACACTTCACCACCCGAGTTGCGCTGCCAATTACCGAGGTGCCGGACATTGCCCGCTACAACCGCTATTTACCAGAAGATGCAGGGGTTGAGCTACTCTCCGGCAGTGCCAGCCTAACCAGCGAATGGCTGCTAGAGGGGCTGCGCGCCCAAGGTGATATCACGCTGCGCGCTTTCGAAACCGAGATGGCGCTACTGGAGCAGCGCCTGAGGGGAGACGTGACACTGCACCTACAGCTCACCGAGGTCGATATCGAAACGCGCCGTTTTGTCGCCAATGACTCCTACCTGCGCCTGGAAAACGTCTTTCGCCGAAGCGACGACGGCACTCAGGATGCGGGCTGGTGGGTGCAGCTCACCATGGAAGAAGCCCAACTCAACTGGGATGATCCGATACAGCTCACCAGCCAGCTACGGTTAGGCATGAGCGATACTGGGCTACTGGCTCGGCTATTTCTCGCCCGTGCCCGGGAGAGTGACTGGCTGGGGAGGCTTTTTAACGTGCCTAACATCAACGGTCATGCCCTACTCACAGTGAGCGACGAGCAAATACGCCTGCATGACCTCACGCTCACAGGCGGGCCGCTGCTACTGCTTTCCGATATGACCCTAGCCGACGGCAAAGCCAACGGCGCGCGTTATGCGCGGCTGGGTGCCGTGGGCCTCGGCGCGGGGAGCTGAATGACAGCGAACCGGCCCTGCGAGTACTCCAGCCCAAGCGCTGGTTTGACCGCTGGCGAGAAGCCCAGCGTTTTCCAAGGCCTTAGCGGCGCGTGCGCTCTCGACGAATCATACGCACGCGCTCTTTGGCTTTTTGCGGAGTGGACAGGGGTGCGGCGGCTTCATCCTGGGTTTTAGGCGGTACCGTTACCCAGGCAAACACAGGCAATGCTAAGTGCCAATGAATCGCCGCTAAGCGCAGGCCTAGCGTCACGCTCAATGAGGCGGCAATGGCGAATGTCAGCGGCACCTCGAGCCCGTGCAGCGCGACATATACAATCCCGCCCGCCATGGCAGCAGTGGCATAAATCTCTTCGCGCAGCACCATCGGCACCCGCCGGGCTAGAACATCACGAATCATGCCGCCCGCCACGCCGGTCATCATGCCCATGAGTACCGCCACCACGCCAGAGGTACCCAGCAGCAGCGCTTTATGCGTGCCGATCACGGTAAAGAGCGCCAGCCCAAAGGCATCCGCCACCGGCAAAAAGCCCCGAGACAGCCGGTGATGTAGTGAAACCCCACCAGCGACACGCCCACCGTGGCCAAGATCACCCAGAGATAGGTCGGGTCGGTCACCCAGAACACCGGCCTAACGCCCAGCACCAAATCGCGCAGCGTACCGCCCCCAATGCCCGTCACCGCCGCCAGCACCAGCATACCGAACGGGTCCATCCGCGAGCGGCAGGCCAAAATCACGCCCGACAGGGCAAACACAATCACCCCGCCATATCCAACCAATAAATCACACCCGACACGCGGCTCTCCCTCATCACCTGCTGTTTAAGCGGGCAGAATATCACTCATTCGGGAAGGGTGTAGTGATCAGAGAGCCAGACAGGCTTAATAGCCGTGACGCTGCAACCACGCTTTCAAAAAAGCAATTTCACTCTCTTGAGCGGCGATAATGCTCTTGGTCAGTTGACGAATCTCGTCATCTTCGCCGTGCTCCAGCACAATTTCCTGCCATGGCGATGGCACCTTCGTGATGGGGAATCATGCCTTGCGCGAAATCCACATCAGGGACGCCAATGTAGGTCGGCATGGCAGCACTCTTATCGGCGAGATAGGTAATTAAAGTTTAAAACCTACAGGCTGCCCGCAGGTCAAGGTGGGCTAAGTGCGTTACTCTGGTAAACATCCTTCGTCGCTAGCCATGGAGTACATATGGATTGGAACCCTGCTTACAGCTGGCTGGTGCTCGCCTTGCTGTTGAGCCTAGCCGAACTGACCTCTGGCGCGATGGTGCTGTTGGCGCTCGGCATCGCGGCGGCGCTCACCGCTGCCGTCACGGCATTGGGGCTATCGCTACCCTGGCAGTTGCTCAGCATGGGCATCTTTGCGGGAGTGCTGGTGCCGTTAGGCGTGATGGTGATTCGGCCACGCTTCTCTCCCAAAGGGGTTGCCTACGGCACCACTGGTACCGGCGTAGAAAAAGGCAACCGCTATACCACGCTGCTGAGAGATTACGACAATGCCACAGGGATTAAAGTGAACGGCGATTTCTACCGTTTGCGTGTGCTTGAAAGTGGCCAAACAGAGCTGCCCGAAGGCACTCAGGTCGTGTTCAAACACTTTGAAGGTACGACCGCTTTGGTGAATGTATCATCACCTGAAACACTCGATAGTGAACGCAATACGCCCAACACCAAGGAGTTTTAAAATGGATTTACCGATTAGCCCCGGCCTATTGATTAGCCTGATTATTGTCATCATTGGCATTTTGATTATCTCGAAAGGCTTGGTTATCGTTCGCCAGTCGGAAGTGATGGTGATTGAACGCCTCGGCTCTTTTCACCGCGTGTTAGAGAGCGGTATTTAACATCATCATTCCGTTTATCGAACAGCCCCGCGCCATCACCATGCTGCGCTATCGCAAAATGGGCGAGGAGTACACGGCCATCACCACCGATGAGACCCGCATCGACCGCCGCGAAACGGTGATGGATTTCCCCGGCCAGCCCGTGGTGACCACGGATAACGTCACGGTGCGCATCAACGGCGCGCTGTATTACCAGATCATCGACCCCAAGCGGGCGGTCTATGAAGTCGAGAACATGAGCCAAGCCGTTGAGGTATTAGCGAAAACCACGCTGCGCTCGGTGGTGGGTAAAATGGAGCTGGATAAACTGTTTGAGTCTCGTGCAGAGGTCAACAACGAGATTCAGGCGGCGATGGAAGAGCCAGCTTCTAAATGGGGTGTGAAAATCTCCCGGGTGGAAGTGCAGGATATCGCCATGCCGGAAGAGGTCGAGTCGGCCATGCGCCTGCAAATGGCCGCCGAGCGGAAACGGCGCGCCACGGTGACCGAAGCCGAGGGTGAAAAATCGGCCGCCATTGCCATGGCCCAAGGCCAGCGTGAATCCTCCATCTTAAACGCTCAGGGCGATAAAGAGTCCGCCATTCTACGCGCCCAAGGTGAGCAAGAATCCATCAAGCTGGTGCTTAGCGCTATCGGCGATAGCGAGGAGAACAAGCGCACGGTGGTGGGTTACCTGCTTGGCCAAAGTTATATCAAAGTGCTGCCCACCATGGCGAAAGACGGCGAGCGAGTGTTCGTGCCTTACGAGTCTTCTGCTCTGCTGGGTTCCATGGGGATGTTCCGTGAAATGGCAGGCTCCCCAGAAGACACCGTATCCCATCATCTAAAAAGCCGCTCCGGTCAGGAAAACGGCTTAAGAAGTGGCATTGTCGGTGGTGCCAGTAGCAGCTAACTCGTTAAGTTTTTAGCCACCGGCACGGTACAGCCCCTACTAGGACTCTGCGTCGGTGGCTAGAAAATGCTCCATAAACACCTGGTAGTCTTGACCCACACAGTCGGCGTAGGCTTTAGCAAGCGTTGAGACCACGCCGATAAACTGCTCCTCACGCCCTTCTAACCGCTGGCATACCGCGTCGGCAAACGGTGCGGCTTTGCCTCGGTTAAGTGCCTGCGCACCGCGCAGGTGTTCACGCGCTAGAATTTCACCCCACTGGGCGCGCCAGCTTGCGGTAGGCCTTACCGCCAGAGAGCTTATGGGTGGGGTAATCCTTTTTGAACGGTGAGCGTTCGCGTACCGAAAACACCTTGCCGTTCATGGTCAACCAGCCAAGGTAGGCATCCGGGTGCTCCGCAATAGCATGGAACGCCGCGGCATGGCGAATACCTTCATTGGGAAACAGCTTGCGCCACGCCTGCTGCTGCGCTTTGTCCATCAGGCGGTAGGCTTCTGGCGTGACCTGCTCTTTGATATCCAGAATCACATCGTCGTGCTCGTGATCCGCCCCGCCTTCGATCAGCACGTAGTACCGCTCGACGCCCAGCGACCCAGTGCCTGCATCCAAGCGCCGCGCGGTGTCTTTGACGAAGAAGTGCTGCGGGTCGCTCTCCTTGATGGGGTGCTGCAGCGTTTGCTGGTACTCCTGCTCAATGATGCGCCGTAGCTGGCTTGCCACATCGGCAGGCAGATTGGCGAGCTTACCGGGGCGCTCGGCAAACTGACGCCCTTTATCTGGGTCTAGCGTCGTCCACTTCTCCAGCATGCGGGCACGGCTCTGCTTATCGGCCACCTTGCCCATAAACGATTTAAGCGGATCCTTGGCGTTGTCCAGCGTGATCGCGTGGATCGCCACGTCATCCTCACGATGAACGCTAAGGGTGTCCATATACCCTTCCAGCAGCTTGTTCAGCGCTTTATCAATGGCTTTGGGGCTCAGCTCGGCGTTCTCGCGGGCATCCAGCACTAGGCTAATCGCCAGCCGCCACACGTCGTACTGGTAATCCCCAATCAACGCATCGTCGAAGTCATCCATGCCGTAGCGCACTTGGTCATCGTGGTGGCCGTATGCGCCAAAGTTGTAGGCATGGGCATCGCCCTGAAGCCAGGTTTGGGTATTGGGCCAGCCGCCGAATAGCGCAAAGCGCCAGTCGTGCCAAACATCTTGCCAATAGAGATGGTTGGAGCCGCGAAAGAATCGATAGGGAGAGGCCGCCATTTTGGCGTACTTCGCCTGCCGATGCGCCGCGCTTAGCGACGCATTCGCCTGTTGAATGGCCTCAATGACCTGTTGAGGGCGGTTGTGTCCAGTCAATGCGTGGCTCATTGCAATGCCTTTGTGGGTACATTAAAACGCTCTGCTGTAAGCGTAGACGATGCACGTTAACAGATTAAGACACTCGCTTGCCCAAACGCGTCAGGCCACGGGGCGCTGAAATGCGAAAGAAGCGCTCGACCACCTCTTCACACGTAGCTGGGGTTGCTAGCGACACCAGCACAAACAGCGGCAAATTGACCATCAGCCCCCAAAACCCTGCATGAATGCCGAGCGGATGCCGCCATAAGCGGTGAACGCCACGGTAACCACAAAACCGCCTAAAATATGCCCGCCATGACGCCCAGCCTTGAGGCGCGAGGCCACAAGAACATGCCGATAAAGGCGGGCAAAACCTGCGAGGCAAAGCCAAGCCCCACCAGCAAAATCATCACCAGGCTCCCCGGCTCAGCAATCGCCAGCGGCGCAATCACCAGAAACATAATGGGCAGAATCAAAAGACGCGCCAGCTTGGCGGTAGTGCCCTCCGAGAGCTTGAGCAACGGCTGCAGCACGTCTTTACTCACGGAAAGGGACACCGAATGAATAAACGGCTCGCTGGAGGACATAGAGGCGGCCAAGGTGCCCGCGCCCAGCAGTCCAACTAACACCACGGGCAAGTGCTGCATGGCGTACTCCAGCACCACGGTATCTGCCCGGGCCAGCTCCGGCAGCGAGAAAATACCGATAAAGCCCACCACCACCATAGGCAGAATCACCACGTAGTAGGTGGGTAGCCACGTCGCGCTGCGGCGGATGGTGCGCGCTGAAGAGGCGCTCATCCACTGCGTCCAAACGGGGGGCATAAACGAGAACATGGAGACAATGATCGACGTGGTCCAGAAGCTAAAACTCATATCGCCCCCCGCACCGGGGAGGGTCAGAAACTCGGGGTGCTCGGCGGCGATGCGTTCAAATACGCCCGCAAAACTCAGCCCGCCGGTGGCACTGTGTATGGCCCACAGGCCTACTGCCCAGGCCACCACCAGCATCAGCACGCCCTGGAAAGCGTTGGTGCGGCCAATTGCCCGCTGCCCGCTGGCGTAGAGATAAACCGCAATGCAGGCCAGCACCAACAGTACGCCCAGCCAAACAGGAATCTGCCCGCCGCTCATCACGAATAGAATATAAGCAGAGCCAATCGTTTGTAGCACCGCGTAGGCCACGGAGCCTACCGCCATGACCAGCGCGGACAGCGCCCCCAATGCAGGGCTTTGGTAGCGGTCGGCAATGGCGCTTGCCTGCGTCACATGGCCAAACTGCTCGCCGAACTGCCATACCTTCGGCCCGAAATACCACGCTACCAGCGCCAAGTACGCCAGATAAATCGCTACATAAAATACGGCCACTCCTTTGGAATAAGCCCAGCCCGGCGCGCCCATGAAGGTGTAAGCACTCACACTGCCCGCCGCGATTAGAAGGTAAAGCGTCACTGGCCCCATGCTGCGCCCCGCCACGCCCCACTCTTCAAGACTGTTCATGGAGCGGCCTGCCCGTGCGCGAAGGCCGATCAGCATCGCGGTGGCCACGTATAAAAGCGTAATGACCAGCGGCCAGGCACTACTCATGGTCGTCTCGCTCTACAATGCGGTTGCCCACTAGCATGACTGCCACGCAGGCAAACATGATCACGTAGCTCCACACCACCAGCAGCGGCAGTCCCATCACCAGCGTGGCCCGGTTCACCCAACCAATCACTGGCCAAATACCGGCCAATACCAGCGCCACAAAGGCAATGAAAAGCCCCCAGCCCGCCCGGGACGTGGGCAGCACTAAAAAACGTCGCATGTCATATCCATAAGATGATGAAAAGAAGTGGTAGCCTCAGCGGCTGTCATGGCGGTGTCACGGCACATTGCCACACTAGGCCGCAATGCCAGCCGTTAAGCCGCTTATGATGAAGATTTTAATGCTTTCCGACGTCTACTTCCCCCGGGTGAACGGCGTTTCCACGTCGCTTGAAAGCTTTCGTGGGGCGCTGGAGCGCTTGGGCCACGAAGTACATCTGATTTGCCCTCGCTATATGGATCACGCCAACGAAGACCCGCGCCTTTGGCGTATCGATTCACGAGGCGTATTAGGTGACCCGGAAGACCGCATGATGCGCTACCAGGCCATCATGGCGCTGGCTCCGTCGCTGCACGCCATCGAGTTCGATCTGATCCACATTCACACCCCCTTTGTGGCGCACTACGCGGGCGTGGCATTAAGTAAACGGCTCGGCGTACCCGTGGTGGGCACCTACCACACGCTGTTTGAAGAGTATCTGCACCACTACGTGCCGTGGCTGCCTCGCCGCAGCCTGCGCTTTGCCGCCCGGCGATTTTCGGTGCACCAGTGCCATCAGCTCTCCGCCGTCGTCGCTCCTTCGTCCGCCATGACCACTGCCCTATCGGTCTATGGCGTTCGCTCCCCGATCGCGACCATCGCAACGGGCTTGTCGCTCACTCATTTCGTCGCACAAACCGCTGGCGGAGAGTTCCGCAAAAGTCATGGCCTTCCAACGCAAGGTCGACTGCTGCTGTTTGTAGGGCGCGCCGCGTATGAGAAAAACATCGGTTTTCTGATCGATATGCTGCCCAAGGTGCGCCACCAGCACCCGGAGACTCACCTAGTCATCGTCGGAGAAGGCCCGGCACTCGCCTCACTGAAACAGCAGGCCCAGCAAGCAGGCCTCTCCGATGCGGTTCACTTTTTAGGCTACCTTCCCAGAGATGGCGCACTGCAAGATGCCTACCGAGCAGCCGATGCCTTTGTGTTTGCCTCCCGCACCGAAACCCAAGGCTTGGTACTGCTGGAAGCCATGGCGCTGGGCACTCCAGTCGTCTCGACCGCCATCATGGGCACTCAAGATGTATTGCAACAGGATGAGGGCTGCCTGATCGCGGAAGAGCACCCTGCCCGCTTTGCAGAACACGTCAGCCGACTGCTCTCTGATGACGCTCTTCGCACCACCCTCGCCCACCGCGGCCAAGCCTACGCCCAACGCTGGAATGAAGATACCAAAGCCGAAGCACTGGCAGCACTGTATGAGAGCCAATGCCCTAAAGCGTTTGCTTCATCGCCTGCTTAGTTGTCGATATAGCTGTCGATATAGTTGTCGATAGCGAGGATCACACAATACGCCGCTCCATAGCATGCACTGCGTCTTCAGTGTTCAGCACTCGAAACCCCATGCGCTCGTATAAATCCATGGCGGGGTTGATACTAAATACCCGCAGCCGCAATCGGTGAACACCCGCTTGCCGGGCATGCGCTTCGGCGAAGTGGAGCGCCGCCGTTCCCAAGCCTTGGCGCTGCCACGGCGGGGCAATTTGCAGCTCCCGGATATGGTAGGCGTCATCCTCCTGATGGAGGCATAGCACGCCCACAGGGGTTGCATTGATGACTAACTCAAAGCTCTCTAACTCGCGCCACTGCTGATCAAACAGGGCGGAGTCCCAGTGCCATCCTAGCTGCTGGTGGTAAGCCGCCATGTTGTGACGAATCAGCGTTTCGGCAAACGCCTTATCGCCCGTCGGCTGGATCACAGGCGTCATCGTTCAACACCTGCACCATCCGGCCGTTGGCAAACACGAACTTGGCCGTTCATTACCTACCCCAACTGGAACGGATACACCGACCCTATCTGCAAGAGCTGAGTCAGCTCGTCCAGCGCGGTGAGCACTTCTGTGGCGAGCTGGGGGTCGGCGAGGTCTTCACTCGTCAGGCGGTCGCGGTAGTGGCGGTTCACCCAGGCGGTGAGGTCGCTATAAAGTGCATCGTTGAGCAGTACGCGGCCGGTAAGCGCAGCGCGCTCGGCTTCCGTTAGCACCACGCGCAGGCGCAGGCAGGCGGGGCCGCCGCCATTGCGCATGCTTTGCTTCACGTCTTTAACGATCACTTCGCCAATAGGGTTATTGCCCGCCAGGATGAAGTTTTGAATCGTGTTCCAAACGGCTTCCCGCTCTTGGCACTCGCTGGGCACCACCAGGGTCATGGTGCCATCCGTGTTGGAGAGTAGTTGGGAGTTGAACAGGTACGATGCCACCGCGTCTTCCATGCTCACCGCTTCCACCGGCACCCGAACGGGAATCAGCGGCGTGCTCATCTTGGCGCGCAGCTCGTCCAGCGTGCGCTCTTCATCGAGAAACGCCATTTCGTGGTAGAGCAGCACTGGGCCGTTACCCACGGCAATCACATCATTGTGGAACACCCCGGCATCGATGGCCTCCGGGTGCTGCTGGGCGAAGACGGTTTGCGCCTCGCTCAGCCCGTGCTGGCGGGCCACCGCTTGGCTGGCTTCCAGGGTTTGGCGGGCGGGGTAGCGCTTGGGTTCGCGCTCACTGCTACGCGCGTCACCAAACGCTTGACGGCCGTAAACGAAGAGATGAACGCCAGGCTCACCGTATTCGCCGCACAGACGGGTATGGTTGGCCGCCCCTTCATCGGAAAACGCGGGCGTAGCGGGCAGCACCGGGTGATGAGCAAAACGCTGCTCATCGCGGAAAATCGCCTGTAGCACGCGGCCAGTGGTTTTCGGCTCCAGGTAACGGTGGAAGCTGGATTGCAGGTTGGCGGGGGTAAAGTGCACCCGACCATCCGGCGCATCGACGCTGGGGGTAATTGTGCCTGCGTTAGCCGTCCACATGCTGGAGGCTGAACATACCGCCCGCAGCAGCTGCGGCGCTTGCTTCGCGGCTTGAGCGAGGATCTCGCTGTTGCTGCCGCTAAAGCCTAACGCTCGCAGTGCGCCCAAATCCGGGCGCTGCTGGGGAGGCAGCACGCCCTGGGCATAGCCTGCGTCCATCAGCGACTTCATTTTGGCCAGCCCCTGCAGCGCCCCCTCTTTGGGGTTGGAGACCAAGCCGCCGTGACTCATGGAGGCCACGTTGCCGTGGGCAAGCCCCGAGTAGTTGTGGGTAAGCCCTACCAAGCCATCGAAGTTGACTTCGTGAATGCTGTTGACGCTCATAAATTGACTCCCGGCGGCAGGGTTTCGGGCATTTCCAGGCTTTCGGCTTCCATGGAAGCGACCGGGTAGGCGCAGTAATCCGCCGCGTAGTAGGCGCTGGGGCGGTGGTTGCCGCTGTCGCCTACGCCGCCGAAGGGCGCATCGCCAGAGGCTCCTGTGGTCTGGCGGTTCCAGTTCACAATGCCTGCGCGAATACGCAGCAGGAAGTCGTCCCAATCCGCCTGCTCGCCACCGATCAACCCGGCAGACAGGCCGTAACGGGTGTCGTTGGCAAGGGCCAGCGCCTCATCCCAATCCGCGTAGCGGTGTATTTTCAGCAGCGGGCCGAAATGCTCCTCGTCGGGCACGTCCAGGCCCGTCACGTCGATCAGCGCAGGGCTGAGCAGGCTGGTGTTCTCTTTGAGGCGCTGCATACGGTTAATAACCGTACCGCCCATGGCTTCCAGTTCATCCTGGGCGTTGAGGAGGCCATCGGCTGCAGCAACGCTTACCAAGCCGCCATAGAACGGCGCAGGCTCCTCGTCGAACTGCCCCGCCACGTGCAGCTTGGCGATAGCATCAGAAAGCGCATCGATGAGACGGTCTCCCACCTCGCCTTGAGGCACCATCAAGCGGCGGGCGCAGGTGCAGCGCTGGCCGCCGGAGAGAAACGCCGACTGTAGAATCGTCAGTACCGCCGCACGCTCGTCATCCACGTCCTTCACCACCAGCGGGTTATTGCCGCCTAATTCCAGCGCGAGGATTTTATCCAGCTGCCCGGCGAACTGCTGCTGCAGCATTCCACCCACTTTGGCGCTGCCGGTAAACAGCAGGCCATCGATACCGGGATGGGCGGAGAGCGCCTGCCCGACCGGGACACCGCCCTGCACGAGGTTGATCACTCCGGCAGGCAATCCGGCTTCTAACCAGCACTGCAGGGTGAAATCCGCAGTGAGCGGGGTTTGGTCACTGGGCTTGAACACCACGGTGTTCCCCGCCAACAGGGCAGGCACCATATGGCCGTTGGGCAGGTGGCCGGGGAAGTTATAGGGGCCAAACACCGCCATGACGCCGTGGGGGCGGTGGCGCAGTACCGCTTTGGCGCTGCCCACTTCTTTTTCGCGCTCCCCAGTGCGCTCGTGGTACGCCTTGATGGAGAGCGCGACCTTACCAATCATCGCGCCTGCTTCGGTGCGTGCTTCCCACAATGGCTTGCCGGTTTCCGAGGCGATGCAATGGCCAAGTCTTCGCTACGTGCGGTCAATACGTCTACAAAGCGCTCGACCAGCGCCTGACGCTCAGCAAAGGGCGTGCGCGCCCAGGCAGGAAACGCCGCACGGGCTGCTTCCACCGCCGTGCTTACCTGACGGCTAGAGGCAGCCGCCCCTTGCCATAGCAGCGTTCCCGCAACGGGGTCGTGCTTGGTAAAGGGCTCGGCGTCGCCGACGACCCAGGCGCCGTTGATCAGTTGCTGCTGCTGGGCGTGCATGTTCTGGGGGTGCATCGTGCTCTCCTTCACTGAGTTTTTGTCGTCTTGGCGCGGGTCGAGGGGGCGCTTAGATTGCCAATATTAGGTTTCCAGCAGGCGAACGGCGTCGCCGGTGGAAACGCCTAGCCGCTCGGCCTCGTCGGGGGTGAGCACAATCGTGCTGCTATCTGCCGGGCCGCGGCCGATCCAGCTCGCGGTAAAGTTCAGCATCTGGGTAGATGCCGCCAGCCAGCGGCTAACGCTCTCTTGTGGCGCGTTAGAGGAGACTTCCACCTGATAAAGCTGCGAGTTGCGAATCGCCCGCACGTCATCGATGTAGGCCTCCACCGTGGGGCCACCATCGAAGATGTCGATGTAGCCTTCCCAGCGCAGCCCCTCTTTTTTGAGCATCTCCAGCGCTGGCCGGGTGTGCCGGTGCACCTGCCCGATACAAGCCCGCGCCTCTTCCGACATGAAGGTGGTGTAGATCGGGAACTTGGGCATCAGCTCGCCGATGAAGCTCTTCTGGCCCAGGCCGGTCAAGCGGTCGGCTTCGTTGAAATCCATGGGGAAGAAGTGTTTCCCCAGGCTTTCCCAGAAGGGGCTAACGTTGTTGTCATCGAACACGCCGCGCATCTCGGCCAGCACTTTCTGCGGAAAGCGGTCGCGGAACTGGGCAATGAACAGCCAGCGCGCTTTGGAAAGCAGCGCCCCGTTACGCAGGTGCTTGTTGGCCTCGCCGCGATACTCCGGACGCAGAAACAGCGAACACACTTCGGCATCGCCGGTGTGGTCGGAGCTTAAGAACAGCGTGTCGATGGTGCGATGCAGATCGAGCTGTACCGACGAGTGCGCCAGCGTGCCAAGCCGGTAGTTGTAGAACGGCACTTCACGCCCTACCTGGCCTTCGATGGCGCAGCAGCCTGCTAGCTCGCCGTTGGTTTCATCTTCCAGCACGAAGAAGTAGAGACGGTCATCCACCGGCGTACGCTCTTCGAACGCGCGGGCGGCGGACTCGATCTTACCGGCCAAAAACTCGCGGTTATCCGGCAGCGAGGTAAAGCCAACACCGGCCTGCTGCGCAAGCGCCTGGAGCCCATCCAGATCATTACGGGCAATGGGTCGAATGCGCATTACATCGCTCCTTCATCAAGCGCATCGATGGCGCTGGGCAGGGTTAACGGTGCCGCCAGCACCGCCCGCCCCTCTTCTACACCCAAACGCTCCGCGTGCTGCGGGGAGAGCATCAGCTGCCCCGTGGGCGAGAGCGCATAGCGCGCAACGATGCAGCGGAAATCGCTCAGCGTTTGATTGGCGATCATCGCCGGTTCGGCATCCGGCAGCGCGTGCTCGGGGCGTATCCGAACCGGGTGCCAGGCCGCGCGGCGGAACGTTTCTAAGCGTTCGCGCTCGGCTTTGACGATGGGGCCCGCGTCGAAAATATCCACATGCCGGGAGCGCACGAAGCCTTCAGCCAACATTTCCGCCAGCGCCTCTTCATGGGCCGGGTGCTCGCGGCCAATCGCAGCGCGGGCCTGGGGCGTGAGTAGCGGTAAGTAGAGCGGAAACTGCGGCATCACTTCAGCAATAAAGCTCTTCGAACGCACGCCCGCCATGTGGTTCATCTCTTGGAAGCTGCGGGCAAAGAAGTGGCGGCCCACACTCTCCCAAAAGGGGGATTCATTCTGGCTATTCCAAATAGCCGGGAAAGGCCACCGCCAAAATCCGCGAGAAGCGCTCCGGGTATTGGGCGATGAACATCAGCCGCGCCCGGCGCAGCAGGCTCTCTGCGCTGGTGCCTTTGTAGCGTGGGTTGAGCGACAGCGCACAAAGTAGCGTGGCATCCGAGGCCTCATGAGAAAGCGCCAGCGTTTGCACTTCACGGCGAACGTTAAGCTGCTGAGAGGCGTGAATCAGCGTCCTTGGCGGTAGGTGTAGTAAGCCTCGGCGGCACCCGCCTGGGCACGGATGGTGGCCGTGCCCAGCACGTCGTTGCGGCTATCGTCCGCCAGTACGAACATATAGTGCTCGTTACCGGGAAACTCGATCTCGCTGGCGAATGCTTCCTGGGAGCGCAGGATGCGCTCCTCAAGGCGTTCACGATTGGCAGGCAGGTTGGTAAGCCGTGGCACCGCATGTTCTGCCAGTTGCTCTAAGGCGGAAAGGTCAGCCAGGGTGACCGGTCGGATTACCAACATGTTTAACGCCCCCTCTTGTGTGACTTGCGCTCTACTCATGCGCTGGCAACAAGTCGCTCGATGGCACGTTCAAGGCGCGCCATGCCTTCAGCAATGTCTTCCTCGGGAATCACCAATGACGGCGCCATACGCAGCACGTTGGGGCCAGCAATGAGCGCCATCACGCCCTCTTCAATCGCCAACGGCAAAATATCTTTGGCGCGGCCTTCGAAGGCGTCCGACATCTGGGCCCCCATCAACATGCCCATACCACGGATCTCTTTGAAAACGCCGTGCTTGCGGTTGATGGTTTCCAGGTGCTCGCGGAACAGATCGTGGCGATGTTTGACACCTTGCAGTACCTCCGGCGTATCGATGAACTCGACCGCCGCCAGCGCTACCGCAGAGGCCAATGCGTTACCGCCGTAGGTGGAGCCGTGGGTGCCGATGGCTAGCGATGTGGCGATGGCGTCGGTGGTCAGCATAGCACCAACGGGGAAACCGCCGCCCAGCGATTTGGCGCTGGTGAGAATATCCGGGGTAATGCCGAAGTTTTTATAGGCATACAGCTCGCCGCTGCGTCCAACGCCGGTTTGCACTTCATCGAAAATCAGCAGCGCGTTGTGCTGGTCACACAGGTCGCGCAGGCCCTGCAGGAACTCTTGGGTCGCGGGGACGATGCCGCCCTCACCCTGCATCGGTTCGACCATAATGGCGCAGGTGTCGTCGCCCACGAACTTGCGAACGCTCTCCAGGTCGTTGAAGTCGGCGTGGAGAATACCGCCCGGCACCGGGCCAAAGCCCTGGGAGTACTTGGGCTGGCCGCCTACGCTGACGGTAAAGAAGGTGCGGCCGTGGAACGACTGGTAGAACGAAATGATTTTGTCTTTATGCTCGCCGTAGTGGTCGACCGCCCAGCGGCGTGCCAGCTTCAGCGCAGCTTCGTTGGCTTCACCGCCGGAGGAGCATAAAAAGACCTTATCGGCGAAGGTGCGCTCGGTAAGGGTTTTGGCCAGTTTGAGCGCCGGTTCGTTGGTGAATACGTTGGAGAGATGCCAAAGCTTTTCGCCCTGCTCTTTCAGCGCATTGACCAGCACCGGATGGCAGTGACCCAGGGAGTTCACCGCAATACCGCCAGCGAAATCGATGTACTCGCGGCCATCTTGGGCCCACAAGCGGCTGCCTTCACCACGTACCGGAATAATCTGCTGCGGCGCGTAGTTAGGCGTCATGTAGTGGTCGAAGTCTTGACGGTTCGGGGTGTGGCTCATGGGACAGTACCTCCAGTGGAGTAAGCGATTGAATCAGTATACGGGGGGCGTAGGACGCCCTGCTTTCAGTATTGGGACGGTAAATTATGAATAGAGACGTGTGCATTTACATCTAAGTACTGGCTCGCATCACCTTGAAGAATGTCTAAAGCGCCCCATTGTCACTAGTAGGGCATTCACTAGTGCCTTGTGGAGCGGCACGGACATTTTTGACCCAAGGAGCTGAACCATGAAGATCGATCTACGCGGCAAGCATGCCATTATCACCGGATCTACCGCCGGTATCGGCTATGCCATCGCAGAAGGACTGGCCAACGCGGGCGCAGAAATAGTCGTTACCGGGCGCACGCAGCAGCGGGTGGATGATGCCATCGCTGCCCTAAAAAAGCGCCTTCCAGAGGCCCGCGCGACCGGGGTAGCCGCCGACCTAGGCACTCCAGAAGGGTGTCAGGCTCTGATTGACCAGCAGCCCGAGACCGACATCCTTATCAACAACGTAGGCATCTTTGGCCCGCAAGACTTCTTCGACGTAGACGACGCCACTTGGCAACAATTCTTCGATGTTAACATCATGAGTGCGGTTCGTTTGTCGCGTCATTACGCCAAGGGCATGCGTGAGCGCGATTGGGGCCGCATCCAGTTCGTGTCCAGCGAATCCGGGATCAACATTCCCAGCGAAATGGTTCACTATGGCATGACAAAGTCTGCGCTACTGTCTATTTCACGAGGATTGGCAAAAGTATTGAGTGGCACCCAAGTCACGGTCAACGCTATTCTTCCAGGACCCACGCGCTCAGAGGGCGTGTTGAACATGCTCAGCGACATCGCTCAGAAAGAGGGTATCTCGCAGCAGGAAATAGAAGCGCGTTTCGTCAAAGAGAACCGTCCGTCGTCGATCATTCAGCGCTTGGCGACGCCCGAAGAAGTCGCCCACATGAGCGTCTATGCAGCCTCGCCACAGGCCAGTGCCACTACCGGTGCCGCGCTTCGCGTAGAGGGCGGCATTGTGGATACGCTGACGTAAAGCGTTATCCGAGCCGTTCCTCTCTCGGCGTCATACCGAAATGGTGGCGATAGGCGGTTTCGAAGTGAGCCCCTGAAGAAAACCCAGTGGCAAAGGCAATATCACCGACGGCCCGGTCACTCTCACGCAGCTGTTTGCGTGCCTCCTGCAAACGCAGGTCGAGGTAGTAGCGGCTGGGCACCGCCTGCAAGTACTTCTTGAATAATCGCTCCAGCTGACGCCGGGAGATCCCCAAATGCTCGGCCAGTTCCAACGTCGAGAGCGGCTCTTCAATATTTGCTTCCATGAGAGTCACCGCATCTACCAAGCTCTGGGGCGCGTGGCCCAAACGGTTACGCAGCGGCACATGCTGGCGTTCATCGGCCAAGCGAATACGGTCGCAGACGAACTGTTCGGAGACCTGCTCGGCTAGGCGCGGGCCGTGATGCTTGCCAATTAGCGTGAGCATCATATCCATAGCGGCGGTGCCGCCCGCGCAGGTCAGGCGGTCGCGATCAATTTCAAACAGCTGTTGGGAGAGCGTCACCTGGGGATAGGCTTGGGCAAACGCATCGAAGCGCTGCCAAGGCAAGGTAGCGCGGTAGCCTTCCAGCAAACCACAGCGAGCGAGCACCTCGGTGCCTCCGGCCAAACCGCCGATAGCAACGCCACGGCCATGATGGCTACGCAGCCACTCATTGAGCTTCGCGGGCAATACGTAGGGTAGCGGCGTAGGCGCACACACCAGCAGTAAATCCAGCGGGCCAAGGGGGGCTCCTAACGCATGCTGCGCGATGAGCGAAAGCTGCGCGCCGCTGCGCACGGGCTCTTCATCTAGGCTGAGGGTCACGGTGTGATACAGCATCTGGCCGCTCAGTTGGTTGGCCATTTGCAGCGGCTCAATAGCGCTGGCGTGAGCCAACAGCGAAAACCCCGGCAGCAGCACAAACGCCACCCGCCTGCGGTTGCTAGGGGGTGGCGTTAACGTACTGGAGTGCATGTGGGTTCGCTGTACTGCCTATTGCGCTGCATGAAAACCGCCGCTGGCTAACTGGGTCATTTGTGGTACCAACATCTTACCCAATTGTGCCACTGAAGGCAGCGCCTGCTGTCGCTATCTCAAAAAAGACGTCGCAGGGCTATAGCGAGTGAGTGTTACCTGTTCTCTTCCGCGTCTGAAAGCGTCGTTTGGTTATCAATAATCTGGTAGTCACTCTCGCGGTATTCGTCGGCGGACGCTTCGATCTCTTCGCTACCGTAGTCGGTGTTGACGACCAACTGGTCTCCTTCGCGCTGCATCTCTTTCACGGGGAGCGCTACATCACTAGCGCCGAAGCCCCAGATGCCGCCAATCGAGACAATCGCAAACAGCTCGCCACTCTCTTGATGACGGGCGATGTGCTGGATTTCACCCACTTCATCACCCTGTTGGTTAGCGACGCTCATGCCTTCCAGGTCCCGTGCGCGCTCCGCCATCAGCGAATTGCCCTGGTCGTTCTGCTGAACGTCTTCCTTTACAACTTGCTGATTCTGCTGCTCTGACTGCTGTTCTTGGTCACGCTCTTCGTTACCCCGGTTAACCTCTACCTCAGCATTGTCGGCCTGCTCAATGGTGACCTCTGGCTCGCCGCGCTGCTCAACGGTGACGTTCGGCTCCGCCTCTTCCACCGTGACTTCTGGCTCAGGCTGCTCAATAGTCACTTCAGGTTTGGGCTGCTCAATAGTGACATCGGGCTGGGACTGCTCCACCGTAATATTGGGCGACTCCTGCTGAACCTGAACATCCGCAGGCGCTTGGTCAACAGTGACATCCATTGTCTCGTTGCCATCTTGGTTTTGGCCATTTTGGAGCTGCTGTTCGGCCACTTCGTTCTGTCGCTGTTGCGACATGTCCCGTGTGGTCGATGCGTCAGTCTGATCATCATTTTGGGCAAAAGCGATGCCTGACAATCCGGCACATACTGTACCAATGGCTACTGCGAGTGCTGTCCGTTTCATACCCTTTCTCCTTTTGCTGAAGTGCACTTTTTCCTGAAGTACACTTTGCAAGCTAGTTAACCACAGCGCTTGAACGCAACGTAAAACGGCAAGAAACAGTAACGTTGTACTTAGGTTAACGGACTTTTAGCAGGAGATAGGTGCAAAAGCTTACAAACATTAAAATCATCACTTGGCGTGTCATCGCCCAGAATGCAAAAACAGGGGGGCTTAAACGCATACCTGCCGGACCATAGGCCCGGCAATGTGTACCGCAAAAGCGCAAGATTTAGCCGCCGCTATTGCCTAGCCCCAGCATCACAATGCCAGCGACGATGATGCCCATAATCACGATGATTAACGGCAGCATTTTATGCAGCCCATTAGCAGGCTTTTTCGCTTCTGGTTGCTGCTGAGGCTGCGAGGTCTCGAAATCTTCGGGTAAGCGCTCGCTCAGCATATGCTCTTTCTCTTCTTCCCGGGTCTTGCTCTCTCTGGTATCCATACAGCACCTCATCCTATCCGGTTAGATGATCAACAGCGCGGCGGCAAGCGTTACCCGTCGCGCGTTGCCCTATAGTGTCACGACATCAAACTCGACTTCCGGGTTCACATCGGCGTCGTAATCAACGTCGTTACGCTCGAAGCCAAACAGCTTCAAAAACTCATGCTTGTAACCAGCATAGTCGGTAATGTCGAATAAGTTCTCGGTGGTGACTTCCGGCCAGAGGTCTTGGCAGGCTTTTTGAACGTCGTCGCGCAGTTCCCAGTCGTCCAAACGCAGGCGACCGTGGTCGTCGGTGACCATTTCGCCAGTCTGGCCGGAGTAAAGACGCTCGCCGAACAGGCGGTTCAGCTGGTCAATGGTGCCTTCGTGCAGGCCCTGCTCTTTCATGATGCGGTAGACCATGGCGATATACAGCGGCATCACGGGGATCGCGGCGCTGGCTTGGGTAACGACGGATTTCAGCACGGCCACGTTGGCACCGCCACCGCTCTCTTTGAGCTTGGCATCGATGGCGGACGCTGCGCGGTCCAGGTCCTCTTTGGCTTTACCCAGGGCACCATGCCAGTAGATCGGCCAGGTAATTTCGGTGCCGATGTAGCTAAACGCTACGCTGCGTGCACCTTTGGCAAGCACGCCTGCGTCATCCAGCGCGCTCATCCACAGTTCCCAATCTTCGCCGCCCATCACGGTGATGGTGTCGTCGATCTCTTGCTGGGTGGCCGGTTCCACTTCGGCTTCGATGATGGCGTCTTTATTGGTATCGATCGCCGTGGCGCGGTAGGTCTCACCAATCGGCTTCAAGCTGGAGCGCTTTAGCTCACCGCTGTCAGGCAGTTTGCGCACGGGAGACGCCAGCGAGTAGACCACGAGATCAATCTCGCCCATGTCCTGCTTGATCAGCTCAATGGCTTTTTCCCGCGCTTCGTGGGAGAACGCATCGCCATTAATGGATTTGCTGTACAGACCTTCCTGCTTGGCAAACTTATCGAACGCGGCGCTGTTGTACCAGCCAGCGGTGCCCGGCTTCTTCTCGGTGCCCGGCTTTTCAAAAAACACCCCCAGAGTGTCGGCGCCGTAACCAAAGGCGGCGGTAATACGCGCCGCTAGGCCGTAACCGCTAGAGGCACCGATCACCAGCACTTTCTTCGGGCCTTGGCTTTTATCCAAACCACGGGCGCGGGTCGCTTCGATCTGCTCGAGAACGTTCTGCTCGCAGCCTTTCGGGTGGGTGGTGGTGCAGATAAAGCCACGCACTTTCGGTTTAATGATCACATTCGACCCCTTCATCAGATGAGTATTGCGTTCGGCACGGCAGTGCCGAGTTATCAATGAGGGTATTCTAGCGGTCTCGGCGCGCCCTGTCCGCTCTTGAGCTTATCCGCCATTCGCGGCAGGATAGCGGCCTGCCCACCACTTGCCGACGGGATCTTTAATGAATGCACAGCAGCTAGTCGATGAGCGGGGCGATTTGTGGCTCGCACTCGCCCCTCTCTGGCTTGACCGCGAACCCAGCGAGCGCGACTACGCCCATATGATTGAGGTGATTGAGCAGCACAAGATGTCGCTCAAAGAGCTTGAGTGGATGCTGCGCTTAGAGCTAGCGCCGGTGATGTCACGCCACCAGCTGTCAGTCGCCAGCGAGTGGCGCAAGTTCGATGACTACAAACTGATGAAGCAGCTGGTGAACCACAATCTGAAACTGAAAGGCTGGCGGCGCAAAAGCTGGGCACTCTTTTCGGGATTGACGACCATGATGGTTCGCCATCGCTGGACCGAGCTAATGCAACGCTTGATGGTCGCGCGCGGGGAGGTTTAGCGGCTGGCTGATTCACTCTTTATCCAGTGCGGCTTCAAGGGCTAAGCGCAGCGTTAACCCATGATCCTTGGGGCCAAAGCGGGCGATGACCTTGCCATCTCGGCCTACCAGAAACTTGGTGAAATTCCACTTTACAGCTTTGGTGCCCAAAAACCCCGGCGCCTCCCGCTTGAGCTGTACAAATAGCGGGTGAGCATCGGAGCCGTTGACTTTCACCTTTTCCAGCAGCGGAAAGCTCACCCCGAACTGCTGCTCGCCAAAGGCGCAGAACGCCTCGGCACTCTCGGGCGACTGGCGCCCAAACTGGTTGCAGGGAAAGCCCAACACCATAAAGCCGCGATCCCGATAGCGCTGATAAAGCCCCTCAAGCTCTTTTAACTGAGGAGTGAAGCCGCACTGGCTGGCCACATTCACCACCAGCAGTACCTGCCCGCGCAGTGCGCGCAGGTTAAAAGGCTCACCCTGGTGGGTATAACAATCCTGCTCGTAAATCGTCATCGCCAGGCCTCTAAATGCCTTTACCAGCATGCGCCTTACCTTGCCATGGCAACGGTAGTGACACCAGGGTGGAAATTAAAGGATGGGCCCCGCCACCACACGCAGCGCCAGCGCAATCAACAGTACGCCGGTAATGCGGTTAATCCAGTGGGCGTGGCGCTGCAGCCACGGCAGCACCCGAGAGTGAGAAAGCCCTACGGCCACCAGCACGTACCAGCCACCATCAATAATAATAGCCGTGGCCACGATAATCGCCTTGGCGAGTAGGCTCATCTCGGGGGTGACAAACTGGCTTAATAGCGCCACAAAAAAGATGATCAGCTTAGGGTTGCCCAGTGCCACCAGCACCGCCTCTTTGGCCGCCTGACGCGGTGTGGTGGCCACGGCGCCCGGCGTAAGCGCGCCACCCCGGCCCGCCCGCAACGCTTTTATCCCCAGCCACGCCAGGTAGGCAGCACCAAACCATGTAATCAGCTGAAAAAGCTCGGGAAAGCGTACCATTACAGCGCCCAAGCCCAGCACGGTGAGCAACGCGTAAAACCCTACGCCTAAGGCATGAAAGATCGCGGCGGTCATTCCTGGCACACGGCCACCCCCCAAAGTGTGGCGTAGCACCAATGCTAAGCTTGGCCCAGGCGACATGGCCCCCATCGCACAAATGGCAGCCAGCGAAAGCCAGAGTGTCAGCGGCATTTTCTCCTCCATGGATAGCATCGTTATGAGCTGGCCAGTATACGACAGCGCTTGCCTAAGCTAAGGCCAATTCTTGTGTTGTTGCCTGTAGCATGTCTTTTAACCGTAGGGGAAACCACCCAGGCGCTTAAATAACGCTGTTAGCATGGTACGCTGTTGGGTAAAATTTTCCCCTTTTTGAAAACGATGACGCCTGCCATGCAGGCGGTTCATGGCTAATAAAGGACTTCAATATGGGTAGGGCGTTTCAAAACCGTAAGGAATCCATGGCCAAAACGGCCGCTGCGAAAACCAAGGTTTACAGCAAGTATGGGCGTGAAATTTACGTCTGTGCCAAAGCGGGCGGCACGGACCCCAACGGTAACCTCGCGCTGCGCGGTTTGATGGAGCGTGCCAAGAAAGACCAAGTTCCATCTCACGTTATTGATAAAGCCCTGGATAAAGCCAGCGGCGCAGGCGGCGAAGACTTCTCCCCGGCGCGCTACGAGGGCTTTGGCCCCGGCAACGCCATGGTGATTGTCGACTGCTTGACCGACAACCCCAATCGCACCTTTGGCGATGTACGCGGCTGCTTCACCAAAACCAAGAGCAAGATCGGCACGCCGGGCAGCGTCAGCCACATGTTCGACCACTGCGCAATTTTCTCCTTTAACGGCAGCGATGAAGAAGCCGTACTGGAAGCGCTGATGGAAGCCGACGTGGATGTTACTGACATTGAGCAGGAAGAGGGCCGCATCACGGTGTTTGCCCCGCATACCGACTACGCCAAAGCCAAGCAGGCACTGCTGGATGCCTTCGGCGAAATCGACTTTGAAACGGATGAGATCCAGTTCCTGCCGCAAACCACCACGCCAATTGAAGGCGATGATGTGGCGATGTTTGAAAAATTCCTTGGCATGCTGGAAGAGCTAGACGATGTGCAAAACGTCTTCCACAGCGCGGAGCTGCCGGAAGAGAACGCTTAAACGGCTATTCGCTTAACGCATCCCTCGGTACAAAGATCCACCCTTCGGCCGCTGGCATCTCTGCTGGCGGCCAAGCCACGCTCTCTTTTGCATGCTCCAAGCTCCACGCCAGTAGCGCACAGTGCCAAGCATCGTGAATATCCTGCTGCTTTGGCGTTGGTTGATGGAGCATGGCGTGCAATGTTTCAGGCATGTACACGCGCTGACGCAGCGCCGCAAACCCAGCCGACCGTTTAGCGGGCGACGGATAACCCTCGACCGCACACAGCTCCCCCGCTACCGACTGCCACTGCCCGCAGGCCGTTATATGCGGAGCAAACCGTGCTAGAAAGTGCATGCCTTTGGTGGCTTGGCTGCCAATCATGTCTTTAATCGGCGAAAGCGGCGTGACCCCTCGGGCGAATAGCCAGCGCTCAGTCTCCCGGTATAGATAAGGGTTATCCTGGGAGCGGCCCAATGAATCCACCGCCTCGCCACGGGCAAGTGCCAGAAGCGCCTGAGGAAGCGCTAACGGCGTATCAATCGCCATCGCCACTCGCTCATTGCCACTGGGCACATATTGGCACAGCGCCAGCAGCGGGTTGAGCAAATCACGGCTAGAGGTAGCGTCATTTAGCGTTACGCGCAGGTTTCCCCGCCACGGCGTGCCTATCACATTGAGCGCGTCATCCAGCAGCACCAGCGCATCGCGGCTGGCAGAGTTGTTGTCGCAGTTCCAGCCACCCACGTCCCATCCGATATAGAGTGTGGTTGGTGTTGTCATCAGCTAGCGGCACCTCGTGCATCTAGGGCGGCATCCGGTGGTAGCAGCGCTGGTTGAATGCCAGCAGTGCTTAGCACTGCTTTGCCGCGCACCGTTAAGTCAGTGATAAACAGAAACTGCTGTCGGGGGTCGACGGGATAAGCACGGATACGGTAATGGGTGCCCCAGGGCTTCTCCTCCGCCACCACGATAATCGGCTCGTCAAACTTTAAGTACGCGCTGGTCAGCGCTACATCCCGCAGCGCCTTACGTACCCAACCGGCTTCATGCTCAGGGTGTAGGTAAAAACTCGCCACGCACTGTAGGCTGGTGCCGCCGTTGTTGGCGTTGTAGATGGCGGTGTCCCACAGCTTTAAATGCGGCACGGCCACCAAGTCATCGTCCGGCGTTTGAACTTTCACCGTGCGCATCCCCACGTGCTTTACCTCACCGTAGGTGCCTTCAATCTTCACCCAATCGCCAGGGCGGTATGGCAGCTCGACGGCAGACACCACCCCGGCAATCAAGCTGCTGACATAATCTTTCAGCGCAAAACCTATGGCTAACCCAATGGCCCCCAGCAGCGTCACCATATTGCGCAGCGACGGCTCGATAATGATCGGTACGGCAATGGCGAGCGCGGCAATCAAAATTGATCAGCCTGGTGAGCGGCACCAGGGCAAAGACCCGAAAGCGCACTTGGCCGTGCAGCCGATTCGCCACCCAGTTGAGCCCTCGCTGGCTGACAACAATCAGCAGAATCGTGCTGACCAAGATAATGCCGAGCGTGATCAGCGTTTGGCTATCTATATCGTTAAACAGCTTGGCGTACTGCCCTTGGTCTTCCATCAGTGCTCCTAAAGCGGGTCAACGAGATAGTTACGCGACTCAAGCAACTGCCGCACACTGGCATAGCTAAGCGGAGCCACCTGCCAGCGCCCCTGCTGGCTGCTAAGAATGCCGCGCCGCGCCAGGGCAAAGCGTGCATTTAACGCTTCGTGGTCAGAAAAGGGCAGCACGTGCTTTAAGGCTTGGTCTTCTAGCCCGCCGTGAATCAGCAGGGTATGCAGCAGTAAAGTAGCTAGATCGCCGGTATCTGTGGGTAGTTCGGCTTCAGCCAGCGCGTCCAGTAGCCACAGTTCTTGAGAAGTGTCGCTATCCTCTTTATCGCTACTTTTATCGCTACGTTTATGGCCATTGTTATCACTGCTATCCGAATCTTCTGCTGGCTCACGCAGCCGCTCGCGCCAGTAGTGCCAGGCAATTCCCAGGTGCCCCCGGCAGTGTGCCGTTAGGCGTTGCAGCTCTTTAAAGACCACTTTTTGATCACTGTCGCTGGTGAGAATCGATTTGCCCGGACGTGTACTGTACACCGTCGGGCACTCCCCCGCTGCTTGGGAAAAATAGTGGGCCAACTGTTCACCTTCGAGCCCTTGGAGGGTCAATACCGGCACGCCCTCCAGCCCCACCGCATGCTGTAAGTAGGCGTAGGTCCAGCTGTCGCACCCCATCACGCTCTGCCCCAGGCGCCCACTCAAGGCACGCTCAAGCAACTCACGAACGCCTTGCAAGCCATTGGTATGGCGTAAAAAGTGGTACTCCAAGGCAGGAATTGCCCAGCGCTTTAGCTGGGTAGCGTCTTCTACCCAGGCTAGGCTGCCGTCCACTAGCTCTTTCAGCGTGGGTACGGTGAGGCAAGGAATATCCTGTTGCGCAGCCCATTGGCTCACCACGGTGCTGTGCCCGCCGTAAGGCGGTGAAATAAACAGCACAGCCGGCGCATCTTCGTAGTCGTTCAGCGCCTGTTTCAAGCGTTCGGTGGCGGGCATCCAGTCAATGGGGGGCGCAACATGCGCCAGCTTCACTTCAGGCAGCGCGCGCAGTTCACTCTCCTGCTTCGCTTGGCGCTCGGAAGCTTCCTTGCCTATCATCCAGGTGGTGGCCGCTCGCCAGCTACGCCGCCACTGGCTCGCCTGAGTGCGCTCAGGGGTTTGAAAGGTGTCTAATGCCACCACGTTCCATGGCGATAAAGCCGCGTTCGTTGAGCCTTGCGCCATATCCGCCTCGATTCAGTAAACTAGATTAAGGTTAGCATGCCTTAGGCCATACCCCCGGGGCTAGCCGAACTTATCGTCTAAAATAAAGTCGTTATACCCAAGTAACTCACACTTCAAGCGATGCGCAGGAGGCAACGATGAGCGTGGTTAACGTCACTATGGCAGAACTACACGAGAAGCTTGCAAAGTGCATTGCTGGCGAGCGAGTACTCGTTGACCAGGAAGGCAACCGGTTCAGCGGAAGAATTCAGCATGTCGGGGTGATGGGAGTGAAGGTCATTCCCGAAACCGTGATTAAAAACAGTACCGGCGACCCTGGCGATATGGATGGCGTCACTGTGCCTTACGACGACATCTGGGAGCTTGAGGTAAAAGGCGTGGTATTTAGCCGATTAGGAGAGTAGGGCAACATGGTTGATACGCACTACACGCCCGCCTCCCATGCAGACGTGTAGTACGATTGTTAGCGCTTGATTATCAGAAGGTCAGGCAGATTTTACCAAAGTGCTTGCCAGACTCCTGGTAACGAAATGCCTCTGAGATCTCAGTAAGCGCGAACTCACGATCAATAATCGGTTTCAAGTTAGCCGCTTCAATGGCGTTAATCATCTCTACCTGGTGGCGACGGCTACCGACAATCAGCCCCTGCAGCTTGGCCTGTTTCGCCATGAGCTTGGCGGTGGGAATTTCCCCTTCACGCCCGGTGAGAACACCAATCAGTGAGATATGCCCGCCAATCTTCACCGCGTCAATGGATTGCGGCAGCGTACCCGGGCCGCCGATTTCAACCACGTGATCCACGCCTTCACCATTGGTGAGAGCTTTGACCGCTTTGCCCCACTCCGGCGTTTCGCGGTAGTTAATCGTGTGCTCAGCCCCCAGCTCCCGAAGGCGCGCCAACTTCTCGTTGGAGGAAGTGGTAGCAATGACGCGAGCGCCCATCATCTTGGCAAACTGCAGCGCAAAGATAGACACGCCGCCAGTGCCCAGCACTAGCACGGTATCCCCCGCTTTCAGGCCGCCATCGACGACTAACGCGCGCCAAGCAGTTAAACCGGCGGTTGTCAGCGTGGCGGATTCTGCATGGCTGTAGCCTTGCGGCTGGCGAGTAAACCACTCAGCCGGGCGAATCACCTGCTCGCGGGCATAGCCATCGACGCCATCGCCAGGCGTGGTGGTGAAGTCGCCTACGCGCGCCGGGCCTTCCAGCCAGTAAGGGAAGAAAGTCGAGACGACCGCATCGCCCACGGCAAACTCTTCCACACCTTCGCCAACGGATTCCACCACGCCCGCGCCATCCGACATTGGGATGCGCTTATCGTCGGTGGGAATCATCCCCGCCACGACCGCGTAGTCGTGAAAGTGCAGTGAGCTGGCGTGCAGGCGCACTTTAATCTCGCCGGGGCCTGGCTCCCCTGGGGCTGCCACGTCGACAACATTTAATTTATCTAAACCGCCGGGTTGTTGAAGCTCAATCGCTTGCATCACTACCTCCTGTTAATGCGCCCTTACTAGGCGACCGGTCTAGTCTCAAATGGGGGCGTTGTCATCAGGATCAAGGTCGTTGCCCAAAAAGCCGCCCGACTGGCGCTGCCAAAGGCCTGCATAAATGCCGTTTCGGGCGAGCAACTCCTGGTGGGTGCCGCTTTCCACCATGCGCCCTTCAGCCACCACAATCAAACGGTCCAGCATGGCGATGGTGGAGAGCCGATGGGCGATGGCAATCACGGTTTTGCCCTCCATCAAGGCATCCAACTGCTCTTGAATCGCCGCTTCGACTTCGGAATCCAACGCCGAGGTGGCTTCATCCAACACCAGAATCGGGGCGACTTTGAGCAGCACCCGGGCAATGGCAATACGCTGGCGCTGGCCGCCGGAGAGCTTCACGCCCCGCTCACCCACATGAGCATCCAAACCTCGCCGCCCTTTGGGGTCGACTAGGTCGTTGATGAAGGATCAGCATGGGCGCGGCACGCCGCCTGCCAGACATCCGCATCGCTGGCATTCGGGCTGCCGTAGCGGATGTTGTCCCGCAGCGAGCGGTGCAGCAGCGAGGTGTCTTGGGTCACCATGCCGATCTGATGGCGCAGCGAGGTCTGGGTCACCTCAGCAATGTTTTGTCCGTCGATCAAAATGCGCCCGCCCTGCAAGTCGTAAAAGCGCAGCAGCAGGTTCGCCAGGGTCGATTTCCCCGCCCCAGAGCGTCCAATCAGGCCGATCTTTTCACCGGGCTTGATGGTCAGGTTCAGCCCATCAAACACATTTTTGCTCTCCCCTTTTGCCTGGGCATACTGGAAGCGCAGCGTATCGAAGACGATCTCGCCGTTGGGTACGGTCAGCGCTTTGGCGATGGGCGCGTCTTTCACCGTCGGCTCCTGGGCGATGGTGTTCATGCCATCCTGCACCGTGCCGATGTTTTCAAACAGCCCGGCGACTTCCCATAAAATCCAGTCGGACATAAAGCGGATCCGCATCACCAGGGCAATGGCGATGGCCAGCACGCCCAGGGAGATCGCCTCCATGTACCACGCGGCAATCGCCATGCCTGCCGTGCCAACTAGCAGCAGCGTATTAAGCAGCGTCAAGCAGACGCTCATCACCGTGACCAAACGCATCTGGCGATGCACGGTGACCATAAAGCCCTCCATAGCATCTTTGGCGTAGCGCTCTTCGCGCTGAGTATCGGCAAACAGCTTGATAGTCTGGATATTGCTGTAGCTATCCACCACGCGGCCAGTCATTTGCGCGCGAGCATCCTCCTGGGCCATGGAAACATCCCGCAGGCGCGGTACGAAAAAGCGCATGATGCCCAAATAGCCGATCAGCCAAAGGCCTAGCGGCAGCAGCAGCCATGGATCGGCGCGTCCCAACAGAATGGCCGCCCCGGTAAAATAAACGATGGCGTACACCATCAGATCCATCACTTTCGTGACGGTTTCCCGCACGGCCAGCGCAGTTTGCATCACTTTTTGCGATACCCGCCCGGCAAACTCATCTTGATAGAACGCCAGACTCTGGCTGAGCATATGGCGATGAGAGAGCCAGCGGCCAATCATCGGGTATTTACCAAAAATGCTCTGGTGGGTGACCAGCGACTGCAGCAGCACCAGTAGCGGCAGGCCCACCACCACTAACAAACCAAGGCCCGCCAACCACAGCCCGTGGTTGGCCCAAAAATCGGCGCGCCCGACGCCGCCCAGCCAATCCACCAAATCTCCCATGTAGCTAAAGAACACCACCTCTGCGGCAGATACCACTGCCGTAATCAGCGACATCACTAGCAGCCACGGCCACACCGGGCGCGAAAAGTGCCAAATGAAGGACAGCAACCCTTTGGGCGGTGTGGTGACCTCACCCTCTGGGTAGGGGTTAACGCGCTCCTCAAAAAAACGGAACAGCGGCGAGAGCAGACGTGACAGCATGAAGAGTCCTTACATGACGCGATAAAAGGGAGTACGGCTTAGGAACGTTAGCGTAATGATCGCGACGTCAGGCGTCAGGATGATGACGCATTAGCCAGCGGGCCCAGAAGGGAGCGACAATCATCAGGGTGACCATCCGCAATAAGTGGTGAAAAGCCACAAACACTGGGTCAATGTTGAGCGCGACGGCGAGAATCGCCATTTCACCAATGCCACCAGGGGCCAGCGCCAAGAGCGCCACATCGCGTCCGGCGCCAACGGTTTGGTGGATAAGCTCGGCAAACAGCGCCAGCACCACCAGCGCTAGCAGCGTTGCCACGCCCGATTGCCACAGATAGCGCCCCAACAACCGCCGTGTCATGCCTTGAAAACGCGAGCCAATGGCACTGCCCAGCACCCAGAGCATCAGGTTCATACCCCAGCTTGGCAAGGCGAGGCTAGCAATATCCAGCCCGGAGAGTAGCGCGGTGGCTAACAAGGGAGCGAGCAGCGCGGGGCTAGGCAGGCGCAGCCATTTGCCCAGCGGCAGCAACAGCGGAATAGCAAGCAGCAGCCAGCCATCGGTGAGTGCTGACTCTGCCGGGCCCAGCGTGCCTTCTCCCCCTTCGAATGCCCAGAAAAGCGGCGGTAGAAAGAGGATCACCAGCACGATACGCAGCGACTGGGCAATGGCAATGCGCTGCGGGGTGCCGCCGCATCGTTCACCCAGGAGGATCATCGCGGTCATGGCGCGCGGCGAGGCGCCAAACCAGGCGCTGACAGGGTCGAAGCCGCAGCGGCGGTACCAGGCAGACGCCACGGCGGTTGACGCCGCGACCCCCGCCAACAGCAGCATGGCCGAAACGGGCCAGTCGAGCACCCGGTGGGCCAGCTCAGGCGTGACTTGGCTGCCGAGCACCATGCCCATCACCGCGAGAAACACGCTGCGCAGCGATTCAGGCACTTCAACCTTCACGCCTTTGGCAGACACCAGCAGGTTCGCCACCAAGGGGCCAAGCATCCAGGCCAGCGGCAGCCCCGAAATGTGAAACAGCACACCGCCTGCTGCACCAACACTGAGCGATAAGACAAGCGCCTTGGCTCTCCCTGCACTGAAACGGCTGCCCTTCACACTCCCCTCCGGTGATCTTTCGGCTATGCGATATGGCAGAGTCGTTTCATCCAACTACTTACTCTGCTAAGCGTTGCCTCAGTTTATCACTATTGGGGTTAATCCTCGTCGTCGTCATCACGCATTCGCGCCTGACGCTCAGCTTCTTCCTCTTTGGCGTCGTCGATGACTTCCATCAGCGCATCCACGTTGGCAATGTGGCTATCAAACTCGAAGTGGCCGGTGAGTTTGCTATCGGGGTGCAGCTCGCCTGCTTCATAAAGCGCCCACATCTCCTTGCCGTAGTGAGTAGTGAGCAGCTCGGGAGCAAAGCGACCAAAATAAGCGCGCATGTTATCGACATCGCGCTCCAGCATGGCGGCGGCGCTGTTATTACCGGCCGCGTCTACCGCTTGGGGCAAGTCGATAATGACCGGGCCATCGGCATCAACAAGCACGTTGAACTCAGATAGGTCACCATGAATCAGACCCGCGCAGAGCATTTTCACCACGTCTTGAATCACTTTGGCGTGATAGCGGAAGACTTGCTCTTCGGTCAGGGTAACATCGTCTAAGCGCGGTGCTACATCGCCTTCGGCGTCGGTGATCATCTCCATCAGCAGCACGCCATCCACAAAGCCATAGGGCTTTGGCACACGAACATCAGCTGCGGCTAAGCGGTACAACGCATCCACCTCGGCGGTGAGCCACGCCTGCTCCTGCTCTTTCTGGCCGTAGCGGGTTTTCTTGGCCATGGCCCTCGCTCGGCGGCTGTTACGCTCTTTACGCCCTTCCTGGTATTGCACCGCTTGCTTGAAACTGCGCTGCTTGGCTTCCTTGAATACTTTGGCACAGCGTGTGTCTCCGCCGCAGCGTACCACATACACCTGCGCTTCCTTGCCGCTCATCAACTGCATCAGCACCTCATCGATCAGGCCGTCATCGACCAAGGGCTGTAATCGTTTGGGTGTTTTCATAGCTTGCTGCGAAGGCTCCTATCTCATGCCAGACATCTACATGGCGAATGCGCGAGTCGCGAATACGCTGACGACCAAGTGATACACATCAGCATTGTTTTGAATACGTCGTTAATACCGAATGCGGCGCACTCGAAAAGCGCGCCCTTTTAGCTTATCCCGCTCAAGCTTTGCTTGGGCTTTTTGCACCGCTTCTCGCTCTACAGCCACGTAAGCACTGCGCGCAAGAACTTTGATTTTGCCCACCTGATCACCGCGTAGACCGCCCTCACTGGTTAAAGCCCCCAGAATATCGCCGGGGCGAAGCTTGTCCTTTTTGCCACCGGCTAGTTGCAGGGTCGCCATAGGTGGCTCAAACGGGGCACTGTTGGTCGCTTTTGGCAGCGGCTCGGTGTTCAGTGTTTCACCCAAAAGATCCGCTAACCGTTCTAAACGGTAGCTCTCTTGGGGAGTCACCAGCGTGCAGGCAATACCGCTGGCACCCGCACGTCCGGTACGCCCAACGCGGTGTACGTGTACCTCTAGCTCGCGGGCTATTTGGTAGTTAAACACAGCGTCTAGCTGAGCGATATCCAGGCCACGGGCGGCAACATCGGTGGCCACCAAAATGGGCGCGCTTTGGTTGGCGAACAGCACCAATAGCCGGTCACGATCTTTTTGCTCAAGATCACCGTGGATGGCCACCGCGCTGAAGCCCGCGTCGACCAAGCTATCGGCCACGGCTTGGGTTTCTCGCTTGGTGTTGCAAAACACCACGCTGGTGGTGGGCCGTGTCGCGAGCAACAGCTGCTTTAGCGCAGCAAAGCGGGCGTCGTCGTTGGCCACATCGTAGAAGTGCTGCTCAATGGTCGTCGCGTCGTGGGTCTCTTCGACTTTAACGCTGACCGGGTCGCGCATTACGCCACGCGTCATGATCGCCAACCCACCTGAGGCTTCCTCATCAGGAAAGGTGGCGCTGAACAGCAGGGTTTGTCGGTCGGCAGGCGTGTCAGAAATAATATCGTCAATGGTGGCCTGAAAGCCCATATCCAGCATGCGGTCAGCTTCATCCAACACCAGCGTGGTGAGTGACCCAAGGGTGAGCGAGCCTTTGCGCAGATGTTCATCCACCCGGCCCGGCGTGCCCACCACGATGTGCGCGCCATGTTCCAACGATGCGAGCTGCGGGCCAAACGGGGCGCCGCCGCAGAGTGTGAGCACTTTCACGTTGGGCATCCCGCGGGCGAGACGGCGCAGCTCTTCCGCCACTTGATCCGCCAGTTCTCGGGTGGGACACAGCACTAGCGCCTGTACGCTAAACGCCTCAACGCGTAATTGGGAGAGTAGCGCCAAACCAAAGGCCGCGGTTTTGCCCGATCCCGTTTTGGCCTGGGCCATGACATCGCGGCCCGCCAACATAGGCGGCAGGCTCTGCGCCTGTACCGGCGTCATTTCGTGATAGCCAAGGGAGTCTAGGGTGCTCAGCAGCGCAGGAGAGAGCGCAAGGGATGCAAACGAGGTATCAGACACAAAAAATTCCTGAAGGGGGCGTGTTGCCCAGCAAACCGATAATGTGGAGCACCATACCAGAAAGTGCCACCCCCTGCTTTGCCATGCGCTGACTCTGATTTGTATCGCCTACGCAGAGAGCGCTGCAAATTGCCCCTGACTGAGTGCGGCTAAATCCTCCGGCGATAGTTCGATTTCCAACCCACGCCGCCCGGCACTCACGTAAAGCGTCGACCACTGCTGTGCAGAGACATCAATGAAGGTCGGTAAGCGCTTTTTCTGGCCCAATGGGCTAACGCCGCCCAGCACGTAGCCCGTCGTGCGCTCCACAATCTCTGGGCTAGCCATCGTGGCCTTTTTAGCACCTGCCGCTTTGGCAATGCGTTTTAACCCTAACTGACAATTCACCGGCACAATGCCGACCGCCAATTGCTTGCCATCTAGGCTCACCACCAGTGTTTTAAACACCTGCTCAGCGGCTACACCCAGCTTTTCAGCCGCCTCTAGCCCGTAGGATGAGGCATCAGCATCGTGATGATACTCGTGAAGTTGAAAGGCAATACCTGCGTGCCTTGCGCTATTAATCGCTGGTGTCATGGAGCTCTCTTATGTTAAACGCGCTCGTCAGTCTGGAAACAACACTACCCACTGCTAGGCTTAATAGCGTGAGCACCTAAGGGAAGTCAACTGACAGGAGTCGTTAAATGAAAGCCACCTCTAAAGCACAGCAGAAAGCCGCCGGGGCTGCTCTCTCGGCTAAGCGCGGTGAGACCAAGCCAAGCGAGCTGTATGACGCCTCGAAAGAGATGTATGACTCGATGAGTGAAGAGGAGTTGGAAGAGATGGCGGGTACCCAGCGTAAGGGCAAACCGCATAAGAAAGAGGACGACTGACCAATGCTGCGCCAGCGGGTTGCGCTGGCGCAGCTTGCGTGAGCCTATGTCAGCCAATTATTGGCAAGGCACCACGCGGCGCAGGGTATCTTGCGCCCACAGCGTTTGGCCATCTGGCGTGCGGCCATGTTCGTTCCAGCGCTCGGTAGTTTCCAGGCAGAACGAACCGGCGTTTTCGGTACGCGGGTCAGCGCTGACAGGGCGCTCTCCGCCGATACGCATAATGTCGGGGTTTTCAGTGGTATAGCTTGGGGCAATGGTAGAACTTGCGCAGCCAGCCACCAAAGCGGTGACCAGCAGCACGGGCAAACAGCGGCGCAATGGCATGTTTTTGCAACCCTCAAAAGTGCAGTGTTAAGCCGACACCAATTGTCGGTAGCGCTAAATATCACCACACCTTCGATAGCGTCAACATTTTTTCAATGCCAGTGTCACGTGACCAGCGTAATACTCGTCACCGGGCGGAGATTGCGCAGCTTACAGTGCTGTTCTACGCTCTCGACAATCTCTTCGGCGTCATCCATCTGCTGCTTATCCAGCTGAACATCGACCATTAAAAAACTGCCCACCTGCGCTAGGCGCACATCGTCATCGGCAATATCAAAATCCGCGACTTCCTGGACCACCTCCTGGCGGACGCTACCTACCGGTTCGCCAAACATCAGCTCACGCAGCGCCCCTTTTACCATGCGAATCGGCATGGGCAGGAAGTAACCGGCAATAATCAGGACCATCACCGGGTCGGCAAAACGCGCCAAGTGCGCCCATGGCGAGAGCGTGAGCCCCCAAGTGAGGGCAAAGCCCAGCATCACGGCGGCACTGAGCCAGGTATCCATCTGCCACTGGCGGAGCTCCGCCGCCAGTAGTGAAGATTGCGCGACCTTGGCGTACTGGTTTAACCACCACCAAGTCAGCAAACACCCCGTCACGTTGACCACGCCAAACATCAGCGCCAAGTCCAGCGTGACCAAACGTCCACCCTGAGCCAGGCTCCAGAGCGCTGAGACCAGCGAAAACAGACACACTAGCGCAATCACCACGCCTTTGAGCAGCACGGCTAGCGGTTCTACCGTTAGCCGCCCAAAGGGGTAGTGATCATCCGCGGGTTTGCGGGCCTGTTGAAGTGCAAACAGCGACAGCGATGCCAGCACTAAACTTAATAGCGAATAGCCACTATCGAAGAGTATCGTAATTGAGCCACTGGCAAGGCCTAAGGCAAGCCCGGTAAAGGCAAATAGGCTGGCAGAAATGGCGGAAAATCTAAGCGCTCGGCGCTCGGCGACAAAGGGGGTCACGCGGGTTGCTCCAATAAGAGGATAGTAAACGCAGGCCATCATAGTGAGTACACTAGCGCTTCACCAATCGCTCAGCGCCAACTATATTGGCGCTCAAAGGGTTTTCATAAGGTGGTTCTCATGCGCGCAGAACAGGTGCAGGCGTTTATTGATGTCACAGAACACGGCTCGTTTGCCGCTGCTGCCCGGCATACCGGAATAAAGCGTAGTACGCTCAGTGCCTCCGTCAATGCGCTGGAAGATAGCCTGGGTGTGGCGCTGTTTGAGCGCTCGGGTAACAGCTTGCAGCTAACGGCGGTGGGGGAAAGCGTACTACCCGACTGCTACCGCCTACTGACCAGCGCCAGCCGCATTAATAAACATTGCCAGCAGCACTTGCAGGGCGTTGAGAGCCAGCTCTGCATCGCTCGGGACGATGCCCTGCCCGAGGCGTTTTGGCGCCAGGTCATGCACGACTTGAAGCAGCGTTACCCGCTGACCGCCATTTCGGTGTACCTGCTGCCGCCTCAGGAGCACGCCCAGTTTGTGCTGCGTCAAACGGTGGATATTGCCTTTGGGCTCTACACCGCTGAAGGGGCCGCGGTGAACGCCAGCAACCTAGCACCGGTGAGCATGAGCCTAGTGGCAGCCCCGGACCATCCGCTTAGCCGCCTGCCCAATGTCACTAAGGATGATCTGGCCCAATACACTCAGGTATGCCTGACCTTCGATCAGGGCGACAAACTCGTGAGCGAGGCTCTGTTCTCGACCAACTACTTGGGCCTGACCATGTTTGAAGTGATTCGCGATGCGGTAATTAACGGGACCGGCTGGGCGCTACTGCCTTACCCGCTGGTTAAAGACGCCTTAACCAATCACACGCTGTGTGCGCTCAACCACGACCTGCTGCTGGAAAGCCACTACTACCGCTATGTCGAAGGTGAAAGCCTGGGCGTGGTCGCCACTGCATTACTCACAAACGTCACACGCTTTTTAAGGGACGACTCGCTAATAGGACTTACCCCCCATAGCAACGTTGAAATTAAGGAGTGGCGAAAATCCCAAATGCATTCCACGCTGTTAGAAATTGCTGAACTAAAAAACGGAATATAAGGAGAACTAAGGACACGCTAGAGAACCGACACAGGCAAGTGTCATCTAAGCGTAAAGTGCGTCTGCCAGTGTCGATGTTGCCGTCAACCAAGGAGTAGTTTCCGCGATGGTACGACTCGATAAGAAAGCGACTAGGCTGTATGTCCTAGACACGAATGTCCTGATCCACGACCCCACTGCGCTCTATCATTTTGATGAGCATGATGTGGTTATCCCTATGACCGTGCTTGAAGAGCTGGACAAGCACAAAAACGGCATCCGCGAAATCGCCCGTACGGCAAGGCAAATCAGCCGCACCCTTTCCGACCTGACCAATCAGGTTACCTTCGATGAAATCCAGAAAGGCATCCCCATTCCCCGCATCAGCGGAGAATCCGGCCGCTTGCACTTTTTGTGCTACAACGACTTAAAGCCTTTCGACTCGCTAGACGATAGTCCCGACAACCGAATCCTGGCAGAAACCTGCCGCCTGCGTGACGAACGCCCGGATGCCTCGGTCATTCTGATCACGAAAGACATTAACCTCAGGGTAAAAGCCGCCGCACTAAAAGTGCCGGTGGAAGACTACCTAAACGACCGCGCTTTCTCCGATAGCGACGCGATGATTGAAGGCGCCCAGGTGTACGCCTCGGCCGGGCAGGATGGCGCCTCGCTATGGGAAGCGCTCAACGTAGAGGTGACCGTCGAACGCGTCGGCCACCATACCTTCTACAAACCAGCGGAAATATGCCCCGCCACTGGCATGTCGGCATGCTGGTTTCTGATAGCGAAAACGGTGCTGAATTTGAGGCTATTGTGCGCGAGCTTTCGCCCTCCTCTGCCCGGCTTCAGCTGCTCACCAACTACCGTCACCATGCTGGTGTGTGGGGCGTCCACGCTCACGATAGCCGCCAGAACTTTACCCTCAACCTGTTGATGGACCCCGAGATTGACCGTGTCACCATTGCCGGTAACGCGGGCACCGGCAAAACGTTTATGACCCTGGCGGCGGCCTTCCAGCAAACCCTGGATGCCAAGCGCTTTGAGCGTATCGTCTTCACCCGCGCGCCCATCCCTATGGGGGAGGATATTGGTTTCTTACCAGGTACCGAAGAGGAGAAGATGTCTCCGTGGATGGGGGCATTCCACGACAACATGGATAACCTGCTGCGTAACGAAGAAGGAGAATCAAGCTGGGATAACGGTGCCACGCGGCAATTGATTGGCTCACGTGTGCAAATACGCTCACCGAGTTTTATGCGCGGGCGCACGCTAAACGACACTTTTTTGATTATCGACGAGGCGCAAAACTTCACCCCTAAACAGCTAAAATCGCTGGTCACCCGTGCCGGGCGCAATACCAAGATTGTCTGCTTGGGCAAGTAGGGCAGATCGACACACCCTACCTCACCGCCAACACCTGCGGCATGGCCGCCGTAGTAGAACGGTTTCGAGATTGGCCCCATGCTGGGCATATCACCTTGAAAAGCGTTGAACGCTCACGTTTGGCGCTGGCCGCCGAGGAACTGCTTTAACAGTACCCAGCGAAACACCCACGGCTTTAACTTTCACCGCCCAGCACTGCTGGGCGGTGGCACGTTGGACCCACTCAATCACAGGGGCGTTGTTGGCTTTCGGATTTATCGCTATTCCAAGGGTTTTCAACGCCAATGGTATCGGCAGCAAACGCTTGTCGCTCTCCTAAGGGGCGTACCTCACCGAGGGTGGTGTCATGACAGGTTTGGCGCTCCATCTCGCTGTTAAGCTCAGCCCCAAACAGCACCAGAAACGCCGAGAGCCAAAACCAAAGCATCAACGCCACCACCGCGCCTAGCGAGCCGTACAGCTCGCTAAAGGTCGAAAAGTAGCGTACGTAGAGCGAAAGACCACCGGAGCCCAGCAGCCACATTAATGTCGCCAACAGCGTGCCGTAACTCAGCCAGCGCCACTGCGGTGAGCGCCGATAGGGAGCAAAGCGATAGAGCAGCGCAATCAGCAGGCTCATCAACACCAACAGCGCAGGCCAGCGTAGCCACTGCAGCACTCGATCCAGCGGCGGATCAATCATTAGCCTATCCACCACCACCGGCACAACGGCAATAAAACCAAGGGAAACAAGCGTCATCACAATGAGACCAAAGGTCAGCGAGACCAGCACCAGCGCTCTATACAGCAGCGAACGCTTCTCCTGCTCGCCGTAAACGGCGTTTAAGCCAATCACCAACACCGACACCCCTTTCGAGGCGATAAACATGGCAATCAACAACCCTGCCAAGGCGGTCATCACATTGCCAGACTCAGTGCTCTCCACCACCTCTTGCGCCTGCTGATCAATCAGGTTGGCAGCATCAGGGGGCATAAAGCGACTAATCGTATAGAGCTGCCGCCCGGCCTCCACTGGATCAAACAGCAGCCCCCACACCGAAATCACCGCCGCAATGGTTGGAAACAGCGCCAGCAGTGCATAGAAAGCGACGCCAGCTGCAAACATAGTGATTCTATCCCGGCGGGCCGCGCGCACCACTCGCCATGCAATATCATGCCAGCCCCGCTGAGGGATATCGCTGGGCACATCGGCAGCACGGCCTCGGCGATGGCTATCCATTTAGCCTAACCGCTCGCCCAGCCACTTGCCGATATCGTTGACCTGCTGTGGGCATAGCGCATGGGCCATCGGGTACTGGCGATAGTTGACGTTGTAACCCATGGCTTTTAAACGCTCAACGCCGCTACGGCCCAAGGTTTCAGGCACGATGGGGTCGAAGTTACCGTGATGAACTTCAATCGGCACCTGACGGTTAGCCTCGGCAGGCTCGATGCTATCGGCAGTAGCAAAGTAGGTCGACATCGCCAGCAGCCCGCCTAGCGGCTGCGGGAACGAGAGCGCAGCCTGATACGCCACCGCGCCGCCTTGGGAGAAGCCCGCCACGATGATCCGCTGGCTATCGATACCCTGATCGATCTGCTCTTGAATCAGCGCCTGAATACGCTCGGCGGATTTTTTCAGCTGAACTTCATCAACCCGGCGGCCCAAATCCATCGCCAGAATGTCGTACCAGGCGGGCATTACCATGCCGCCGTTAATGGTGACCGGCAGGCGCGGAGCATGGGGCATAATAAAACGCACATGCGCGTTTTCCGGCAGTGCCAGGGCTGGCACTAGGGGTTCAAAATCATGCCCATCGGCACCTAGGCCATGAATAATAAACACACACGCATGGCGGGGTGACCATTTTTTTGGTCAATAATCAGTTCGCCTGGGGCTGTCATGGGTTATTTCCTTACTGATATTAAAAGCGTCACCCTAGCGTAAAGCAGCGCGGGGAGCGAGACATTAACCGCTTAAAACGGCCACACCAATGGAATCAGCGTGACCGCAATCACACCGGTCAGTACGTTTAAACCACCACCAACACGTAAAAAATCACTGACTCGATAGCCACCAGGACCATGCACCATCAAGTTGGTTTGGTAGCCGATCGGGGTCAGAAAACTGGCCGAGGCGGCAAACATCACGGCCACCACAAATGGCAGGGGGCTCACCCCAAGGCTCTCTGCGGCAGCCATGACCACCGGAAAAATAATCACCGCCGCGGCGTTGTTGGTCACTAGCTCCGTGAGTAGCGCCACCACGCAGTAGGTACCCATCAGCAGCAACCACGGGCTGCCCGCCACCCACGACAGCACGCTGCCTGCCATGGCATCCGCTGCACCTGACGACTGTAACGCTGCCCCCACCCCAAACGAGGCGGCAATGGTTAATAACACCTGAGTATCTAAGCCCCGCTTAGCCGCGCCCACTGTGCAGCAGCCGGTCAGCAGTGCCATCGCCGCCCCCAGCATGGCGGCATTGAGCATGCTCAGAACACCAAACGCAGCCAGCAGCACCGCGCCTAGCAAAATCCCCCAGGCCAGCGGAGCCTTCTCGTGGATGGGCCGCGCCGAGCCGTTTAGCTCGCTGATCAGCAAAAAGTCTTTCGACTGCCGATGGCGCTCGATAAACGGCGGGCGCGCCTCTAACAGCAATACATCGGCAGGCTGCAAGCGCACTTGGCCGAGGTTCCCCGTCACGCGCTCGCCGCCGCGGCAAATCGCCAGCACGGCGGCGCCGTATAGCGTTCTAAATCGACCATCACGAATCCGCTGGCCCATAAACTGGCATTGATTGGAGACCACCGCCTCGACCAAACGGCGCTCTTTGAACTCTTTTTCTAGGCTAGAAGCGCCATCCCGAGAAGGGATCAGCCCACGAATCTGCTGAAGCTCCACAGCGGCATCCGAGGTGCCCACGAACACCAAACGATCCCCACCTTTGAGCTGCTCCCCTGGCCCAACTACGCTGACCACGTTACCGACGCGCTCGATCTCGACAAGGAACAGCTCCTGCAAGTGGCGCAGCCCCGCCTCTTCGACCGTGCGGTCGACCAGTACCCCTGCCGGGTCTACTTCCATTTCAATAGTGAACTCGCGAGGATTGGCAAAGGCTTTAGCCGTGCCGCCACGGGCGGGTAATAAACGTGGGGCAAGGAAAATAAGATAAGCCAAGCCCGCTACCGCGACCGGAATGCCTACCCACGCCAAGTCGAAAAGCCCCATGGCCAAATCAGGGTAGCGCTCGATCAGTAGCCCATGCACTACCAAGTTAGTGCTGGTACCAAATAGCGTGATAGTACCGCCTAAAATAGAGGCAAAGCTCAGCGGCATGAGCAAGCGCTGTGGGGAAAGCCGCACACGGCGGCTCCAGCTCATGACGGCGGGAATATACGTCGCCACCACCGGGGTGTTATTGAGAAAACCGCTGAGCGATGCCACAGGTAACAATAGACGTGTTAGCGCGCCGCGCTCGCTGGTTGGCCGCCCCAGAACGTAGCGAATAATAAGATCGATACCGCCCGTTTCACGAATACTGGCCACCAGCACGTACATAAACGCCACAGTAAACAGGCCACTATTAGAGAATCCACCCAACCCCTGCTGTGGGTCAATCACGCCAAGCGTCATCAGCACCACCACCGCGCCCATTAAAATGATATCTGGCCCTAGGCGTGACAACGCCATCAACGGGAAGATAGTCAGCACGACTCCTACTGCAATCCAAGCATCCAGCGACATAACCCCACATCCTTTCTCAAGCCCACTCAACTGACATAACCGAACAATATGAAGGGCATTGTGCCGCCCAGCAGATATTCTAAAAAGTTATTTTTAGAAACACAGTAAGAACAAAGGCGTGGGGCGTGGGGCAGATAATAATCCACGAACAAAAACCCCGCTCAAGGCGGGGTTTTCTAGCTCACTAACATCAAGTGTTAGCGGCGAACATCAAGCTGGAATTAACCCAGAACTTTAATGTTGGAAGCCTGAAGGCCTTTTTTACCCTGAGTGACGTCGAAGGAAACCTTCTGGCCGTCTTGCAGAGTTTTGAAGCCGTCAGCTTGAATTTCGGAGAAGTGCGCGAACAGGTCGTCGCCATTGTCGTCCGGAGAAATGAAGCCGAAGCCTTTAGTGTCGTTAAACCACTTAACGGTACCAGTTGCCATGATCGAAATCCTCGATAAAGCTTAATGTAGAGCCGGGTAATACCCGAGTTGCAGTGGGTAGAACAAGAAACTTTCACCAGACTCAACGCTAGAGCGTTTCGATACTGCTGACAACGTTCGACTTGCTAACCAACTGCATTCAGCATGCGCTTAACCAAGTCGCACGTCAACACTATGATGAAAAAAAATGTCAATGCAATGAATTTTCTTTAAAAATCCATCCAGCGGCTTTTTCAGCGATCATTAACGTGGGCGAATTGGTGTTTCCACTGGTGATGCTAGGCATCACGCCCGCGTCCGCGATCCGTAATCCCACCACCCCAAGTACCCGCAATTTTTCATCCACCACCGCCATTGGGTCATCACGTTTGCCCATCCGCGTGGTGCCGACCGAGTGAAAAATCGTCGTGCCAATATCTCCCGCTAGCCGCGTTAACTCGTCATCGGTTTGATACTCAACGCCCGGCTTTACCTCTTCAGGCGAATATTTAGCGAAGGCAGGCTGTTCGGCGATACGCCGGGTTACCCGTAGCGAATCAGCCGCCACCTTGCGATCCTCCGGCGTGCTGAGATAGTTCGGCGAAATCGCCGGTGCTTGACGCGGGTCGGCGCTTTTCAAACGCACCGTTCCTCGGCTGGTTGGGTTCAAGTTGCATACGCTCGCGGTAATGGCCGGATACGGATGCAGCGGCTGCCCAAAGGCCTCTAGGCTGAGCGGCTGCACGTGATACTGAATATTGGGATACGGCTGATCGTCAGAACTGCGGGTAAACGCGCCAAGCTGCGAAGGCGCCATGCTCATCGGCCCGGTGCGCTTAGTCACATACTCCCAGCCAATCCCCGCCTTGCCCCACAGCGTACTGGCAATAGCATTGAGCGTTTTGGCATTACTGACACGATACACCGAGCGAATCTGGAGGTGATCTTGCAGGTTTTCGCCCACCCCAGGCAGGTCGTGCACTACCTCAATGCCGTGCTCGCGTAGATGCTCAGCAGGCCCGATACCCGATAGCTGCAAAAGGTGGGGCGAGCCAATGGCCCCCGCACACAGCACCACTTCTTTTCTCGCCTGAACACGCTGGGGCTTACCGCTGCGCACCACTTCTACCCCAGTGCAACGAAGCGTTGGCTGCTCCTCATCAAAGCAGAGCCGATTCACCTGGGTAGAGTGCCAAAGCGTCAAGTTGTCCCGCTTTAGCGCGCTACGCAAAAATGCCTTGGCGGTATTCCAACGCCAGCCGTCACGTTGGTTTACCTCAAAATAGGCAACCCCTTCATTACTCCCCCGGTTGAAGTCGTCGGTGCGGGGAATACCGGCCTGAACCGCTGCTTCGGCAAAGTCATCCAGCACTTCCCATTTCAGGCGCTGCTTCTCAACCCGCCACTCGCCGCCGTGGCCATGAAAAGCACGGTGAGTCTCATCACCGTCGCTGCCTTCATCCAGCCGGTAGTGGTTTTCGTGTTTGATAAAGTCCGGCAGGCAGTTCTCCCAGCGCCACTCGTCGCTACCGGTAACCTCCGCCCAGTGGTTGTAATCCCGCGCTTGGCCGCGCATGTAGATCATGCCGTTGATGCTGGAGCAGCCCCCCAGGGTTTTACCTCGGGGGTAGATCAGCGAGCGGCCATTAAGCCCCTTGTCCGGCTCAGTACGAAACAGCCAGTCGGTGCGCGGGTTATTGTTGCAATAAAGGTAGCCCACTGGAATATGGATCCAGTGGTAGTTATCCCGACCGCCCGCTTCGATCAGCAGCACTTTGTTTGCAGGGTCAGCGCTTAGCCGATTGGCCATCAGGCACCCTGCGGTGCCTGCGCCAACCACGATGTAATCAAACGCTTCTGCGGTGGGATGAGTGGTTGTATTTGTTGGCATGGGCTTGGCTCCCGTAACGGTCAGGCGTTACTTCGCCGTCGGCATCACAAACTCAGCACCCGTGTCGATGGAGTCCGACCAGCGCTGCATGATCGACTTCTGCTTGGTGTAGAAGCGCACCCCCTCTTCGCCATACGCGTGAGTATCGCCGAACAGCGAGCGTTTCCAACCGCCAAAACCGTGCCACGCCATGGGCACCGGAATCGGTACGTTGATGCCGACCATGCCCACCTGAATCCGGCGGCCAAATTCACGGGCGACGCTGCCGCTTTCGGTAAAGCAGCTCACCCCGTTACCAAACTCGTGATCGTTAATCAGTTGAATGACGGTCGCCACATCCGGCACGCGCACGCATACCAGCACCGGGCCAAAGATCTCCTCTTTATAGATAGTCATCTCCGGCGTGACGTGGTCGAACAGCGTGCCGCCCATCCAGAAACCGTCAGCACAGCCCTCGCCCGCTTGGGTGCTATCAAACTCGCGCCCATCGACAATAAGCTGCGCGCCTTCTGCCACGCCCTTTTCGATGTACCCGGTGATCCGCTGATGCGCTTGGCGGGTCACGATGGGCCCCATCTCCGCATCCAGCTGCATGCCATCTTTGACTTTCAGCGCCTTAGCCCGCTCGGTGAGCATCGGCCCGCCTTTATCGGCCACATCGCCGACCAGCACGGCCACGCTAATCGCCATGCAGCGCTCGCCCGCACTGCCGTAGGCGGCGCCAATCAGCGCATCCACTGCTTTATCCAGATGGGCGTCTGGCATCACCACCATATGGTTTTTCGCCCCACCCAGTGCCTGCACACGTTTGCCGTGTTTGGCACCGCGCTCGTAAATCAGGTTGGCAATGGGCGTGGAGCCGACGAACGAGAGCGCCTTCACCTCCGGATGATCGATCAGCGCTTCCACGGAGTCCTTGTCGCCCTGCACCACGTTGAACACGCCATCCGGCAGGCCCGCCTGCTGCAACAGGTCGGCAATCATCAGCGAAGCGCTAGGGTCCAGCGGGCTGGGCTTGAGAATCAAGGTGTTACCGGCAGCAATGGCGATGGGGAACATCCACATCGGCACCATTGCCGGGAAGTTAAATGGCGAATACCCGCCACTACGCCCAGCGGCTGACGCACGGTCCAATTATCAATGCCGGTGCTGACCTGCTCGGTGTAATCACCCTTTAATAGCTGGGGAATACCGCAGGCAAACTCGACAATATCAATACCCCGTGCCACTTCGCCCTGGGCATCGGTAAATACCTTGCCGTGCTCTTTGGTGATTGCTTCGGCCAGGGCATCTTTATTGGCGTTTAGCAGCTCCAGAAATTTGAACATGACCCGAGCACGGCGAATGGGCGGCGTATCGGCCCAGGCTGGAAATGCCGCCTGGGCGGCTTGCGCGGCGGTGTCCACATCGGCGGCCGAAGCCAGGGCAACGCGGCCAGTGACCTGGCCAAGTGGCAGGGTTGAAGACATCCTGGGCGCTGCCGGAGGCGCCTTCGCTGCGTTGGCCGTTAATAAAATGATGGATGGCGTTGGTTGTCATTGTCGCTACCTTTATAACAAAAGCTTAAGTGATCGGAGGATGATCACTAGACTACCCCGCCTAACAGGCCAAGCAATTGAGTAATTTTTAACCCAGATATAAGCTTTGCTAATAACATAACAATGAAGGTTCACCACCATGCAGGAGTACGCCACGCTGCGGGCCTTTGTGGCCGTTGCCCATACCGGCAGCGTCTCAAAGGCGGCCGAGCAGCTCCATTTGACCCAGCCCGCGGTTAGCCTAAACGTTGAAGCAGCTACAGCTGCATCTGGGCCTAACGCTGTTTACCCGCCGCCCACAAGGGCTAACGCTGACTGCCGATGGTTACGCCTTGCTACCGGCCGCTGAAAATGCCCTGGCCAGCGCGCTGGCCTTTGAGCAGAGCGCCAGCGCGTTACACAGCACGCTGCGCGGCAAGCTGCGCATTGGTACCATTGTTGACCCGGAATTTATTCGCTTGGGCGATTTTCTCAGCCGCTTGATGGCCCGTGCGCCACAGCTGGAAACCGAGCTTCACCACAGCATGAGCGGCAGCGTATTGGGCAACGTGGAGCAGGGGGAGTTAGATGTGGGCTTTTTTCTCGCCCCGCCCGTCGAAGGCACTGGCAATCCTACGCGAGCATGGCGAGAGTTAACCCACTTTCACTACCACGTGGTGGCACCGCCGGGCTGGGAAGCCAAACTTGCCGACACCCGCTGGGAGGCGCTTGCGCAACTGCCCTGGATTGTGACCCCCACCGTGTCAGCGCACTCCCGGCTACTCAAGCGAGCGCTGGCCGCAAGCGGCGCGACCCCGAACCGTGTTGCACAGGTCGACCAAGAGGCGTGTATGCTGGATTTAGTCAGAGCAGGCGTGGGCCTGAGCCTAGCGCGAGACGCGCTAGCCATGGCCGAACGCCAAGAGAGCGGCTTGGCGGTGGCGGACAACGTTCGCCTGCCCTGCGCATTAAGCCTGATCTGGCGCAGCGACCGCGCCACCGAGCCCACGATTAAATCCGCACTAGACACCCTCGATACGGTGTGGCCGCATCGTCTAAGGTCGCTGTAAGGAAGCGGAACCTCTCGACACTAATGGACTCAATAACGAGCTTTGACTCGCCACCTCCACCGGAGTGTTTGCAACGATCCGATTTCCCAATATTCGCCCCTTAACCCTGTGCGTGATGGCCGCTGCCGGTTTTGCGAGCGCATCACTCCAAGCGCAGTCCAATGCAGAGGCCACCTTTGCCGGCGGCTGCTTCTGGTGCATGGAGCCTCCTTACAATAAACAGGTGGGCGTGAGTGCCACTATCTCAGGCTACATGGGCGGCGAGCTTGAAAACCCCACTTACGAGCAGATCTCCCGGGGCGGCACTGGCCATATTGAAGTCGTAAAAATCTGGTATGACGATAGCCGTATTATCGCTGATGGCAGTGACTTTTTCAGAGCTTCCGTAGTAATACGAAGCCCACTAGACTAAAAGTCTAGTGGGCTTCAAAGAACGCCTCACAGAGAGCGCGTAAATAAAACGACCTTTATACCCTTAAGTGTTTGTTATTCAGCCATTTGCTTAATACCCAAACACAGATACTTCAGCTCGGTGTATTCATCGATGCCATAGCGTGAGCCCTCACGGCCGATGTCCGACGATTTGACGCCCCCAAAAGGCGCCGAAGCGGTCGAGATGAGCCCCGTATTAATGCCCACAATGCCGTACTCCAGTGCTTCCGATACGCGCCAGATCCGTGACACGCTTTCAGCATAGAAATACGCCGCTAACCCATACTCCGTATCATTGGCCTGACGAATAACCTCCGCTTCCGTCTCAAACCTGAATACCGGCGCCGATGGCCCAAAGGTTTCCTCGCGAGCACATGCCATGTCAGCGGTTACGTCAGCCACAACTGTTGGCTCAAACCAGGTACCGCCTAAGGCGTGTCGCTTACCACCGGTGATTAAGCGACCACCTTTATCGAGTGCATCCTGCAAATGGGCTTCAACTTTCTCTACCGCCTTTTCAGAGATGATTGGCCCCTCCTCTACGCCTTCGGCGCTACCTTTACCGACACTCAGTTCACTGGTGCGCTGGGCCAAACGTTCAACAAATGCGTCGTAAACACCGCTTTGCACATACATACGATTAGCGCAGACACAGGTTTGCCCAGCATTAGGGAACTTACTGTCTAGCGCTCCGGTAACCGCATCTTCAATATCGGCATCGTCAAACACAATAAAGGGCGCATTACCGCCAAGCTCAAGAGACACCTTTTTGACCGTTGGAGCACAGGCAGCCATTAAATGCGCGCCCACTGGGGTAGAACCGGTAAAGCTCAGTTTGCGCACAATCGGGCTATCTGTCAGCACGGGGCCAATCGTTTTGGCATCACCAGTAACAATATTAATCACCCCGGCAGGAATGCCCGCTTGCTCGGCTAACGCCGCTAGCGCAAGCGCCGTCAATGGGGCTTCCATAGCGGGCTTAACGATAATCGTACAACCCGCCGCCAAGGCAGGCGCCACCTTGCGGGTAATCATGGCCGCAGGGAAGTTCCACGGCGTAATCGCCGCACAAACGCCCACCGGCTCACGGGAAACAATGATGCGTTTATCAGTCGCATGACCGGGAATAGTATCGCCGTATAACCGCTTCGCCTACTCAGCGAACCACTCGATAAAGCTGGCCGCATAGCCGATTTCACCGCGTGCCTCTTTTAACGGCTTCCCTTGCTCCAAGGTCAAAAGATCGCCTAGCGCTGCCTCATTTTCCATAATCAGTGCATGCCAGCGTTTTAAAAGCTGCGAACGTTCCGCCGCGGTTTTAGCACGCCAAGCAGGCAGTGCGGCATTTGCAGCTTCAATAGCCTGACTGACTTGCTCCGCACTCAAGCTAGGGACATGGCCAAGCGTCTCACCGCTAGCAGGGTCGGTGACCGCGACACTACTGCCATCCGTTGCGGCCACCCACTGGCCGTTAATATACGCGTCTTGTTTAAAAAACGTTTGCTTGGAGATAGACATTATTTTTCCTTTCAAAGTGAAGGTTAGATAAGTTCTTGACGCCAACGTCGCTGTTTTTTGACCAGCGTAGATTGATCGATGCCCAATGCAGCGGCTGCCGCTCGGGTCGTACCATGGCGAGTAAGCGCCTGTTGAATGATTTGCTGTTCAAACTGCATTACCTGCTGGCGAAGATCACCACTCACGGGCGGTTGGCTAAACGGAGTGCTTGGGAATATCTCGTTCGGCAGTGCCGTTGCGGTTATATCATTGTCTGAAACCGTGACGGATAAACGCTCGGTTAAGTTGATCAGCTCACGAATATTGCCAGGCCACGAATAGCTAGAAAGTAACTCCAACGCCTCGGGGTTCCAGACCCGTTCTACCCCATGCAACTGATTAAAATGGTCTAAGTAATAGTTCAGCAATGGAATCACCTCATCGCGCCGTTGCCGCAAAGGGGGCAGCCAGAGCGGCAACACGCTAATGCGATAAAACAGATCCTCGCGAAAAAGCCCTTGCTTGACCCGTTCATTCAAATCCTGGTGGGTAGCGGTAATCAGACGTACGTTGGCCATGACGAAAAACCGTTCCCCCTACTGGCAGGTAGCGGTTTTCTTCCACAACTTGGAGCAGTTTCACCTGCAATGCGAGAGGTAAATCGCCAATTTCATCCAGAAAAAGCGTACCGCCATGAGCCACATCCAATAACCCCTGTTTGCCTCTAGGGGATGCCCCGGTAAATGCGCCTGCGGTGTAACCAAACAGCTCCGCTTCCAGCAACCCTTCAGAGAATGTCGTACAGTTAAGCTCCATAAAAGGTCCATCCGCACGGTCGCTTTGCTGATGTATATAGCGGGCCAACAGAGTTTTACCGGTGCCAGTTTCACCGTGATTCAGAATCTTCGCCGTTGTTTTCGCGACTCGACTGGCAAGCGCAAAGCAGGGCTCCGTTTGTTGGCTGGTGATCACCCCCGGCGCGCTTAGCGCCATAACCTCGGGCACTTTATATGCCTCGCGGATTCGCTGAATTTGCTCTAGCTGCTCTTGGGCATGTTTCGCCAGTAGCAACTCAGTGATATCCCGAACACTGGTAACCACATAAGCAATCGAGCCATCGGCACTGAACATAGGCGTTCCAGTGACCACGATCTTGCGGCTGTTGTGAATAGTCTGCGCCAGCGTAATCGGGCGGCGTTCACGGATGACTTCCAACGACGCGGATTTTGAAATAAACCCCGCTTTCACCAAATCCGCCATATGAAAGCCCACTACCTCAGCGCGCGAAATGCCGGTGATACGCTCATAGGCTTTATTGATCGTTACCGTAATACCGTTGGCATCGGTGATATAAACCCCGTCATGCAAAGCATCCAACAGTGAACGCATCGGCTCTTGGTCAAAACCAAAAGCATCTACGCTTTCAGCTTCCACCGGCGGTTTAATACCGGTGACACGGTAGCGAATACACTCGCCCCACCAGCTGGCCCAACGCCGCCTCACATTGCGCCTTTTCGAGATCGGTACGGGTCAACACCCCAATCACCTGGCCTTGGGTATCAAAGACTTCCACCGCATCAGTGCCGTGTAAATCAAATAACGGCAGGGCGGCTTCCAGTGAAAGCCCCTCTTCGATCCGTTGCATAACAGTTCCTCTCACAAGCCAGGTCCACCGCCTAAGCGGTGAACGCTGGTTTTCCAACCTTTTTTGACGGTTAAACCACTATAAAGGCAGAGACTGTTATTTGCGCAATGGCACTTCCGGCTCAGGATCCTCGACGGGCTGGGATGCCTCATCCCAATCCTTAACGAAGGTTTTATCCACCTCCCCGGAGAAGAAGCGCTTACCGTAAATTAACACGCAAAGTAAAATGCCCACCCAAAAGGCCCAGGTAGCGCCCTTTATCACCAGCATGGCCGCGATAATGCCCGCGATACCCAAGTCCCGCTGGCTGCGCGCTTCCATAATGCCGATGCGCACACTGACATAGCCTTGAATCAACAGCGTCAGCGCCAGCGCAATCCCCAGAATAGGCTCCACCAGGCTCACGATCGGCAGCAACAACAGCCCCGTATTCGTCCCCCAGCGAAACGAACCAGAACCACCGAAGATAGAGTTCATCGCCGCTTTGCCCTGCTTATAACGCTCAACCGTTACCACATGCATCGCAGCCCAAAGCGGACCACACATCACCACATCAGGGCCAAAAATACTCATCCCAAAGTTACGCCCACCAAAAATCATATGAGCGCGGTTAGGGTTATAGTCAATTTTTTCATCCTGGCGCTTCTCATCAGCCTCTTCCAAAAGTGCCTTGCTTTGAAGCACATCGCCAAATAGCACAATGTAGGCCGCAATAACGGTCGGAATGGCCGTTGAAAACATCATCAACGGAGGTAAACCAACGCCAAATACCGTGTATTCACTGAACATCAGCGCGAAATCAGGCTGACTAAAGCCCCACTCAACGTCTGGCCAAGGCGCCTCACCAAACAGCGGAGCCACCACAATCGCCAGCACGATAATCGGGAAAATACCCAGTTTACCCACGGCACCCCACAGGCCGCCCTGCGCTTTAAGCTTGTTGAAATGGCGAGAGAAAATCAGATAAAACGCGACACCTCCGGCAATCGCAATAGTAAAGGGGTACTGTTCAAAGCGGCCGCCTTCATCAAACACCACCACAATAGCGGCTAACCCTGCGCCCATAATGACCCCTGCTTTGATGGCAGAAGGAATGAGCCGCACCACTTTACTGGCCATACCCGTTACCCCCAGGCCCAGTGCCAGTATCCCCAACATCATCTGAAAGGCAATCAGCGCATGCACCCTGTCTACCCCCTCGGGAAAGGTCGACACATAAGCCATCAACAGCGGAATAGCAGGTGTGATCCACCCTGGAATGACAGGGTCACCCAACAGGTGATGCAGCAAATAAAGCAAGCCATTTAAAATGACGATGGCCAACGCCGCTTCAAACGGCATGCCCAGTAGCTGCATCATCAATGGGATCGCGGCAAGATCCACCGCGCACATCAAAAGCCCTTGCAGGAAATCGGGCAGTTCAAAACGATAATGGTAAAACGCAGGCGTAGCTTAAACGGCCCTAGTGGTGTGTACGGGCTTTCTCCACCGTCAACGCGTTGCTTCCAAGCGCTCATGGCATGGACTCCTGTTTAAAGTTGTTAGTATTTTTGATAAACGTTTTGTCGTTATAGCGTTTTAATTAGCGACGAATTAATAAGCGGCGTGGTAAATCGCCTCAACAACCCAAGCGTTAATACCCGCGGGTTATTACGCAGCAAACGTTCCACCTTAATGGCCTCGGCGGCCAACTCAGGAATGTCGGATTCAGGAATATCAAACGAGCGTAAACCGGAAGGAATCTCCACATCAGCACACAGCTTAGGCATGCGCTGGACAACCGCTTGGGCGACAGCATCATCCGAAAGCCCAGCCACGGGTTCATCAAAGGCCACCGCAATGCCCCGAAAGCGCTCGACGCAGGCCAGCTTGTTCCACTCCATTACGAAGGGCAGTAGCAGCGCATTCGTCACCCCATGGGCCAAGTGGTAGCGCCCACCTAACGGATACGCCAATGCATGGACTGCGCCCACGCCAGCATTACCAAAGGCAAGGCCTGCCAGCAGGCTACCGGTGGCCATATCTTCACGGGCCTGGAGATTGTTGGGATTGGCAACCGCCTTGGGGAGCGCATGTACAATGAGGTTCATTGCCTTAACCGCCAATGCATCGGTAATCGGCGTGGCAAAGTTAGATAGATACGCCTCCACTGCATGGACCAACGCATCCACCCCGCTGGCCGCCGTCACAGAGCGTGGGCAACTCAGCGTAAGCTCAGGGGCGACAATCGCGACATCCGGTAATAAGCAGTCACTGACGATGCCCTTTTTCATCTGTTGTGCTTTATCCGACAGAATCGCGATATTGGTCACTTCAGAACCGGTGCCCGCCGTGGTGGGCATGGCGATCAAAGGTATTGTGCGTTGGTTAACCTTGTTCTCGCCAAACAACGCCTCCAGCGGACCTTCGTAGTGCGCATATACCGCTACACACTTAGCGATGTCCATGGCACTCCCGCCGCCTACAGCGATGACGCTGTCATGCTTGCCAGCATTAAACGCACGGGTACACATTTCGACTATTTCTACTTCCGGCTCGGGCGTTACCTGATCAAACACCTCATAGCTCACCTTTAGAGCCGTGAGCTGCTCAGTAATCATATCCAGCGTGCCAGAAGCCACCACGCCGCTATCGGTAACGATTAAGGGCCGCTGCATACCCAGCGATTGAACATAAAGCTGCAACTGCTGTGCGGCCCCATGCCCGGTCATCAGCTTACCGGCGCTTTTAAAGCTACTCACTCGATTAAAGCTACTTAACTGCATATGGCGCTTCCTGTTAACTTTAATTGGTTGCTTTTCCAGCTCGATTATCAAGCCGAGAATAACGCTGGCCACTTTTTACCTAGCAAACGCCATGCCAACCAAGAAAAATTAACAACTGTATGATTTAATTGATAAAAAAATTAAAGATAAAATCATGCAGGTATATGGGATGCAAAAAATCATCGAATAGCGACATTTTGATGACTTAATTCATCAGCGTAACCATAGCGGTACTCCGGCACGCAGCAGAGACCAGTTAAAGAGGAAGGCGATGTCTCACCTTCGGAAGCTTCAGAAGCTCCCGATGCGAGTCGCGAAATACTTCAAAGCCCCGTCAATCCAATACGCCGCATCATAGCTATTTTATTGCCGGGTTAATAATATCGACACCCTTAGCGAGCTGATCCGCGAATGCCGCTCACGCGGAGTCGCCTGGAACGACGCCGAATACTTTCTCGGCGATATCAACATTGCCGCGCCGATACGCAACGCTGCGGGTACTCCCGTCGCTGCCGTGCACATCACCACCCCTAGCAGCCGGTGGACCCTCGACCGCGCCCTGGAACAGCTCGCGCCCTCGTTAATGGAGTGTGCCCGCGCCATTACCAAAGCGGCCCGCATGCGTAGCTAAAACTATTGATTACGCCGAATATTTTTAGCATCACCTTATACCTCGGGGAAACAAAATAAACTTATAAAAATTCAATGAGAAATCGAAGGAACTGATTGATTACATCAATGCCCGAAAGTAAGTACCTTTATTATGCAGAGGCACTCAGTTTGTACTAGAGTGGATTTGCATTAGAAATAGACTGGTCGATTAAACGCCCAGAAGCTGGACGTCATGACCCACACGTTGATCTAAAGATAGGAGATCTTATGAGCAACACCATTACGACAGTGAACCCGACCACCGGCGAAACGCTTGAGACCTACACGCTGATGGATGAAAGCCAGGCCAAGCAGATAGTCGAGGCCAGTCATGAGGCGTTTTTAAGATTGGCGGCTCAAGCCGCTAGAGCACCGCGCCAAGGTGGTGAAAGCGATTGGCGAAGCCATGAACGCGCATAAAGAAGAGCTTACCGACCTGATGGTCAAAGAGATGGGTAAGCTGCCCTCGCAAGCGCGCCTGGAAGTGGATCTCTGCGTCGGCATTTGTGACTACACCGCCGAACATGGCCCCACCAAGCTGGCCGATGAAGAGCGCAAACCCGGCAACGGCGAGCGCGGTATTGTTACCTACTCCCCCATGGGCGTGATTTACCGCATTCAGCAGTGGAACTTCCCTGCTTACCAAGTGGTGCGTTACTCCATCGCCAATATTATGGCGGGCAACAGCGTGCTGCTAAAACACGCTGAAAACATGACGGGCAGCGGCCTGCTGCTGGAAAAAATCTACCGCGAAGCGGGCCTGCCGGAAAACGTTTTCCGTACGCTGGTGATTTCACACGATGTATCCGTCACCATCATCGCCCATAAAGCCGTGCGTGGTGTGACCCTGACCGGCAGCGACGGCGCTGGCCGCAAAGTGGCCGCCAAAGCCGCCGAGCATCTGAAAAAGACCGTACTAGAGCTAGGCTCCAACGATGCCTACTTGGTGCTGGACGATGCCGACCTGGACGTGGCGGTGGATACCTGCGTCACTGGCCGCGTGTTTAACGGCGGCCAAACCTGCGTAGCGGCAAAACGCTTTGTGGTCACCGAAAAGAACTACGAAGCGTTTAAAAAGCCCTACGTGGCACGCATGAAGGACTTAAAAGCGGGCGACCCGACCAAAGAAGATAGCGACCTAGGCCCGATGGCCCGTGTCGATCTTCGTGACGGCCTTCACAAACAGGTGGAAGAGAGCGCGCGTAAAGGCGCAAAAATCCTCTGCGGTGGCGAAAAACCAGAAGGTAAAGGGGCATTCTACCCGGTCACCGTGCTGGATAACGTCACCCCCGGCCAGCCCGCCTATGACGACGAGCTGTTTGGCCCGGTTGCCGCGTTGATTCGTGCCAAAGATGATGAAGACGCCATGCGCATCGCCAACGACAGCCGCTACGGCTTGGGCGGCGGCATCATCTCCAAAGACGTGAAGCGCGCCACCGAGCTTGCCAGCAAGTATTTCGATACCGGCATGGTGTTTATCAACGGCTTTGGTGTGGCAACGCCTGAAAGGCCGTTTGGCGGCGTGAAAGATTCCGGCTACGGCCGTGAGCACGGCGGCTTTGGTATGCACGAGTTCGTCAACATTAAATCGGTGATTGTGGTGCAAAGCTAACACCGCCAAGCCCATCGGCTTACGATGGGCTAATCCATAAAAACGCCGCAGTGTCATTTATGACCTGCGGCATTTTTTATGGGTAGCGTATTTTAACAGTGGCGTTAGACGATCTTCTGCTGCCAACGCTGCCATAGCATCACTATCAGCGCGACCACCAGCCAGCTTACCAGCGCGGCAATCACATCATCCAACACAATGCCCAACCCACCGGTGACATACTCCGCTAAATGAATAGGCGGCGGTTTTAAAGCATCAAAAAAGCGGTAGACGCCAAACGCCAGGGCCAGAACCAATGGATGGCGAGCGGCTTTTAGCCCTAGCACCGCGAGCGGAAAAGCGACGTACTCATCGGCAACGATGCTGCCATGGTCCAGGCCATCATAATGCCACGCAGCGATATGACAGACCGGCACCGCGGCCACCAGCATCAGCGCGATGATGGCAGCCTGCTGCCCGGTCGGGCGACCCAAGAGCCACCACTCCAGCGCCAAGCCAATCAATGAACCAAAGGTACCCGGCGCAACGGGCGCTAGCCCTAACCCAAAGCCGGTGGCTAGCCAGAAGTTGAGCGTATCGAGCATTAGCCAGCCTGCTGCGCCTGACGCTCGAGCTCTGCCGCCATCTCTGGCGTTAGGTTTAGCGCACTGGCGAGTTGATCCAACCAGGCGCGTTCCATGGGGTTTTGGTTGTCGATCACGGCGACGCTGATCAAATACATTTCGCGAGCGGCCTGGGGGGAGTCCGCTTCACGGGCCAATGCCTGGGCGTCCAGCGGGGCTTTTAGCTGCTGTTCGACCCAGCGGTGCATCTCCTCATCCGCGCCGAGGGCATCGATCTGATCGGTGATCAGCGCCTGCTCCTGCTCATCGATATGACCATCCGCCCGTGCGGCCATGATCATCGCCTGCAGCAGTTCCAGGCTGCGGCGCTCTTGAACCTCGCCGCTTAACACCTCGACACGCTCGCCTTCTGATGAGGATTGGGTCGCCGCTCCTTTCTTTTCCTGAGAGCTTTGCCACGCTTTCCACGCCAGCATGCCTACACCCGCAATCGCGCCATATTTCAACGCTTTACCGCCCATGCTGCGGCCACGTTTTGAACCCACCAGCATGCCCAGGGCACCGCCGCCCAGCAGGCTTTTCACATCAAAACCGCTGGAACCGCTGCTTTGACGTGTACCTTGGCTGCTATTACCGCCTAAATGGCGGGAGAGCCCATCAATCACGCCTTTGACATCCATGCCGCCGCTGCTGCCTTTGCTACCACTGGCCTGGCTCATCAGCTGCTGCAGAATTTTGCTTGCATTCATCCTTGCACTCCTCAATAAACATTCATTCGACGGGTCGAACGCGGGTCGTTTAACCCTTGTTATAGCGTATGCTACATGAATGCAGCATGAATTAACCTTGCGCTAGCGCTTAGCTCAGCGCCCCTTTCACCTCGACCGAACTGCCATGACGGCTAGCGCTCACCTCAATACGAACCGGCATCTGCTCTTTGAGTTCGCTGACGTGGGAAATAATCCCAATCATGCGGCCACTCATTTGCAGCTCGCTCAGCATGGCAATCGCTTGGTCCAGGGCGTCTTGGTCCAGGCTGCCAAAGCCTTCATCTATGAATAGCGTATCGAGCTGAATACCGCCCGCGTAGGCCTGCACCACATCGGAAAGCCCCAGCGCCAGCGACAGCGCCGCCATAAACGACTCCCCACCAGAGAGCGTGGCCACCGGGCGATTTTTGCCGGTGTAGGTATCAGCCACGTCCAGCTCAAGGCCAGATGCTTTATTGCCTTTAGAGGGGTCTTCCCGGCGCACCAACTGGTATCGCCCACGGCTCATGCGCACCAAACGCTCAGACGCTTGAATCAACACATCATCCAGCAGCACGCCCAGTACGAACCGCTGCAGGCTAATGCGATGGCCGGTGCGACCGTTGGCGACGTCGCTCAGCGTGCCCCACAGCTGGTATTGGGCTTCCAGCTCCGCCTGGGAGGCGTGGGCAGCCGTCAGCTTTTGGTGAATGTTTTGCAGCGTGGTTAATCGCCCATCCAGTTGCCGCCAAGACTCTAGCTGGCTGTTTTCTTGAGCCTGTGCACTTTCAGCCTGGGCAGTCAGTGCGGCAAGATCCGGCGGCGTTTTTTCCGCCAGCTGGGTTTGGTAATTCTCTAGCGCGCCCTCAAGCTCGGCCAAGCGGCGTTGATACGCCTCCACCCGATGCGTCAGCTCGTGCCGCTGGGCATCATTCAGTTGGGCGGCCTGATATTCCGCCTCATCAGCAAAGGGGCTAGCCTGCAGCGCGGACTGCCACTCGGCGTGAGCCTGCTGAAGCGACTGCTCGCTACGCTCGACCCGCTCGTTCGCCCCGCGTAACTGCTCTTCCGCCCGCGCCAGTTGGGTCTGGCTAGTCGAAAGCGCTTGCTGGGCGCTCTCCCAGGCTTTTTCAAGCTGGGCGATGTGCTGCTCCAGCTCGGCCAGGGTTTGGCGCATTGCTTCGGGATAACGGGCGTCTTCCGGCAGCGATTGGCTCAGCTGGTCGCGCTGACTCTCTAAGCGAAGCGCGTGCTCTTTCGCCTTTTCCACCTCAGGCCGCTGGGCTTTTAGCTGTTGATCCAGCGTGCCCCACTCGCGTCGCAGCGCGTCCCGGGCTTCGGTCTGTTGGCGAATCTCAGCGTCAACCTGCTCTCGGCGCTGCACCTGGCGGCGCAGGTCTTCATAGGCATTTTGCAAAGCAGACAGCGGTTGACTCGCCCACTCCCCTAACTGCTGATTCAGTCGCTGGGCCTGCTCTGTGTGGCTATCGATCTGTTGGGTGAGCTGATGGTGATGGCGCTCTGCCCGTTGTAGCGCTTGACGGGCCTGTTCTTGCGCCGCTCTGGCCTCTTCCACCTGTGCCTGGGTGACCAACTCGGCGCGATTTATCGCTGGGGCGGGATGTTCCAGGCTGCCACACACCGGGCAGGGGGCATTCTGTTCAAGGGTCAGCGCTAACAGCGCGGCCTGGCCCTGGTGCCAGCGCATCTCCTGCTCAGTGGCGTAGCGTTCGGCACGCTTGGTCTCGCCTTGCTGGTGGCTGAGCGCGTTTTTAGCCTGCAGCTGTTGCGTGGTTAATGCCTGGTGCCGCTGGGTGAGTTCATCCAGCTCTTGGCGCAGGGCTAGCAGGTGGTGATGGCGGGTTAGCTCAGCGGGGGCGCTCGCCAGTTGCTGAAACTCACTCTGCAAGCGTTCCAGGTGAACGCCGATGGCTTCGCCTTGCTGGCGAATGCCATCTAGCTGCTGCTCATCGCGCTTAAGCGCCTCATTGGCCTGTTGCCAAACGGCCTGAGCTGTTTGAAAGTGCTCCTGCAGTTCACTGAGCTGCTGGCTTTTCTGGATAAACTCGCCCAGCTGGCGGTGCCGCTCCCTCATTACGGGGAGCTCCGCCTGCTGCTGGCGTGCCGTCTCTAGCGCCTGCTGTGCCTGTTCAGCGTGAGAATGCCGCGTGATTAACGCAGCGTTTGCTTGGCGCTTCTCATCGTGGGCGGTAGCCAACGCCTGCTGCGCTTGGTCTAGAGCGACTTTCTGGGGGCGCAGCGCCTGGGCATGGGTACTCTGCGCTAACCGCGCTTGGCTATTGTCTACCTCAGCGTGCTGCTCAAGATGACGGGCTTTATCGGCTGCCAGCGCGTCCCGCGCCTCAAATTGGGGCTGTAGCGCCAGGGCCTCATCGCGCTGCTGTTCGGCAAGTCGGCGCTTTCGCTGCGCGGTTTCAAAGCCTTCTCGTGCTTGGTCTACCTGTGGCACCAGCGCTTCCAGCTCTTGCGCCAACGCGGCTTCGCTCTCAAGCTCCCCCCCGGCAAGAATGCCATTGATATGCTGGCGATGATCGCTCACCGCCCGCTCTATTTGATTAGCCTGAGTGCGCAGGCGCTCTTCAATACGCTGGAACACCTGGGTTTGAAACAGCTGGGAGAAAATGACTTCGCGCTCTTTGGCGCCTGCCAGCAGCAGTTCGCGGAACTTACCCTGGGGGAGCACCAGCACCTGACGAAACTGATTGGCGTCTAGGCCTATTAGCGCTTCCGGCTCCGCCGTGGCGTCGGTGACCTTACGCGCCACTAGGCACTCGTCCTCCTCGCCTTCCGGAGTGAGTCGCCACAGCTGGGCTTCTGCGGTTTGTGTCGTTGTGCCTTCGCCGCTGGCCTTGGGGCGCTCCTGCAGAGGCACTCGGCGCACCCGATACATGACATCACGCAGGCGAAACGTCAGGCTGACTTCGGTGAGCAGAGAGGCATCCGCCTGATCGCAGCGCATTTGAACGGCGTCCCGCTCGTTGCCGGTGGTTTGGCCGTACAAAGCAAAACAAATCGCATCGAGGATCGAGCTTTTACCCGCGCCGGTGGGGCCGTTAATCAGAAACAGCGGGCTTCTGCCCAGCGCGGTGAAGTCGATGGTGTCGCTAACGGCAAAGGGGCCAAAGGCCTGCATGGTCAGCGTTAATGGCGTCATGCTTGGCCCCCCTGCTCGCGACTCAGGGTGGTGATCAACTCGCCCATGGCACGGGCCTGGGCGTCGCTCATTGGCTCGCCGCTGGTTTGAGCGAAAAAGTCGCTGAACATATCCAGCGCGCTGAACGCAAGCCGCTCGCGGTCTAGCTGTTGGCGGCCTTTAGCTTCCAGCATGCCGGGCTTTTCCAGGTGTAGCACGTTGGGGTACACCGCCCGCAGTTTGCCCATGGGGTCGAGAATGGCGTGACGGTCGGTGAGGCGCACCAGCAGATAGTCATCGGCGTGGGGGTCAGCGGCCCCTTGGGCCAGCAGCTGAGCCAGCTCACCTTCCAGCACGCGCACGTCCCGGCGGGGCAGCAGCGGATGGTGGGCTATTTGGGTGACACCTTCGCTGCCCACCTCAACAAGGGTGACGCCTTTTCGCTGGGTGGCTTCGGGAAAGCTGTACTTCAGCAGCGAGCCGCTATAGCGAATGTGCTCCCCACCGCGAACCTGGGGGCCGTGAAGGTGGCCCAATGCCACGTAGTCGAAACTCTGCATGGGTTCCCACGCCACGCTTTCGGCACCGCCTAGGGTGAGCGGGCGCTCGGAGTCGCTGGCGGTGCCGCCATCGACAAAGCAGTGGCTCATCAGTAGCGTCGGGCGGCCCGGCTGGCGCTGTGCCTCAATGCGCTCCAGCAGGTAGCGGTGGGCGCTATCGAAGTCGCGTACGTCCACGCCAAACGCGCTGCGCACGTACTCTGGGTCCGCGTAGGGGATGCCGAACACATCCACCGTGTCATCGCCAAGCGGGAGCGTGACTGGCTGATCGCAAGTGGCTAAGTCAGTGAGAATATGCAGGCCGGCTTGGCGCAAATGGCGCGCGCCAAACCCCAGCCGCTCAGCGCCATCGTGGTTACCGGAAATCATCACGACCGGCAGGCCGCGCTCCTCGCACAGCTCGACCAATATCTCATCCAGCAGTGTGACCGCCGCAGCGGGTGGCACCGAGCGGTCGTAAATATCGCCCGCGACCAGCACGGCATCCACCTGCTCGCGGTCGATGATCTCCAGCAACTGCTGCAACACATAGCGCTGGTCATCCAGCAGGGAAAGGTTGTGAAATAGCCGCCCTAAATGCCAATCGGCGGTATGAAGTAATCGCATGACAGGCTCGATGAAAAAAGTGTGCGGTCATCATAGCAACCGCGCCTGCGTTTCACCCATGAAAAAGCCCCGCACGAGGCGGGGCGATTAATGCGGAACACGTCGCGGGTTAGTCTCTAAACGCATCCGGGTAGGTGGTGAGGTCCACGCCCCACAGCATCGGCAGCAGGAAGTAGACCGCGGCCACGATCAACAGCATCGCAATGATGTTGAGCCAGAAACCGTTGCGCACCATCTCGATGATTTTGATTTTACCCGTGGAGAAGATGATCGCATTGGGTGGGGTGCCTACCGGTAGCATGAAGGCGAAGTTGGCCGCCATGGCCGCTGGCACCATCAGCACGAACGGATGAATATCGAGCGCCAGCGCCAATGAGGCTAGCACCGGCAAAATCATCGTCGCTGTGGCCGTGTTGGAGGTAATCTCGGTCAAAAATAGCACCATGCCTGTCGCCAGCAAAATGACCAGCAGGAAGTTGACGCCTTCTAGCACGCTCATTTGGCCGCCAATCCATGAAGCCAGACCCGATGAGCCAAAACCTGCGGCAATCGCCAAGCCGCCGCCGAACAGCAGCAAGATACCCCACGGTACGTCTTTGGCCACATCCCACCCCAGCAGGCAGCCACCTTTTTTGGGAGAAGGAATGAGAAACAGCGCCACGGCAGCGGTAATCGCAATCATGGTGTCGTTAATGCCGGGGATCGTCAGGATCTGCCCCTGCCATAGGAACGAGCGGGTAATCCAGAAAAACGCGGCAAACAGGAACACACCGAGCACCGCCTTCTCTTCGAAGGTGATCCTACCCAGCGCTTCTTTCTCTTTGCGGATCAGCGCTCCGACGCCCGGCAATTTGGCGAGCTTGATCGGATAAATGAAGCGTGTGAGCATCACCCAGCCAATCACCAGCAGCGTCACTACCACCGGGAAGGCAAACATCAGCCAGCCCGCGAACGAAATCTCGACACCGAACAGCTCGTTCACGATCGCCGCCAGGATAATGTTCGGCGGCGTGCCAATGAGCGTGCCCAAACCGCCAATGGTGCCCCCGTAGCCCACGCCAAAAAATCAGCGACTTACTGAACTTATCAATCTCGTCGCTGTGATCTCCTTCGGTTTTGTTCAGCTCCTGGGTCACCTGGTAGACAATGGCGGTACCAATGGGCAGCATCATCATGACGGCAGCGGTATTGGATACCCACATGGACAAGAAGCCCGTGGCCGCCATAAAGCCAAACACGATGCTGTTAATGCTGGTGCCTAGCAAGGAGATAATCGACAGCGCGATGCGCTTGTGCAGATCCCACTTCTCCATTGCCAAGGCGATCATAAAGCCGCCCAGGAACCGGAAAATAATCGGGTTACCGTACGCCGCCGTTACGGCACTGCTCTCCAGCACTCCGGTAATCGGCAGCAGAATAATGGGCAGCAGTGACGTCACCGGGATAGGAATGGCCTCGGTAATCCACCACACCGCCACCCATAAAGTAGTTGCCAGCACCATGCGCCCTTCGAAGCTCAAGCCGGCGGGGTGGAAAAACATCACGACCAAAGCAAACAGCAAAGGGCCCAGCACCAAGCCGATTTTCTGTGCCGTACTATACACGGGCCGGACGGGGCGAATGGCCGCCGCTGCCCTGGGTCTTATGGGAGTCACTTCGGGATGAGGAGCCTCCAGCACTTGAGGTCGGCAACGCACACATCAGGAGATTTTTAACTTGGTCGTGGGAGTGCCAAAGCTGATCCCACAGCGTCATCGTGGCAGTTCTGCGCATTATGGAAGTACCGCTCGCAGTCAGGGTGAACGAAAGGGTTCAGGACTTAGCTGTCCCTATGGCATTTTTTGCCAGCGCCGCTGGCTTTTAGGGTGCCCTTTATTCACTGCAATAGGCCATTAGTCCAGTAAATTGGCGGCAATTACAACCAAAGTCTAACCACTTTAGTCGAAATAATTATTGTCGATTAGTCTTCGTAGATGAGTTTGCTTGGCTTTGTTTTCAGTGATTCCAGTGCTTAATCTGTAGCGCAATAAGCACGCAGAACATGCTGATAGCAAAACACTTGCTTCCCAATGGGTTGCAAGCCGCTTGCCCGTTATTAGTCCAGATTATCCAGCGTCACCACGATATCTTGGGTAGAAACATCGACGTTCCAGAAGGTATAGCTGTCATCGTCCTCGTCGACCAAGCGAATATCGAATAAGGGACTTTTATACCCCGTTAGCGTCACGCGCTGGGTATCCCCATTCATCAACCCGTCGCTGCCCAGCGCGTCCTCCTCCAAACTTTTCGAATCCGCCGTGCTCACGTACATATAGTAAATGGTGTAGCCAGTACGGTTGGTGATATCGACGTAGTAGTCGGCCGCCATGACCAGCGACGAGCTGCACAGCATCAGCAGTGCAGCCAGAAACACCTTAATGCGCATGGAAGCATTCCTTTTTCTTTTTTAGAGGAAAAGCGAGGGTTTGAGGCGCAAGCGCCGTGCTGCGATTAGTGATGGAAGCAAGCGAAGTATAATCTGGCGCTTATGACAGAGATAGCAGGTCACGTTTTTTTACACATCCGCCCAAGGCGTGCCTGCAACTGTTAGAATGCTGCCCCTTTCAGGCGCGTTGTGGCTGACCGCCACACCGCTTCCCTCTTCTACTACCTGAGAGTCGCGCAATGTTTGCCACCGTCAATGCCGTATTTCGGCCAATTTTACGGCTGGGCCTTATCCCTCAAATTGTGATTGGTATTGCCGCTGGGGTGCTGCTAGCTCTATTCACCCCTGGGATTGCCAGAGATGTTGCGCTACTTGGCCAGCTGTTTATTGCTGCGCTGCAAGCGGTTGCGCCGATTTTAGTCTTCGTACTGGTGGCGGCGGCCATTGCCGCCCACCAAGCAGGCCAACCCACCCATATCCGCTCGGTATTGGTGCTATATGTCACGGGTACGCTGATTGCCGCGTTAATTGCCGTGGCGGCCAGCTTTGCGTTCCCTACGGAGCTGGCGCTGGATGCAGGCCAAGTCGACGGCAACCCGCCGAGCGATATTTTTACCGTGCTGCGTGACTTACTGCTCAACGCGGTGGCGACCCCTGTGACGGCTCTGATGGACGCCAATTTCATCGCGATTCTGGCCTGGGCGATTGGCCTGGGGTTAACGCTGCGCCAAGCCAGCGACACTACCCGCCAAGCGCTTAGCGACTTATCCGCCGCCATTACGCGTATTGTCACGCTGGTGATTCGCTTAGCCCCGCTGGGTATTTTCGGCTTGGTGGCCGGTACGCTGGCGGAGTCTGGCGTGCAGGCACTGCTTAGCTACGCCCAGCTATTGGGGGTGATCGTTGGCTGTATGCTATTTGTGGCGCTGGTGAGTAACCCGCTGCTGGTCTATTTAGCCACCCGCAAAAACCCTTATCCGCTGGTGTTTGCCTGCCTACGGGGCAGCGCTATTACGGCATTTTTCACCCGCAGCTCGGCAGCCAATATCCCGGTGAACCTGGAGCTGTGCCGCCGCTTAGACCTGGATGCCGACACCTACTCAATCTCCATTCCGCTGGGCGCCACCATCAATATGTGCGGCGCGGCGATCACCATTACCGTGATTACGCTGGCGACTACGCACACCCTGGGAATTAGCGTGGATTTCCACACTGCGCTGCCGCTCTGCATCGTATCGGCTCTGGCTGCCTTCGGTCTGTCTGGCGTGGCGGGCGGTTCGTTGATGCTGATTCCCATGGCCGCCAGCCTGTTCGGCATTCCGACCGAAGTGGCCATGCAGGCCGTCGCCATTGGCTTTGTGATTAGCGTAGTGCAAGACTCCACCGAAACGGCGCTAACTCCTCCACCGACGTGCTGTTTACCGCCGCCGCCTGCCGAGCGCGCAAGCTCACCTAACCACTTCTTTACTGCTTGTCGATTGACAGCCCGCTGTTCCTTATATAGAACGTTCTATAAAAGGAACAACGGGCAATCACCATGGATGAGCACTCTCTTGTTACGCTAGGCCTACACCTCCAAGCGCTTCGTAAAACCCAGGGTTTCTCACTTTCACAGCTTGCCAGCGCGGCAGGCATCGCGAAATCCAACCTATGCCGCTTAGAACAGGGCAACGGTAACCCCACGCTAGACACCATTTGGCGGCTGGCCGTCCAACTCAACGTTCCGTTTGGCACCCTGGTGGCACCGATCAGCGTACCGCTCGGTGAGGATGGCGTGCAGGTACAGTTGATCGACCAGGGTAAGGGCGTGCCACAGGTGGATGCCTACTGGATGCGCTGCGCGCCCAATACGCTGCGCCACGCCGAGGCCCATACCCTGGGCACGCGGGAAACGCTGACGCTCATTAGCGGATGGTTAGAAGTAGGACCCAGAGGGTGCGACCACCACGCTCACCCCTGGCGAAAGCATCACCTTTCAGGCCGACCAGCCGCACCTGTACCGTACGCACACCGATGAAGCCACCCTGCTACTCACCGTCACCTACGGCCAAGAAGGGACCCCACCATGAGCCAGCCAGCCGATCACACGGTGCACGCCAACCCCTCACCGCTGCGCTCTGCCTTACAGGGCGTGCGTGAAGCAATTCCGTTGTTAGGCGACTATATTCCGGTCGCGCTCTCGTTTGGTTTGGTCGCGACCCAGGCCGGTTTTACCACTTGGGAAGCGGCCGCCATTTCAGCGCTGATCTACGCGGGTGCCTCGCAGTTTCTGTTCGTGGGCATGATTGCCGCTGGTGCGCCGCTATGGCTGGTGGTGGCCATGACGCTACTCATCAACGTGCGCCACGTGGTGTACGGCCCCAATTTGGCCGCGCTGCTGCCCCGAAGCCGCCACTGGCCTTGGCTGATGCACGGCCTGACCGATCAAGTCTTTGCTTTGGCGCTCACACGGCTCCCCCAGCTACCGGAAGTAAAACGGTTTAGCTGGTTTGTAGGCGCCTCGCTGCTGGCGTGGTCGGTGTGGATCATCGGTACCATCGTCGGCGCGTCCGGCGGCGAGGCGGTCACCGACCGCTGGCCGCTGCTGGGGGAGATCATGGCCTTCGCACTTCCAGCCCTATTTCTTACCATGGTGGCACCGCGCTTTACCGACAAGCGATGGGCTGCCGCCATGCTATGTACCATTTTTGCCGCGCTGGGGTTGAACCTGGCCGGGTGGAGCAACGTGGCGATTCCCCTTGCAGCTGCCTGCGGCGCGCTGTGCTTCTACACGGTCACCTTTCAACCACGGAGGAGCCGCCCATGAGCAGCGCCATGTGGATCGCCGTCATTATCTGCGCACTCGGCACGCTGCTGATGCGAGTGGTGCCCTTTTTATGGATGCAGCGGCGGTTGGGCAGCGCCACGGGGATGAACGCCATGCCCCAATGGCTGGTGATTCTGGGCCCCATGATGATTGCCGCCCTGTTGGGCGTCTCGATTGTGCCCGCCAACCCCAGCCCTGTCTCTTGGTTGGCCACCGCGATTGGCCTGAGCGTTACCCTGTTGGTGTGGCGTCGCCTGCGCTCACTGGGCTGGCCGGTGGCCGCCGGGGTGGGAGTATTTGGGGCGGTGGAGGTAGTGGCAGCCCTTGTTTGATAATGGTTTGGATTAGCTTTTACAACATGCCATGATTTCGCCTTTCTTCGTGACACCGAAGGGCACGTATGCAGACAGCAGACGCTTATGGCAGCCGCACAGGGTGGCGGGTGTTGCTTATTTTTTGCTCCACCCTGCTGCCTTTCTTTGCTATCGCCAATTAAGTAGGCACCACTGCTGATTTACCTACTCAATGTGACCAACCACGCCTAGTAACGCTCTACCAAGGAGCCACGGACAGTGCCGTAGCTCTCGGAATTACCCCCGTTGGCCTGGTTGACGCTTGGCTGGAAAAGCCCACCTACCGCTATTTACGCGATGCGCTTACCAATGTTGAGCACGTGGGGCTGGAAACCCAGCCGAACCTTGAGAAAGTGGCTTGGCTGAACCCGGATGCCATTATCGCCAGTCACTTTCGGCACGAACGCGTCGCCCCGCTGTTAAGCGCCATGGCGACCAGCGTTTACGCCAACACCGTCTATGATTTCAAGACGACGTTAGCGCTGGTGGCCGAGGCCAGCGAGCGCGAACAGCAAGCCCAAGCGCTGCTGCAGCGCTGGGAAACCCGCGTGGCGGACTTTCGCCAGCAGATCGCTGATCAGCTAGGGGGCCAATGGCCGCAAAAAGTCGCCGTCGTGCGCTTTAAAAGCGATCATGTGCGGATCTATACCAGCGGGTTTGCCGGTTCGATTCTAGATGAGCTGGGCTTTGAACAACCCGAGACGCTGGCCTCTCAAGACTGGGGGGTGAAGCTTGCCAGCACGGAGAACATTCCGGTGCTTGAGGCTGATGTCATCTTTGTGCTGCTGGAGCCAGATGACCCAGCCATTGCGGCCAACTACCAACACTGGGCTTCTCACCCTTTGTGGCAACAGCTAACGGCTGTGCAGCGCGGCCAAGTATTTGAGGCAGACCCCGTTAGTTGGATGATGGGCGGCGGTATTTTGGCGGCCAACGCCATGCTGGATGACCTTTACCGCTACGATCAGCTCACCCCGGCCACCGCTGGCAAGCAGCCACACTGCGCTGTATGCATTCAGGAGCGGCCCTCATGCTGAACAGCAGCTCTGCTAAGTGGTTAGGGTTGCTAGCAGGCGCTGCCATGACGCTACTGGCGTTTATCGGCAGCGTCATGCTCGGCACCACCCCGCTAGAGTGGTCGGCACTGTGGCGTATGCTAACCGCTTACGATCCCGCTAATGTGGCGCATATCATTCTATATACCGAGCGCCTGCCACGCGCCGTGGTGCCGGCGCTCGTGGGTGCTAGCTTGGCCGTAGCGGGCGCACTGATGCGGGCCATGACTCGCAACCCGCTCGCCTCGCCGGGTATTTTAGGCATTAACGCCGGGGCGCTGTTTTTCGTCGTGGTAGCGGTTGGCGCTACTGCCGCTGCATACGCCTGCCCATTATGTGGGTGCCGCCCTACTCGGCGCGCTAGTGGCAGCAAGTTTAGTGGCGTTGCTAAGTCGCGGGCGCTATGGCGAGAACTCGCCGCTGCGGGTGGTGCTGGCAGGGGTCGCGGTGACCGCGATGTTTGTCTCCTTCAGCCAGGGGCTCCTGGTGGTCGACCAGCAGAGCTTTGAAAGCGTGCTTTATTGGCTAGCGGGTTCTGTAGCGGGACGCGACCTTGACCTAGTATTGCCGCTGCTACCGCTGTTTGGTGGTGCCATAGTGCTTAGCGCCCTCTTGATACGTCACGCCAATGCGCTGTTATTAGGTGATGACATGGTGACAAGCCTAGGCATGCGCGCGGGCAGCATCAAACTGCTTCTGGGCCTGGTTGTGATTGTATTGGCAGGCAGCTCAGTGGCCCTGGCGGGCATGATTGGGTTTGTCGGGCTAATTGTGCCCCACATGGCCCGCCGTCTTTTTGGCATTGACCATCGCTTGATGCTTCCTGGCTGTTCCGTTTTGGGCGCTTGCTTGCTTCTGCTGGCCGATACGGCATCGCGGTTTTTAATTCCTCCACAGGAAGTGCCGGTCGGCGTCATGACAGCGCTCATTGGTACGCCTTTCTTTATTTACCTCGCACGACGCAACATGGCTCGCCAATGACACTCGCAGCGCTCTCTCCTTCTGACGCCAGCAACGCGCTTGGCACACGTTTTCGTCTCACGCTGCTGCTATTGAGTGTGGGGCTTGTGCTAAGCGCGGCTCTGTCGCTTTGCTTGGGAAGTTTTCCTACTCCACCACTGCAAGTCGGGCATTCCCTTATTAACCCAGCGGATAGCGAGCTGACGTTCATTATTTGGCAGCTTAGGCTACCGCGTATTGTGCTGGCGATCCTGGTAGGGGCGGCGCTGGCAATGGCAGGCGCCATTCTGCAAAGCATCGTGCGTAACCCGCTTGCCTCGCCGGATGTTATTGGCATTACCAGCGGCGCGGCGCTAGCCGCTGTTCTCTTTATCGCGTTGCTCAGTTCGCACGTTAGCATCGGCTGGCTACCGGTGGCGGCCATGCTCGGAGCCTTATTCGCCGCTCTGCTTGTGGTCAGCTTGGCATGGCAGCGTGGTATTAGCCCTGCGCGCTTGGTGCTAGTGGGCATTGGCCTAGCCGCCGCCATGGGCGCGGGCACTACGCTACTGATCGTGATGAGTGACGACTCCGCCGCCATGACCGCCTATACCTGGCTGACCGGCAGCTTATACGCCGCCCAATGGGTCGATGTGGCCAGCCTGCTGCCGTGGCTACTGTTAGCGACGCCGGTGAGTTTTCTGCTAACGCGCCACGCCGATACGATGGCGCTTGGCGACAGCGTAGCCCAAGGGTTAGGCGTGCCGTTACTGCGCAGCCGAATCGTGCTGCTTGCCTGTAGCGTGGTGCTGGCCGGTGCTGCGGTGGCCGTGGCGGGAGGGCTCAGCTTTGTGGGCCTCATGGCACCGCACCTAGCGGCGCGATGGGTGGGCCGACATTTAGCGCGGCTACTGCCTGCATCCGCACTGGTAGGTGCATTAATCGTGCTTTATGCCGACCTGCTTGGCCGCGTCGCCTTTTTGCCTAACGACCTGCCTGCCGGTATTTTCGTTGCGGGCATTGGCGCGCCCTTTTTTGTTTATCTCTTGTATCGGGCGCGCCAGCGTTAAGCCTTAAAAATCCAGCTGATACCCCACCGTGAACGTGCGCCCACGACCGGTGAAGTAGTACTCATCGCTGATGCGAGCGGCTTGAGAGTAATAGGTGAGGTAGTCTTCGTCGGTCAGGTTCTCGATACCCAGCGATAGCTGCCCCGTAGGGAGCTGATAGGCCAGCGAGGCATCCACCAAACCGTAGCCATCGAAGTCGAGCGCCGGGTTATCGACGCTGCGGTCGAAGTAATAGCGGCCCTGTAGGCGGGTCGAGAGACGGTCATTCCATACGGCGCTCCAGCCCAGCTTGAGCGTATCGGGCGCAATATTGATCCCGGTAAGCTTGGTGTCCACGCTGCCATCGCCGTCTTGGTCTGACTTGCCTTGGGTATGGGCGTAGGAGAGCGACAGGTCATGGTAGTCATTGATCTGCATGTTGCCGGTCACTTCCACCCCTTGGATTTCGGTTTTCTCCCGGCTGCCCACCCACGTACCGTTCTGTTCGGCCAAGCGCTGGCCAAAGTCAGAGTTCGATTCGTAGTAGCTGACTTCCAGGCCGTAACGCTCCCAGTCGAAACGCGCGCCAATTTCCTGGTTATCGGTGACGATGGGCTGTAATTGAAGCAGCGTATCCACATCCTGGCCCGGTTCGCTGATGCCCCGCAGCACGCGACCAACGTCCGGCATGCCAAAACCTTCCGAGTAGCTGGCATACAGCTGTGCCCACTCCGTGGCCTGGTACGTCAACCCCACGTTGTAGAGCGTTTCATCGAAACTGGGATTGCCGCCCCCTACCGCGACGTTGTCTTGAGTGACGTTGCTACGGTCAATCGTCTCATAGGCATCCACCTCAAGATCGGCGTGCTCATGGCGAACGCCGGCATGCAGCGTGAGCGGGTCGGCGATCTTGAACTGACCCTGCAAGAACGGCGCAATGTTGCTGTAGCGGCTTTCCGGCACGTAGGTACGCCCGGTCTCTACCAGCATTTGGCGGGTTTCATCCTCGAGGATGTCTAACCCCACCGTCACGCCGAGCCGGTCATCCAGCATGCCCTGGCGGTTTAGGGTGAACTTGGCGCCCTGTTTATCCGATTCGTTACGGGTTTGGTCGAACTGGGTATTGCCGTTGCCATCCAGGTAAGGGAAGAACGGCGTGGTGGCAAAGCGCGCTCGGAAGCGCTGGCGATACACCTGGGCATCGACCGCGTTGCCGTACCAATCCGCGTGGGAGTACGCCAAGCGGGCGGTGGTGACTTCATTAAAGCCTGGCGCGCCGTCGGGTGTGCCCCGCTCGGCGCTGGTCGGGATGCCCGCATCGCGGTCGCCCACCACGGGCACGTAGTCGTCGCCCTCTTCCAAATCAAAATGATTGAGCGACAGCTCGATATTCTGATTGTCGTCGATCCAGTAGCCTAACTTGCCGAACAGGTCGTAACTTTCCGAGTTTTGCAGCTCGCCGGGGTAGGCAATGCCCACGCGACGGTCGCCGCCATCGTAAAACACGCCCCGCTCTTGGCGAGTAGCCGCGGCTACAAAATCCCAGTCGCCCTGCTGGCCGCTAATGCGATAGTTGAGCTTGTTGCCCAAGCCTTCCGAGTGCAGGTCGTCGTCAATGGTGACGCTAATGCCCGCGCTTTGGCTAATACCGCCCCCTTCGGCCCGACGGGTGACGAAGTTGATCAAACCGCCGGTGGCTCCCAAACCATGCTCGGCGCTGGCCCCGTGAATCACTTCAATCCGCTCGACCATGGAGAGGTCGATGGTGTAACTGTCACGAGAGCTATCGCGCAGCGGATTGGACTGAGGCACGCCATCGATCAGGAACAGCGCATCGCGCCCGCGCAGCGTCTCTCCGGCGTTGGACAGCTTCTGACGGCTAGGTGAAAAGGAGGGAATCAAGTTGCTCAAGACCTGGCCAGGGTCGTCGGTGATGGCGAGCTGCTGTTCGATCTGCTCACGGGTAATCACCGTCACTCGCTGCGGCGTTTTCCCCTCTTCACTACGGCTACGCGTCGCCGTCACGACCATCGTAGGCGATTACTCGCTGAGCGACTGCCCCATCTCAGTTGCCTCTTGCTGGGCATTGGCCTGAGTGGCTGCCACTAATCCTGCCAAGGTGATCGTTGGCCAGAAAGCGGCGTGTTTCATCGTTTGCATGTCTGCTCCCTTGCGTTGTGTGTAACGTCGTACGAATGAACCCTTGGTGAATTATCACTTTAGCGGCCGCTGAAATGCTAACGCGGATCTAAATGATAATGATTATATTATGCACAAAGAAACAGGCAGGTCTACCGTTGCGGACGCACCGTTCGAACGTCCGCAATGACACAGAACAGGCAGCCACAAGAACAACATTGAAAATGAGAATATTTTGCCTTAGGGTGCTGACTGCCCTAATTCTGTGACTGAGCTTGCCTGAGCCTACCTTATGCCCGCCTATTCCCACCCTGCATCACGACTCACCGCTGACGGCCTGCACGCTGGCTACGACACCAAGCGCATCCTGCAAGGGGTAGATATGGCTGTAGCGGAAGGCCAACTCACCGTGCTGCTAGGGCCCAATGGCAGCGGCAAATCGACCCTGCTGAAAACGCTGGCGCGCACGCTGACGCCCAGCGGCGGGCATGTCTATCTCGATGGCAAGGACATTCATCGCAGCAACACCCGGGAGGTCGCCCAGCGGCTAGGCATTTTGCCGCAAGGCCCCATCGCCGCCCAGGGGTTGAGCGTAAAACAGCTGGTGGGGATGGGGCGCTTCCCCCACCAAGGGTTTTGGAAAAAAGATCCACAGCAGGATGCCAACGCCATCGCCGAAGCCATGGCCTATATGCACGTGACCGAGTTTGCCGACCGAGATGTGGAAGCGCTCTCTGGCGGCCAGCGCCAGCGCTGCTGGATCGCGATGGTGCTCGCCCAGCAGACCGATTTGATTTTGCTGGATGAACCCACCACCTTTTTAGACTTGAAGGTGCAGGTAGAGCTGTTGGCGCTGCTATCTCGGCTGGCCCACGACCATGGCCGCACGCTGCTGCTGGTACTGCACGACTTGAATCTCGCCGCCGCTTACGCCGACCACCTAGTCATGATGCGCGACGGGCAAATCGTCATCAGCGGCACGCCAAGCGATGTGTTCACCGCGGCCAACCTAAAGCGCGTCTTCGACTTGGATGCTCACATTCTGCGCGACCCCGCTAGCGGCAGCCCAGTGTGCGTGCCCTTCACCTCGGCGACGTTACAGGCAGCCCTATGAACCACACCTTCTGCGCGGATTTAAGCCGTGAACAGCACGACCCGCTGGCCGGTAGCGCCGCTCATGCCGAGCGCAACTTACTGCTTAGCTGGCCGCGCGCGAAGTGGCAGCGCAAACTACACCACGCCAGCGATATGAGCGATTCATTAAAGCAAACGCTAGATACGCTGGCTGACGATGGCCTGCGCATCAACCTGATCCCCAGCCGGGCATGGAAAAGTACCAGCATCAGCTTTTTCTGATGCCGGAGAGGCGCCGCTTTCGCGTGGCACGATGGGAGTTAGAGGCGTTCTTCGGCGCCTTTCAAAGTGGCACCCGCCTTAGCCAGTGGGAGCAGCCAGCGATGCGCAATGATTTGGTTCTTTGCTGTACCCACGGCACCAAAGATAAGTGCTGCGCGAAGTACGGTTATAAAACGTTCAAAGCGCTAGCCAGCACGGTAGCTGAGCACCCGCTGCCGTTCGAAGTGTGGGAGAGCAGCCACCTCGGCGGCTGCCGACTCGCCGCCAGCGTGATCGTGCTGCCAAACGTGCGCAAATATGGGCGTATTACGCCAGAACAAGCGCTGTCCTTCTTACAGGCCGAAGCCCGCCAACAGCGCTTTTTGCCCGGATACCGCGGCAGCTCACAGCTCACTCCCGCACAGCAGAGTGCTGAAATCGCTGCGTTGACGCAGCTCAGCACGGAGGCAAGACAACCCACGTTGGCTCTGATCAGCGATCACGGCGACGACCAAGCGCGAGAGATACGCTTTCAGTGGCGGCTCGACCAGCAGCAGGGGGAACTGACCGTGCACTGCCAAGCCACCACTCTGTGGCGTGTGGATACCTGTGCTGACCTAGCGCAAGGCCCCACCGAAAGCACCGTATGGCACGCGATGGTGAATGGGTAGTACATAGACGAACAACAACGACGAACAACAACGCCCGGCTTAAAGCCGGGCGTTGTGGGTTGACGCTTACTGATCACTTACCAGCGGTACTTCACGCTGCCGATCACGCTGCGAGAAGCACCGTAATAGCAGTAGAAATCGCAGCCGCTCACGTACTCTTCATCGGTGATATTGTTCACGTTCACCTGCGCGGCCCAGCTGTCGTTAATATCGTAGCTGGCCATGGCATCGTAAAGCGTGGTGGAAGGCACATCGCGGTTAATGCCGCCGCCAGGGCTCGGAGACGTTTCACCGATATAACGCACGCCCGCCCCAACGGAAAGCCCAGGCAAGCTGCTGCTCATATCGTAATCCAGCCACGCTGAGGCCATATGGAAAGGCACCAGCGGTACACGCTCATCCTGCTGGGCATCGCTAACATCGTAGCGCGCATCGGTGTAGGTATACGCCGCGGTGAGCTGTAGATCATCGGTGAGGTAGCCCACACCTTCAATCTCCACACCCTGGGAGCGACGCTCGCCAGCTTGCTCCTGCACCGGCGCGCTAGTGGAAATCAGCGTGTTGTCTTCTTCTACGTCAAACACGGCAACGGTCACATAGCCATCCACATCAAACGGGGCAATTTTCACACCGGCTTCTAGCTGGCTACCTTCCAGCGGCTCATAGCTAGCACCATCCGGCCCGATACCCGCGACAGGTGTAAACGACTCGCTGTAGCTAAGGTAAGGTGAAATGCCGTTATCGCCCAGGTACATGGCGCCAGCGGTGAGTGATAGCTGCTCGTCATCGTAGCCCTGGCTGCTGCTACCGGTGACATCGCTGAAGTCGTCGCTGCTATCCACGCTGTCGTAGCGTGCACCCGCGAGGAAGACCCATTTATCCGCGACGCGCAGCTGGTCCTGCACGTAAATACCAAACTGACGGCGGTCCACATCATGCTGGGTGGGGTCGCCGGTATCCGGCGCGGTAAAAGCGGCGTAATCCGGGTTGTAGAGGTCTACGGTATCGACGTTGGCGAAGAACGTAGAGCCATCGCCCAGGGTACGGAAGCTATCGCGGTTGGTGTAGTTCAGGTTCAACTCTTGATAGCCCGCGCCCACCAGCAATGTGTTTTCCGTGTTGTCGGTGTAGGTGCGTGCAATCAAGCGGTTATCGATGTTGAACGCATCGTACTCGCCGTCGCGATCAATCACGCCACGGGAAATACTGCGCGGCGGGGTAACAAACGAGTTGGGATAAACATTACGCAGCTCAAGATCTAAATGCGTATAGCGAGCGTTCTGTTGGAACTCCCACGTATCGTTGATCTGGTGCTCAAGCTCGTAACCAATGCCCACTTGGCGCTGATCTAAACGGTCGTAATCCGGCTGACCCAGGTTGGTCTCGGGGTCGATTTGGCCGAACGGAGAGTCGTTCAGCGTACCCAGTGCCGGGAAGAAACCGGTAGTGGGCACACCCTCATCTTTCTGCACGCTGGCTAGGAAAGTGACTGTGGTATCGTCGCTGACATCCATTTCCAGGCTAGGCGCAAAGTAGTAGCGCTCCTTCTCGCTACCGTTAAGTTCCCCTTCCCCATCGCGATAAAGCCCGACCATGCGGTAACGCATATCGTCACGCTCGGCCACCGGGCCAAAGACATCAATGCCCACCTGGCGATGCTGCGGGTTGCCCGCCTCAATTTCCAACGTGCCCTGTGGTTCGCTGGTCGGGCGCTTGCTGATGGCGTTAAGAACCCCGCCGGGCGGCGCTTCACCGTACAAAATAGAGGCCGGGCCTTTCAGTAAATCCACCCGCTCAACGCCAAACGTCTCATTCATCCACCAGAAGTAGCCGCCGGTGCGGAATAAACGCAGGCCATCTTGGTAGGTCGCACTTTCCGCGCTGAAGCCACGTAAGAAGAACCAATCCGTGTTGTTGTCATCGCCATAGGGCTGGGAAACAACGCCAGAACGATACTGGAACGTTTCGTCGTACTTATTAACGCCACGGGTTTCCAGCTCTTCTGCGCTCACGGTAGAGATCGCGCGAGGCGTTTCTACCTCGGGGGTATCTACCTTCAACGCGGTCGCGGTGACCACCGTGGTACCGGTATTGATGGTGTCTTCTTGAGCCAGTGCGGCCATCGGCGGAGCGAACAGCATTCCACCGAGCGACACCACCAGTGAACGGCGAACGGCAGCAGGCAACGGCGCGACGGAAAACGGCATGGTTTTACGGAGCATGAGTGAGTCTCATCGGGTATGAGGAGGTCGTTATAGTAAGACGAATGATACGGATTTTTATTCACAACCACAATCACTCTGGTGGGGCAAGAGGTTGGGGAGGAACGGGGTGTTCGAAGTAGGATCGGTGGAAGAACCAATAGAGACAAATGAGGTTTTGAGAAACTGCGAATATGGCAAAGGAGCCGTTTGCTGACGTTGGTCAGGGGCTTAAGAAGAAGGCAATCTAGGGGGAGAGACTTAGAATTGGTGGGCCCAGTAGGACTTGAACCTACGAACAAGGGATTATGAGTGCAACCAAACAAACTTTGGGATCGCGCCTGCAACGTGGAAACCAAGCAATATCATAGGGTTAGTATTTTCCATTATGTACACTACTTACACGGTAAACACCCTGTTAGCAGCCAGATGACAACCAGGCGGCGACCATATTTGCCGTCAGGTACAAGTCATAGCAACCGACAATGAGTAAAAAAGGAGTGTTCCGAATGAGCATTTTTGACGAACTGCAAGCATCACTGAAGGAAGCTATTAAGATCAACCAAGGCAAATCACAGCCCAGCCGCATCACACGCCATGAAGTGGCCGATGTAAAAGCCATACGCGCCAAGCTGCATGTCTCTCAGGCGGAATTTGCCAGCGCAATGGGAACCAGCGTGGATACGATCAAAAGCTGGGAAGCCAAGCGTCGTAATCCTACCGGGCTGGCAGCCAAAGTACTGGCCACTATTCAAGATAACCCCGCTTTTTACAATGAGCTTGCTTCACACTAAACTTATCGAACTCTAAGAATAACTCTCTATATACAGGCGTAGTTGGACATTCTTCTGTCGTATTTTGCATTAAATATGGCATGAGCAATGCGCCACTTTAAAATGGAAACCCTATATAAGCAATATAATCTCTTTGCTATTTTTAAATCAAAAATACGCTTCGGTTATAAAATCGAAGCTAATCATCTAACTCCCTATCACTTTGATTGATAACGCCATTTCTTTACGACAACATCAATTTTGTCTAAACTCATTCCACTTTGCTGCCAACCTTTATCAAAATCGATATCATTAGATCGAGGCAATTGCTCTTCTGATAAGCTACGAATCATTACTCTTGTGGGCAGCATCGCTGCTTGTCCTACAAAAATAGCTTCTTGCCGCCTTAGCCCTGAAAGCATTTTAGTCAAGCCAGACATTGAATCAGGCAATATACTTCGGACATGCTCTCTATCTGAATCATTAGTTATTCTTAAAACTATCCAAGAATTACATTGCGACAATACTGTTGCTTCAACTTCGCTCGGCCTTTGCGATACTAACAATAAACCAACCCCATATTTTCGCCCTTCTTTTGCTATCCGACGAATTGCAGATTGCGCAGCTTCGTACTGTGCTTCACCACGGTTAGGTACATATCGGTGAGCTTCTTCGCAAACTAACAACACTGGACTATTCTGACGTTCATCTTCTGTTTGCCAAACTTTAAGCTGGAACACGATTCTTGCTATTGCAGCACTAGCGACGCCAGCAACTTCATTAGGTACACCAGAGAGGTCGACAATTTGAACTGTTGTATTTTGATTTAAAAATTGATTAACGATTGCTGGCAATGGATCTTGCACACCATCCCAACTGTCCATCATAAATTTAAGTCGCCCGTCCTTCAGCAGTGAATCGATCTTTCGAATAACCTTGCTATAGTCTTCATGATCTTTTTTGTTAGAACCAGCAGGACGTTGTCGATTAATTGCTCCATCCAAGCCTTCAGAGTAAAGCTCTCCATCCCTCTTACCAAAATGATCTAACCCGTCTGTACTACCGAGTATATAAGGCACTGGAGAGTCGACAGTAAGCTGGTTTATATCGAGGTCTAATTTTTCTGCCGCCTGCTCACGTACAGCAATAAGAGCATTCTTTAAGATATTGGACTGAGAGGTTGCTGCATATTCAGTTTTTCCAACAAACAAACTTAATGATTCTTCTAGATCTTGTAACCAGTATGGCAGCTTTAATGAGCCTTCATCTGTTGATAGGCGCTGATGATGTGGAAAAGCTTTACCATATTCATTATGCGGATCGAGTATGATGATTTGGGGGTGCCAATATTTATGTTCAGCAATTTCACCCCGTTCAAGGATACTATGGATAACAGCTGCAACTGTACCTGACTTCCCTGAACCCGTTGAGCCTAGAATTGCCGTATGCTTGCCCAGCAGTTCATTTAGTTGTGCATAAATAGGGGAACCTTTAGAGCCAACATGTTCACCAATCTTAATTACCGCCCCCTTCGCATCGCCATAAATAAAACGAAGTTCTGATTTAGGAGTAAGATAAATAGGTTGCTGGGGTAATGGATAGTTTGCAACACCCCGCTCAAACTCAAGGGAGAAATCATGGTTACCTACTCTTCGCCATTCTCCTTCGCCAAACAAATCAGCTTCTATAATACGTTCATCAGATGAAGAAACATGCAGCCCATTTTCAAGCTGGTAGTCAGATTTCATGCGTAAGCGACTGACGAGCCCATAGATCGAACGACGACCAAAGTGTACCTTTATAATTGATCCAAACTGGCCGATGGGATAATTTTCACCAGCAAACACCCTGGACAGCTCCGAAATACCTGGATCTAGCTCTGCAATAATGCGAGAACCGTCTACCTCGATGATTTTTCCAACAGCCAGATTCTCAATTGGTTGAAGATATTTAATATCCATATCAAACACCCCCTTCAAGGATCTGAGTTAAGTTCTCAAACTTCCACCACTCAATGCTATTTTCAAAATTAGCTTTCTGATCAGCATGAAAAAAACCTTTGTCGGCAAAAATAAGCACTTGCTCATTAATAGTCGCATCATCGTACCAGCTACGTAGTATCCCAGTTGGTTCTTCTTCGCTAGTGAATACAACCACTGTTAAATTACCCTTGGATGCTTTTAAGCCACGTTCAATTTCTAAATTGATGTGCGCATCACCAAAACTATCGCCAGTAACTAGTAAAACTCTTTGACTGCCATTTTGAGGATTTAGCACATTCCGTGCTCTTTGCATCAAGTCCGCATAAGGATCGAGCTGAGTCTCGCGATATTTAGTCGAAGCAGGCCAAATCATGATTTTAGATCCCTGCTCTTTGCTACGTTTAAGGTGTGGTGCAACTCGTAAAGGTGTAGCTGTCACCGGATGCTCTGCCCAATTTATTGAGCCATGTAACTTAATTACGCGAGCATCCAAGCTTTTCTTCTCAAATGACACAGAATTCCACCACCCCGATACGCCTCCCTCTAAACCATCTGCATAACACAAATTTGACAGCGCTAATGCATCTTCAATCAAAGTGTCGTAATTCATTACCAAGTAGTCAATTGTTCCAGAAAAGGTATTTTTTCCTGGCCTTATAGGACGATGAAGTGCATGGACAAAACGCTCATGAGTTTCAGATTCAATTTCGATAAAGATAACTTCAAAAATAGCTTTTTTTATTTCTTCAATTGCAATAAGCAACTTTTCATTACTGTATTCTTTACCACCAATTAAAACATTATTTTCCTCTACATTAGGATTAACCTCGTCGCGAAGTTATTGACAGCCAATCGACCAACTCACTTAAATAGTCCTCTATATGTGAAGCTGGAGATGAGCCATTAAAGGAGGCTTGAATGGTGTTTAATATTTCTTTTGAGTCAGCCGATAGTTTTTGACTCTCAAGAGTTTTATCTGTCAACTCATTAGTAAGCGGCAAACCTGCACAGTGGCTAGCACCTGCACCGAGCAGAACCGCTTTCGAATGCAAAAGCAATTCTTCAAGCTTATTAATTGCTTCTCTGAATATTTTTTCATCTGAAAAACTAACGTCGAACGTCATTCTCGCTCCCTAGAGGTCAAATTCGAATTTTTATTCAATCGGACCATCACTAGAACCTACTGACTGCCCTAATTACTTTTAGCCAACATTACAGCAGCTTCATCGGTAATGATACGGGCAACTCATATCTCTATTACGCAGTCATAGCTAAAAGGCATTTATGCTATGGGCTAACTCTATCCGATCTACATTGGGTTGCGTTCAACTAGTGTGAGACTAGCTCACCAGTTGTGCAGTTTCTGTCTCGTAAACCACACCCATAATCGACCCATCTCGAATCCGCTGTACCGCCTCATCAATCACATGCAATGGCACCAAGAACCACTCGCGTGGCTTAACCGGGTGCCGAAGCGATCCTGAATAGTCAGCTCTAGCTGTGCGGGGGCAAAAATGCGATGGAAAAGCACTTCCAGTTTGCGGCGGTTAATACCGGCCAGCTTGTAGGTGGCGACAACCTCAACATTAGCCAGTAGGTAGGTGGCATCGTGGGCGGCGTTGGCTATGCGTGCTTCGACCTTGCCACCTGTCACGCCGATTTTGTGGATCAGCTCCCGGTGTTCCGCCACAAACGGATGTTCTGACTGGCTGCGCAGCACGTAGATGGTGCCGCTTTCTATGTCGTCCTCTTCCCAGGTTTCACTGAAGCGGCTTTCATTGGGCTCTTGTTCAGCAAACAGAGGGCCGGCATCTGGCTCAGTAATACGGCGGCTGGCTTCATCTTTGTAAAGCGCTCTTACCAATGAAAGGCGTTGCCGATTGCTTTTCGTGCCGTTGGAGAAAATAACCCGCAGGCGAGCATCTTTCTTGCCCTGGGGTGAATCAAACTCTTCACCCTCCTCGGCGACATAGGCCGTTTGCCCATCCACGATGAACCACTGCCCTACCTCGATGGTAGCGTTCTTACCGAATCGTCGCGTGGTTCTTAGCCCACTTTTCAGCTCGCTTTCTACTTTCTCAACCAGAGGCTGGAAGGTAGCAAAATCTGCGCACTTCTCTCTGTTGGCTACCTCTTCAGCGACACGCTTCTCCACACTAGAGCGAACATGCTTTAGCTCGGTAAGCTCAGACGCCCCAGAAATCCCTGAAAGCTCAGTAAGCAAGGCGTCATCGTCCATCGCCTCTGTTACGTCCACGTCGCTGATACTGTCGCCATCCAGCAAGCCTTGGTAATCAAGGGACTCCACTAAGAATCGACACTCCTCAAGCGAACGAATGCGATCAATACGCACGGCATAGAGCCGTTCAAAAATATCGTTACCTTCACCGTGCTGCGGGGCCCGGCCATGCTGGCCAACAAAGCGCTGAATCTCTTCAAAACCAGCGATGATGCGCTCTTCACGTGCCGAAAGGCCTTTCTTCTTCTCGGGTTTGAGCTAACTCATCTAGCTCGGTGCGCAAGTCGTCCAGATCAGTCATAACGCCCCTCATCTTTAAAGCGCACGAATGCAGAAGCACCTTCGGCCATGCGTTTTTCCCAGGCATCTTGAGAGCTAATAGAAGGCAAACGCCCTCGCTCTTTCTTAAATTTGACCGCTCTCATAGCAAGCTCTTTGGCTTCATCTGTTGCCAGGTTGGTACGTTTACCAGAGATGACGGCGGCTACTTACTTCAAACTGTCTTCGCTCATGCTCTTGGCCAGAATCGCGTAGGCCTCGCTGAAAGGGTTAATGCGATCAATCAAACCAATGTCGAGCTCCCGCCCGTCCATCGCGAACTTGCGCACGCCGGCTATCAGCGCTGTGTTCGGCTTTGGCTCATTACTACCAAGATCAACGGCCTCGCTACCCGCCAGCATTAGCTTGGCCTGCTGGGTGAGGTTGAGCGCTGCGATGGCGTGTTGGCGAACGGCTTCTTGGTCTTGCTCGTCCAGATTGGGGTAGCGCTCTTTGATAATCTTGCCCATGCGTACCTGGGTAAGCTCTTCGGGCACCAGTTCTTCATCAAACAAGCCACGCTCGATGGTGGTTTTGTCTTGCACAAAACCGGTAATCACTTCATTCAGGTCTTCTTGGCAAATCCGGGCGGCTTCTTCGCTTTTCGGTTCCGCCAGCCCTTTGATTTCGATGTGATACTTACCGGTTTCTTCGTTAACGCCCACATTGCATTTACCAGGGTTGTAGCCCTCGTCACCGTAGTCAAATCCCTCTTGCGGGCCGCTGGTAGGGTTTTTTGGCTTGAACTCAAAGCGCGGTGCCAGCACTTGTTCCATCAGCAGGCTGGCAGCGATTGCCTTCAAGGTATCGTAATGGCTTCGGTAACGGCTTGTTCAGCCGCATCCGGTTCGGCGATCAGATTAGTGAAACGTGCCCGCGGTTTGCCCGGCGCATCCCGTGTGGCGCGACCGATGATCTGCACAATCTCCGTTAGGCTGGAACGGTAGCCTACCGTTAAAGCATGTTCGCACCAGATCCAATCAAACCCTTCTTTTGCCATGCCCAGGGCAATGATGATGTCCACATGGTCACGATTGTGCTTCTGCGCTGGGTCTTTCAGTGCGCTCGATACTCGCTCACGCTTGGTTGAATCATCGTCTACCAAGTCAGCAATTTTTAGCAGCCGACCTTCCGGCGTTTCACCAGTTGAAAACCGGTAGTCGGGTCAGCCCCCTGCCACTCCCCCAGCGCTTCGATGATGTGCTCAACCTCACGCACCTTATCCTTGGAGCTCTCACGTGAATTAACGTTGGGGATATGAAGAATAGTCTTCTCAGCAGGGTCGAGCACCTTGAGAATGTCGTCAGCATAGGAGCCTGAATAGAAGTAGTAGCCGATATCCAGCTGCTTCAGGTACTCATAACCGTTGAGCTGCTCGTAATAGGTGTAGGTCACCGTATCAAAACGCGACTCATCCTGCGGGGCTAGCACCGCTTCGGTGTCCCCTCGGAAGTAAGAGCCGGTCATCGCGACGATATGCACCTTATCGCGATTGATGAAGCCGCCCAGATGAGCACCTAGCTTATTGTCGGGGTTCGCCGAAACGTGGTGGAACTCATCTACGGCGATTAAGCAATTATCAAAGGCTGCCATCCCAAACTGATCAATCGCAAAACGGAACGTAGCATGGGTACACACCAACACCTTGTCGCTGCTTTCAAGGAAAGCGCCCAGAGATTTGACCTTGCCGCCATTGTCCGTGCCCGGCGCGTTGCACAGGTTCCATTTGGGTTCTACATGCCAATCAGCCCAGAAGCCGTAGTTGCTTAGCTGCTCGTCATTAAAGCTGGAGCCGATAGATTTTTCTGGCACTACAATAATGGCCTGTTTGAGCCCTTGGTTATGCAGCTTGTCCAGTGCAATAAACATGAGGGCGCGGCTTTTGCCCGATGCGGGTGGTGATTTGATCAGCAGGTACTGCTCGCCTCGCCGCTCATAGGCACGCTCTTGCATGGGCCGCATGCCAAGCTCATTGGACGTGGTAGAACTGCCATTGCTGGCATACGAGACGGAAACTGAGGGTACTCTTTTCGTCATAATGCGATCCCTGTCAGGGCTTCTTGCCCTTGTATTTGAGGTCTTGCTCCAGCTGTTCGATTTCTTTTAGGTCGGCGGCATCGGCTGCTTCTGCTTCCGCCGTGCGCCGCTGCTGGTCGAACACCTCATAACGCTCACGGGAAATCTTTTCCATGTTTTCACGGCTAACCGAGCCTGCGCCTTCGAGGATGGGCTGATCATTAAACGCCAACATCTTATCGACGTTATTACGCCAGAAATCCAGAGTAAGCTCTTTCTGCTTCTTTACCCTTAGCTCTGCCTGTTCAAGGAAGATCACTACCAAACGGTTAAGCGTGTCGATCTCATCAGCCGTTAGGTAGTTTTTAGCCACGATGACATCTTGCTTGCGTACCCGTGAGCCACTCCAGTTGGTCAACGCCATGTTAGGCATACTGGGGTCTGAACGTTTCAAGATCAGTTCGGCGGCAGTGTGGCCTGTGGCGGCATACAGCAGTTTGTTTTGTACCTCAGCAAAAAACTGTGCTGTCTCCCGCTCGCGAGCTTGATAGTCGGAGCTAAGGGCAAATAAATCACGTACTTTCTGGTAGAAGCGTTTTTCCGAGGCGCGTATGTCTCGGATGCGCTCCAAGAGCTCATCGAAGAAGTCCCAACCGCCAGGGTTCTTCAGGCGCTCGTCATCCATCACGAAGCCCTTTAACAGAAACTCCTTGAGGTGGGTGCTGGCCCACTGGCGGAACTGCACGCCACGAGCCGAGCGAACGCGATAGCCAATGGCTAGGATCAGGTCGAGGTTGTAGTAACTTATCTTCCGCTTGATCTGACGATTACCCTCAGATTGAACTGTCAAGGAATCCTTGACAGTTGCATCGGGGGCTAACTCATTGTCCTGAAATATATTTTTGGCGTGCAGAGAGACGTTCTGCTTAGTGGTCTGGAACAGCTCTGCAATTTCCAGCTGGCTTAGCCAGATGCTGTCGCCTTCTACACGAAGGTGCAGCTGGATACGGCCATCATCCGTGGTGTAGAGGATTAATTCGCTCATCGGTCATTGCCTACTTGCTGATGGCTTGAGGCCTGTTGGTCTTTCAACATGGCTTTTGCGAACCAATCCGGTACTTTAAGATTTTCATGATTTAAAATATTATTAGGAACATCTTTCCAGAAGGCCACAATTGCACCTGAGAAATCCAGTAGTTGATCATCATTCACAGAGAGGTGCGTATGATCCAAATAATTTGGACCTGAGAAAGCACCGCCAATGTGGCTAAATGGATCACGAAGATATTCTGGATAACTTTGCTTCAAATCATTTAATGAGTTGCCTTTGCCGTGCTTGTAGACATTGACCACCAAGCGGCAAGCATCAAGCTTGGAAAAATAAGTTTGTCTACGAACTTCCCAGTCAAGACTTTCCAGAAATTCGAGTAGTTTACCGAAATCAACTTTCCAAACCGTTTCATGGACAATGCCGCCCGTATGCCAATGGCGAATCTCATCAGTTAACCATTTTCGAAGCTGTTTCTCCCACTCATGATACATGCCAGCAATGACGCTTAGCCGGGTTCGATCACGCATATCACTAAGAAGCTGGTAGAACTCAATCCCTTCATCTTGAGCAGCCTCGTAGAACTGCCCTTCGTCATGTCGATCAGGGTCGAACCGATGACTATTTTCGTCCAGCCAAGCTTCCGCCGCTTTATCAGCCTCACCCTCGATATCTTCAAATTGTGATAGTAAACGCTTCCTTGCTTGCTCTACGTAGAAAAGATGTCCAGTGATCAGGGACAGACGGAATGGCTCCCACATTTGAAAGAGTGCATAACTCCCCGTCAGGATGCAGTCCGCTTTGTTTTACTTTTTGATAGTGAGGATGCGGCAGTCATCTTGGTGTACAGCTCGAACAGCTTTTCTAGGCGCTCCGTATCGTTCTTGAAACGCCGTCCGATGTAGATACGCTCTAATACCTCATCATTGCGTTCATGGGCTTCACGAAGATTTTCGGGCATGTTTTCAGGGTCGTAGAGGTCAGCGCTGGGGGCAGGAAATTGTTCTTCGCGAGCCAGTAGAATGTTCTCGGCGCAGCGGGTTAAATCGGCTTTGCTTTTTTCGGTCAGGCATGGAACAGGAAAGGTATTCCAGCCGAGGGTATTTGAGTAAGAAAAATCGGTACGCATTCTTACACAGACCGCTCCTATCCAAACCCAATGCAGCCGCGAGGCGATCAATGCCATATTCCAGAGAGGGGCGTCATAGAGAGCAAAATTTCGGTCACCAAGTATCACTTCTTTATCCACGAGACCTACTGGCAAATATGGACGCTTTTCAGATGACACCCTTGGTATTACTAAAGCTGTCGAGTATCGATTTGAGCGAAATGCAAATTTATGTGGCTCATTTGCGGCAGCCTTCGCTCGCGGCCCTGCTTTAAGGCTGGTTCGTTTTTCTCTCACCCTTTCGAATCAGCAACAAAACTTTTTTGAGAATGAGCTAGATCTAGATCCTCGTCTTCAACCCACAGACAATATCTTGGCTTTCCATTAATAAATTCGCTAGAGCCGATGAACGGCTTGATTAGATGTCTTGCATCATCAGAAAAAGGGCCAAAATCCTTTTTAGTTTTTGCAATTAACCGCACCATCATCGTCGGCGACATTGCCGGATATAAATTCCGGTCGACTGTCTGTCGGCTTAGACTTCTGTTTGACGATAACGTTGGGAGCCGCCACTACCTAGTCATTGATGTTTTCAACCCTCTTAATGATGGTTTCCCTACTTTCATTAAGCGAAAACAGTCCCCGGTTCTTCAGCGAATTATCACCAATACCCACTATTACAACAGTTACCCCCGCGTTGTGACTGGCGAGATTGGCCCATTTGAAACTGGTATGAGCAAAAACAATCTCGCGCCCAGCCTCGAAGATCAGCGGCCATAGAATTGAAACCTGCTGACCCTGACATATGGAATTGGTAGACACAAACGCAGCGACGCAAGGTGTATGGCGGCTATAATCAGCGGCTTTCATAAACCAACCAGCCACATAATCCAGTGACTTCCAGCTCTTGGCCCGACTTTCGAAGATGCGTTGCAAATCCGCTTTCTGCTCAGCCGACTGCCATGTTGACCCTAAATAAGGCGGATTCCCGCAAATGTAGGTTTCCCCACCCTCGTTCTCAAAATCTATCTGCGCCTGGTTCAACGGTGACTCAAACAAGTCATCCGCACTCAACTTTACGCCTGTTCCTGTTGGCGGACAAATGCTCAGCCAATCCAAGCGCAAAGCGTTGCCACAGGTAATCCAGTTATCGGAGCTAAGAGGTAAAAACTCGGCTAGTGCCAGCTTCTTGCCGCGATAATGCAAGTCACACTGGTACTCGGCAATAATCAATGCAAGGCGAGCGACCTCTGCCCGAAAAATCCCGTAGCTCAATGCCACGCAAATTAGTCTGCGGTATATCGGTCGGCCGGTTTGGCTCACCACGACGCTGGTTTATTTCAGCCTCAATCTCACGCATCTGCTTGTAGGCGATAACTAGGAAATTACCGGAGCCGCAGGCAGGATCAAATACGCGAATTTTGGCCATGCGGTTGCGCAGATTCAGCAGCTTACGGGCGTTGTCGCCTGCTTCTTCCAGCTTCTCACGCAGATCGTCCAGACATAGTGGATTAAGCACTTTCAGAATGTTCGGCACGCTGGTGTAGTGCATGCCCAATGCACCACGCTCTTCATCATCGGCCACGGCTTGAATCATCGAGCCGAAAATATCAGGATTGATCTGTGTCCAATCCAGGCTGCCGATGTGAAGCAAGTAAGAGCGCGCAATCTTGCTAAAGCGCGGCACTTCTACAGTGCCTGAAAACAAACCGCCGTTTACATAGGGAAACTTCCCAGCCCAGCGGGGAATATTCGCCGCAGCATGCTCTTCTGGCCGAGTGTTCATTGCGCGGAAGATTTCGCTAATCACTTCATGGGTGTTAGCGGAATCTCTGGCGCTCATTTCCGAAACAGTATCGGTAAACAGCCCTCTACCGGCGAAATGTCAGTATCTTCGGCAAAAAAACAGAAGATCAGCCTAGCCATGAAATGATTCATTTCATGGCGCTGCTCTTCCGTGCCCCAACCTGGGTTATCTTTCAAAAGCTCCACATACAGCCGGTTAAGACGGCTGGTAGCCCGAATATCAAATGAGCTTTCACGCACCTGTTTAACAGTGGTGATACCGGCCAGGGGCAAAAAGAAACCAAAGTGATCAGGAAATTCTTCATATTTGCAGGCAACCGTTTCGCCACTTTCCAGCTCTTCCGCCTCCAGCATCTCACCGTCTGTGGCGAGCACATACTTCGCCTTGGCACGTGCAGTGGCTGGACTCGCCTTCAGAGCAGCTAGGGTTTGAGTAACGGCACCGGCCTCCGCCACCGCGATATGGATATTGTTTGTCTGCAATACCCCACCAAGATCCGACTTATTGGACGTACCCGAACGCAACCGCTTGATGGTGGTCGCCTTGTTGCCAAAGGCTTCCAGAAAAGCATAGGAAAATTCAGCCGGATCAAAGGGCTGTTGTGCTAAGTCAGAGATGGCGGATTCGATTTCAACTGCGTTCATGGAGTGCTGTTTTTCCTATTCAACTGCTGGCGGGTGCTACTTTGTAGACAAGCGGTGGCGTAACATCAGACAAACACCTTTGGGAGGATAATCAGCACTGTACCGGCCAACTAAGGCGGGCAATACTACCCACTGCCACACATGATCGACTGGCAAACGCCACGCTAACCCGGCGTTATAATGACGAGTAACAGAAGGTTTCCAAGGATTGGGTACCCATCGCCTTAAAGCTATCGTCCTACGCCTAATACTGCATATTTAGGGGTTAGAGTAGCACCGACGCAAGCGCTACTTAAGGTTGGCTCGCTCAACGCAATAACCTATCAACTTGGTTAAAAGCCTCACCTTACCCTTTTTTTCGCAAAATCAGCTTACAGCTGACAAATAGACAAAAAATAAACCTAGCATTGGGGCACCGGCACCACCCCAAGGGTAGTACCAGTGACATTGAGAATCATGCTTTATAAATACCCTTTCTCTGCAAACGACGTGCATCCATCACTTCCCACCACCACATGATCTATTACGCGAACATCCATCAGCCCAAGCGCCTCTTTGAGTCGCTCGGTTATTTTCCTATCTGAATCACTAGGTTCGGGGTCACCGCTGGGGTGGTTGTGTACCAAAATAACGGCAGCGGCGTTATAGGCGAGTGCTGCCTTCAATACTTCACGTGGATAAACGCTAGCAGCGTCGATGGTGCCGCGAAACAGCTCCTCGAAACGGATCACCCGATGCTGGCTATCCAGAAACAACACGCTGAATACTTCGTGCTCGTAGTCCTGAAGCAGTAGTTGTAAATGTTCAAATGCCTGCGAGGGCTGTGTGATCTTGCGGCCTTTGGCGAGCTTACGTCGTGCGAAGCGCTTGGCCATGGTAATGATGTCGGTTTCGGTAACGGGCGATGTTACATGGTAGGTGCCTGCCACTTCCCCGGCTTTGAGTTTGGCGTGTTGTCATGGTTGCCTCCAAAAAATAAAAAAATGCCGGGGCGGTGGCCCCGGCATCTATGTCGTTAGATAGCGTGTTGAAGTTTGAGGTATGGATTCCGTCACGCAGCCATCACTTGGCTGATGCGCCGCTCCATCTCTTCGTGAAATGCTTCAACCCGTTCGGCAATGGTGCGGATCATGATGTCGTCACGGTAAGCGCGCTTGATAAACAGCGGCATACCCGGCCAATAGCTGACAAAATCGATCCATTCCCTCTCACTGGCCCATAGACCACCCTGGCATTGGGGTATGTGCTCATCGGGTATTTCTCCATTCAACAGCACTTCGATTTGGAACTTGGGCAGCTTGGTTTTGATTTCTAGCAGGCCGTTAGCGCCTACTAGGCTGTCTGGCGAGTAGCCCACCTCGTGATTAAGGATCAGGCCCACCTCCTGGGGCTGGGGTTCGCCAGTGGCATCGCAGTAAAGCGCACGTGCCACGCCTTCCAGCTCATGGCCACGACGGGTATGCGCGTTACCCTGAAACGGCTCGGCCAGCTCGCCGGTTATGCGCTCGCCTATTAACCGGTGCATGTAGGTAATGGCCCCGGCACCCAATCCACCAGGGCCTTTGCCTTTAACCAGCAATGACTTTAGCTCCGACATGGTGACGCGCCCTAAGCGCGCCGCCAGCCACTCAGGAGAGCCTTGCGACATATTGAGTATCTGCATGAATGCCTCCTTTACTCAGATAGGATTGGTACGCCGTTCACTTAACGGCTCGCTTGGTGAGCGATGCCCGAGCTTGTCGAAGTCGCTATTCGGTACTTGCACAGCCGAGCCGTACTTGCCGCTAAACCACTCCTGGGTCGTTGCGGGGCATTGGCTGATCAAGCGTTGGATTTGGCCTGCCTGGAATGGGGTGACTTTCTTGATGCCTGCCTTGGTACTGGCGTTGCCATTATCATCCTGGCCGCGTGTGGTGATGTTGAGCAGTGCAGAAAGGACATAGCGCTTGCCGTAGCTGGTAGAGGAACCAAACGCCTGCACAGCATTTTTGTTACCACTCATATCCGCAGGCAGGAGCATGCTGGTCTCTTCACGGTGGCCATCCTTGTGCATCAGCACACCGGTTACCTGGATACCGCGCTCCTGCGTCTGAATACGAAAGCTCACCGCAAAGCCATGCTTCTGCATGATCGGCCGCACCGTATCGACAATATCCTCCAACGTGGCGTAGCAACCGTTGTTGGTTTGACCACGCTCTTCAATGCTAGGCAGTTCGGTCTGCATGGCCGCCATGGCAGCGCTATAGGCCATCATGGCCTGACGGTCCATGACGCGTTCCTGCATTTCAAGAAGTCTTTCGAGCTTGTCGATATCGACATCGGGATTGAGGGCAGCGCGTTCAATTACCTGGATGATCGCGGTGCTTTCTGCTGTCGAGGCCGACTCAACGGGGGATGCTGGTACCGCCGTAATAGCAGCGGCGTTGGCTTTGGTTGGGGGTGTTACCGGACGGGAAGAAGAATTTACCACATTAGAGGATCGTGCCATTGGGCACCTCCATTAAAACAAGCAATGATGGTGATGCCGTGTAGCCAGGCATCGTTATGAAGTGATCGCGGCATTACTCCGCTAAATGCTGGGCTAGCTCATTGGCTTTAATAGGCACTAGTCGTACCTCAGCTCGATAAAACGTGCCTTGAGCGCAGACCACGGTGTCAGCGCGGTGGGCATGGTTGGCTATTAGCTCTTCAGTCAGACGCGTTAAAGCAACTTCAATGGCATGGGAAATAAACGTCATGGCAGTACCTCGCGGCATAAGCCCCACAGCAAAACGCCCAGCCTTTGAGGGGCTGGGCGTCTATGCCGGGGAGATGGTGAATATCATTGGTTTGGAAAATCGCAGTAAGGGGTAGAACGAAGCCCTACCGATAGGTTGGTTAAGACACTAGCGCTAATGCGGCATCCAGTGCTTCTTGCTTGAGCTGAGCGCCCTGGCCGAACCACGCCGAATCCATACGGGTGTCGTTGCTGCGTGCCCGTTTGTCGTGATCCACGTACTCGGTCACGGCATTAAGCAGGCCCCAGGCAGTGTCTTTGGCGGTAACTAGGTGAGGACCTCGACCTTCACCGTGGTAACACCTTATTGAGCGCTCGGTAGTTGGGCAGCTTAGAGGGATCGTCTATCGGCTTCTCGGCCCCGCAAATCACCGATTAGAAATAGTGCTGTGCTTCATGGTGATCAATCTTGCGTTCTGCCAAGGCCTTCATGCGGTACATGAAGTCGTTCCATTGTGAAACAGAAATACCCAGCTGGCTCTTCACCGCACGCGGATCGAACTCCGACCGATGGGGCACTTTCACAGCTTGCGAAGTACCATCCACCGCAATTTGCAGCGTGTTATTACACACCACCCTTACCGTGGTAGGCGTGGCCATGGTCGCCAAGGTGCCGTCACACGAGGTCGCCAGTAGTAAATAGTCGTTTACTTCATCCTGCCCTTTAAGCGAGGTGCTTAAGCCACTGCGTGCCAAAGCCCAGAACTTACGACCGCCTTTTAATACCCCAGCAGTTTCCAGTTCATACCCGGCGTATTCAGTGAGGTCTCGGTAGAATTCCAGTATCTCTTCGGGTTGAACCACCTTATAGCGCTGGGAGACCACTGATAGCGGTACCTTCGTATCAGAGCGGTAAAGCACTTTCTGTTCAGGGAATGAGTGAATACTGCCCAGGTGGATTGCACCCTCGGCAATAAAGCGTACCGGGGCTTCTTCAATGTGCCAGTTCATACCGGCCTGTTGCTGCCAGATTTCTAGCGGTTGATGACGGGACAGTTGCTGCCCCATGCCATGTCAAGGGGTATCGCCAACGTAAGCCATTTGTTCAACGAGATGAGCCATTACAAACTCCTTTAGGATTTTCAATATGAATGAGCGCACACGGCATAGCGGCCCGCCCTAAGTAAGGCGGGCAAGCGAATGCGTGTTGAGGTAGTCGTCGTATTAAGCAGTAGAGAGGGCCGCTGATAAGCGGTTATTCAGCGTGTGGACGAAAGGTGCAGTCCCAGTCACAGCAGGCGTAGTTATCGAGTATTTTCTGATCAATCTCATGGCCCAGCTTGGCACCGGCAGCACCAAAGGTCGTGCCGCCTAACAACCCACCAAATACAGCGCCGGACAGGCTACCAATGGTAATGCCTGCCGGCCCTATCATTGCACCGACCAGCGCCCCCGCCTTGGCACCACTAAGGGCTCCGGCAGCCCCAGACGCAGCACCGGCAGCGGCCCCAGTAGCACCGCCGACCTTTCTACCCAGGTTGCGAGATATAACATTTGGGGAACCACACTTTGGACAGTGAGGTGTCATGAAGATCTTCCTCCATTAGCAGTGAAATGGATGCTGGCTAAGCCATCCCTGATAGCTTCATGGAGGTAGTATGTGGCTGAGATTTTTTTGAATCGAATGACCCACTAGGACAACACGGCCATCAAGGCCCGTATTCACCGGTCATACGTCAGCCACGGCAAAAGATGGGGTTTTACGGCCTGCGACGGCCACTATCGAGGAAAACGGCTGGGGCGATGTAATTGTATACCGCCTTCCCGAATAGGATGCAGCGACCCGTGACGCCATCCCGTCACGGTGTCTTGTGTCGGTCAACTCAACGGAATTTCCTGATAACGTGTCTTTTGTGACATTGATAGGGTTTCACTGGGGATTGGGAAGCAAAGCATAGACGGAGCCTTGCCTGTCGGTATGTCTCATTCGAGGGTTTAGTATTATAGGCATTCAATAGGGTCTTTATGAGCGCTTATGGGCTCACTTGTGATAGCCCATTCAAGGCATTCAGTATCCGCCAAGACGTGGGCCCACACAGCCCCCGGTGCAGACCTCCTCACGCGTGAAAGACCATCACTGATTACGGGTAAGCAGACGTGTTGAAGACGTCTGCTGCCCTGCCTGTGGTGTCGTAAAAGGCGATTCTTAACATCGCCATGCTTACTTCCCCTACGCCACAAGACCACCGCTGCGGATCGTTCTCTCAACCTATCCGCGAGGTGTACCCATGTTTGACCACCATCCACTGCGTCATCCCCTAAACGATAAGCTCCGCCTGTATTACGACAATATCTACCAAGGGTTCGACGTCAGCCAGCGTAAGAATGGTCCATTGATTGAAAACTACCTGGAGCGTGCCTTTCTGACCTTGAACACCATCTGCAACCTTCAGCGAGAGGTTTTTGTTTTTCGTATTGATCTTCGTTTCCCTGATGCGATGCAGCGGTCATCGATGCACGACAATAAGGACGTCCTGGCGGCCTTCTTCCGTTACTTTCGCTACGAGATTCGCAAGGCCAACACCAAGCACCAGACCCCGGTACGCTACCTCTGGGCACGGGAGCAGGACACCAGCGACAAGCCGCACTACCACGTGATGATGTTCGTCAACAAGGCGGCCTTCGACAACCTCGGGTACTTTGCCCCGGACGAGTACGGTTGTACACGCTGGATAACCTCTATCACCGAATGATGCGAGCATGGTTGAAGGCCATGGGGTTTGATCCTGACGATTCCTGGTTTAAACAGCTGGTGCACGTCAGCGAGAACCCGGTGACGGAGGTTCCCTGGTCTCGCATCCTGCATCGCCATGATTGGGTCAGCATGGATGAGACCATGTTCATGGCCAGCTACCTGTGCAAGGCTCACAGCAAGACGATCGGCCAGGGTATGCACGTCTTTGATTACAGCCGTGCTTGATACTATGCGTGAGGGTTCGTCACTGGCGGGCCTTCCTCTTTTTATTTGATTCTCCCTTCATCTCAAGGAGTCATCCCATGACGTCTTTTCCCATGAAACGTCCGTCACCCTGGAGGTCACCGCTGGGCGCTCAGCTACCCACAGTCTCTGCCAGCCCACGCCTTGGACCCCTTTGGGGATCATCGCTTGGCCATGCTGGCACGCAAGGAGCCAACTCGGCGACTGGTGCGTGACGTCATTGCCCTACGACGATTGCGCAAGCTGAGTCAGTCAGCACTGGCAGCGGAGCTAGGGGTCAGCAAGCGCACGTGGCAGGAGTGGGAACAGGGCCGACGCTTGCCCTCGGGCGTGGGCAAAGCGTTGCTAGAGCGCTGGGCAAGCGATCAACCGGCATGGCCGGGCCTAACCCCTGAAAATTGACGCTAAGCTGTTGATTCACTATTTCTGGGAATTTATCTTTAGGCAATAAATCGCGGAGCTTTTTTTGCATTTAGTATAAAAATATTTAGCGATTCTGATAAACTCTTTGGCAACTGGTTTTCCCCCTGATCACGACGCTGCTGAGCCACTGCCATGACCTTGCCCCACGACGATGCTGCCCCTACCGAAGGCGCTGCCACACTCGACAGTTCGATGGCAATTGCCTGCACATTTAATCGTCGTGAAGAAGCAAGTGCGAAGGAAGTGGTGTTTCCTGCTGATGACCCGATCAAGAAACTACCTGACATTGAAAAGGCCATCCAAGCGATTCCTCGGCGACCGTTACAGGGTCGCCTTCTAGAAGATGACTTTATCCCTAAGCCACTCCTTCCTGGACAGCCAAAACATAAAAGACGTTGGCGAGTGAAAGACCGCAGCCGGTTTTATCAATACCGTCTTCACTTAGAGACCTTGATGCAGCTGAATGATGGGCGTTATAACCTCAGCTTGTATGCTCGGGCATTTAACAAGCATCTTGGCTGGTGTTGGATGGGATCTTATTCAGGGCGCGACCTGTCGCTACCGGAGCTTGAAGCACGTCAGGTGAGTCAACGTTTTCAGACATCGCTCGAATTGTTGACCGAAGAGATCACGTCTCCTGCCTTCAAGCGTCAAGTCAAAGAGTCCACCACCCTTGCCAAGTCACGGGCGTCATCCCTCAGGACGTGGATGCGATCGGCTTTTCAGCAAGCGCCGTATTTGCTCTGGGTCCAGGTACAGTTGAGTTATCGAACCCTTCACTACGCTGACCTCGCCCAAAGTCTCAAAGATCGCCAGGCATTCCTTAAGAACCGCCGAGGTAATCCCTTGTTCAATTATTTGGTGGGTTACGTGGGCAAGCTGCATTACTTCCCGATGAAGGGCTTGGTGCACGACATGATTTTCCTGTATGACGCTCGCTACGTGCAGGAAGGCGCCTCCTTGCCGCAGGCATTCGCTCAACGTTGGCAGAACGTAACGAACAACCATGGGATAGCCTGGATCGAAGGGGAACTCCTTCATCCCGAGGCACCAAGGATCAACGGCGTCTGTTCCTTGGAAACCGAGGAAGACCAACAGCGTTTAAAGCAGCTGATCCGTTACCTTAGTCATTACGACAACTACCTGCACTACGATCTTCCCCCCCACACACGAACCTTGGTGACGTCACAGCGTCCGGGAAAGAAGCGGGCAACGAAAGGAAAACAGGGGCAATGCAAGACGCCCAGCAAGACACGCCATAAGCCATCTGCCAAGGCACCCCAGGAGCCACCCCCTTTCGAAATTTAAGGACACACTGAGAAGCTGGCACCTTACCAGCGATTGTTTTACCCTAGCGCACATTGTCCTTTATTAGCAGGCAACAACGTGACCGATCCGATCACCCAGCACGAACAGCTCAAGCGCGACCAGCAGCGTATTGCAGATAAGATTGAACAACTCGAGAAAGATGAAGCCTACCAACAAGCCGTGGGCTTCAAGCAAGACATTGAGACCGTCCTAAAAAAGCACGGCAAGAGCGAAGCTGAGCTGTTACAGCTCTTCGGCCACTCTGCCACAAAGAGCACGCCCAAAACACCGCGTCAAAAAGGGGGCAAGTCAAAGCCGTTAAATCGCTACACCAATACTCATACAGGGGATGTCGTAGAGGCCCAGGAGCCTCCGAAAACCTAAGCTACAGGAATGGAAGGCAGAATACGGTGAAGACACAGTGAAAAGTTGGGCCGAGGTGATCGAAGATAAGGATGCAGTGAGCAAAACACCGTAACGTGCTTACCCAACCCGTAATTGAGATTTCATTGCGCTAACGCCCCGTACTGGGCGTTGTGGTTGTATCTTTTAAGCTAAGGACTTTTCATGCGGCTTTCGCCCGACCTTCACGCTGATCTGCGCCTGACGCCCATCGACATTGCCCTACTGGCGACAAAGCAACGCGTCATTGACCTGCTGTTCACAGATATCCCGCCATTGGCCTCACGGTTTCCGGTCGTGATTTCGGTCTTGCCCTAAACTGGATCTGTGCGCCCTGGTGACACCGTCCGACACCGAGAACCTGTTTGCCGAGCATACGCCCGTGGCGGTCGGCACACTACCCACTGGTGTTGGCCTCGTTGTTGCGAGACGATCATCCTGGGCAGGTCTCGCCCCCATTAGTTCGTGCGCCGTCGCCAGCGGTGGTGGCAAATCTTGTGGCTTCGCATTTTACGCTGAAGGAAGGATTCAGACTGTTTGAGCACGAAGAGCCCACACCTTACCTGCAAAGCCAGATTGATAAATTAGAGGCCTGCGCCAAAAATGAAGTGCGCTCCCATAAGCTGGTTGGCCAGCCGTCATAATAGCTGGCCTGTAGATATGGACGAAAGCGGCCAACAGGCCGCGTTATGCCGTTAGGATGGGAAAATAGCGTGACTATTTTGTGCTTGGACGACGTACTTCTGTCCAAGAATCATCGCTAACGTGCTCGGCTTGGTCGAGCTGACGCTGCAGAAGCTCGGCCATAGATTCCCAGTTGAACTTGGATCTAGCCACGTCCAGTAGGGGATAGTCGCCATCCGGGGTAGAAACATCCCAAATAACGACCGAATGAATGAACCGGCGCAACCACATAAAATCAGGACTTTCAGGGATAATCGAGCAATTCGTCTGCAAATCTGCGCGCAAGAAATAATGAACGTCATCCGTAGCAAGCTCGTCAAGCGTTGGCCACTTTTTGCTACAGACGAAATGGTTACTCAATGCAGCCTCCCGAAACGCATGCACTTCTGGCAAAACAGGCCACGCTATTTCCCATGCTTGGGCACGAGATTGAGTCTCCCACCACTTTCTGAAATCTTGATTCATCTGACTATTAAGGTGGTAGAAAGCCGCTTGCAACGCCTCGCAGTGGCGAATCATGTCACGTACCTGCGCGGGCCGCACTTGGGTTTTATGGCTGACGGGGGCATTGTAAATTTTCATGGCCGTGAAAATGCCTATTAGCTGCTGTGCTGAACGTTGACAACCATCGTCGGTAAGCCACAGAGCAAATGTGCCTTCAGCAAATCGGTGATGTGACGGGAGGCATGGATACCTGGAATGCCTAAAAGATTAGTAGTTTAACGTAAAATGGATGGCCTTCGCCTATCGCTTTATTCCATAAAGTTAGTGGTAGCTAGGTCACGGCATAGAAAGCCGCGAAAAGCGGCTGAGGCAGTTGTGCTAGGTGTAACGTGATAAGCGCACTACGCGCAGTATTGGAAAGCAGGCTTTAGCGATCAGCACTACCGACCGGCAGCAGCTGTTGAGCTAATTCGTTCACTGTTTGTAAAGCTTCATTCCAGGTCGCGGGCTCATCGTGATAAACCAGCGGGCCGATAAAACGCTCGTAGCGTTCCTGATGGATCGGATGGGTCTGTAAGCATCCCAGGCCATATAGCAGTTCATCCGCTGGGCTAGTGACAAATTGCGCATGTTGGTTGCCAAACTGAGCTACGTCCGTCTGTATTACTGCCTGTACTAGCGTGCGTAATGCGGCCATGTCATATCCGCCGGATGTCGCCATGTGAAGATCGTAGACGTGCCTCACCAACGTTTCGTCGTCTTTTCGGGAAGGATCACGATTCACGTGAGCTGTGCGACGCAGTAATGCACCAGCTTCTCGCTGATCGTGGCAGGCAGGCTAACCACTGGAAAGGAAGCTACCTCTGGGGGTAAATTAAGAGCCTCGGCATACAAGGAGCTGACAGAGCAAACTACGGCGGGCTCATAAAGTTCTGATGCTGTGACATCTAGCTTCAAGTCAGGTCGAAGCGCAGAAATGCCGCCTTGGGTTTGGGGGTAGCGAACGGTAAACTCCGCATACCGGTACTCGTTACGCTTGACGGCACCACCATCGGGATCAATCTCTAGAATCTGAGAACGGCTGATGATTGTTTTCTATTTTGGTCAGCGCCGCCTTTCGTGCTGCCTTAAGCGCCGTTCGAGACATGCCCGTTGCTATCCCATCGCGTGGAACAAGCTTGATATCGATATCCTCGGACATACGGAAAAGCTTGTGGTGGGCTTTTGCTAGGTTGGTACCCCCTGCGAATACCAGCTCAAACGTTTCCGAATGCAGCGCTGAAAGCAGACTCAACAACTGGACGGCATAAACATCTTTTTCCACGATAGCAGGGCTATCAATGCCCAGCGCATCCGCCACATCGGGAAACAGTCCCGGATCGATGTTCATGCAGAAACACGCTCAATACCCAAGCGATATTTGCCGTAGGCAATCTGGCGATGAAACGGGCCTTTGACTCTGACCATCACTCGCGCCGGAATTTGGTTGCGGCCCGCCTGATAAGCCTTTTCTGCACTGGCTGGCTCCCACTGCACCCCTAGACGATTCAATGCCTCTTTGGCGGCTTGATCAAAGCCACCGGGCGCCGCAATCATTGGTTTACCCGTGATACGGTTTGGGCGCGCTTTAGCGTATAGCCCCTTACCAATACGTACTAATCTTCCCTGCGCTTCTAATTGCCGAAGCACACGGCCAACTTGGTCATAACCACCCAGTGGAGCGAAATCATCACGTAGAAATACCATTCGCCGACTTTTGCGAATTTTGTCACGAATGCGTGACTCGAGCGTTGGAGTGGTCATGTAAAGCCTCCAGTAGCTGGACAATGACGATAGTTACTCTATACCTTCAGACTGATAAATACAAAAACACGACACTATGAAAAAATAAAATAAATAATTATTTAAAATAATCAGCTATTTACCAGTAAAAATAAAAAAAACACCCGCCGCAAAGCCTCCACGCCCCGTCTCTATTCCGAGCCGCCCAAAAACAATCTCAGCATGCAAGAAGCGAAATACCCTTTTCCTTATTAACTTCCCACACCCCCGCCGTATGGGCGAAGCGTCGCAACTACATGAAACCGACACCCGCTGGCACCAGGAGACCCTCCATTCAGTAGTTTTTCCCTAAGCCGGTTTGCGTTCCATTGAATCTCATCGAAAGCCTCTCAATTGCCATGCACAAAGTGGTTATTGAGCGCCGTTTCCTTGCACACCCTTACTTCTGGCTGCTTCGGCCACTAATTCACCACTACTTACCAGCTTGGCTACTTACTAACATCAAGAAAATACCGAGGGTTATATTGGTTGTCATAGAGGCCAAACGATTGAACATCTGCTGAAGAACCTCACAGCAGTGAAGCATGCCACGCACTTGCGCAGGAAGAATATGTGTCTAATAACTGGCAGGGGGAAATAAAATTTTCGTAGGTTACAGGATGCCCTATTCCTTGGCTTGCTGCTCTTTAGTCAACCAGCGGAAGCAGGCTTCTGTTATTAGCTCTAGGGACTTAACCGTAAATCTGACTATTGGCATCGACGAAGGGCTGAAAAATCAATACATTTGCGTATTGAGAAAGTCACCACATAGATAGGCAGCCCTGCATGAGTACAGCAACAACGATCGGAGAGAGGCTACGCCAGCTCATGGAAGAGCAGGGAATTGGTGAAAATGAGTTGGCTAGGCGCTCCAAGGTGCCACAGCCAACCATACATCGCATACTCAAGGGTGTGAGCAATTCTCCGAGAATCAGTAATTTAGAGAAGCTTGCAGCCTCGTTAGGGACTACTGCTAGTTTTCTTGCCCATGGCGGTGGAAACCGAGGTCTTTTCGGGTCGTCGGACACGGGAATGCCGGGGGTAGGGGTAGGAACAGCAGTATCTTCCTTAACCGGTTCTGCACGACATGACAGAGCGTCCCCTCCCCCATGCTTTTGGTCGTACCCAATTCTCACCTGGTCCGAAGCTATGCAAGCTAATCGGCTGGATGCACGTGCACCCGGCGAGAAAAATCAATTTGAATCATGTGACTACTTAAAGATCGGAGTGGCTTTCTGGCTCAAGATGTGTGGTGATGCCATGGCTGCGCCGATCGGGGCCTCTCCTAGCCTGCCTGAGGGGACGCTTGTGCTATTAGACACAGGTCTACAGGCGGAGCCCGGAAAGCTGGTCCTTGTCGAACTCCCTGACAGCCCGAAGCCAACGCTCCGCATGTTGATAGAAGAGAGTGGTCGGCGCTACTTAAAACCACTTAACCCAGCCTACCCACTGATTTCATTAGGCAATAACTGTCACATATTGGCGGTAGCTATCGAAGCTAAGATCGAGTTGTAACTTCCCTCACCCATATCGCAGGTCCTTCACAAGCTAGGCTCGCCCTCTTCATACGAAAACGAATTGACTATCTAATTCGTTTTAGTATTATAGCCTTATGACCAGCTCCATGAGGCAACAGAGGCTTCCCATGTCAAACAAATTGCTAAAACCTGAAGACGTTTCAGAAAAACTAGGAATGAGCCTCAGTTGGGTCTACAGCAAAAAACACAATATCGGGTTCATCCAGTTTGGCAAAGCCGTTCGCTTTGAGCATGAGGCCGTTGAGGAGTACGCTAGAGGATGCAGGCGCGATCCTCAGTTAAAAGGGGATCGAAAATGGGATACGCCGTTTCAAAAAGAAAAGACCGTGACACGTGGATTGTCCGCGCAAGGGTCAACGGCCAGCGCACTCAAAGAACTTTTCGCACAGAAGGAGAGGCAAGGCAGTACGCACTAAAAGCAGAAGCTCAACGCCAAGAAGATGAGTTCAATGGTGTTATGGGCCGTAAGCCTAAATACAGCTTCTCTGCGGGAGTGCAGCGGATGGTCACCGAATACGACGTTCGCTCCCAGAAGCAACACATACTACTGGTCGCCAGATGGATGGATGAACATGCCCCAGACGTCATCATTGGCCAGGAACTACTGGATGCCACAAGAAAGATGCAGAAGGCTCTTAAAGAAAAGGGGTTGGCACAGTCGACCATCAATAACCGCATTCAGGTCGTCAAGCGAGTGCTCTCGCTGTCGTATCGCGAATGGGACTGGATCGACTTACCGCTCGACGGAAAGCTTCGTAAGCCCTCGCCTAAAAATGAACGCCATGTTTATCTTTCCGAATTGGAGCTTGCTGAGTTACTAGAAGCCGTACCCGAGCGGTATCAGGTTGAACGGAAGGTGATTTTGTTAGCCATGCTGACAGGGATGAGGCGCGGAGAACTGATGGCACTGGAGCCGAGAAATGTCTACAACGGTCGGATCGTTCTCAAACCACACCAGACGAAAAACGGTAAACCCAGGGTCATTCCGCTTTCTTGAAAAAGCAATACCGCTGCTTGAAAGCTTACCGTTTGCAACAACGGGAGATCGAGTCAGGGGAGCGTTCGAAAGAGCTCGAGAAGCCATTGGGCGTCCAGACATTCGTTTTCACGATATGCGCCACTGCTACGCTTCATTGCTCGCCAGCAAGGGGGAGTCACTAACGAGTATCAGGGATTTGCTGGGGCATTCATCGCTGACCGTGACCAGCCGGTATGCCCACGCTGACCCGACACGATGGGATAGTGTGATTGCCAGATTGCCGCGCATCGGCAACCAAATGGCAACCAAGCACTGACAAAAAGAAGCTCTAATCTCTGTAACCAATTGATTTAATTGGTGGGCCCAGTAGGACTTGAACCTACGACCAAGGGATTATGAGTCCCCTGCTCTAACCAACTGAGCTATAGGCCCGAAAAGCGTGCATATAATAGCGAATGTAGGGGGGCGAGGCTACCCCTTGGTGCGCTATCTTACGGCGAAGTCGGCATTTTTTCGGCACTAATTGGCGGCGCTGGGGTCTGGTGGTGAATGCTTCTATGGAGATTCGCTTTGAAAGCTTTGATGGCTCTTTTCCCGCTGCTGTTGGTGCTGCCGGTGCAGGCGGATTGGCAGCTTGATCCTGGCCAGTCTCAGGTGCAGGGGTCGATCACCCAACTGGATGGCGAGACCCCGCAAATTCATCACCATCAGGTGAATAACTTGCAGGGCGATATTGCTGCCGATGGCACGCTGCGCCTGCCGCTGCGCTTGAGCCAAACCGATCTGCTCAATCGCTTTGGGGAACTGCCGCCGTGGGTGGGCTTGCTGGCGAACACCACGCTGGTGACGCTGGTGGCGCAAATGCCGCCGGAGCGGTTAGACGGCTTGGATATTGGCGAGTCGATGGTGGAAACCCTCACCTTTCGGGTGCAAACCGACCTGATTAACCAAGAAGAGGCGGTGCCGCTGCGCTTTACCCGCGAGGGGTTGAACGAGGTGCGCGTGACTCACGCCGAACCCATGGCGTTGGATGGCAACGCGCTGATGGCTAACAGCACGGTGCGCACCGTGCTGTCGATGCTGGGCTACCAGCAGATCGATGAGCATGTGCCCGTCACGCTAAATGCGCTGCTGGTGAACCGCTAACGCTTGGCTTAGCCACTGATGAGCGCCTAGTGGCTAAGCGCTTCAACGTCGCCTGTCTGGGCGGCCCCGGTTTGTACCCGCCACTGGGCGGCATAATGGCCGTCCGCCGCTAACAGGCTGGCGTGGGTGCCGCGCTCCGCCACTTGGCCTTTCTCGATCACCACGATCTCGTCGGCATGCACGATGGTGGAGAGCCGATGGGCAATCATAATCACCGTGCGGCCGTGGGCAATGCGTTTTAGCGAGCGCTGAATGGCCGCTTCGGTTTCGTTATCCACCGCGCTGGTGGCTTCATCCAGCACCAGAATCGGCGGGTCTTTTAACAGCGCCCGCGCCAGTGAAAGCCGCTGGCGTTGGCCGCCAGAAAGTCGCACGCCCCGCTCGCCCACTGGCGTATCCAGCCCTTGGGGCAGCGTTTCGATAAAGCTCCAGGCTTCGGCGGTGTTGGCGGCGTCGATAATCGCGGCATCGTCGGCATCCGGCTGGCCGTAGGCGATGTTGTCGCGAATACTGCCTTCAAACAGGTACACATCCTGGCTGACTAAGCCAATCGCTTGGCGAAGGGAGTGCATACTTACGTCGGTGATCGGCTGGCCATCTACCAACACACGGCCACTGGCAGGGTCGTAAAAACGCAGCAGCAGTTTGATCAGCGTTGATTTACCGGAGCCGGTGGCCCCCACCAGCGCCAGCGTATTGCCATCGGGCACGTGTAGATCCACGCCGTTCACACCTACTTGGCTGGTCTCATATTGAAAACTCACCGCTTCGAAACGCACGTCGCCTTTTACCGGGGCAGCCAAGGGCGTGGTGCTGTCGTCCTTTACGGTAATCGGCACTTCGAGCAAATCCAGAATCCGTTTGGTGCTGGCCATGGCGCGCTCGAACAGGTCAATCACCTGGGCAAGGCCGGTGAGCGGCCACAGCAGGCGCTGGGTCAGAAACACCAGCACGCCGTAAGCGCCCACGTTGAGGCTGCCGTTCAGCGCCATCATGCCACCAACAGTAAAGGTGGCGAGAAAGCCCGCCAAAATCGCCATGCGGATAACCGGAATAAACGCAGAACTGACTTTAATCGCGCGACGGTTGGCTTCCACATAGGCTTCACTGGCATCCCGCAGCCGCTCGGCTTCCCGCGCTTCACTGGTGAAGCTTTTAATCGTAGCGATACCGCTGAGATTGTTGGAGAGACGGCTGGCAAGGTCGCCTACTTTTTCGCGCACGTCGCTGTACAGCGGCCCGGCTTTGCGCTGGAAGAAAAACGCGCCCCAAATGATCAGCGGAATCGGCGTAAACGCTAGCAGCGCGATCAGCGGAGAAAGCACGAAGAACCCCGCGCCTACGGCCACCACCGTCACCACTACTTGAATCAGCGCGTTGGCACCGCCATCCAGAAAGCGCTCTAGCTGGTTGACGTCATCGTTCATGGTGGCCACTAGCTGACCGGAGCTTTTCGATTCAAAAAACGCCATGTCGAGGCGCTGGGCGTGCTCGTAAGTGTCTTGGCGCATATCCGCTTGCAGCCGCTGGGCTAGGTTGCGCCAGAGAATCTGGAACAGGTACTCAAACAGCGACTCCCCCGCCCAAATAAAGAAGGTGAGCACCGCCAAAATGGTGATCTGCTCTTGAGGCGATTCAAACCCCAGCCGCGCCACAAAGCTGTTTTCCTGGTTCACCACCACATCGATCGCCACGCCAATCAGAATTTCCGGGGCGATATCGAACAGCTTGTTGATAATCGAGCAAATCGTGGCGGTGATAATCTGCCGCCCATAGCCTTTGGCGTAGCGCAACAGGCGCATTAAGGCGTGAAAGCTTTGATTGACGGACGCTTTGTCAGCGCGGGTCGGGGAAGAAGCCACATCAATTCCTTTTACGTTGTTATCTGCGTAAATCGCCTTTAAACGGGTTGCGTCGCTCGGCGCACGTTGGCAAGCAAGGGGCTGCCGGTATCAGGGTCAAGCAGCAGCGTGCACTCCACCTGATACAGCTCCCGCACCAGCGCGGGCGTTACCACCTCAGCGGGTGCGCCCTGGGCAACAATTTGCCCGTCGCGCATGGCAATCAGGTGGTCGGCGTAACGGCAGGCGCTGGCGGGTCGGGCAGCACCATCACCACCGTGCGGCCCTGGCAGGCCAGGTCGCGTACCAGCTCGCACACCTCTATTTGGTGGCCTAAGTCTAACGCGGAGGTGGGCTCGTCGAGTAGTAAAAGCGGCGTTTGCTGAGCGATGGTCATGGCGGTCCAGGCGCGTTGGCGTTGGCCGCCGGAAAGCGCTTCCAACGGCCGGTCGGCAAGCGCTTCCAACCCGGCAGCGGCAAGCGCATGGTGCACCACCTGTTGATCTTCCGCCGACCACTGGCGCAGCCAGCCTTGGTGGGGCTGGCGGCCAAAGCGAATCAGTTCGGTGACGGTCAGCCCTTCCGGAGCGACCGCCTCTTGGGGCAGTAGCGCTAGCTTGGTGGCAAGTTGGCGGGCGGGCATCTGGGCGATGTCGTGGCCGTTGAGCAGCACGGCACCGCTATCGGGTTTGTGCAGGCGGGCAAGCCCAGAAAACAGTGGGGATTTACCACAGCCGTTGGGGCCAACAATGGCGGTTACTTTCCCGCTGGGCAAGCTAACGCCGAGTTCGTGAATCACTTGGCGCTGGCCGTAGCTCATGCTGAGCGCATCGGTGGAAAGCGTGGGTAATGAGGTCATGGGCGGCTCCGTTGCGGGCGCATTAATATCCAGAGTAGCCAGGGGCCACCCACCACGGCGTTAACAATCCCCACGGGGATCTCGATAGGGGCAAACAGCGTGCGGCCCGCTAAATCGGCTAGCACCATCACCAGCGCTCCCGCCAGCGTGGCGGCTAGAATGGGAACATGGCGGGCGCTGGAGAGCGAGCGGGCAATTCAGGGCCAATCAGCGCCACCAAGCCCACCGGCCCCGCCACGGCAACGGCCAGCGCAGTAAGCACCACTGAAACTAACAGCACCTGCAGCCGCCGCGCTTTCACAGCGGTGCCCAAGCCACTGGCGATGGCATCCTTAAAGCGCGGCAGCCTGAGCGAGCGGGCCAGCGCCAGCGCGGCCACTAGCCCAAGCGCCAAGCCAATACCCAATAGCTGTACCGCGCTTGCCGGGCGGGCATTGAGGGAGCCGACGGTCCAGGGGTAGGCGGCGTTGGCGGTATCAATCGCTACCCGCGCCAACATCAGCTGCGTGACCGCGCCAAAAACAGCGCCCACGCCGATGCCCGCCACGATAAAGCGGTAGCCCTGGGTGCCGCTGCCTGCGGCCAAGCCAAAAGTGAGCACGGCGGCGGTGGTCGCCCCCGCCAGCGCCATGGCGGGCGGGGCGCTGCCTACCCCCAAGCCAACAATCGAGGCCACCGCAAAGGCGGTGGCACCGTTATCGATACCGATGAAGCCGGGGGTCGGCAAGCGGTTACGGGCCAGGGTTTGCCCTTAATACCCCGGCCAGCGCAAACGCAGCCCCAGTGAAACAGGCAGCGATCAGGCGAGGTAGGCGCAGCTGCTGCACCATAAACGCGGTCATTCTATCGCCTTGCCCCAGCAAGGAAGCCACCACCGCATTGGGAGAAAGCGTTACGCTGCCCAGGCTTAAATAGAGCACGCAAGCGGCCATCAGTG
>NZ_MWVI01000064.1 GCF_002087295.1 Vreelandella lionensis | reverse complement strand
TTGGTGTCCGGCTTTATTGAACCACTACAAAGCGACTCGCGCAAAAAAATCTCTACTTCCCCCGGTTAAGTGTCAGTGGCTGCCCTATCTACCTGCGAGGCCCATTAAGGGCACCTATGAGAGAGCACCGCTGGGAGGCGGAATTGAGATGATGGCGATGCGAGGCAGCACGCTTATTGGCGTGGCCATATTAGTTTGGGTCGCATGGATTGTCCTGGCGACCGATTCAGAAGCTCGAATTGAGCGAACCTGTCAGCCCGTTCTTTGGTTTGGCAATGTGGCAACTTCACTGACGCAGCTAACCTTTCCTAAGCAACAGGAATCGGTGCATGAGGCGTTTGAATCAGCTGACTATGCTTGTCGCTTTACCGTGTGGCGCTTGCTGCACGAAGACGCCTGGATAGAAAGCCACCAAGGTAACGAATCTAGTGATCAGTCGGGGGAGAGCGACCAATGATTTCCCCTACCCGCCTGCTACACCCCATCCGTAGAATTCTCGGTGTCACCGTGGCCACCTTGGGGCTCGCTGCTGGCGCTCATGCCGGCAATGATCAGCCTCTGGCGCTGGTTGAGTTTGCCAGCTTCGATTGCCCGCACTGCCAGGCCATGGACAAACACCACTCTTCTATTCAGGCAGCCGTCGAAGCGGCGGGCCTGGAGTACCGCAACGCCCCCCTGCCTTCCCATACCGGCCTTGAACGCGCATGGCGTGAACGCGCCTTTTACGCATCTCGCTCTATTCCAGGGGTTGCCAATGACGTTCGGAAAGCCTTTCTCACGGCTGGCGAAACCGGGGTTCCCCTCAAGGACTATGACGATGTGCTGGCGCACCTCCAATTGCATGTTCCCCAAGTTCGGTGGAACGAGTTTGCGGACGACCATATCAGCGATCCCAGCTCTGTCGAGGCGATTGAGCGAGCAGCGAGGCTTGCTGGTCGGGCAGGTCTTCGTGAGTACCCTGCCTTTGTCGCTGTGTCTCGTTCTGAAGTGAAGCTATTGAGCCTGTCGGGAGACGTTGCCGAGAGGGCCGAGGCGGTAATCAAGTACCTGGAGAACCTTTGATGACACTGCGAAACCCTGTGCTTGCTGTCTCGCTGACAGCTGTTCTTGCTGGCTGTGCAGCACATCCTCCGGCTCTGGAGCACGCACGCACGTCAACGCTACCTGATTCGTATAACACGATGACCAGTCGGCATGTGGTGATCCCTGCCTATACGCTTCAAGGGGTCAACGCGACCCGTACCACCAACTGGTACCACGGGGCTGGCCAGGGGCTTGATCGCTACGCTTACGGCGGCACCGTTTACGACGAGTCCTATTGGCAGCAGCGCCATGCCTCAATGCCGGATGACTACAAGGACGCCATGGAGTCTGTGCCTCTGGCGCCCTTCCATTTCGAGTTCGACTCAACAACGCTGACGCCTACCTCTCAGCGTGAAATGGCTTCCTTCCTGGAAGGAGAAGACCTGGCTGGCCGTGTGCTCATTGTTGGGTACACCGACCATATCGGCCCTGAGTCCTACAACATTTCACTCTCACAGCGCCGCGCTGATGCGATCGCGGGACAGCTCCATTTGGCTTGGCCAAAGGCCCGGTTCCTGACGGAAGGGCATGGCATCTATCCCAAGTTGGTTGACGGCACGACTGAAGAAGCGCGGGCGGCAAACCGTCGCGCCGAGATTTTTTACCTGGAGGCAGACCAATGAACGTCTTTATCGCCCACGCCCAGATTCTACGAAAAGAGACGCCAAAGGAGCGCGGTCGTTCTGGCCTGATGGTGCTCAAGGTTGGTAAGAACAAGCGAAGCACAGAAGCCCTAATCCAATCTGTAAATCAGATCATTGTCCGAATTCCGAATCATCTATCTGATCGCGCAGCCAAGCTGGATGTTGATTCTTACATTGAAATTTTCGGCCATGTTGGCGGCATTGTGCGCCGTGCACACCACACGGGTGAGCAGCACCTGAGTGCCGAGTTGGTGGCCAACAACATCCAGCCGGCTGCCCCGATGATCGAGGGCAACATCGAAAAACATCTTTTCAATCGTTTCATTGCGATTGGCTTGCTGAGGGGGGTGAAAACTCCCGAGAAGGAGGGACCACCCTCCACAGCGTACCTGCAGATCGGCCCTGACCGACCGGACCTGGGGCGCTCCTTTCAGCATACCGGCGTGGTGTCCATGGCTGCTTTTGGGCGCGTTGTCGATCGACTTGTCGAGTACGAGGCCGGCACCGCCCTTCATGTTGAGGGACGAGTTACCGGCCTATTGCGAAAGATCCCCAAACCAGGAGCAGAAGGCGGCTTCGAGGAAAGTCTGGAGGTCGGGCTGGTGATGGATCGTGTCAGCCCCACTGCCATGGTCGCTGAGCGGATGATGACGCCGTTTGATGTGGCCAAGCCTGAAGCGCAGAACACCCCAGAAGAAACCAACGACGAAGCTGGCGCTGGGGAATCCGCGGCAGTGGCTGAAGAACAGCGCTAGGAGGTGGTCAATGATTGCCCTACCTGATTGTGTCCCTGAAATCGCTGATTACTACCAAGTACCCATCGAGATTGTCGCGGCAGTGCGTCTTCAAGAGAGCGGCAGCCGAGGGCAATTAGTGGGTCGCATAGGTCCGAACAAGAATGGCACTTACGACCTAGGCGCTATGCAAGTCAATACATGGTGGCTCGACCAGGAAACCAACCGGAATTACCTCCAGCAATGGGGAATTACCGAGCGTGAGTTGTTGGAAAATGAGTGTACGAATTTCGCTGTAGGGACGTGGATTCTCTACGACAACATCACGCGCTACGGCGAGTGGGAGGCGGCATTGGCCGCTTACAACGCTGGGTCGCCGAATAGTCCGGCAGGCCAGCAATACGCAAACGAAGTCCTCGCGACATTAGGAGAACAGTACCAATGACTACTTCCGTAGATACCCAGGCCACAACCAAGCAGGGCAAGCTCGCTCATCTAGTCGAATGCCTCCGCATGAACAAGAAGCGAGCAGCAGAGCGCTCACTGTTGGTTGCTACTACCGCTTTCCTGGCGATGCCAGCATGGGCACAGGAAGACTTTGAAGACTTCGCTGACAAGGTTGAAGAGCTGGCGCATGGGCCCTTCGGTATCGGCATTTCCATTCTGGCGCTGATCATCGGTTGCCTGGTGGGCCTTGGACGTCAATCTGCTGCCCCTGCGTTCCTGGGTCTAGGGATCGCCGGTGCCTTTGCGGTCGGCCCCTTCATGATCAAGGAAATCTTCAGCTGGTTCTCAGGCACCTGAGTTAGGAGTCGCGGGTCATGTCTAACGAGTCCTATCGGATACCGCAGGATGTTGATGCCCCTATCCCCATCTTCGCCTGGGAGATGACCGAGGTGGTTGTCGCCATCATGGTGATCGGCGTGGGCATCATCATGCGGTTTTTTATCCCAGGCCTATTTGCGGGGATCTTTCTCATGATGATGGCTAAGAAGATGCGTGCCGGCCAGAAGCGGGGACAAGTGCAGCATGTCTTGTGGCGGATGGGGCTCAAGTTAGACCCGCTGCTTGGCAAATACGCACCTAGGCCAATGCGATTGGAGTACATTCGCTGATGAAATACCTCAATGCATTGCGAAATCAGTGGGTCGCTGCCAGGGGCTGGATGTTCTGCACCCTGCTCCTGACTGGGTTGCTGATCTATGTCTTGCAGAGCTATGTCCAGCTCAGCGCCAATATGCCAACCCGGCTGGTTCCCTACAACCTGCACGTCGTGGATGGGCCGGTCGAGGTGGGCGCCAGCGCTGGTTATACCGATGCGAGCTACCTCACTGAGATAGCCATGGCGGATGCCCAGCTGCACAGCTCTTGGACCCCAAGGAACGTGAGAAGCCAATACGCTCGGTTCCAGAACCGGATGACGCCGGCCCTCTATGCCAAGGTCGGCAATGATCTACAAGCACGGATTCCAGACCTGGAGAAATCTGAGCGTACCCAGGCCTTGTTCATTGAAGGGACCCAAGTCCTAGACGGCACAGTGCGAGTTTATGGGCGCTTGCGGGCTTGGCATGGCACCGAACAGATCGAAGACGAACCGATTGCTTACCGTGTCCGCTATTCCTTCAGCGGTGGCGTTCCGTATGTCGCTGGTTTCTCTTTGGAGGACGAATGAAAAAGCCTAAGATGCAGGGGCTGGTCATGGTGGCGGCGCTTGCCGTCGCCACCTTTGTCAGCGCCAGCGATGATGTCCAGAAGGTGGTTGTATCCACCGATGCTTATAACCGGCTGGTATTCCCAGAGCCGTACTCTACGATTGTTATCCCCCCCGAGGCCGAGTTGCGTGACAACCCTGTGCCGACTGATGGCAAACGTGGTCTCCTCATCCGTCCTGCAGACGAAGCCGACCCGTTCTCTATCTTCATCCAGCTGCGAAGCGGCGAGGCCTTCACGGTGAAGCTAGCGCCGGAAAGCGGCATCGATGCCCAGGTGTTCCGGTATCGAAACGCCCCGGACCTATCCGCAGACCCGCAAGGGAAAGCCGGCCCAAGGATCGTTGGATTGCTGACACTATCCTGTCCGCTTTCCAGGGGGCTCGCCCTAGCGGGTTTGAGCCGGCTGGCGCCCCGCCTAGTGCCCGACTTGAAATGCCTAATGGCGGCACGCTCAAGCTCACAGCGGAAACCCAGTACCGTGGTTCCGGCCATGTCGTGAATATTTACCGGCTGTCTTCTGATACCTCCCTTGAAGTCGAGCCTCGTGACTTCTACCGCGATGGCGTCGTTGCTGTTTCCTTGGAAGGGGACACGGTAAGTGAGCGCGATCAGCCCCGAATGATCGTCGTGGAGGTTGACCGTGGCTGAAGATCAGAACAACCAGCAGCCGAATGAATCGGGCCAGGACAAGCCTTCTAGGGTGGCCAAGGCCCGAGCTAAGTCCAAGGTAGTCTCTCAGAGCCTGTTGGAGCGAGCGCAGGGAAGAAAGTGGCTTCTATATGGTGGTGGCGCCTGCCTAGTCATCTGGCTTGTGGCAAGTAACGCTATTAGCGCACGAGACAACAGTAGCAATAAAGCGCCCCCTCCCCCGGAATTTATGGACACCACGCCGGATACACGGCATGGGGAGGAAGTCACTATTTCCCGACTTCAACAACAGTTAAGGGAGGCTCATGAAGAATTGGCAGACCAGCGCGAGAGTCAAGAGCAGAGGGATGCACGACTTCAGGCGCAGCTCGAAGAAATGCAGGCTGGCATGGAATCCGAACGCGAGCAAACGCGGGAAACCATGGAGTCGCTGCGCACACGACTAGCCGATATTTCTAGCGGAGATGATGGCAGCAGTGAGGTTCGCATTGGCACATCTTCAAACAGAAGCACCGACGCCAACCGTGCCCCGTCTGACTATCTTCGCCCCCCCCGAGGCGACGACGCTAGCGCGGTACCTCCGCCCCCGGTAGCGCGTCGAGATGGTGACTCTGGCCGTGCCGGTTTACCCCCGAGGCAACAATCGTCGACACAGGGCGGCGTCATTCCTTCACAGTTTCCACAGCTCCAGAAGGAAGAAGGACCGGCTGACCCGATCGTACTCAATGGCTCAAGTGGTGAGTCCAGCGCTCGCATCTTACGTAATGAAGCGGCTCAGCAGGATGACGAAGAAGAGGATCTGGGGCCACCTAAAGCTGGGTTCCTCCCTATGGGGTCGTTCTCTGATGTGGCAATGTTGACTGGCGCTGACTTTGGCGCTGCCGAGCGTACCCGCAACAACCCTCAGCCGGTGCTATTCCGCATTCAAAACGATGCATTCCTACCTGGCAGTGCGCGGTATCGCCTCGCTGACTGCTTTGGTATGGGCGGTGGCTACGGTGATTTGTCGAGCGAGCGAGCGCATATCAACGTCTCTCGTATTTCCTGTGTCGATACACGGACTGGAATGATGCTTGAGTCTCCAATCAATGGCTACATCGTGGACTCGGATGGCCGTCTGGGGCTTCGCGGCAAAGTTGAGCGACGTGCTGGCGCCCTGCTGGGTAAGGCCATGCTTGCTGGCTTCGGAGAAGGCGCCAGCAGCATTGCTGCAACAGCAGCTCAAGGTGCTGAATCGGCTGTCACAGGCAGCGGCGGTGTCAACACCATCGGCCCGAACAGTGTCGCCGAGGTTGGCATGTACGGCGGTGCAGGCCGCGCGATGGAGATACTGGCAGGGCGTTACATCGAAGAGGCTGAATCCATGTTCCCGGTGATCGAGGTTCCATCAGGGCGCCGTGGCACTGTTGTAATCCAGGAAGGCCAGAAGCTCGAGTGGGAAGCCTACGAGCTGGCCGACAAGATGCCGAGCGAGGGCTAATACGATGAGCTTAAAGTTGATGATCCCCTTGACCGCCCTGCTGTTCCTCGGTGGGTGTGCCACTGTCCAGCATGATTGTGAGCTGGGAAGCGAGTGTGTCGGTACCGGCGATGTTTATGAAGCTGCGGTGGCAAATAGTGGTTCCTCTGAAACAGTGATGGAGGGCCGTAAGGATGGCTCAGAAGCTGAAGAAGAAAAGATCGAGCAATGGCGACCCTATAGCGGGGGAGGCCTAACCGATATGCCTGTCTACCAGCCAGGTAAACCGGTGCGTATCTGGGTGGCGCCATGGCGCGGTGATGACGGCATTCTACGATCGGGCGAGTACCTGTATGTGACTCTGCCCGATGACTGGAGTTATGGCCAGCTGCGTGACGATGGCATTGGGGCAGGCATGATCGGACCTTCTCCGGGTGTTCAACACATCGCGCCGAGAGGGCAAGACGCCAGCGTGAATCCTTATCGCATTCAGCCGCAAATGCAGATCGTCCCGGAGAATTGATATGAAGATAACCGCGATGACTCGTATGCGGCACCAAGTGCGCCGCATGATCCAGCAGGGCGCTCCCGATTATGGCGATCGCGCCCTCCCCCTCCAGGCAGCCGAGGCGCTGACTGAGCGGGATGATCCCGCGAGCCTGCTCCCCTACATCGACTATGAAGATAACTACTGTGTCCGGGATGATGGTAAACATCCTCAGCTTGGCTTCGGCGTCCAGTTTGCGCCATTGATGGTGGCTGGCAAGGACATCGAGGAGCAAATCGAGTCGCTGATTACGCGAGCGCCAGCGGACACGGTTATCCAGTTCGTCGCCCATAGTTCGCCGGCCATTGAGGACCGGATAAATACCTGGCAGGCACGGCGGTTACGTTACTGCAAAGACCCTATGCTCCAAGAGCTGGTAGAGCGCCGTAGCAAGCACATGCTTGACGCCGCGGCCGGGAACAAAAGCCTCCTACCGAATGAGCGTCTATATCCCCGGGAGGTGCATTACTTCGCCTTTTTCACCATGACCTTTGGCGGTGACCCAGAGCATGCTGAAGAGATTCGTTCATGGCGGCACATGTGCGACGAATTCCGGCAGTCGGTGATGGGGACATTCAGCTCTATGGGCCTGTCCCCTGCCCTGATGAACGAATTGGGTACGCGACGTGTGCTGCGCCGCATAGCCAACCCACAAATGGTGCCAGGGGAGCTTCAACGCCTGGAGGAGGAAAGTGGTCACTTCATTGATTCCATTTTCGATAAGCGCACACGCATTCGAGTGAAGTCCTCGGGTGCAGTCCAGTTTAGCGACAATGAAAGGGAGGTGGATGTTGTCCCTTTGACCATCGACACCTACCCGGACTACCTGCGTCTCTACATGACCGGTGACATGCTTGGGGAGTTGAAGTCGGCGACCGATCGGATCGCGCCGGCCTACTGGATGTATACCACCATCTACAAGCCGAACACCGAAAAGGCTCGTGATGACATCACCATGCGAATGGGCATGATCTCAAAGCAGTGCATGAGTGATTCCGAGTGGTATAAGGGGATGATGCCGCATCTCTTCACGCGGCGTAGAGATACCCAGCAGCTGCTCAACGATACTCGCTCGAACTACTGCCCGGTACGTATGTGGTCGGGGATCAACATCATCACCGAGCCTGAGCGAGCAGCTTCGGACGCGGACTATGTTTCCTCGTTGTGGCGGAAAGCAGGCTTCAGAGCCTCGCGTGAACGCTATATCTCGCTGCCTATCTGGTTGTCGTCTTTGCCATGGGGCTACAACCCACGCATGGACAAGCCTACATCAGGCCTTCAGCGGGCACAGATGGTGTCCAGCCTAAACGGCGCTTGCGCCTCAATCTGCCAGGGCGATTGGGGCGGTAACGGGCCAGTAGTACGCAAAGACCCACAGGGGAACCCTTACCTCTACGCAAACCGACTGTTGCTGGTTTCTCGCCGCGGTCAAATGTCGTGTATCGACATTTTTGATTCGGCCACCTCATACAATTTTTCGGTGATCGCGACCTCGGGTGCGGGTAAGTCATTCCTTGCCAACGAATTCGTTACCGACATGCGCTGTCGTGATGGCGTGGTCCGTATCATTGACGTGGGCGGCTCTTATAAGGAGCTGTGTGAACTGCTGGGCGGTCAGGAACTGAGGTTTGATCCTAACCATCCGGTCTCACTTAACCCATTCTGGGGTATCAAAGGCAAGCAGCGTTACGACGATGATGAAGGCGGCAGCGAGATCGCAGAAATGATCCCGGTGCTGAAGGATGCCATATCTCAGATGGCGTTCCCCCTAGCTGAGCCCGACAACTACGAATACCAGTTGATCGAAAAAGGCATCCTTGAGGCGCGATAAACATGGCGAGGTCATGGAAACCAAGCATGTCTATCAGTGGCTTGAGTCCCGGGCAGACAGTGATCCGGTGGCCAAGAGTATTGCGTTGCAGTTGGAGCCGTATGCCGTAGGTCGGCATGCCGCATGGTTCAACGGTGAGCCCCAGCTGGATCTTTCCAATGAGTTCACCATACTCGAGCTGGAAGAGCTAAACGTCGATCGTGAGCTTCGGAATGTGGTCATGACACTCCTGATGGCTCGGACGACGCGGGACATGTATCTGCGCCCACTCAACATCCCGAAAATGATGCTGATCGATGAGGCATGGGATCTACTCGCGGACCCGAAAAGCGGGAAGTTTATCGAAACCGCCTTCCGGCGCATCCGTAAGTATTACGGCAGTGCCGGCTTCATTACTCAGGGCTTTAAGGATACCGACCTGTCGCCGGCCGCTCAGGCTGCCTTCGACAACGCGCCATGGACATTCGTACTCAAGCAGTCTGGTCCCTCGCTGGACTACGCCCAAAAGAACGGTAAATTGGGCGGTGAGGATGAATCCTGTTCGATATGCTGCGCGGTGTGAAGCCCGGTGCCGGCTATTCGGAGGTCTTCGTCAAGCACGAGAGCGGGGGTGGCCTTTTCCGCTTTGTGGTCGATCCTTACTCCTACTTCCTATATTCGACCAATCCCAAGGACCAGGCGCGTCTGATGAAGCTCACCGAGGAGGGCCACAGCACCCAGGAGGCCATCCGCATGCTGGCCGAGGGGAAAGGGTAGGCTTGGCCTATGCTAGCGCTTCTGTCTGCCTTTTCGGCCTGTTTCGCTGGGGCGCTTGGTTTTACTGTGATGGTGGTATTGCCGGTCGTGGTCTTCATTGGCTTGCCCCTGGAGTTGATGCGCCCCCCTGGCGAGCTGATGACTGTCACTTGGCTGGCCAAGGCCACCTTCCGCGCAGGTGGGGGCCTGACTGCCCTCGCCTGGCTAGGGCTTAGGCTGGCGCCAGCCAGTTACCGGATCGGCCGACTATTCCCAGGGGCTCGTGAGATTGCAGATCATGTCTGGGTTTACGAGACCCCTGCCCTTCAGGCCTATGCAATACCGAGCCTTACGGGTGGCGTTGTAATCGTTTCCCGGGGCGCCCTCAATCTGCCTCCTGATGAGCTGGAGTGGCTGCTGGCGCACGAGAGGTCACACCTTCGCCGCGGCGATGCGTCTGCGAGCCTATACTGGTGGGCGCAGCACAGCATTTTGCGGGTGGCGCTTTGGCTGGCGCGGTTGATCTATACAATTTTTCGTCCCATTCCCCTGATTGGCCTGTTGAGCGGCTTGTTACTTTTTTGTGGCGAGCTTGGGGATTCCCTTTGCATTAGGGGTTTTAAAAGTCATGGATCGCCACCTGGGACGCCTCATGGAATATCGTGCCGACCGTGATGCAGCCAGTGTGACCTCACCAATAGCAGGCTGCCGATTTCTCAGTAAGCTCTCCTCGGGTCTTGAGTCGAACTGGGGCTTTTCTCGACACTCCCGCCGACATATCGGCGTATCAAGCGCCTGGAGCGTATGACATGAGTTTGATGGGGTATCGCTCGACCCTGCTAAGTTCCGTTATTGCTCTAACTATCTTCTACAGTCTCGCCGCGGCTACTGCTTTTTACTTCATGGGGCCGGAAACGCTGCAGGAGTGGCTAGCTGGCGCTGGCTTTTGGTTAGAGGGTGACGAAGAGATAAACCCCGCGAACGCGGCATCAGCGGCCACTGAGGTCGTCCTAGCAAGGTTGCGTGTTGTCTGGCCATGGTTAGCCGGGGGAATGGCTGCAGGCTCTGTGATCGTTCTGCTCATAGTGGGAATGGGATTAATAACACGTCGACAGCGCGCTAAATCTCGCGGTGAGTTCCTGGGCATGGATCTCTCAATTACGTACATGCCTTATCCTGATCCGATTAACTTCAAGCCAGTGAAAGCGCAGCTGTCGGGTAACGTTCCGGCACATCACATGCCGCTAATTAACCAGTTGCTCGGCTACCTCCAGGCTCACCCTGATGCTTTTTGCGGTGACGGCCACAGTACGACACTGCTTGAGCACCATCTAGGCGTGATCGATGAGGCCTTCGAGTACGAAGGTGCCGATCCCCTCCTCCCTCTTGCCGCGGCAGCACATGATATTGGCAAGACTGTTTCGCATGCGAAACGGGACGGGCAGTGGGTCCGCCTGTCCTACCACGATAAACAGAGCGGGCGTCTGTTGGCAAAGTTCCCCGCGTGGCGGGAGCTGCCTGAGGATGAGCGAGCCATACTGTTGCTGGCAGTAAAATACGAGCATTCTCCCAACCTCATGCTAGTGGCTTTCCCTGGCCTCAGTAGCAAGGGGGTGCGCCGCGCAGTCACTCTCCTCCAGCAGCTGCGAGAGATAGACGGCCTCGCTACACGAGGCGAGAAACGCAAGGTGCTTGAGAATCTGAATGTCCAGGAGCTGGCGATCGAAACGTTCTTGCGAGTGGTTCCCCAAGTACCCTATCAGGTGAAAGGTTTAGCGAAGCGTGTCAAAGCGGCAGGCTTCCGCGTTGGTGAGCGGCTTTACCTCTCCGAACATCATGTTCGGGAGACAGCCCTTTCCAAGCTGGATGATGACGTTGCCGCGGCCTTTGGCGGTGACTTTCCAGCCCGAGGTAAATCAGGGGAGTTTACACAGGTGCTTTTGGCAGCATTTGCCGATCGCGGCTGGCTCATCACTGAAATCGAGGGAGTGCCAGAGGGGAGCGAAGCGGCGAAGACCTGGACGTTGCCATCTGACCAAGCGTTGTGGCGGGTACGTTCCGGCATAATCGAGTTCAGGGGAATGATCGCGGTGGAGCTGCCAGTAGAACACCAAGGCCTATACCCGCGAGAAACCGCTTATGAGGTAACCGTCCTCGGCCCCCAGGGCAAGCACAGTAGCAACGCTGCGTTGCGCCAACAAAAGACAGTGGTAAGCGGGAAGAGCGCATGACTAAGCCTAAAGGTATTCCAGCGTCAGACGTATGTGATGTCAGCCTGTTTGCTTCAGTGCCTACGGGTACGGGTGATGCAACGAAAACCAGTGGGAATGCTGCACAGAAGAGTTTAGGGGCAGCGAGCAAAACCTCTACATTCAGCCATGAATCACTCACGAATACCGACGTGGCTTCCGCCTGGCTGCTAGATGATTCCCAGGCTGGACGATTCTCATACGGCAGGTGAGAACACTACACAGGAAGGCACGGGCCAGCCAATACCTTGCGGTGGGAATGCTGGACAGAAAGGCAATGATGCCCAGAATCAGCAGGCCTCCGCAATGGTTGAAACAGGCGAAGAAAAAGGATATAGCCGGTGCCAAGCCGATGGATGATCTCCATGCGGCAGGTGGGAATACCTGCACAGGAAGAGACGCGACAGCCCACCCCTTGCGGTGGGAATGCTGGACAGAAAGGCAATGATGCCCAGAATCAGCAGGCCTCAGCCAAAGCTGAAACAGGCGACGAAAAGGCTATAGTTGGCGCTTGGCTGCTAGAGGATGTCCCCGGTGTCGGTGGGGATATTGCACATTATGAGCAGGATGGGATGAGTAATTCCATTCATACTAAGACTCCAGCAGGATTTAAAAGAAAATCAGAGGGAGCTTGGTTACTAAATGAGATTGTTGAGGCGGCCGGTGGGAACGTTGCACAGATAGCGACCAATGACCAAATTTCGCCCACAACAAGCGGGGGGGATGTTGAACTGATCGCTGAGCAAGCCGAACCCACGAATGACTTTTCAGAGATTAGTCAGCTGACGCTAGGGGCTGACGCAGATAACCATAGTGATGTTTCGGCTGAGCTGGGTGACTGGAGCCCAGAGGCCGATAACGCACCGAATGATACCCATATTCAACTTGGCCTGGGGGAGGCAATGCTGGCCACAGCTGAGCATGAGTCCCCAGTGACACAGCCGAGCCATCAGCCAGTCCCTACTGTCATGGTTGATAAAACGACGCAAGGTGCTACAGAACAGCAGAAATCGGCTGTGTCTGGGCAGAAAGATGTACGGACATCCTCACCTATCCAGCGACGCCTGAAGAAGCGAGGTGGGACCTCGGCTGGTCGCCAAAAGGCTTTAAACAACGAAGCGCCAGCGGATAAAAGCGAACAGACAGGCCAAGTGAAAGCGAGCAGAGGGTCATCCAAGCCTGCCGGTGCCAAGGCGGACGTAAAAGGAGTGCCTAAGCTGTTCAGTTGACCAAACATCACCTTGCGGAGATGGACTTCGAAGCGCTGAAGTTATATGATGCATTTATGTAGCAACATCGCTGCATTTTTGCAGGGAAAATAGGCTATGAGCGTTGAAGCAATCATCGAGCCGTCCGATTACGTTGCTCCCGACACTTTCAATCAATTCCTCGCTGACTTGAAAGCTCGGGCACGGCAAACCAAGAGCCCAATCATCAGCCCGAGGATGTTCTGCCTTGCCCTGGGCATGGATGTACAGACGCTGGCCTCGCGGGCGCATGTCCACCGCGTTACTGTAAACCGCGCCCAGGGGGCTGAGAAGCTGCAGACTTACTTACGGGATGCGGTGCGAGTCATGGGAGCAGCGGCTGACATAAATGGTAATTTTCAGGATGCCGCGTTCTGGTTTCGTAATGAACCGATCAGCGCATTCAATTTCAGGACACCAGAGCAGTTGGTCAGCGAGGGACGAGCTGAGGATCTATTGAACTATGTTCAATCACTTCACGCAGGCGCGGCTGGATGATCCTTACCAGCCTGGCAGATCAACCAGCCTATCGTGTCCATGTCCCCCGCTGGGCCATCGCCCCCCACAAGTGGCGCAGGCGCCGCCCAGCATGGCGGTCGCCTCAATCGTATCGGGGTTCCCGCACTCTACCTTGCTCTGGAAGAGCTGACCGCGCTTGGGGAGTGCCGGCAGCTCTCGACCCTGATGCCACCCGGTCTTATTGTGAGCTACGCGGTAGCGTTGGCCACAGTAGTGGACTTCAGCCATGGGTACACGGCTGACTGGGACTCACTCTGGCAGGAACTGGGTTGTGACTGGCGTAGAATTTTGTTTAATGATCGCGTTGAACCGCCCAGCTGGTTGCTCGCTGACCTAGCCTTGGAGGCTGGTGCTAGCGGCATACTGTTCCCGTCGTTGGCCAATCCACGGGGTGTAAACCTCGTAGTCTACACCGACGCCTTCATTTCACGTCACACCGCCCCTACCTCTCTTCGAGACCTGTCATACGGGAATGAGAAGAGAAGGATGCAAAATCATGATGATGTGCTGATTGTCCGAGGCGATGCTGATCTACGTTGCTACTGGCTAGCGATGGAGGGGCAGCCCTTTGCAGATGTCGAGCCAGCGGAGTTCGGGATCGAGCGGCAGAAAGCGCAGGTAAGGTTCCTTACTTGGGACTGATCCTACTCTGCCACAGTAAGGCTATCAATTGATGGCAAACAACCTGCCCGTTAAGCATGGGTTATACGGGCTTGTAGTTCGCCCAGACTGTTGATTTCACGCTTCCCCAGGCTGTCTGCTGAGGGAGGCATTTTCAAAACCGCTTGATCCATCCGGTCAGTCATGCTTTTTGAAAGCTCGAATAATGAGAAAAGCTATGAACAGCGCTAAGTGGAATAAGTTGCTAGCTCGGTGGTGCCTTCTTAAAAATCAGTATCAATTGGGTTCAGGGGACTGCAGCCAGTCCAAGTTCTTACTGGCCTATCCTTAAATGCTCCAAGTTTAATACTATTATGCTTAAACATATCGGCTGATTTTCTGCCATCTTTGATCATAAAGTCGATATAAAGCATCACTATTAGGCTAGAAGTGTCCGGAGAACACAGAGCAGTCCAGTTTTCTTTACACATGAAGCTTGCCCCTCCAGGTGTTATTTTCAGAAGACGATCGCACTGCGTGTCTGAAGTCGGTTGCACTGTGGTCTGGGGCTTCGGACTGGCTGGCCTCCAAAGCGGCGGAGACGGCCGTCTTGCTGACCTTGATGCGTGCGGCGGCCTCGCGGATGCTCAGCCCATTGGCGAGGTGCTCCCTTGCCCGCTTCAGCTTGTCGTCGGTGACAACGGGCTTGCATTCTCCTTTGCGCCCACGGGCGGCGGCAGCGGCCAGCCCCGCCTTGGTGCGATCACGGATCAGATCACGCTCGAACTGCCCCAAGGCGCCGAACACGTGGAAGATCAGCCGCCCACCCGGCGTGGTGGTATCGATGCTTTCGGTCAGCGACCGGAATCCGACGCCACGCGCGTCCAGAGTGCTGACCACTTCGATCAGATGCGGCAGTGAGCGTCCCAGTCGATCCAGTCGCCACACAACCAGCACATCCCCGTCGCGCAGGAACCCCAGCGCGGCTGTTAGGCCGGGTCGTTCTTCCTTGGCCCCGGAGACGGTGTCATCAAAGCTTCGCTCGCACTCCGCCTTGCGAAGCGCATCGGTCTACAAGGCGGTGTTCTGCTCTGCCGTCGGGACCCGCGCATAGCCAATCAGCGCCATTGACTGCCCCTTTTGTCCGCTAATCCGTCCGTTGATCTTATTGTCCCAAAATACATCAAACAAGCTGTTGTCGGACAATGTCCGGATTGGCCGCCTAATGATCGTTTCTCGGACAGGCTGCATTGTGCGCCGCCATGCTGAACCAATTCGAGGATCGTTTGACACGGCTCGTTCACAAGTCCGCTGCACACCGGGCGAACCGCCCAATGTATGGGTACAACCACCTTCTGACAACGACAGGCAATCAATGGGCTCAACACACGCGTTCGACGCGCTGATGAATATGGCGGGTTCATCGTTCCGTCACCATCGCTCGCTGCCCTGACTGCCGGCAGCCGCGGTGCCTCCAGCAGTGCTTCTCTATCCAGCGTTAAAGGGAGTGGTGGCCGATTACGGGTGAATAAAATACGCTTTCAGTGTAACTTCCTTACAGATAAGTTATGAGCTATATCACAGTCTGTTCGCACAAGCGCGACAAGCGACGGGCGACGAAGGCTCTTTGGCGAAAGAGCACGCGGATACTCTTCTTAAGGCTTCGACATGGACAACGTGTAAGTGCACGCCGGACAAGAACGCGGGGATAGCGCCCCTCAGGACGAATTGGCCTCCATCGAGTCCAGTGAACGGCTTATGAGAGCCCCGGGGCGCGGTCTCTTAATCAGCCTGGTCACGATCTTGATCGCCGTGGCCGGGGTCTTCGGGGTGGTGATCCTGTCGTCGCAGTCGCTCGATCGCTATGCCGAAGCGAAGTCGCGGGAGCAGGTGCAGCGACTGCTCGATCTCGAGCTCGAGGAACTGGCCAACCGCAGCCGAGATTATAGCTGGTGGAACGAGGCCGTCGAGCTGGTAATCTACCAGCGAGACACCGACTGGGCCATGGAAAACGTCAGCGGTTATCTGCAGAACCAGTACGGTACCGACTGGGTAGTGAGTCTGGATCGCGAGGCGACACTGATCCACGGCGTACACAAGGGTACGGAACTGGAGGCGCTGCCCGAGGGCCTGCTGACCGCCGAGTTCAAGCAGCTCATGGCCGATGCCATCGACACCGATTTCGCCGACCCCGAGCCCGCATCTGACATCCTGGATATCCAGGGAGCGCCTGCCCTGGTCGCCGTGTCGCCGTATGTGGCCTACGACCCGACCCCGTATGCCACCGATCAGGCGCATGGCTATCTGATCCTGGTCAACTACATCGACGAGGCCATTCTGGGCGCTTGGCGTCGTGATTTTCAGATCGAGGCCCTGCGTCTGCTGCCTGCAGCGGCAGCTCCCCCTCGGGAGACAGGCCAACTGGCGTCCCTCCCCCTGGCAACACCGAGGGGCGAGCCGCTGGGCACCCTTCAATGGCGTCCGGAGCATCCTGGCCAGAGCCTCCTCACACAGCTCCTACCCTGGGTGATTGGAGGCGTGCTACTGATCCTCGCGGGCAGCCTCTTCTTCTATCGACGGCTGGGAGCCTATGTCAGGCTGGCCCATGGTCACCTCATGGAATTGAGCACCAGTCGGGAACTGCTTTTTCGTCAGGCGAACTACGATTTTCTCACCGGATTGGCGAACCGGTCGCTGTTTATAGAGCACCGGCACCACGAGTTGGCGCGCTGCATCCGCCATAAGCTGAAGGCCGGAGTCCTCTACGTTGACCTGGACGGTTTCAAGGCCGTCAACGACACCCTGGGCCATACCGCCGGCGATGAGCTGCTGTGCTGGGTGGCCAAATCCATGGCGAAGCTCGTGCGCACCGAGGACGATGTGGCACGCTTCGGTGGTGATGAATTCTGTCTGTTGCTGACCGACGTCGCCTCTGAGGAAGATGTGTCACGGGTCGTCGACAAGATTCATGCCCTGCTGGCGGGCCCCGTTGAGGTGGGCGGCAAGCACATGCTGGTCGGGGCGAGTATCGGGATCGCGATGATTCCCGACGACACTCAGGATCTCTCCGATGTGTTCCGCTATGCCGATATCGCCATGTACCAAGCCAAGTCGAGGGGCACAAACCTGTTCTGCTTCTATGATGCAACGATGGAGTAGCGCTCGCAGTAACATGCAAGGCTGAAGGGTCTGTTGGCTCATTGCCTGACCCATGAAGAGCTGTACCTGCGCTATCAGCCTATCTATTCTCTGGTGAGCCGTGAGACACCGGCATGGAAGCACTGCTCCGGTGGCGCCACAAGGAACTGGGGGAGGTGTTGCCGGCCGAATTCACTCCCGTGGCGGAAGAAACGGGCCGGAATATCACGGTCTCGATCAATATCTCGGCCAAGCAGCTGCGCGACCTGACGTTTCCGTTCAAACTGAAACAGCTGCTGGAAAAACACGGCGTGGAGTCTTCCAGCATCAAGCTCGAGATCACCGAGAGCCTGTTGATCTTGGAAAGTGACAACTAGCACCGTGTACTGCTCGACCTGGCGAAGCGAGGATACCGCCTGGTGCTGGATGACTTCGGCACGGGGTATTACGGCCTTGGCGACCTGGGCCGCTATCCCCTGGAAACGGTCAAGATCGACAAGTCGTTCGTGTCCGGCCCGAAAGCCTCCTCGCTGAACGCCTCGCTGGTCAAGACCATCGTCTTCATGGCCAACCACTGTGGCATGAAGACCATCGCCGAGGGGATCGACACCCCCGAGCAGGAAGCGTTCGTGCGCGATACCGGCTGCACCCACGGCCAGGGCTTCCTCTTCAGCCGTCCGACCTCGGTGGCCGACATCATTGCCCTGATGGCCCCGCCCTCGCCTTCCCCAACGGCGTCCTGGAACGAGAGCGTCTCGGTCTCGGGGCATGCCCCATCAGGCGCCAGGGAGTCATCCCTGTGTCCGGCCATGCACTATCGTGGTGCATGGTCGAGCATTGTAGTTGCCCGTTGCCCGTTGCCCCGCCCAAGGCCCACTGGCGTGTCGGGCTGGCTGGCCTTCAAAACGGCGGAGACGGCCGTCTTGCTGACCTTGATGCGTGCGGCGGCCTCATGCCCCAATTCAAGTGTCACCAAGGCTCCGATGATGGACGTTCGGAACTGGGCCTGTGCTCAGGTCGGACAGGATGGTCACGCCTTGCTCTGCAATTGGTGATGTATCTGATGCCATGCCTCGACCCGCCCATGGTGCTTAGGAGGACTGAGCATAGTCGAGGTTGGTGAAGGCGATTGCTGAAACAATTCTTTCAGAAGACCACTGCACACCGGGCGGTCCGCTCGATGCGCTGGTGCAGCCGTCTTCTGAAAATGACACCAGGACTTCCTGGAGGGGCAATTTTGCGTAAATAAATTACGTTAAATTTTCTACGTAAAGAAAACGTACCTATTATTCGGATTTATAGAGCCATGGTCACTACTACGCGTCCGCGAATGCGGCCGGCGAGCAGATCATCGACCGCCTCGATGGCGTCGTCGAGGGCGATGGAGCTGGTGATAGCATCCAGCTGCTCGGGAACCAGCAGCTGCCCCAGACGCCGCCAGGACTCGACGCGATCCGCGTAGGCGCGCATCACGCTGTCGATCCCCGCCAGGGGCACGCCGCGCAGGAGAAGGGGCGCGAAGCTGGCGGACAGGTCCATGACCTGGGCCAGACCGCTGACGCCGTGACCACTAGTACAGCCGCTGCCGACTTTTGTCCCGACGCCGACCAATAGACCTGCCAGCAGCATCAGCCCGATATCTCCCGCCGGCTGACCGATGACCTCATCCGGTGCGCCGGAGACATTACCTAGCCCATCTCCCAGTAAAATAAGGATGAGTGGGCCGCTGAACAGACCCAGTAGGAAGGCCAGGCGCCAAGCCGAATCTCCTGCGGGTTGCTCCAGCAATAGTCCGGAGAGGATTCCGCTGACGCCGGAAATACGACCCAGCGTTGCCATCAGCCATACAGCTGCCAGGCCGATCAGCACACCGCCGATCAAACCGGAAAGACTTGCCGCTATGGCCACGTTGTGTCTCCTCTATGTCAGGTATTTGAAATAGGCCGGACAAGCCGTGTCGAAGCATCGTCATTGTCGGGATCGCTCAGCTCTGCAAAAGAATGAGCGTGCAAGGCATGTCAAGCATCGAACGTGTTCAGGAAGACATTACCGCTGAAATTGCGTAGGAATGCTGTCTTCAGCAGGCGGTTCATCTCTGGCCCCTTGACCTCGCAAAGGTGCAGTTGTAACCCCGCATCACTCAAACGCGGGTTGATCGACTGCAAACTATCCAGTGCCGAGGCATCGATCAAGTTGACGGCCTGGCAGCCACTGAGCGATGGGGAAATAGCGGCGCAAACTGGCCATGCCGGTCAGCGGTATTAGTTGTCATTGGCCTGGTTTTCGAGGCTCTCGCGAAGCGGCTCTAGGTCATAGCCGGCCGACTTGGCAGCACCGACGAGTTCCGAAATCGGACGATGCGAGACCTGTGAATAGGCCCAGAGATGAGCGACCCGTGTGCCGGTCCGGCAGAAACCGATCACGGGAGTCGGCGATAACTCCAGGGCATCGGCAAAGGCGGCAATGTCCTGCTGGGAATACTTGCCGGGCTTGACGGGAACTTCATGCCAGACCATACCCAGTGATTCTGCCTTAGCCTTGAGAGCATCGGGATCCGGCTGGTCATCACTTTCCCCACGCGGGCGATTGGAGATAATGGTGCGGAACCCTTGCTCGGCGAGCTGTTCAAGTTCGTCGAGGCGAGGTTGTGCTGTCACATAAAGACGATCATCGAGCGGTTTGATATCCATAGGTTACCTCCTTGGTCGCTTTAGGAGCGCGCCTCATCCCAGGCGGCCCCCGGTAGAGCATCGAGGGGAATCTTTAGGTAACGACGACCATTATCCTCTGGCTCTGGCAGGTCGCCGCCCCGGATATTGACTTGCAAGGCGTGCAGGATCAGTTTAGGCATGGGCAGCTTGGCGTCACGCTCGTTACGCAAGGCGATGAAGCTGTCCGCTGTCGGGCTGTCTCGGAGATGAATATTGGTTTCGCGCTGGACTCTCACCGTGCTTTCCCACTCTGGCTCGCGATCGCCGGGCATGTAGTCGTGACCAGTAAAGAGCCGAGTGTCGTCCGGCAGTGCCAGGATGGCCTGAATGGAATCCCACAGTTTGTGAGCATTGCCCCCGGGGAAATCGGCACGGGCCGTACCACCAACCGGCTGAAACAGTGTGTCGTGCACGCACGCCGCATCGCCGATGACGTAGGTGATCGACGCCTTGGTATGGCCGGGCGAGAACATAATCCGGCCTTCTATCTCGCCCACGTGGAAAGTATCGCCCTCTACAAAAAGGTGATCCCACTGGCGGCCGTCATCCGGAAAGTCGGGCCAGTTGTATATATCCTTCCATATCGCTTGCACTTGTGTAACGTAAGCTCCTATAGCCGTTGGTGCTCCTGTCTTTTCCTTTAGATACTGTGCTGCCGAAAAATGGTCCGCGTGCGGATGGGTATCCAGAATCCATTCGACCTTCAGCCCTTGGCTGGCAACGTAGCCCAGCAATTCATTCGCATGGTGCGTTGCGATAGCGCCGGACTTTTCATCGAAATCTAGGACTGGGTCGATGATTGCGCAGCGCCGAGTCACAGGATCGCTAACAACGTACTGCACGCTAGAGGTCCGCATGTCGTAGAAGCCGACAACATCTGGCTTGCCTGGCGAGTGTCGAAACGTTTGCATGGCATCCTCGGTTGTTGGTAAAAACGTTACTAGGTTAGAACAAAAAAACATATTGTCTAGCATCAGCAACCAAACCGCACAAATCATTTATCGCGGCAGCCTTCAAGGAGAAACACCTACTCTGTTTCGCTGGATTGACCCATTTCAGGGCTTCGTGGACTATAATGATGCGATAGAAATCCTGATGAGGATGAAGTTTGCCGACCTGTGCTAGATCATGCAGGGCCAAGTTGACGATACTTGCAATGGCAAAAATCCCCATTGGTAGGGAGGCTTGTTATAGCTGATCATGGCCGTGTACGGCGGGCTTTGGGTGCGTGCGTAGCTACAAGGGCATGCTCGACAAATACTTTGCCATCCATGGCTTCACGGTTCGCAGCCAACACGGCTGACACAATCAACCGCCAGTCTGGGTATGCGGCTCGACTAAACATGACTGATTTCCTAAGCATTCCTACGCAGGTTTCCGTCGGCCCAACGAACTGGACCGGGAGGAGATATCGAGCATGCACTGAAGCAAACGTCGCAAAGCTTAGATTGGCTGGGGTCTTCCTAGGAGAAACAGTGCTGACTTCTGCCACCTGTGACCATTAGATATCTAGCGTGATTTTTGTCCATTTACCCTTCTGCAGCGTGGAATTCGGGCTCAACGAGCTCGAGGAGTATGCGCTATAGGAGGGTCGGCAACGATTCTGACGAAATCCTCCAAAAAGCGCATTAACCATCTGTTTTACAAGCCTTAAATTAACTATTTCATCACGTGCAGACGATGCGTTACCTGCTGTATTCCCACACCCAGTAGCCAAAAGCCGTGGCACATAAAAGCCATGTGCCAATAACGACTGCGGCCGCAACGTGGCTGATCGGCTTGATTGCCACTTTAGCTGCTTTCGAGCGACTTGCTTCTATCACATTCGATGGCGTCAGCTTGATGACAAGGACGATGCCCCGCGGGACCAAGATAATGTCGTCAAGATAGCCCAGGATCGGCATGAAGTCCGGAATGAGATCAATTGGACTCATGGCGTACGCTGCGATTGCGAGCAGCCGAACGACTATGGGGGGTATTCGGGTCTCGCGCCACAAAATAACCGTCAGCGCATCATGCTGAATGCGTTTTGCCGCAGCTCGCAGCCTGCCAAAGATCACTGTAGACATCTAACTACTCCTTGCGCGATTGGCATCACTCGCAACTCTCAGGGATGATCAGGCCGAGACAATAGCGGGCTATTTAGCCAGGCTTGTTTGTAGTTGTTGCAACTGACCCTGGAGGACAGCTTTTTCCTGCAGTAATTCGCGATTCTGATCGTTGAGGAACTGGTTTCGGTCGTCAGCCGCTGCCACGCGCTCTCTGAGGTCGGAGATCCGCTGCTGGCAGGCCGCGAGATGTTTTTCAGAATCCGTTAGGGCCGCACCAAGTTTCTCCCTGTGTTCGGCGTCGCTATCTCGCTCCAGCTGGAGGCGGTCGACTGTCGCTTCCAGCGTTTCTGTTCGCGTTGCCCATTGTGTTATGACGGCCTGGCTCGCGTGCAATTTTTCTTTCAAGTTTTCAGCGTGATCCTGACTGGCCTCATAGCGCTGGTTTATTTGGTCGCGATGTTGTCTCAGCGTGTCGCGGTCCTGTTCGCTGGAACGGAGCTGCTGCGTCAGCTGATCCACCTGACCCTCCAGCCCTGACTGGGTCCTGTGGAACTGGTCCCGTTCATGACGGCGATCCTCGGCAATCTCCTGCTGGTAGTGCTCGAAATGGCTGCGGATATCGCGGTTTTCCTGCTTCATCTCTTGGACGGTTGCAGTGGTCTCACTGAGTTTCTCCTGACTTGCCTCCAGTTTGGACGTGAGTGAGGCCGCCCGGAGCTGTTCCTGTTGAAGAGCGTGGGCCTGGGCATCGCTTTCGTTGCGAAGCGCTTCATTGGCCTTCTCCAGCCCGCAGCGTTGCTCTTCCAGTGACTCGCACCGCTGCCGCACCTCTTCCAGCTCGCTGCGCCATTGCTGTTCCAGCGTCTGGTGCGCTTCGCGCTCCTGCGTAATACGTTCATCGGCCGCGTATTGAGCTCGCTCATGCAGGGCTTTCACGGCGGCCACCAAGTCAGCCGGGAGTCCGTTCAGATCCGCTGCGGCTTCGCTGCCTGATTTCCAACGTTTCAGCATTGGCCCGAGAGTGCTGCGACTGCCGGTACCGAGTTCCGATCGCACCCGGTCGACAGTGGGCTCGTCACCGCGTTGGCGGACGCGTTGCGCAGCGTTGGCGACATCCTGGTAAGTAATTCCGGCGCGGGCCATGACATGCCTCATTTTATCATATAACGTGATATGTAATATTACATTATTTATTCGATAATTAACAAAATTTATTTAAGATGCCTAACGCACGTTAAAGCGCGTTAACGTGCGTTAGTGTGTGGTCTGTTCTATCCTGCTCCTGTAACGCCGGTACATCAGCGGCTCTTGAAAGCACGCCTCGAATTGGAGCGGTCATGGATCCAAAACCCACCGTCAAGTCCACATTACGTAACGCGGAAAAGACCGTATTAGCCGATACGGCTAATCGGTACATCCACATGGCCACCACCGACAACACGCGGCGGACCTACCGTGCGGCCATTCGCAGCTTTGAGCGCTGGGGTGGACGTCTCCCGACACAGCCGGCGACCCTTGCGGCCTATCTGTCCGATCAGGCAGACGCGCTTAATCCTCGCACGCTGGATGTTTACCTGACGGCCCTGGGGCGCTGGCACCAGACTCAGGGATTGCGTGATCCCGCTCGAGACCCCGGCGTGCGCAAAACGTTGGAAGGGCTTCGGCGCGCCCATGGTCGGCCGAAACGGCAAGCCCGGGCGCTGCGCCTCGAACACATTGCGGCCTTCCTGGAAACACTCCAGCAACAGCCTGACTCGCTCAAGAAGCATCGTGACTGGGCCCTGCTGCAGGTCGGTTTTTTTGGGGCGTTTCGCCGCAGTGAATTGGTAGCGATTGAGGTGAAGCACTTGTCGTGGGAGCCGGAAGGGCTGGTGGTGACCCTGCCGCGCTCTAAAACAGACCCTCACGGTGAAGGCCTGAAGCGGGCCCTGCCTCGGGGCAACGAGCTGGTCTGCCCGGTCAGCGCCCTCGAAACCTGGCTAGAGCATGCCGGCATTCACGAAGGCCCCGTCTTCCGCGCCGTCAACCGCTGGGATCGGTTGCAATCCCAGGCCCTTTCAGGCGGGTCGGCGAACCGAATCCTGAAAGCGCTTGGGGAAACCTGCGGCCTGGACTTCGTGCCGACCCTGAGCAGTCACAGCTTCCGGCGCGGTCTATCCACCGCCGCCGCGCGGGAAAAGGTCGACTTTGCGCAGATCAAGCGCCAGGGTGGCTGGAAGCATGACGGGACGGTGCGGGGCTACATCGAGGAAGGACAGCAATTTACGGACAACGCCGCAAACACCTTACTGACCAAAGTCGCCAGGTTGATCCGGGAAACCGACTAATGGTGAGTGTGGTCGCGGCTGGCTACGCTGCCCGGAAGCACTCAGAATACGATGAACAGGTATCTGTAGTGGCTCACAAAGCTAATCTGTTGGGCCCGCAATTATCCTGAGCAGTGGGACCACATTGGGTGAGAAAGGGCGCCCGGTTGGGCCCAGATTAGCTACGAACCGACCAACCCCTGACCGTCATACTCGACGGTTCCGCAAGGCAGCTGTTCCCGCACCTGCACCACCTGGTCCGTCGTCCAGTTGAGCGACGCTGCAAGCCGCTTAAGAGTGACAGGACGACCCTGGACCAGCTCACGCAATAGCGCCACATGAAGCGTGGCCTCCGCTTCTCCGGTCAGGCCCAGCCGATTCACGATTTCTCGCATATCATTCACGGGGCCTTGCCTTATCCCGCGCAGCAGGATAGTTGTTTGACATCCTTGGTAAACGTTTGAGCGCACAGCTTCAACCCTTCTACCATCGTCAGGTACGGGAACAGCTCATCGGCAATCTCGTTGACGGTCATGCGGGCGCGGAGCGCCATCACCGCGGTCTGGATCGGTCGCCCGGCCTCACCCGCCACGGATTGCACACCCAGTAACCGCCCGCTTTCACGTTCCGCGACCATTTTAATGAAGCCTCCGGTATCAAAGTTGACCAGGGCCCGTGGCACATTGTCGAGGGTCAGGGTACGGCTGTCGGTGACGTAGCCACTTGCCTCGGCGTCGGCCTCGGATAAACCGACGGTTGCAATCTGTGGCTCGGTAAAGACCACCTCCGGCATGGCGCTGAGATCCAGGCGGGCATCGCCGCCGGTCATATTGATCGCGGCCCGGCTACCACCCGCTGCCGCCACATAAACAAACTGGGGCTGATTGGTACAGTCGCCGGAAGCGTAAATGCCCGGCACCCGGGTCTCGCGTTGCTCATTGACGATAACGGACCCGCGATCAGTCTCGACGCCGATAGACTCCAGGTTCAGCCTGTCTGTGTTCGGTGTGCGTCCCACGGCCACCAGCAGCTGATCGGCCCGCAGTTCCCCGGCGTTCGTGTCGAGCACGAATTCCTCGTTGGTATAACTGATCTGGCTCGCCTGGGTGTCATTCAGAACCTTGACCCCTCGGCTTTGAACGCGGTTTGAATGGCCTCGTCAACAGCCGGGTCCTGCCGGGATAACAGTCGACTGCGCGCCAGGATGGTCACCTCGCTGCCCAGTCGGGCAAACGCCTGTGCCAGCTCCACTGCCACGACGGATGCCCCAATGACAATTAGTCGATCCGGAATGGTGTCACTGGCCAGTGCCGTGGCGGACGTCCAGTACGGCGTATCGGACAGGCCCGGAACCGGGGGGATGGTAGGCCGCGCACCGGTACCAAGGAACGCTCTGTCAAAGCGTACCTCGCGTTCCGTACCATCAGGTGTAGTAACCTGCACTGTATTGGCATCGATAAAACGGGCCTCACCCCGCAGGACAGTAATCGCCGAATTGTCGTCGAGAATGCCCTCATACTTGTCGCGACGAAGCTCATCGACCCGGGCCTGTTGCTGGGCCAGCAACCGGGGCCGGTCAATGGCCGGCTCGACTTCCGCCATGCCCTCGTCGAACGGACTGCGGCGGCGCAGATGGGCCACGTGAGCGGCGCGGATCATGATCTTCGAGGGCACGCAGCCGACATTGACGCAAGTGCCACCGATGGTACCACGCTCGATCAGCGTCACTCGGGCTCCGCGTTCCGCCGACTTCAAAGCGGCGGCCATGGCACTGCCACCACTGCCAATCACGGCAATGTGCAGATCGTTATCACTCATAAACACTACTCCTGTTTCGCCCCGGACTGTATCAGTGTGGACGGGTAGCCCGCGTTGGTCGTGGCTTGAGTTATTTGCGTCGACAGAGGTTTTGTCATCGTAGGAAGTAACCGTCGCATCACGTTCCTCATAGCGGACCTGGACAGAACTCACCCCATCAACTCTCTTGAGAGCGGCTTTGACGGTAATCGGGCAAGCCGAACAGGTCATTCCGGGAACAGACAGGGTCACCGTCTTTTGCTCCGCCAAGGCAGGCATGCTGAACAGCGTAAACAGTACGGCAGTGATCAGGGACTTTCTCATGGTGTATGGACTCTCAGTAAAATAACGGTAAGACGAAAGGCAATGACAACGCGATCAGTACGAGCAACGCGACGATCCAGAAAGTGATCTTGTAAGCGGTGCGCACTTGCGGTACTGCGCAGACCTCGCCCGGCTCGCAATCCTGTGCAGGCCGGTATATCCGACGCCAGGCAAAGACCATCGCCACCAGAGCAGCACCAATAAACCACGGCCGGTAAGGCTCCAGAGCGGCAAGATTGCCGATCCAGGCACCGGAAACACCAAGGGCGATCAGGACCAGGGGGCCAAGACAGAAGGCCGATGCGAGCAATGCTGCGACCCCGCCTGCAATTAATGACCCGCGACCGGATTTGGACTCTGATTTCAACTCTGACATTGCGACGGTTCCTTTCATGACTTTGCTGGCTATCTTCAAAATACTTCCGTAGTCGGCTACGGAGTCAAGCCCCACACTCCTATAAAATGTTCAGCACTCTTGACCCCGTACCGTGGTACGGGCACTAATCTTATTATTCGGATCTACTGGGTGGGAGTTCTGCCATGACAGACATGACCATTGGCAAAGTGGCTGACGTGGTGGGTGTTGGTGTCGAGACGATTCGTTTTTACGAACGCCGCAAGCTCATTGAACAGCCGCCACGTCCCAGGGAAGGTGGCTATCGGATTTACTCGGACGCCACGGTAAGGCGACTGCATTTTATTCGTCGAGCGCAAGAGCTGGGCTTCTCACTGCGTGAGATCGCTGAGCTGCTCGCGTTGCGTGATGCCGAAAGCAACCAGGCAGACGCAAGTGATGTACGCCAGCGGGCGATGGCAAAGCTGCACGACGTAGACCAGAAAATTGAACAGTTACGGCGAATCCGCCAGGGGCTGGCGGCACTTGTGGACTGTTGTCCCGGACAGGGGCCGTTGCAGTGTTGTTCCATATTTGACGCCCTGGAGCAGAATGCGGGGCCTACAGGCGAGCCGATCATAAGTGAGGAGACAGACATGCAGACAATCAGGCTTTCAATCGGCGGCATGCACTGCGGTGGGTGCGAGGAAATTGTTCGTCATGTTCTCGAACAGCAAACCGGCGTCAAGGGGTGTTCCGTCTCCCATGAAAGCGGTGAAGCCCGGGTGGCAGTTGACGAATCAAGGATTTCGGACGAACAACTTGCGGAGGCTGTGCGTGGTGCGGGGTACTCCGCAAACATCATGAACACGACAGAATAACCCCTTGGAATTCTCGGCGGCCTTGCCCTTGGCCGCGAGCCTCGGGTTACTGGCCTTCGTTGAGCCTTGGTCCGCGGGTAGGGGGCCGGGCCGAAAGTTTCGGGAATAAATCCCGGCCCGGTGACGCCTTTGGCTTCACAGATCGTTTTCGACCGGTGCTTTGCTGGCAAGAGGTCTTGCCAGCACATGAGTCCGGCCGAACTTCTTTTAGCCTTTGGAGTTTGTAATATGCGTCCACCGATCCCCCATGCCATCACATCATTCGTCGCCGCAACCCTGCTCAGTGTCAGTGTGCCCGTGAGCGCGGCGGAAAACACCCGCTTTGAGCGCGGCAGCGAGGTGTACAACCAGCAGTGCGCTGCCTGCCATCAGGCTCAGGGTCAAGGCATACCGGGGTCGTTTCCCCCGCAAAAAAACCACACCGCTCAAATGTACAATGCCACTGACGGTATCGGTGGCCGCCGCTATCTGGGGCATGTGCTGCAGTACGGCCTGACCGGCCCCATCAAAGTCGACGGCACAAGCTACAACGGCAACATGCCGGCCTGGGGCGGTGCGCTCACTAACCAGCAAATGGCGGATGTGCTGAATTACGTGCTGACGGCGTTCGGCAATGAAAAGCGGGTTGCTGGTGAGTTTCAGCCCTACACCCCTGAAGAAATCGAAGCGATTGCGGGTAAGGACCTGTCCGGCAAGGATGTTTACCAGCTGCGGCAGACCCTGCTGGGCCAATCGCCTGAGCAGTCGCGGACCAAAGCCACTCCCGTGCGGTCGGCGCCCGAACTAAGCCTGGAAAAGTCCATTCGCGACCCTCTGTATGTGGCGGTCCAGAACAGCGGCATCGTGAAAGTCCTACCCTCAAAGCAGGCCTGGCCCGGCGTCGCGGGCGCTCACTACAATGCCCTGAGTCCTGATGGTTCCCGGCTGATGGTGTCCGGCTTCAAAACCGGCAATGTCTACGTTTTGAATACCGCCAGCGGTGAGGTGATGGCCAGCGTACCGATCGGTGAGGTGGCCCAGGGCGTAAAAATCTCACCGGATGGCCGTTACGGCCTCGCCGTGGCGCCGACCCAAGGCGACGTTGCGGTGATCGATATGAATACCCTTGAACTGGTCAGGAAAATTCCAGTGGGCAAGGTACCCCACATCCTCGTTTACAGCGCCGACGGCACACTCGCCTACGTCACGCTGCAGGGCGAAGGCGCGCTGGCGGTAGTGGATATGCGGGCCCTGGGAAAACAGCGTCAGATCCCCACTCCGGGTCTCAAGACGCCTCACAACATTGACATCAGCGCCAACGGTCAACGGCTATGGCTGCGCGACTTTACCGGCAACGTGGGGGTACTGGACCTGGCTAGCGAAACCATGCTGAAAACTTTTAAAGTGGGTAGTGGCCATGGCGGCATCGACGTGGTGCCCGGCGAGCAATACGTCGCAACCGGTGCGATTTCTGCGTCCGTGGTCACTATAATCGACTCCGAGAGCCTTAAAATTGTCAAAAATGTCGACGTGGGCGTTGGCCCCCACGGCGTTCGGGCAAGCCGCGATGGCCAGTTCATTTACGCGTCGGTCACGGCGGATAACCACATTGCCGTTATTGATACCCAGTCCCTCGAGGTGGTCCGCCGGGAGCCGGTTGGAGGCCAGTTCCCCTTCTTGGCTCGCGGTACCGGGCAATCCATAAAAAAGTCGGGAATAAAAGGCGACCCGGTGACGTCCTCCAGTGAAGTGACCATAAATAGGTAGCGGGCAGCCCCATGCGCAGCACCGGAAGCAGGCAGCAATTCGACACACTGGTACGGCCCTGGCGCTACCGCCTGTACGGTGTTGCGCAACGCCAGGCCCCCTCACAGGAAATGGCGGAGGACTGGACCCAGGAGACCTTGCTCCGGGCCTGGCGGGACTTTGACCAACTGGACGATCACGTGGCGGCCTACGCCTGGCTGCTAAGGATTCTCAACCGGGTGGTTGCCGATGACTATCGGCGGGATGGGCGCCGGCAGCAACTGGCTCCGGTGCTGACCACCGGTGACGCGGTGTTGAATGAGTATCCCTGCAGTGCCCCGGGCCCCTTCGATCAGCTCCTGAAAAACCAGAGCGATGCGCAGGTCATGGCTGCGGTTCACGCCCTGCCGGACAGCTTTCAGCAGGTCATTCTGTTGCGGGACTTTGAGGAGCTGAGCTATCAGGATATCGCACAAATTCTGGACCTGGCACCGGGGACGGTCATGAGTCGCCTGTCACGCGCGCGGCGCCTGCTCGCTAAGCGACTGATCAAGGCAAGCCCGAGGTCCCTGGCTGCCAGCCACACAAAATACACATCGGTGAATTCCCATGAGTGATCTCAAAAACACAGACGCCCACGAATGGTCCGACCTGCACGCCGAAATCCAGGATTGGCTGGCGGGCTATGCCGATGGTGAGTTGGATGAGCATCACACCGCCCTGGTCGAGGCCCATCTTGCTGGATGCGAGACCTGCCAACAGATGTTGAACGTCAGCGAATTCTTTCCGAACGACTGCAGATGATACCCCCCCCGGGACTGTCCGCCGATTTTGACGGGCGGCTCGATATCGCCCTTGCGACCGCCCCCGCCGGTGGCAAGCGCCCATCCGGTCGTCGCCGCATGACGAATCTGAAACGCTGGCTGAGCAGCCTTCGCCCGTCGGTTGTGATTGGCAGCGGCGGTTGGGCCGTTTCCCTGGTACTGGCAGCGGTACTGCTGATGCCCAGCCTGACGCCGGATAATATCAACAGGATTCCCATGGTCAGTGACGTGCTGAGCGATTATCAGCGTGTCGCCCTTGAGGAACTGCCTCGCCAGGCCGGCGGCTCGGAAGTGTCTCCGCCATCGCCGTGGGCAAACAGCCGGGTGCTGGCAACCTGGATGACCCGAGTGGGGGGCGAGCCTGCCCAGGCGTACGCCATGCGCCAGGGTAACAGCCTAGTCATCCAGTATCGTATCTCGGAGCGCGTATTCTTCCGGGATCCGGATGTGCGACAGGCGGTGGCCCGAGCCGGCGACTTTCGTACCCGGTGCCGATCAGTTGGAGGTGCTCGGGCTACCCATGGAGGACTCGGGATTGCTGGTGGTTGCGCCAGCCGGGAATATGCCGGCGGTAAGCGAAGCCACGACGGGGCCTCCTGACACGCTGTCAACGGTGATTATTTGACCATGACCTACTACACTGAATCAAAATCAGGTTTGTCACGAATTCATGGCACCGATGACCACCGTCGGCAAGTGCAGGTCGAGATGTCCTACCCGGTCGGCGCTATGGCGGATCGCCGTCGGCCATCTCCCCATGCTGGTCGGCGGGTATGTTCTGGGAACGCTCACGGCCGTTTTGACAGCACTGGCCTTCTGGCTTTCGGTAGACAGCGTGCCGCTGCTCGCCGTCATCTTCTTCGTCGCTGGCTTGTACGTCACTGTCGAGGAAGCGTTGGAGTCCACGGTGACAGCCGAAATGGTGCAGGCCGACACCCTGATGATCAGCTATGGTGCGCTGGGGACGGTCAACGGGACGGCCAAGTTCGTCTCCAGCGCCACGGTCGGTTTGGTGTGGACCGCAGTCTCGCCGACTCTCGGCTTTGGCTTGGCGGCCCTGCTGATGGCGGCCGGGACATTGGCTATGCTCCGCGTCCGTAATGCGTAGCGTACAGAGACACTTACTATGACAATAAAGCTGGTTTCGAACGCCAAGCAATGGGCACGAACCATCAAGCGTGACGTACACGCGGTCTGGCTTTCCGCTCGTGATCCCTGCACCCCGTGGTTCGCAAAGGCGCTTGCGGTGGTTGTCGCGGCCTATGCTGTCTCGCCCATCGACTTGATCCCCGACTTCATTCCCGTGCTCGGCTACGTGGATGACATCATCATCGCGCCGCTCGGAATCATGCTGGTCGTGAGGCTTATCCCGCCAGAGGTAATAAGCGAGCACCGAGAAACCGCCGCCAAAGCCACCGAGCGTCCGGTAAGCCGCATGGCAGCGGGGGTATTTATCACCCTATGGATCGTCTGTGCAGCCCTTCTAAGCGCCATCTACTTGTGATTAATTATAAACACCGTAGGGCGAGTTGTACTTGGCGGATGACGCTGGCCACTGCCCAATTCTGGGGGCCGCGCACGCTCTCCAAGAATTTACCCCGGAGAACATCATCCAGGCCAGCACATACAATGGTGACCGCATAATTGTTGCTCACCTTCGTCCTCCGTTACCCAGCATTGAAGTGTGAGCCATGATAAATTATCCGAGTGTCATACATGACGCTATTGCGCATCTCATTTGAGATACGGTCAAGCTGTCGCCATTAGAAAATGGGTATCCGGATTAATTGGTTGACGATCCCTGTAGGCCCACCGATATCTTAATTTTCCCAGAAGGTTGATAGATCGACACCGAAGTTCTTCTCGGGCTCGGGTAGACCCATGCCGTAGGTCATGGTGGCCTTGCCCAGGAAGGGGGATTCCTTGGTCTGCGGCACCTTCTTCTTGTGCTTGGTAGAGCATCCGGGCCCGCATCACCTCGAATGAGTAGCCCCGGCCATCGCGGTTCTTGTCCTTGGCCAGCCGGTTGATCGACTCCGTGAAGGCATTGGTGACTGGGATGTCGTCAATCCAGGCAGCCAGCGCCTGCTCAGCATCTCGCCGGCTGGCACAGTCCCAGATGTGGTAGAACCGCTCCTTGTGCTCGTAGGCTGCCAGGAGCTGGGGGAAGGCCCCCATTCAGGTTTCCATGATGAGACGTTCGCGGTCGGAGACGTCGTGAGCCCGCTTCAGCAAGGTCTTCCGGTCACCCTTGAGGGTTCGGCGTTGGTTGGCCTTCAGCTCCTTCCTGAGCCCCTTGCGGACCTTCTCCAGGGCTTCGTTGGCCATACGCACAACATGGAACTTATCGACCACGATGCGGGCCTGTGGCAGCGCCGCCTGGACGGCACGGCGATATGGCTTCCACATGTCCATGCTGACGATCTCGATCTTGTCGCGCTCGGTCATGCTCATGAGCCGCTTCGTCACTGCCTCCTGCTGACGACCGGGCAGCAGGTCTAACAAGGTACGCTCCTCCAGGTTGGTCAGGATGCAGAGGTAGCGGCGGTTCAGGTACAGCTCGTCGATACCTAGGTAGCGGGGTGTCTCGAAGCGGTGCGCACTTGCGGTACCTCGCAGACTTCGCCAGGTTGCCGATCCAGGCACCGGAACCCCCCAGGGCGATCAGGGCCAAGGTGCCCAGACAGCAGGCCGACGCGAGCAGGCTGCAACCCCGCCTGCGATTAACGACTCGCGACCGGATTGTGACTCGGAATTCAACTCTGATATTGCAATTACACCTTCTACGGCCTTGTTCGATAGGTTAAGCTTGAGGCCGTAGTCAACTACGGAGTCAAGGCAAATGCCGGATGAAATGAACTCATTGACCATCGGGGGGCTGGCTAAGGCGGCGAACGTCTCAGTTGAGACCATCCGCTACTACCAGCGACGTGGGTTAATACCTGAGCCCCAGCGTCCTCTCGGGGGTATTCGACGCTACGGTCCCAGCGATATCGGCAGGTTGAGCTTTGTGAAAACATCGCAGCAGTTAGGCTTCAGTCTCGATGAGGTTAGCGACCTGCTCCGACTCGAAGACGGCACCCACTGCCAGGAAGCCAGCACTCTCGCGGAGCGCAAAGTTGCACGACGTACGTGGGAAGATCGAAAAGCTACAGCAAATTGAGGTTTTACTGAGCGCCATGGTTGATCGGTGCTGCGCCCAAGAGGGCAATATCTCGTGCCCCTTAATTGCGTCATTACATGAAGGGGTTGGGCGAAAATTTTGTACCTACCCTAGCCAGAGTGGGCCCCCTGCCAAACCTCAGTGACAAAGGGCAACCCCGCAGGCCCTCAGAATGTCCAGTGTGACCAGCAGAGTACGGCGGGGAAGTTTTTGGGCAACAGCCCCAAACAGAGGTGCTATTAGGGCGTAGGCAATCATCTTCAGGGCCAGCGCAATGCCGAGCACCTGGCCCGCACTGCCGCCCGTCAGTCATGGGCCAGCGGCGCCAGCGCCACCGTCGTTAGCCCGGTCCCTGCCAGAGCGATTAGCTGGGCACTAGAAAGGCGTTGGTAGGTGTGAATGATCAGTGGGGGGGGAAAGATGCTCAATGGCCATAGCTCGAATCAGTCTGCGGTGTGGTGTAACGATTCAATAAATCGGGGAACCGGCGATCGATGACCGAATAATCCCGTAACGTAAAGCGAGCGTGGCGTTCACAAAATAACGGGCGGTTCCTTTGGTCTTGACGAATTGCTGCCTACTATAAGCAATGCCCCCCTCAAGAGCGAAAGTACTGTGGGCTAATGCCTTTCACTGGAACCCCATAGCGAAGGACTGCGTATGAGTAGCCTCCATGAAACCGCCTATCCGCGATTGAAGGCGGTGGTCTCGGATCAAGAACTGGCAGAAATTTATACACCCTCTACCCAGGAACGATCCTTTGCCCGAAAGCACGGTCGAACTCCGGCTGCTCGTGGCGCCCTACTCATTCTCCTGAAAACAGTGCAGCGTCTGGGCTACTTTGTCCATCTCAAAGCCGTTCCCCAATCCATTACAACGCACATTCTGGCGTGCGACGACCTTTCACATCTCGCATTGAGCCAGCTCAGGGTCTACGACCGCAATGGCGGCGCCCGTCAGCGGATGCTGGAGACGGTTCGTCAACAGGTGGGCATCAAGGCGTTCACCGTTGAAGGCAAGGCAATTGTACGGGAACTAGCGCGTGAAGCGGCCACCACCAAGCAGGACCTGGCGGACATCATCAATGTGGTGATTGAAGAGCTGGTGCGCCAGCGTTTTGAGTTACCGGGTTTTTCAACGTTGCAACGGACCGCGCGTCAGGCTCGCAGCACGGTCAATACCGGTTACTTTCGGACGCTCAATGTGGGTTTGACAGCGCATCAAAAAAACGAATTTGACCAGTTGCTGCAAGTGCCGGATGATTCCCCTCATACCAGTTGGCATAAGTTGAAACAGGAACCCAAAAAGCCGACCAATACGGAAGTGAAGAAGTATCTTCAGCACCTGGAATGGCTTCAGGGTTGGTGTCAACAATTGCCCGCTGTTGATCACATTCCCGCCGCCAAATATCACCACTTCATACTGGAAGCACGAGCGCTGGGCGCGGCCAACATCAAGGCCATGCAAAGCACCAAACGCTACGCTTTGATGGTTCTGCTGGTCCATGCCCAATTGCGTCGCGCGATGGACGATGCGGTCGACATCTTTGTTCGCAAGATGCGCAACATCAAGACCAAGGCAGAAGCCAACCTGAACCAGTATCACCTGGATCACATGAAACGCATGGACAGGCTGGTGGCTCAACTGCGTGACGTACTGACCGCCGTCCAGGAAGCGCCAACGGACTCCGAGCGAGGTGCCCGAGTGGCGGCTGCCATCCAGAGCGATCCTGATGAATTACTGGCAGAGTGTGAGGAACACATGGCCTATGCTGGCAATAACTTCATCCCGTTCATGCTGCAACCCTACCGCCCGTTACGCCCCCTGTTATTCAATTGCCTTGAACTACTGGATCTGGCGGCAACCAGCCACGATCAATCTTTGATTGAGGCGATTGCGACTCTGAAAAAGCACCGGCACAGCCGTAAGGAATGCCTTGTGCTCAGTACTCAACCCGTCGACGTGTCTTGGCTACCGGAGCGTTGGCGCCGTTTGGTATTGGGGTCGGGGCCAAGCCAGCTACCGCCCGGCATGGTCTACCGGAAGTATTTCGAGCTGGGCGTACTGACACAGGTGAAGCGTGAACTGATTTCCGGCGATCTCGCGGTCGCGAACAGCGACCAGTATAGTGACTACCGCGATCAGCTGGTGGATTGGAAAGTCTATGATGCCCAGATAGCGGACTACAGTGCGATGATTGATATCGAATCCGATCCAGCCGCTTTTGTGGCACAAGCCCACTCTCGGTTGAGCGAAACGGCCGACCGCATTGACCGTGGCTTCCCGGAGAATGAATACGCCGTCTTCCATGGTGAAGAGCTGGTGATCCGGAAGCACCGTCGTACGGCGCCTCCGGATGGGTTAGCTGAGATCGACAAGCAGTTATCCCAGAATTTGCCCGAAAAGAATATCCTCGACATCCTGGTGGAAGCCGAAAAATGGCTGGGCCTCCACAAACGCTTTGGACCACTTTCCGGGTTTGAGAGCAAGCTGGAAGACCCCCGTACCCGCTTTGTTTCGACCTTGTTTTGCTATGGCTGCAATCTCGGGCCAACTCAGACCGCCCGATCCATCACGACACTTAATCGCCGGCAGGTGTCCTGGCTCAACCTGCGGCATGTCACCGAAGAGCGCTTGGAGCAGGCCATTGTGCAGGTTATCAATGCCTACAACCGCTACCGGCTGCCGCGACACTGGGGAACTGGCCAGCGGGCTGCCGCCGATGGCACAAAATGGAACCTGTACGAACAGAATCTGCTATCGGAATACCACATACGGTACGGTGGCTACGGCGGGGTGGGCTACTACCACGTCTCCGACAAATACATCCGCCTGTTCAGCCACTTCATCCCTTGCGGCGTTTATGAGGCCATTTACATCCTTGACGGGCTAATCAAAAACGATTCCGATATCCAGCCTGACACCTTGCATGGCGATACTCAGGCGCAAAGTGCGCCCGTCTTCGGGTTGGCTTACCTGCTGGGTATCAACCTGATGCCCCGCATCCGGAATCTGAAGCAGCTGGTGTTCTACAAGTCTGACAAACGCCAACGGTATGAGCACATCAATGCTTTGTTCAGCGAGACTATCAACTGGAAACTGATTGAAACCCATGTGCCGGACATGCTCCGGGTGGCGCTATCGATTAAGGCTGGAAAAATCGCACCGTCCACGGTACTGCGACGTTTAGGTACCGCAAGCCTCAAGAACAAACTCTACTTTGCTTTCCGGGAACTGGGGAGGGTCGTTCGGACAACCTTTCTTCTGGACTACATTGGCAGCGTGGAGTTGCGGCGAACCATTCATGCGGAGACGAACAAAACGGAAGAGTTCAACCAGTTCGTGAAATGGCTGTTCTTCGGCGGCGAGGGGGTGATCGCCGAGAATATCCGTCACGAGCAACGGAAGGTGATCAAATATAACCACTTGGTGGCCAACCTGGTCATTCTTCACAATGTGGAGTCGATGACGTTAACCCTTAAAGATCTCAAAGAGCGCGGTCATCATATTGATCACGATATTCTCAAAGGGCTGGCCCCATACCGCACGGACCATATCAACCGATTTGGCGATTATACGCTTGATTTTGATCGGCAGGTTTCACCCATGAGCTACAACGCCAAAATAATTTAAATACAATAGGTTAAGGCACATTTTGGAGGATTTCGTCAGAATCGTTGCCGACCCTCTATAGGTGCTGTACAGGGACTGAAGTACTGACTTTGTAACAATCAGCCCACGAGGAAAGGGTAAGAAGATAGCTCGTGCAAATCGACAAAAAGCGAATCCAAGTCAGGATGAAATTCAAGGCGTGGCGTTATCGGCAGGAAAAGCTAAGCGAGGTGTGCTTAACGTAACCATTACTGTAAATGAGATAGAAAGGGAGAGAAACAATGATGGATGGAATGATGAACGGTGATGCAATGATGTGGGGGATGGGGCTGATAGGGCTTCTTGTCCTAATACTGCTTGTGCTCGGTATTGGGGCTCTCGTTAAGTATCTATTTAAAAAATAAGCGAGACCTTAAAAGCGGTGAGGATACTGAGGGCTCTCAGTGAGTACAACCATTTGCTTCCCAAGTTCACACAAGGGCAGATAGCCGGCATATACGAGTGCCATGTTATTCCAACTGAGGCGCGGGACATCCGCAGCCACTCATTGCCTGTTGCTAAAGAACAAGTACTATACGAGTGCGGCAACCCCAAGCACGAGGAGCAGGATTACAAGCAGACAGAGCAGGTCCATCCCACCACATCATCAATCCGCCGCAAGCCACCATTTCGCCCATCGTCAGTTCTTCTCCCTGTAGTGTCGGTTTCTCCTGCATTTCTATCTGCACCGGATGTCCGGCGGCTTTCCACTGCGGATAGCCCTCGGTAAGGCTTATCGCCTTAGAAAAGATTGGTATTCTGACAGCGATATACCCCGCCGTCTGGAGCATCGGTAAGCTCTTTACCGGTGCCTGGTCAGACCGGGTGGGGCGTCAGGGGCTCATCGTCTGCCAGCAGTGGTCATTGTGGTGTTTGCTGTCTCCGTAGGGTTTTCGGGATTTGCGACGGGCGCGTTCCTATTGGGATAGGTAAAGCGATGGTTTATCCTACCCTGTTCGTCGTCATCGGTGATGTCGTGCATCCAGCGTGGTGATCCTCGGTTGGCATCTATCGCCTCTGGCGTGATCTTGGCTATTTCTTAGGCGCTATTATCGCAGGGGTGGTAGCGGATACACTGGGACTGGCTGCGGCGTTGTGAGTGGTGGTGGCTTTGACGTTCGCCTCGGGCCTATTCTCGACGCTGCGCATGAAGGAGGTACTCCAGATCACCGCACGGTCTCAGCGCAGCTGGATCCCTAACCAAGCTGGGAAGTGATTTACCGACCATCTCCTTGCCCATAGGCCCGGTCACGCCCGCGCCAAAAAGGAGAAAGACATGACGAGCATCACTCCTTCTTCTTGCCCGATGGGTCTTGGGCGCAATAGTCGTAGCAGTAGACATTGCCGGAAAGTTCAACACCTAGGACGGGAAAGAGCGCGTTGTAGTGCCCCAGAGATGGAGGGCAACAAAGGGCACAAGCTGGCTTAGCGGGGGTGCTATAGGCTTACAACACAATGATATGAGTTTTATCCCTATCGAATGTGGAGGAAGTGCCATGGGTTTTTATAGCCGCCACATACTGCCGCATCTGATCAACCTGACGATGGGAGCGGGGATGCTTAAGAAATATCGTCAACGTACCGTGGCCAAAGCTCGGGGGAGTGTCTTAGAACTTGGATTTGGATCTGGAGTTAACCTACCTTATTACAACCCTGAGCTTATAGAGAAGTACTATGCAGTGGAGCCGGATGGTGGCCTTTTAAAGCTTGCGCAAAAGCGTATTAACAAAGCCCCTTTCAAGGTGGAAGTGCTGCAAATGGGCGCAGAGCAGATAATACTACCTGATGACAGCATAGACACGGGCCTGAGTACTTGGACACTCTGCACGATTCCGGACATAGAAGCGGCTCTAGCCCAGGCGCGAAGGGTGCTCAAGCCCGGGGGACAATTGATTTTTGTCGAGCATGGACTCGCGCCAGAAACCCGCGTTGCCAGCTGGCAGCAACGGCTGACTCCGTATTGGAAGCGTTGCGCCGGTGGCTGCCATCTGGATCGGCAGACAGATGTGTTGCTTCTCAATGCCGGCTTTGTACTCCAGGATCTGGCTACAGGCTATCTCGGTCGTCCCAAGACCATGACGTTCATGTATGAAGGCGCGGCCAAGCCTCCCGCTGTCGGGTGAGTGAACTGGGTTCGCTGGCGGTAGATGGCGAACTCCGGGGCGCGAGATGTGAAAAAAATCAATTACATGCTACATAGCTGCTGGTGTAGCCCAGCATGCATGGCGGAGCCAGCGGCCCAGTAACGTGATCGCCAGCATGTTATGTCTCTCCACCCCTGTCTCGGTACGGTCACCCTCGGCTCTATCTCGGAGTGACATTCTGGTTTTTATCTTGAGCCCAGGTAATGAGGTCTCGGGTTCAACAGTGGTTTACGAGGCTCAACAGGCCCAGTACCCGGCAAACTATCGGCATTATGGTGCTTTTCTTAATTGGCATTGCCCTAATCGCCAGTGTGGTCTTTCGCTAGGCCACTGCTTTTGCATCTGCCGTTCTGCATGTTAAGGACGGTAGGTCTATGCTATCGCTGGATCGGCGATGTGTGCGGCCTCGGCCTGCTGTGGGGGGGTGAAACTGGTCATGGGCCCCGTAGTGCGAACGCCTTTCCCCGCCGCCTCTAATCTCTTCGCCAAGGTAACGGTGGTGGCCAAGGAGAAGGGTCTGTTGATCTACCTTCGGCGCACTCTGAACGGCCTGCTCGATGAACTGCTGACGCAGACCAGTCTCACCTGACGCTGGTCAAGAACGACGCAACGAGCCGGACATTGGCATCGGCAGGCGGAACCGCGCTAGTCGAGTCGCCCGCGTGATAGCTATCGTTCACGGAAAATTCGCTGTGCACCCTATTTACGAACCTGAGTGTCACCCTGCCCCCCTATCTCCTCTTGAGACCTGTAATCCAGCAGGAATGAGAGGAGTAGGATCATGAGCGTAAAGTTTCAACAATGGGTCGCCACGGTACGACGAAGGATGCAGGATGGCCAGCCTCTGCTGGGGCCGGACAGCCTGCAGGCACTGACAGACGATGTACGAAAACTCGGTCTTGGCGCTATGGGTGCCGGAGTTCTGGGTTTCTTCGCTCCTAGCGAGAAAATCACTCTTGGTGCATCAGTTGCCATGTTTTTCGTAGGTGCTATCATTTGGGTAACAGGTATTGCGTTTCTTGTAAGAATTGAGCGCAACAGTGCAGAAAAGGATTGAATTTATGAGCCCTTTTGGATGGTTAGTTACAGCTTTTGCAGTCTTTATGGCGGCCGTGTGTTTATTCACGTTCGTTCAAATTGAACGCAGCAAGCATCATCACCATCAGGACGGCAGCAGCAGTTAGCTGAATTCTGGCGATTGTCATTCTCGTCAGAACAAGAGACATTGATCTCACATTCAACAAGCTCTTCCTTCGCGAAGAGCTTTTTTATTTCCGGTTACCAGAGGCTGGCGGATGGTTCAGCTAACCACTTCCTTGGCGAGGGAAAAGGCCACAGCCACCAGTGCAAGGCAGCCCAACGCCAGAGGATTGGTAAGAAAACGACACACTGCATAGCGGTATGGATGGGCTTCAATGCGGTCTTTCGTGGTCTGCAGGCTTGCAGCCTTTCGCTTGAGCTTCGCTATCTGCCCTTCCTGTTCTTCCAGCTTTCGCTGCTGATCAACTAGCCAGTCACTCGCATTCACCTTTTGGATATTCAATCGCCAGGCACGCTCGGCATCGTCAGTCGTCAGGTTTTCAGCAAGCATGTATTTTGATCGAGCGGTTATCTGCGATTCGGTTTCACTAGGGATGAATTCAATACCGAACTGCTCATAGAACCGATCACGCCTAACCTTGTTATTTCCATCGTGTGCGCCTGGCTTTTCATCTTGCCACGACAGCTCGATCTTCATTACCTCTGCCAACGGCCACTGCCTGGCCCAAGTGACGATCTCTGCCATCAGGTAGGTGCCGATACGAAACCCGCGTAAACCGTTAAGAATCATTTGAATATCTGCGGGACCTCTGCATTCACCGTGAGTGAGTCTGACCCGCTCCCTATCTGTTGAGCTTGAAGGCGAATATGCAGCTGACCATTCGAGTTCATTTCCCTCAGGAGGCCGCTGGGTATCGATCCGTTTGACTCTAAGCGTGAGTCGAGCGCCCTGGCCAACAATTTGTTCTATCCGCTGGATCATCAAAATCGCGTCTGGGGTCTCGCTGTTGGGTGTCTCTCGGTGGCGAACCTGGATAACACGCAGATTCTCTCTGGGCGCTCCCTCAGTAGTGCTGTCCTGGGCTGTTGCTTTACCGACCATAGGCATCTCCTGAATTGATTGTTTCGCATGCGAAACAGGTAGGGGGCTACCAATACCATACTTTTCAACGTCAGCAAGGCCCCTATCTCTTCTTGAGACCTGCTTTGCAGGAATGTGAGAGAGAGAAGAGAGAGAATCCCAATGGAAACATTTGGCGAGCGTTTGGAAACGATCATCTACAGCCGTCGCGGCGGTAACTTCGGTGAATACTTAGGCGTTGAAGGTCTGAGCCGGAGGGTGCGAATAAGCGAGCAGGTGTTCAAAGTCCGCTCATGTGTGGATGTGGATTCTGACTGGATGTGGGAGGTTACGCACGAACCAAGCGGCTTGTCTGAGCGTTCTAATGAACGCTGGGGGCTATGCTTTGCTGCTGATCGACTGGCTCGCGTTGTTAGACGTGAGAGCGCCTGGAAGTTGCCGACTGGGCCTGAGGTTACACCCATCCCAATGGCTGCTTTTTTGGCGTCACGCCAACAGGGGGCTACAGCTCATGTTTGATGAAACTGACATGATCCATAGCTATTCCCGTGCGGATGCCATCGAAGATGGCAATTTGGTAGATGTCAGCGAACGTGCTGAGCACGCCGCCGGCAACATGATGGGTTTCAAGGTGCCTGTTGCCATGACTGCTGCAGCCTGGGAGGCTTTGGTGGCGTGGCATGACGGTAGAAGCCCTCATGAGATGCAGCAGCAAGAGGATAAGCGGTTAGGCGATGTATTGCTTGTCGCCCTTGAGGCTGCTGCGAGAGAGCGCAACGAGAGATATATCGACTTCATCGTTGATGTGATTGAGCAATCCGAAACCGGCTCTATCGTTGTGCCAAAACATGTTGTTATGACTATAGGTCCTGGGGATACCCCTAAGCCTGTGATAACGATCATGCTACCCGAGGAGGACTGACGCGATCGCGCAGTTATCACTCCTCTTTCTAAGCCCCTAGTCAGCCTTGTGCTGCCTGGGGGTTTTTCTATTTATGATGCCCATGAGCCAGGATCATGATTTTGCGGCTTCGATCCTATATGGCACTGCAATGGGAGCTAGACGCTATGTTTCGCATGCGTAACATTTTCTGTCAGTTTCACCCCTATCCCCTCCTGAGACCTGCAATACCGCAGGAATGAGAGAGGAGTAAGATTATGGGTACTTTATGCGTACCAAAGCCGTCCGACCGTAAAGCCTACCTGGACAAGGAATACACCAACCAGGATGGATCTAACGAAGTGCTGAAGTCGAGTTTCGTGGGCTCTACCTATTACGCTGCGATTAAGGTCCAGCGGAGGGGAGAGGCCACGGATCATGCGTCTATTGAGTACACGATAGCGGCGGTCGTGAAAACTAGCTGTTCGCAGGGAGAGTTTTGCTACAAGTCGATGGATGAAACCATGGGGCCAGCCTTGTCACAGTGCCCTGCATCGATTCTCAAACTGCTATCTCCGCTTGAGGAGCTGGAGCAGTTGGGGGTAGTAGTGGGAGTCGGACTGAAGTATGCCAGCGAATGGCGTGAGAGATGCCTAAAGCATGCTGAATCGAAAAAGCAGCGTGTGCGTCTGCAAAATGGCGATCGGATAAAACTACCGTACACAGTACGGTTCGTTGGAGGCCTGGAGTGCGACACATTCACCAAGGTGGACTTGCCGCGCAAACGCAATGTTTTCAGGCCAGATGGCTCGTCCAGCTTGGTAAGGCTTCAGGCCCGCCACCTGGATGATGCTGTAGTGCTCGCGTAGTATTTCAAGCCCTCTCTGCTGTTCTCAGCATGGGGCTTTTTCACGCTGGCGCCAGCCGCGCTATACCACCTGACACACAAGCCCTATCACTTCCTGAGGCTTTGGCCGTGTTCGTGTTCACCTCATGAAGCCCCTTTGCATCACCCTCCCCTCCCCCCCGATACTGAAACTCACCTTAGCCAAATGGAAGCCGTTATGACTGACTTAACGCATGAAGACCGCTTGTTTCTTCGAGAGCTACAGAAAAATATCGCTGCTAGTTTGGCCGGCTATTTTGATCAAGCGTTCGGCACTAATGTGCTGCCCGCAACCGGCGCCTCGATCACCATTGAGGGTGAGGTGAAGATGAACATGTACGATCACGCGCCAGGGCTCGCATTCTTTGAGAAGGAAACCTCACGTTCTGTGGCTGTACCTCCATACACTGAGTATTACAAACTGCGTGAGCTGGCTGAGGCTGGTTTTGCTGAGTTTTATCAGGCATCGAGTGAAGCCGAAGACGTATATGAAGGATTGTTTAGGCCTTTGATCATGCGTATCTGCAATAGTGGTGGGGTTGTTATAGACCTTTACGAACGAGGGGGCTGGCTCGTGGACACAATGCCTCCTAGCCAATGGACCGAAACGGCAGTTCAGATTGAGGAGCTGAATCGAGAGGGTAGCTTTCAGTCAGGATGGGACAATTTTTCGACAGCCCAAAGGCTGCATCGGCAGGCCTCTCGGCTACAGCAGTTGCTCACCCGTGCTCGTCACAGGACGAAATGCGCTGCCTGACACAGCCATAGCGACAGTACTATGAACCCTCTTTGTTTCGCGTGCGAAACACTTAGCTCGTCAGTTACTCCCCTACCTCATCTTGAGTCCTGCATTTACGCAGGAATGAGAGAGGAGTAAGGATCATGACGACACAGACAGACAAGACCACCTGCTGGATACCGAAGTGCCAACTTCCCGCACTGCGCGAAATGGTAGAACGGCTCGATCGCAAGGCAAAGAAACTTGGCATGGCGCCCTTCTAGATCAACGTGCTGGAAGAGGCTGTAAAGCCCTGGGCTCGTGAGAAGTTGGATCTTGAAGATCGACTGTCGCACTTTAAGCTGGAGCAGATCGTTGCCGTGAAAGTCGCAGTCAGTGGCGAACCTCCGAAGCTGGACGGGTATCGCTTGCTGGCGCGAATCGACATGGCAGCGAACCAGGCAGCACGGGGCACTCCCTTGGAGTGGGCATATAGCCGATTGCCCGAGCCATACAGATCGGGCGACGCCACGGGCGACTGCAGCCACTGCAACAAACGGCGTGAGCGGCGTTATCTCTTTCTGATGGAAGAGATGGCAATTGGCGTTGTCCTAGAGGTCGGAAAGACATGCCTCAAGGACTATCTTGGCCACCAAGGCGCTGAGTCGATGATGGCCCGTGCTCAACTATTGGTCTCTGTTATCAATATGATGGAAGAGATCGATGAGGTGGGCATATGGGGCGGTCGCCCTCCAGATGCTGTTGTCGAGCTGCGATGGCTGGTTGCCGCGGCAGTAAGGCAGATTCGGGAGCGAGGCTTCGTGTCTCGTGCTCGAGCAGAAGAAACTGGCGACCTGGCCACAGCAGAAATTGTGGGTGAGATGGCTCGTTCAGTCCCGATGGTCAGCAAGCGAATGAAGGCGTGTGTCTCTGAGGACGTGGCGTAGGCTGATGCGGTAATAGCTTGGGCACGGCAAGTGATCCCTCTGCAGACTGAGCATAACGATTTCGAGACGATGATTGTTCATCATGCTCGTTTCGACTTGGTTAAGCTTAAACGCGGAGTCGGCGTTATGACGGCGGCTGTCACTGCCTACGATCGACATGTGGAGTCAGCTGTTAACACCGAGTCAATGATGGCTCTCGGCTATGCTGGAGGTCCTGGCGATCAGTTGGAGATGGAAGTTGTGCGTAAGCGGTCCTTTTCATCAGATACCGATGGGAGCTGATGTGGAAGCACATATTCTGCGACCCCGAAGGTCGGTACATTGTCTGGAAAACAGGTAAGGCCCTTGAGGGGAGTAAGGTTGTACTGAAGGGGCGAGTCAAGGAACACGGCGAGTACCGCGGGATTTCCCAGACTGTCGTGACACGCTGCTCAATTAGACCTACATGATTCACTAGCCCCTGAACCTTTCGGTCAGGGGCTTTTTTATGGTGCGCCAGGCATGGC
>NZ_MWVI01000063.1 GCF_002087295.1 Vreelandella lionensis | reverse complement strand
CGAATTCCACACCCAACGTCGAAGAGCCTCTTTTATAAACGTGATCTGATTGTTATAAGAGCCGTGCTCAAGCGGCGCTAATTCATCAAGCAGCTCACATAGCTTGCGAACAACATCCAGGTTGCTGTGTTCGTTGTTGCCGCCAATATTGTAAGTGCTGCCTATGCGCCCTTGGGTAAGAACGCGGTAAAGCGCGATGGCATGATCATCCACATACAGCCAGTCGCGGCGTTGCTGCCCATCGCCATAAATGGGCAGCGCTTCCCCTGCTAGCGCACGATTGATGATCAATGGGATGAGTTTTTCCTGGTGCTGCCATGGTCCGTAGTTATTTGAGCAGTTTGTCACCACAATAGGCAGGCCATAGGTTCGGTGCCATGCCCTTACTAAATGATCAGCGCTTGCCTTGCTTGCCGAATAGGGCGAGCTGGGGGCATAGGGCGTTATTTCAGAGAATGGAGGAGCCTCAGGCGCTAAATCACCGTACACCTCATCTGTGGAAACGTGGTGAAAGCGAAATTGCTCCTGTTTACTGCCCTCTAACGCCTGCCAGTAGTGGCGGCTGGTTTCTAGCAGGGTGTAGGTGCCCATAATATTGGTGGCGATAAAATCCGCTGGCCCGCTGATAGAGCGATCCACATGGCTCTCGGCTGCAAGGTGCATCACTGCATCTGGCTGGTATTGTGTAAACAGCTCTTTGAGTGCAGTTTGATCACAAATATCTATCTGCGCTAGATGGTGGCGCTCGTTTTTGAGTGCATTGCCCAGGGCACTGAGGTTGGATGCGTAGGTCAGCTTGTCAATGTTGATTACGCGCCAGTCTGTGTGCTCCATCAAGTAGCGCACAACGGCACTACCGATGAATCCCGCGCCGCCAGTTACAAACAGTGTGGCCATGTGGTCGAGCTGCCCCGATACGTAGGCGTTGTTGCAAAGGCATAAAAGCCATATGTTTTTTGCTAGTTTGCCACACATGGCTTGGGGCAAATGGTCGAAAAGCGCGCTTGCGCGGCATTTCATTAAAATAGCCCCAGCACACCCAGCCGTACGAGCATTAGCATCGTAGCCGTTTACCCCCATATTGTGCCCTTGCTAGAGAGTGCGCTTCCTTATATGGTGATTTTTTATAGCTATTGCGTATATTGTTATGCACTTGATTCGTGTCTACGGCTTTAAATAGTCATTGCCCACTTCAGCATGTATCGGTTTGCTAGCCGCGTTAACTCAACCTGCGGCCGTGGTTTTCGCGGAGCGCTGTTCTCGGCTAGTGAAGCACTGACTCAGTGGCTTGAGCACCAGGATAGATTTTTAAGGCAGCGCCGTAAGCGACAACTTGAAAACAATTTTTCACACAACATTGGGAAAGATGATGACATCACTCTCCCATTTACAGCGGCTGGAAGCGGAAAGCATCCAGATCATGCCTGAAGTGGTCGCCGAGACTGAAAACCCGGTGATGCTTTATTCCGTGTGCAAGGATTCAGCGGTCATGTTGCACCTGGCGCGTAAGGCGTTTGCGCCTTCGCCGCCGCCATTCCCGCTGTTGCACGTCGATAACCGCTGGAAATTCCAGGCGATGTACGCCTTCCGCGACAACATGGCGGAAGCGATGGGTATGGAGCTGATCGTGCATATCAACCCGGAGGGGGTGGAGAAAGACATCAACCCCTTCACCCACGGCTCTGCTATTCACACCGATGTGATGAAAACCGAAGGCTTGAAGCAGGCGTTGGACAAGTACGGCTTCGATGCGGCCTTTGGCGGCGCACGGCGGGATGAAGAGAAGTCTCGCGCGAAAGAGCGTGTGTTCTCTTTCCGCACCGCCCAGCGCCGCTGGGACCCGAAAAACCAGCGCCCTGAGCTGTGGAAGCTCTACAACACGCGCAAACACCCAAAAGAGTCGATTCGCGTGTTTCCGCTCTCCAACTGGACCGAGCTGGATATTTGGCAGTACATCCACCTGCAGAACATTCCCATTGTGCCGCTTTACTACGCCGCCGAGCGGCCCGTGGTGGAGCGTGATGGGGCGCTGATTATGGTGGATGATGATCGTATGCCGCTGGAACCGGGGGAAGTGCCCATGATGCGCAAAGTGCGTTTCCGTACCTTGGGCTGCTACCCGCTGACCGGTGCTGTGGAGTCGGAAGCCGACACGCTGCCTGCCATCATTCAAGAGATGCTGCTGACCAAAACATCCGAACGCCAGGGCCGTGTGATTGACCACGACAGCGCAGCCTCCATGGAGAAGAAAAAGCAAGAGGGGTACTTTTAATGTCGCACTCATCTGAATTGATCGGCGCGAATATCGAACAGTACCTCAAGGCCCACGAGCACAAAGGACTACTGCGCTTTATTACCTGCGGAAGCGTAGATGACGGCAAGAGCACGCTGATTGGCCGTTTGTTGTTTGAATCCAAGCTGCTGTTTGAAGACCAGCTGGCCGCGATTGAAGCGGATTCCAAAAAGTACGGCACCCAAGGCGGCGAGATGGATTTAGCGCTGCTGGTCGATGGCTTGGCCGCCGAGCGTGAGCAGGGCATTACCATTGACGTGGCGTACCGCTTTTTCTCTACCGAAAAGCGCAAGTTCATCGTCGCCGATACGCCAGGGCACGAGCAGTACCCCCGCAACATGGTCCCGGGGGCTTCTACCGCCGATGCGGCGATTCTGATGGTGGATGCTCGCCACGGACTTTTGACCCAAACCCGCCGCCATAGCTTTTTGATGTCGCTGATGGGCATGCGCCACATCATCGTCGCCATCAATAAAATGGACTTGGTGGATTACTCCAAAGCGCGTTACGACCAAATCGTCGAGGAGTACCGCGCCTTCGCCAAGCAGCTGGGCCTGGAAAATATCACCTTCATTCCGATGTCGGCATTGAAGGGCGATAACGTGATTGAACACAGCGCGAAGATGCCCTGGTATCAAGGCACCACGCTAATGGGCTACCTGGAAACCGTCGAGGTAGACGACGAACGCCTGCAGCGCTCCCCCTTTAGGATGCCCGTGCAGTGGGTGAACCGCCCGAATCTCGATTTCCGTGGCTTTACCGGCATGATCGCTAGCGGGGTCGTTCGTCCTGGTGATCACATCCGTGTGCAGCCCTCCGGTAACACCAGCACGGTAGCGCGCATCTATACGTTCGATGGCGACCTGGAGGAGGCCGTCGCAGGGCAGTCGGTTACGTTGCTGTTGGAGGATGAAATTGATATCTCCCGTGGGGATGTGAACACCGGCGTTGACCAACCGGCACACACAGCGGACCAGTTCGAGACCACGCTGGTATGGATGCATGAAGCGCCGCTGCTGCCGGGCCGCCCCTACCTGATGAAGTTAGGCACCCAAACGGTGAACGCTACGGTGACCGATATTAAGTATCAGGTGAACGTCAATACCTTGGAGCACACGGCGGCCAAGCAGCTGGACTTAAACGGGATTGCTGTCTGCAATCTGAGTTTGAACCGCGCCGTGGCGTTTGATGCGTATAAGGACAACCAGGATACCGGCGGTTTCATTCTCATCGACCGTATGACGAACAATACGGTAGGCGCCGGAATGCTGCACTTTGCGCTGCGGCGCAGCCAAAATATCCATAGACAGCATGTGGATATCGACAAACAGGCGCGTGCCCTAGCCAAAGGGCAAAAGCCGGCGGTGCTATGGTTCACGGGCCTTTCCGGCGCGGGTAAATCGACCATTGCCAACTTGGTCGAGAAAAAGCTGTTTGGTAACGGCCAACACACCTACCTATTGGATGGCGATAACGTTCGTCATGGCTTGAACCGTGATCTGGGGTTCACCAATGCCGACCGTGTTGAGAACGTGCGCCGCGTGGCAGAAACCGCCAAGCTGATGGTCGATGCGGGTTTGATTGTACTGTCGGCCTTTATTTCACCTTTCCGCAGCGAGCGACAGTTGGCGCGCGATCTGTTGGAAGACGGTGAGTTCATTGAAATCTTTGTGGATGCGCCGCTAGATGTAGTGGAAGCGCGCGACCGGAAAGGACTCTATAAAAAAGCCCGCCGTGGTGAGCTGAAAAACTTTACCGGTATTGATTCCGCTTATGAGGTGCCCCAAGCACCGGATATTCATTTAAAAACCGCTGAACTTAGCCCCGAAGCAGCCGCTGAAACAGTGATTGAAGCGCTGCGTGAGCGTGGTCTTATCAGCTAAGCGCAAGGATAAAGTGGATGATTGATCAAACGCTGCTGGATGCGGTGGAGCGTATTGCCCGCGAGGCGGGCGACGCCATTATGACTATCTATGCCCGTGACTTTACGGTAGAGCAAAAAGCGGATAACAGCCCGTTAACCGAGGCTGATCAAGCGGCGCATCATGTCATTGCACGCGGCTTAAAGGCCCTTCCTCTTCAGTTGCCCATTCTTTCCGAAGAGGACGCAGAGAGCTTTTCGGGAATGGATACTCAAGGCCGTTACTGGCTGGTAGACCCGTTAGATGGCACGAAAGAGTTTATCAAGCGCAACGGCGAGTTCACCGTGAATATCGCGCTCATTGAACATGGTGTACCCGTGTTAGGTGTGGAGACGGCGCCTGCACTGGGCACGGCTTAAGTCGCCGCCGAGGGAGTTGGCGCGTTTAAAATCGACTCCAATGGCCAGCGCCATGCAATTCAGGTAGCAGTCAAGCCTGCTGCAGGGGCGGCATGGCGGGTGGTTGGTAGCCGTTTGCACCCAAGCCCTGATTTAGCCGCTTGGCTGGACAAGCTGGGCGCGCATGACATGCTCCCCATGGGCAGCTCATTGAAGCTCTGCCTGATTGCCGAAGGCAAAGCGGATGCCTACCCACGTTTAGGCCCCACTTGTCTGTGGGATACTGGAGCCGCTCACGCCGTGGTGCGCTGTGGGCAGGTGGACGGGTAGAGACTCTGGCAGGTAAGCCATTGAACTATTCCAATCCCGCCGAAAAGCTCAATCCTCACTTTGTGGTGTGGGGATATTAGTGGGATGATAGAGGACTTTGCTATTTCAACAAGTGCGATAAAAGTTTGAAATTCAATAAGGCCAGGAATGAATGTGACGCAAACCAGCACCACCATCTCAGCCCGAGAGGTCATCAATGACCTCGTCCCCAAGCTCAATGCTGTTGAAAAGCAGATTAAGCTGACGATTAGTGCAATCGTTGAAGCCAGCAGCACAGCGCCTGAGAAAAAAGAGCGCTACGCCAAGCTGAAGGCGGAGTTCCAGTTGGAGCTCACCATGATCCGTATGAACCTGGAGCATCTGCTAAAACGCTACCGTAACGAGCTGGAAGCAGCGATGCACGACCCGCGTAAAGATATGCTGCTCACCCTGGATTCGTATGAAGCCACAGCGGTTGAAAACGCTAAACAGCTGTATGCGCGGGTGCAACGCTTGCAGCAAGGCTATTAAGTGAATATGCAGCCCGATGAGCATGAACAAGTAGCACTTGCGTTAGAAACGCTGATTCGTGAAACCCAGGCAACGATAGCGCGGGTAGAGCAACACGGGCTGGATATCGCCATGCCGGAAGATTATCAGGCGCTGTTGGATAGTTCTAGACAGCGCTATCCAGCAGCAGCGCGAGCATACAATGGGGATGCTATCGAACGTTCAATATTCAGCCAAGTGACGCTCGGCCTGAAGGAATGTATTTAATGTTTGATTTCGGCGCGTAGCTTCTCAAGCTCTTCTACAGGCAGTTCTTCAATATCTGCGATAAGCTGGTCGCTCATTTCAGTGAGTGCGATGAGTTTGCGGGCGGCATTGCGTTTACTTTCTAGCGCACGGTGCTCCGCCTCTTGCAGGCCTTCTTGGCGACCTTCTTGACGACCCGCTTGGCGCTCTTGCTGCACCCAGTTTTTAATGTTTTCAGCCAATATGTCTTTTTCCTCCCAAGCTTGGGAACTGAACCAGGTTTGTTAACAGCCCGTTAGTGTTGTGTCTCTGCTTGCAACTTGGAAATGTCTTCTATTGCTAACCCTGTTACCTCGGCAATCTGCTCGTTACTAAGCACTCCAAGCTTCAGCAAGTTGCGAGCAGTTTTTTCAAGCCTAGCTTTGTTCCCTTTTCAATGCCCAGCTTTGTGCCCTTTTCAATGCCCGCTTGGTGCTCTTGCTGCGCCCAGTTTTCAAGATTCTCTGCCAACATGTCTTTGTCCTCCATCAAGCTTGTGAGCTGGTCTAGGTTTGCCTTGGCTCCCAACCGCTGAAGATATCGTTTGAGCCAGCGGGTGATAATGTTGTCTATCCGCTCTTTATCAGGGGAGGCTTGTATGATGGCAACAATGCGATCAACGGCTTGCTGCAGCCCTTTCCTGTCAGCAGACGCCTTTTCAATACTGAACACGCCGCTCAGCGGTGTTGGGCGTAACCCCAGCTCTTCATCGGTATAGCGCCCTTCATCCACAAGGTAATACCGTAGGTGTGGTTGATAGACTTGAAGAAAAGCTGGTGGTTCCGGGTACACCATGTCGTAGATATTCTGGCGTGCCGTCCAGCGCTCAGAGCCGTTGTACAGCACGATAGGAAGAATGGGTGGTAGCCCTTTGCTCGGGGTGGTGGTGCCATTTTTGAGCAGGTGGTCGTAAAAGCAGGCGACGTAGTGCATCAGTCGGATCGGCATAGTGCGATCAACGGTCGACTGAAACTCTAGCAGGATGTAGAGATAAACCTCTTGTGTGAGGTCTTCCCAGGTGATCTCCACCGACCACACCACGTCTTCGAATTTCTCCTCGAACAGGGGCGTGATGTAATTGCCGCTGTGATTTTTGAGCGTAGAGAAATTCATCAGTTGGGCGATTTCTGGAGGTGCAAACCCTTCCATCAACTGCTGAACGAACTCAGGGTAGCTGAACAGCTCCTTGTAGCCGGTGTCGTGCTGGTTGTTGGCCATGCCTACTCCTGTCTCAATACGCATGTTTTACCACTATTTCATTGCTGGCTAAACCTAACTTAAAGCGTCTCCACGTCAAACGCGACAATCTGCCGTTTAACGCTGGGAAACGTGACGCCTACCAAGTGGGTCGGTATAGAGTGTCGGTATAGAGTGAGCTGAGCAGTCCGAGCATGCTTGTACCAGGGGGAGAAGATAACCTCGGCCATCTCCTTATTCGAATAATTCGAATAACCTTCAGCCTGTGTGTATTATGACAACAACACACATGCCGAAAGGAGAGAATCTATGGCCGTCATGTCAACATTGCTTCCCAGTGAAGAGGAAGCGACATTAGCAAAATTATCAAGCCGAGAGCTAGCCGCTTACGTTGAGACCGCTGCTGCTTCCCAGCAGGTCGCTATATCTGACAAAGAGGGGCGGCTTCATCAAGTGGAAGTCCCTGTCAGCGCCTTGCGTCTCTTGGTGGATATCCTGACAGAGCTTGGTGATGGCAATACCGTGAAGCTCATTCCCGTTCATGCTGAAATGGACCACCCAAGAAGCAGCCGATATGCTGGGGATGTCGCGTCCTACGCTGATTAAGATATTAGATGAAGGACATATTCCGTATCATCGCTCAGGGAACCGTAGAAAGGTAAAGTACAAAGATGTAATGCACTATAAGCAGGCAATAGATAACAAGCGGCTACAGGCACTCAATGAGCTGTCTGAGCTTGATCAGGCGCTGGGGTTGGGCTATTAATGAGTTCCTTCTATACGGTTGTTTATGATGCTTGTGTGCTTTACCCAGCGCCATTAAGAAGCCTACTGATCCACATGGCAATAACGGATCTTTTTCGGGCACGATGGTCAGATTTAATTCATAAAGAGTGGATACGCAACCTCCTGGCTCAGCGCAGTGATCTGACAAGAGAGCAACTGAATCGCGTTCGTGAATTAATGGACTTACATACCCGAGATGCCGTTGTCTCAGGGTTTGAGCCATTGATTGATGGATTAGTGCTGCCTGATCCCGATGACCGCCATGTGCTGGCGTGTGCTATTCACAGTGGGGCAGAGGCGATTATTACGTTTAACCTTAAGGATTTTCCTGAGGAACAACTAAGCAAATATGAGATCAGGGCTATTCATCCCGATGAATTTATTGCCGATATGCTGTCGTTGAGTCCAGGACATATCATTCAAGCCGTTCAGAATCACCGTAAGAGCCTTAAAAACCCACCATTCAATGCCAATGATTACCTTGGTTTACTGCTTAACCCAGAAGCTGCCTGAAACAGTTAATGCTTTGAAGACGTTTGAGATTTTGCTTTAAGAGTCGAGTCCTGCATGGTTGGCTGCTTGGCCTACCATCCTTCATCGCTGATAGCGGCGACTAATGGAATGGTGCAGCATCTTCAGAGGCATATGGTGATTGTACAGCCAACAGTAGCGTTTTAGCGTCTGCTCCAAGTCCTTGCCTGGGTGTAGCCCGTCGGCATGGCAATGAGTGACATCGCCTACCGGATGATTACCAGGCACTGTTGGATAGTTCTAGACAGCGCTATCCAGCAGCAGCGCGAGCATACAATGGGGATGCTATAGAACGTTCAATGTTCATCACGTTAATGGGAGGCTATCTAGTTATAGAATGACGCGACTATAAAACCAATCTGGTAACTCTTCAGCTTGCACTTCGATTTCACCTGCCGGATTTATTTCAGCGAGCCAAATAGCCTCGTTACCTGAGTTATCAAAAATAAATGCTCGGTCGGTAAGCTGTATAGCACTGAGCAGCAAATTGAGTGAACGCTAGTAGCGTTGACGAATCTTTTCTTCGGGTACAGGGTGGCCACCTATGCTAACTCGGTTCAGAACGCGTTGTACGTTAATGTCAGGATCGTCGGTGGCAATGTAGTAAAGATAATTCTTGAAGCCGGCATCTCTAGCTGCCTGCAATACTTGGATTTTATCCTCAGAAGACATAACTGTTTCAAATGTGAAACTAATTTGCGATGCAATCAGTTGGTCACGAATTAACGATGAGGCGATGGAGGCAATATAGGAGTTAGGTGCTGCCGTGGGGAAGCTGATGCAATTGTCTTCAAATATAATGGTTTCAAGCAACGGTGCTAAGGAAGCTTTTTTTGTTAGAGGGGAAAGGTGGAAATATTCCGCAATAGCAGATTTTGAAATGTCTATGGAGTAGTCGCTGAAATAGATTGCGCCTGTATCTTTGGCGCTTCTTTCAATATCATCAGGGTTTATGTATACCCCTTTGAGATGCACTGTGATTCCATTCTGGATAGTGCTTTTGCCTGAACCATTGGGGCCGGCAAACATTCGCAAGCGGGGTCTTTTAACCATTGGTAACCTTGAGCTTCATACCTATGGAAGCTTTGTGCTTCGGAGGCGCTTTTCTCAAAACCTGGGTGCTACCATCGGGGCGTGTTTCGACAAGCTCACCATCGACGATTTCTACTACGTGCTGGCCACTGCTCAACGACATCTGATAAGCACGCCGTGTGTATCGTGCCGCTTGAGCCGCAAATCTTTGTTCTGCATCAGGTTTAGTCGCCATGGTGACACCTCATTGCGAGTTTTTTTGCTACTGTATTTATAGTACAGCTACCGAATAGTACAACCACTGGTAGGTAAGCGCTAGCGGTCCCCGCCCGAAAAGGATTGACAGCGGCTAGCAAGCCCGCTTTACGCGTGATAGACTACGCCATCCTCTCAGACAAGACCCGTGAGCGGGCAGCCATAAGACTGCTCGTTACACTATTTGGCAGAGTTAGAAACGCTGCTAAATCAATTGGTTGTTACGGAAATGTCGTGATTTGGCAATGCCAGCCGACAAACACATAGTAAATTCGTTGCCGTTTTTAGGCAGCCCTTATTCTCCAAGGAGATACCTGTGGCGAACAGCAAGCAAGCACGCAAGCGCGCCCGCCAGGCCGAGACTCGTCGCGTCCTGAAAGCCAGCCAGCGCAGCATGGTCCGCACCTACATCAAGCGTGTGATCAAAGCGATCAACACTGGCGACCATGGCAAAGCGATGGAAGAGTTCAAGGCAATGCAGCCGGTCGTTGACCGTATTGCTGATAAAGACGTTCTTTCTAAGAAGAAAGCTGCACGTCTGAAAAGCCGCTTGAACAAGCGCATTAAGGCTCTGGCGGCGTAAGCCGGCAGGCGCCATAAAAAAACCGGCTGCGGCCGGTTTTTTTGTGCCTGAACGTCGCCTACCGGGCGATATGTGCATCTCTATTTAGCCTGTAGGGAATAACCTGATGAGCGCCGATACACCACAGCATGCCAATATGCCGCCACCACGCCGCGGGCTAATGCGTTCGGGGTTGGTGGTCAGCGCGATGACCATGCTCTCCCGGGTGATGGGGTTGGTGCGCGATGTGGTCGTGGCAACGTTTTTGGGCGCAGGCAATGGCTCGGATGCCTTTTTTGTGGCGTTTAAAATCCCCAATTTTCTGCGCCGCTTATTTGCAGAAGGGGCGTTTAACCAAGCATTTGTGCCGGTGCTCTCGGAGTACTCCACCCAGCGCACCAAGCAGGAGATCCGTGAGCTGCTGAATGCGGTGGCGGGGAGTCTAACCGCGCTTCTGGCGTTAATCACCGCGTTGGCGATGCTGGGCGCACCCTGGCTGGTATGGCTGTTTGCCCCTGGTTTTGGCCGCGACCCGGAAAAGCTGGCACTGACCGCTGATATGCTGCGGCTCACCTTTCCCTACCTGCTGCTGATTTCGTTAACCGCCTTCTCCGGCAGTGTGCTAAACACTTGGAACCGCTTTGCAGTGCCCGCATTTACCCCGGTGCTGCTGAACTTGTCGCTGATCGGCGCGGCGCTGTTGTTAATGCCGCTAATGGAAGAGCCTGCCATGGCGCTGGCCTGGGGCGTGCTGATCGCTGGGGCGGCCCAGCTTGCCTTTCAGGTGCCATTTTTGCTGCGTTTGGGGCTGCTGCCGACGCCATGGCCTAACTTCGCCCACGATGGTGTGAAGCGCATTTTAAAGCTGATGGTGCCGGCTTTGTTTGGGGTCTCGGTATCGCAGATCAACCTGCTGCTGGATACGGTGCTGGCATCGCTGTTGGCCGCGGGGAGCGTCTCATGGCTTTACTACTCTGACCGTTTGGTAGAGCTGCCGCTTGGCGTGTCTGGTGTGGCGATTGGCACCATTATTTTGCCTGCGCTCTCCAAACGTCATGCGGAGCAGTCCACCGAGCACTTCTCCGCTATGTTGGATTGGGCGATTCGTGTGGTGCTGCTATTGGGCGTGCCTGCAGCCCTAGCGCTGGCGGTACTGGCGGAGCCGTTTTTGATTACCCTGTTCCACTACGGGGCGATGACCGATAACGATATTCAGATGGCGGCCATGGGCCTGCGCGCCTATGCCTTCGGGCTGGTGGCCTTTATGCTGATCAAAGTGCTAGCGCCTGGTTTCTTCGCCCGCCAGGACACCAAAACACCGGTGAAGGTAGGCATATCGCCATGGTCGCGAAACATGGTATTCAACCTACTGCTGATTTGGCCGCTGGCCCACGCGGGCTTGGCGTTGGCCACTGCGCTATCTGCATTTTTAAACGCGGGGCTGCTGGGGTATCTGCTTTACCGCCAGCAGGTGCTGGGTGTTTCAGCCGGGTTGGGGGCGTTACGCGGTGCAGTTAGTCGGCGGCAGCGTGCTGATGAGCGTGGCGCTTATGTTAGTCTCACCTGATTGGCAGGTGTGGTTAGAGTTTGGGCTATGGCAGCGCGTCCGCTGGGTGGCCGGGCTAGTAGTGCTCGGGGGCGGGCTCTACTTTATCTGGTTAACGGCGCTTGGCCTGCGGTTTCGCCACTTTAAAATGAACGGCTAGGAAAGGGGCAGGCGCGTGAGCGCTATTATCTTCTTCTGCACCAGAGCAGCGCGTTCGTTATAATCAAACGCTTTGAAAACGGCCAACGCTTTTAAAACCTAATGCTTTTAAACAGGGGTGCCATGCACGTCATTCGAGGTCTGCACAATCTGACAGCGTCCCATCGTGGCTGCGTGGCGACCATTGGTAATTTCGATGGCGTGCATCGCGGCCATCAGGCGATTCTACAGCAGTGCCGCGAGCACGCTGCGCGCCTGAACGTACCGCTGACCGTGGTGGTGTTTGAGCCTCAGCCCCGCGAGTTTTTTGCCGGAGACCAGGCGCCGCCGCGCCTAACGCGCCTGCGGGAAAAAGTGCGCCTGCTGCGCGACCACGGTGCCGAGCAGGTGCTCTGCCTGCCGTTTAACGATGCCTTGCGCAGCCTCACCGGGCGCGAGTTTATCGATCAGGTGTTGATTGATGGGCTGGGCGTTAAGCATCTAGTGGTGGGCGACGACTTCCGCTTTGGCTGTGATCGCCGTGGCGACTTCAGTTTGTTAGAAGCCGTGGGGCGCACTCATGGCTTTGGCGTAGAGCATACTCGCACCTTCAAAGTCGATGACGAGCGGGTATCAAGCACCCGAGTGCGTACGCTGCTGGCCAGGGGTAACTTTGAAGTGGCCGCCCGCCTGTTGGGCAGGCCTTATTCGCTGCATGGCCGCGTGGTGCGCGACCAGCAGTTGGGTCGCACCATTGGCGTACCAACCGCGAACCTACCGCTATTGCCCCAGCCGCTGACGCTACGGGGGGTGTTTGCGGTGGTGGCCGAATTGGCGAATGGCGAGCGCCACCCCGCCGTAGCGAACGTCGGGTTTCGGCCTACGGTGGGGTCTAAACGCCCTACGCTGGAAGTGCATCTGCTGGATTTTTCTGGCGATCTGTATGGCCAGCGGCTGACGGTTTACCCCTGCACACGGCTGCGGGGGGAAGTGAAGTTTGACGATTTTGACGCGCTAAAAAGCACAGATTCACCAGGACCAAGCCAAGGCGCGCCGCTACTTTGCGCCCGCCGATGCTGATCTAACGACCTCTCTTCCGCTGGCCTCGGCCCCGCTTGGGCGTGAGACCGCTTCTTCTGATTTCACTTCGGCGGATGACGCCGCCGATACTAACGACGGCTGACCGGACTATGGACTATAAGCACACGCTAAACCTGCCAGAAACCGACTTTCCCATGCGCGGCATGCTGCCGAAGCAGGAGCCAGGGCGTGTTTCCCAGTGGCAGGATATGAACCTATACCAGCGCCTGCGCGAAGCCCGTGCGGGTGCGCCGCTGTTTGTACTGCACGATGGCCCTCCCTACGCCAACGGCAGTATCCATATCGGTCACGCCGTTAATAAAATTCTTAAAGATATTATCGTTAAGTCCAAAAACCTGGCGGGCTTTGATGCGCCCTACGTGCCGGGTTGGGACTGCCACGGCCTGCCCATTGAGCACAAGGTCGAGACCACCCACGGCAAGCACCTTCCGGCGGATAAAGCCCGTGAGCTGTGCCGTGAGTACGCCGGTGCCCAAATCGAAACCCAACTGGTGGACTGTGTGCGCCTGGGTATCATCGGTGACTGGGATCATCCGTATCGCTCCATGGATTACGCCAACGAAGCGGGCGAGATCCGCGCTCTGGCGGATATGGTCGAGACGGGCTACGTCTTTAAAGGCCTGAAGCCAGTTAACTGGTGTTTCGACTGCGGCTCGGCGCTGGCCGAGGCGGAAGTCGAGTACGCTGATAAAAAATCCGATGCCATCGACGTTGCCTTCCCCGTGGAAGACGCCGACAAGCTGGCGGCAGCGTTTGGCTTAAGCGAGCTATCAAAGCCCGCCGCCGTGGTGATCTGGACCACCACACCGTGGACCATCCCCGCCAACCAGGCGCTGAACGTTCACCCCGACTTTACCTACGCGCTGGTGGATACCGGCGAGCGTCTGCTGCTGTTGGCCGAAGAGCTGGTCGAGAGCTGCTTAGAGCGCTTTGGCTTACAAGGTGAGGTGGTCGCGACGACCCAAGGCAAAAACCTTGACCTGTTCAATTTCCGCCACCCGTTCTACGACCGCCTATCGCCGGTTTATCTGGCGGAGTACGTTGAGTCTGAGGTGGGCAGTACCGGTATCGTTCACTCTGCTCCGTCTTACGGCATGGATGACTTTGTCACCTGCCGTGAGCACGGCATGAGCTTTGACGACATGCTGAACCCGGTGCAGGGCAATGGCGTTTACGCGGATGACCTGCCGTTCTTCGGCGGCCAGATGATCTGGAAAGCCAACCCGAACATCATTGAGAAGCTGCGTGACGTAAACGCGCTGATGGCACATACGCCTATTAAGCACAGCTACATGCACTGCTGGCGCCACAAACCGCCGGTGATCTACCGCGCCACGGCCCAGTGGTTCGTCGGTATGGATATTCAGGGTAAAGATGGCAAAACCCTGCGCGAGCGGGCACTTGCCGGTATCGATGCAACGGAATTCACTCCTGCTTGGGGGCAAGCGCGCCTGCACAGCATGATCGCCAACCGCCCGGATTGGTGTATCTCTCGCCAGCGTAACTGGGGCGTGCCGATTCCGTTCTTCCTGCATAAGCAAACCGGTGAGCTGCACCCCAACACCGTGTCGCTGATGGAAGAAGCCGCCAAGCGCGTGGAGCAAGAGGGCATCGAGGCATGGTTCAAACTGGAGCCTTCCGAGCTGCTCGGCGCGGAGGCTGCGGATTACGATAAAGTCACTGATACGCTAGACGTTTGGTTCGACTCGGGCACTACCCACCGGCACGTGCTGCGCGGCTCGCACCCCTCACGGCCATGAAAGCGGCCCCCGGGCTGACTTGTACCTGGAAGGCTCTGATCAGCACCGCGGTTGGTTCCACTCATCGCTGCCCACCGGCGCGGCGATTGATGGCCATGCCCCGTATCGCCAGCTGCTGACCCACGGCTTCACGGTGGATGCCCAGGGCCGCAAGATGTCCAAGTCCATCGGTCACGTGGTCGCGCCGCAAAGCGTGATGGATAAGCTGGGTGCCGATATTCTGCGCCTGTGGGTAGCGTCTACCAACTGCTCTGGCGAAATGGCCGTCTCGGATGAAATCCTCAAGCGCACTGCCGATGTGTACCGCCGTATCCGCAACACCGCGCGCTTCCTGCTTTCTAACCGGAACGGCTTTGATCCCAAGCGGGACCAAGTGGCGTTTGGCGCTATGCTAGCGCTTGACCAGTGGGTAGTGGATCGCGCCGCACAGCTTCAAGGCCGCATCGAGACCGCCTACGACGAGTATCGCTTCCTGGATGTGTACCAGCAGGTACACGGCTTCTGTGCGCGGGAGCTGGGCGGTTTCTACCTGGACGTGATCAAGGATCGCCAGTACACCACCCAAACCGACTCGCTGGCCCGCCGCAGCGCGCAAACCGCGCTTTATCACGTGGTCGAAGCACTGAGCCGCTGGGTGGCACCAATTCTGTCGTTCACCGCCGAGGAGATCTTTGAACATATCCCCGGCGAGCGTGGCGATAGCGTGCTGCTGGAGACCTACTATACCGGGCTTTCCACGCTGGAAGAGGGCGCTGATATGGGCCGCGCGTTCTGGGAACAGGTGCTGGAAGTGAAGCATTCGGTGAACAAATGCCTGGAAGACGCCCGTAACGCCAAAGTGATCAAGGGTAGCCTCGCGGCAGAAGTGACGCTGTTCGTCAATGACGAGCTGCACGCGACGCTAGCGAAGCTGGGCGACGAGTTGCGCTTTGTGATGCTCACCAGTGAAGTGCACTTGGCACCGCTGGCAGATGCCGCCAATGCCGAAAGCACCGAGCTTGAAGGTTTGAAAGTCGCGGTAAGCGCCAGTGAGCATGCCAAGTGTGAACGTTGCTGGCACCACCGGGCAGACGTAGGCAGCGTTGCCGAGCACCCGGACCTGTGTGGCCGCTGTGTAAGTAACCTGCCCGAAGGTAGCGGCGAGATTCGTCACTATGCCTAACACAGCCTCCCAGGAGAACGATCCACACCAGCGGCCGCCCATGCGGCGGCCGCTGCGCTGGCTATGGCTAGCCGTGGCGGTCATTGTGTTGGATCTTGCAACAAAGTATGCCGCTAGCCACTTTTTAAGCTATGCACAGCCGGTTGAAGTCTTGCCGTTTTTCAACCTCACGCTGCTGCACAACACCGGCGCGGCGTTTAGCTTTTTGGCCGAACACCCCGGCTGGCAGCGCTGGTTCTTTGCGGCGATTGCCATTGGTGCCAGCATTGGCCTCACCGTTTGGCTATCCCGCGTGCGTGCGGATGAGAAGCTGCTCGCTAGCGCCTTGCCGCTCATTATCGGTGGGGCGCTGGGTAACCTATACGACCGCTTAATTCATGGCTACGTGGTGGATTTTCTCTCTTTCCATGCGGCGGGCTGGTACTACCCCGCCTTTAACGTGGCGGATATCGGCATTACCCTAGGGGCCGTGGGCTTAATTTGGGAGTCGATTATGGGCGAGCGGCGGCGGAAAAAAGCCGCTCAGTCACCATCTTCTTAACACGCCAATGAGTGAGGCACCATGGATTACCTAATTGACGACGGTATGGAAATTACCCTGCACTTCACGCTGAAGCTGGAAGATGGCACGGTGGTGGATTCCACCAAAGAGAAGGCCCCGGCCACGTTTCAGTATGGCGACGGCAATCTGCCACCGGGGTTTGAACACCCCATTAAAGGCATGGCAGCGGGCCAGAGTGGAACGTTTCACATCACCCCTGAACATGCGTTTGGCCAGCACAACCCGCAGAATATCCAAACCCTGAAGCGGGCCGACTTCGGTGATGAAGCGCCTGAAATCGGTATGGTGATGTCGTTTGCTGATAAAGCAGGAACGGAATTGCCGGGCGTGGTCAAAACCATTGACGGTGACCGCGTAGAAGTTGACTTCAACCATCCGCTGGCAGGGCGTACATTGACGTTTGAGGTTGAAGTACTCAACGTCACGCCGATCACCACACACTAATTTCCTTAGCGATGCAGGTTGCATCAAGGCGCTTTTATGCAGTCATCAGAGTCATCTCAGCCCGTACATATCAAGCTAGCCAACCCGCGCGGGTTTTGTGCGGGTGTTGACCGCGCGATCGATATCGTCAACCGCGCGCTGGATGTCTTCGCCCGCCGATTTACGTTCGCCATGAAGTGGTGTACAACCGCTTTGTAGTAGAAACACTGCGTGAACGCGGCGCGGTCTTTGTGGAAGAGCTTCATGAAGTGCCCGACGATGTGATCGTCATCTTCTCTGCCCACGGCGTTTCCCGTGCGGTGCAGCAAGATGCCGAGCAGCGTGGCCTGAAAGTATTCGATGCCACCTGCCCGCTGGTCACCAAAGTACATATGGAAGTGCTTCGCTACGCGAAGCGTGGCCAGGAGTGCATTCTGATTGGCCACGAAGGGCATCCGGAAGTAGAAGGCACCATGGGGCGCTACGACACCTCTCACGGCGGCAAGATTTATCTGGGGGAAGATGAGCAGGACGTTGCCAATCTGGTTGTCAATGACCCCACGGCGCTGGCATTCGTGACCCAGACCACGCTCTCCATGGATGACACCGCCAAAGTGATCGACGCGCTGCGGGAGAAATTCCCCGAGATTCAAGGGCCGCGCAAAGACGATATTTGCTACGCCACCAAAAACCGCCAGGATGCGGTGCGCGAGCTGGCAGCAGATAGCGACTTGGCGCTGGTGGTTGGCAGCCCCAACAGCTCGAACTCCAATCGCCTACGTGAGCTCTCTGAGCGTATGGGGACTCCCGCGTATTTGATCGATAACGCCGAGCAAATCGAGCCTTCGTGGTTGGAAGGCGTAAAACGCATTGGCGTCACTGCTGGCGCGAGTGCCCCCGAGGTGCTGGTAAAAGGCGTTATTGATCAGTTGCAGGCATTAGGGGCTACGGCACCTGTTGAGCTGCAGGGGCGTGAAGAAAATATTACGTTCTCCATGCCGAAAGAGCTGCGGGAGCAAGTGATTGTAAGCGGGTAATGCAAACGGTATCGGTTTGCGACATACTCAAAGTATGAGTGAACTGATATGGGAGCATCGCTTAGTGTCTTATGTTTTTGATCGCCGTGCGGGTGACGTTAGTAAGCACCAGCGCGGCTTTACCCTCATCGAGTTACTGATTGCGGTGGTCATCATTGGGATCATCGCAAGCATCGCCTACCCTAGCTACACCCGCTACGTCGAACGCTCCGTTCGCTCTGATGGCCAGACGGCACTAATGCAAGCTGCTTCAGAAATGGAGCGCTGCTACTCCCGTGACTACACCTATGAAGAGTGCGATTTGGATATGACCGTCTCTCCGAGCGGCCATTACGCCATCTCAACCGATACCGGAAGCCAAAGCGACGGCGGCTACGTATTAAACGCGACAACTCAACGCTCAGACGGCTGTGATGAAGATCTCACCTTAAATGCAAAAGGGGTGCGCGCCCCAGAGGTGTGCTGGTAATGAAGCATCAGCAAGGGTTCTCACTCATTGAGGTGCTGATCGCGCTGGTAGTGCTGGCCTTTGGCCTGATGGGGGTGGCCGCCATGCAGATGAAAGCCCTGCAAAGCGCGACCGAAGGGTACCAGCGCTCAATTGCTGTTGTGGCAGCGGTCGATGCCCAAGAGAGAATTTGGAATCTATTAGCCAGCGACTCTAATTGCGAAGCCATAGAGACGTCAGCGGTGAGTGCCCTTGAAGATGATTGGATAGAGCACTGGTCAGAAGATACAAACGCCAACCCGCTACGGGGCGCTAACTGGGACAACAGCGGTGTGAGGATGTCCGAAGGGTGCGAGTATACGATTGTGATAGCCCTGAATAGCGCCTCTAGCAACCGCGAGGAGGAGTACCTCTACAGTTTCATCCTCCCGAACACGGCAGGGGCCCTATGAAAGTAGTGAAGCAACAGCTGGGCGCTGGCTTGGTTGAGTTAATGGTGGCGATGGCGATTGGTACGGTGATTGCGCTAGGGGCGGGCCAACTCTTTTTATCTACCTTTTCGACGTTTAGCGCGGTGGATGAGCTAAGCCGGAAGCAAGAAGTAGCGGTGTTTTTAACGCAGATTTTAGCGGAAGAACTGCGCAAGGAAGACGATGTTGATCGCTATGCGCTTTCTTGCTCTATAGCGGATGCCCCGTGTCTTTGCACAATTAGCGATACCGACGAAGATAATCAACCAGTCATAAATTTTTATAAAGATTTTGAAGAAAGCCACGTTATTAGCGATGCGGAGTGTAGCGACGAGCCATTGGTGAGATCAGTACAAGATCACCACTACGAAATCAGCGTTCCGATTATGAAGGGTGGTGAGTCGCTAATATTCCATGTCACCAAACGAGATATCGTAACAACCACCAATCCCGAGTGAGGTAACAATGAAAAAGCAGCAAAAAGGCGCGGCACTCTTTGTTGTCATGGCCTTGTTATCGGCCTCCATGGTGGTGGGTATGAGCACTATGCAGTCCTCTCTTGTCGATGAGCGGCTGGCAGGCAACTTTCGCTCTTCGGTTCAAGCGCAAATGACCTCTGAAAATACCTTGTCGTCGTTAGTTAATCCTGTCAATACTGCAAGTCGCAACGATTTTTTAGGACAGTTAGTGGCAAATCCGCAACTGCTTGAAGAGACGGAAGGAAAGCTAACGGGTGATGAGATCGCTCAGCTACTTCAAGCAGGTACCTTGGATCAATTTATTGAAGATCTGCTTCCTGCCAATTTTGACGAGCTAGAAATAGATGAGCAAAATCGTATAAAAGAAGAGCTGCTGGCTAACTTGCAGCTTCAATTTGAAGTGAATACTGATGAGCAAACGGTCACGATCACCTCTTGGGACCGAGGGCTGCGCAATAGTGCCGCACGTGATTCGGCGTTGGTTTACTCCTATCGTTATAGTGGTGCCGCTGAACAAAGCTCACCTTTCGAGACCGCGATTGTAGGTTGCGAGGGCATTTCGGTAGCCGGTGGCTCTACGATCAGTAGCTATCGTTCTAGCGACGGTCCATGGAGCGGCCAGCCAGGAAGCTTTGCAACCAGTGATCAACCTCTTATTAGCACAACAGCTGAAAATGCAAATGTTGAAATTGGAGGAGGTGAAAAAATTCACGGTGGCATAGCTGCACTTGGAACGGTTGCTCTCAATGGTTCTTCTCAGGTTTATGGTGATATTCACTCGAATATGGATGTGAATTTAAATGAAAATAACCTTGTTCATGGAGATGTCTATAGTAAAGGTGCAGTTTATATGGGCTCCGCAACGGTTAAAGGAAGTATCTTTTCAGAGGGTGATGCCACACTAGATAATGGTGGCTCAAAAGTTGAGGGTAATGTTGAAAGCGCTGCAAACGTTATTTTTTCTAGTAGCGGTCGCGTTAATGGGGTTGTGAGGTCCAAGGGTGACGTTAATTTAAAAAATTGGAGTGCGAGTGTAGGCCAGGGGATATATGCACAGGGTGAAATTTATAGCCCTAGAAATCCTCCAAGATAATCCTCCAGAAGGGCATGTAGACCAAGCATATCGTGATAACTTTTTTTCAAATACTTCTTTTGCGACAGCTGAAATTGAGAGTTTAGAACCACAGCCCTGTGACACTTTCGATTTTTTTGGTAATTCGTTGAAAGAGGAGGTGGCTCGCTATCAAAATGATCATCGATCCATTGGTAATGTGGTAGTTAATAATGGTGTTGTAGATATAACAATGACACCAAGTCGTGTATCAGTTGTTGGTAGTGATAATCACGGTCACATTAATGGGGCCGAGCCGGAAGTGGCTGCTGTTTTTGGAGAAGATGCCTCTATCTATTACGTTGATAGTTTGCAGATGGCTAGTACTTCTAAGCTGCATATCAAAGGCGGCGACGTGGCGCTAGTAATAGGTGGTGAATTCTCTATGGGGGGTGGTGGAGCTGGCTTAGTTATTGACCCAGATAGTAGTTTGATGGTGTTTGTGGAGGGGCAGGTGAAGTTGAATAGCAACGTGAAGATGCCGACCACGAATACATTGAGTGCTACTGGTAAACCGACTTTTTCAATATTTTCCAGCTATGAGAGCAATAGTGTAGGTATTGATATTAATGCGAGCAACCGAGTGGTTGCCAATGTCTACGCCCCTTTTACGCAGGTAAGTGTTAATTCAGGCGGCAGTCTTTTTGGTAGTGTAAAAGCGAGGAAAGTAACGGTGGTTGGTGGCGCTAAAGTTGTGTATGACGAGCTATTAGCCAATGCGTTTGACGAAAATAGTGGCGAGCCAAGCCCCGAGTGGTGCAGCTTTGATGATTTATCCCCTTTAACCGTCGCAAGCCCTGTCGGTAACTTATCTCTTCCAAATTCTCAAGCAGAGTTTAATGGTAAAGACAGTGTTCCTGATATTACGGTGACCCAAGGCGATCTTGAAAGGTTCTCCGGCGCTAACGCCGCCAACGATAATATCCAGGGAGGCATTCCTGATGGGGTATTTAGTCGTGGTGAAAGTGCTGAAAAATTTCATGCTTTTATCCGTATGTTAAAAGATAATGCAGATAATGTCTTGGGTGATATCTCTAAGGTTAAAGATCCTTTTGGAGAGAAAGGCAATGGCAAAGAGGAAATTACTTATATTACAGGTGATGTCGACAAAAATAACATCTCCGGTGCCGGTATTTTAGTGATTGATGGTAATTACAATGCTGGAGGAAATCCCAGTTTTGATGGGTTGATTATTGTGTTGGGTAACTATTCACAAAAGGGCGGCGGAGGAAGAGACTTAAACGGCGCTTTGCTAGTCGCGCCTTATAATGTCAATGACCTAAAATTCACTGAGGCGAATATTGAGTTTAGCGGCGGCGGAAGCAATGATTTTAATTATGATGAAGCGGCGCTGCGTACTGCCTTTAATTTACTGGATGACGAAGAGCAGGCCAGTTGGGGGGGAGTTGTAATGCCCCACCCGCGTCTGGTGATGGCGAGTTGACCTGGTATCTAAGCGATTGGCGTTGAAGCTGTTCGCCACCCGTCTGGCAAAACGTTATGATAGGCCTATTTGCCCAAGAGCTAGAACATCATGAGTCAGACAGCTAAAACCCGTGTGCTGACCGGGATTACCACTTCTGGAACGCCGCACCTTGGTAACTATGTTGGCGCCATTAAGCCTGCCATTGAGGCAAGCCAAGACCCGAACGTACAACCGTTCTTCTTTCTTGCTGACTATCATGCGCTGATCAAGTGCCAGGACCCTAAGCGTGTGCAGGCTTCCCGCCTGGAGATCGCCGCGACTTGGCTGGCGATTGGCCAAGATCCCGACAACGCGATCTTCTACCGCCAGTCGGATATTATCGAGATCCCCGAGCTGATGTGGATGCTCTCCTGCGTGTGCGCCAAGGGGCTAATGAACCGTGCCCACGCTTATAAAGCCGCCGTGGCAGAGAATGAAGAGGCCGGTAATCAAGACCCGGATAAAGGCGTCACCATGGGGCTGTTCGGCTATCCGGTACTGATGGCCGCTGATATTTTGATGTTCAATGCGAATAAAGTGCCGGTTGGCCGCGACCAGATTCAGCATATCGAAATGGCGCGAGATATGGCTGGCCGCTTTAACCACCTGTTTAAAGGCCAGTACTTTGTACAGCCTGAAGCCGTCGTGGATGAGAAGGTGGAAGTGTTGAAAGGGCTGGATGGACGCAAGATGTCCAAAAGCTACAACAATACGATTCCGCTGTTTGTGAGCGAGAAAAAGCTGCAGAAGCTGGTACGTAAAATCAAAACCAACTCGCTGGAACCCGGCGAGCCGAAAGACCCGGATACCTGCACCCTGTTCCAGATTTTCTCAGCCTTCGCGAGTGAATCCGAAGCGTTGGCTATGCGCCAGCAGTACGCAGAGGGCATTGGCTGGGGCGAAGCGAAAGACCGCGTATTTGAGTACGTCAACGCCCACCTAAGCGCCCCTCGTGAGCGTTATAACGCGCTGATGGAAGACCCGGCCCATATTGAAGTAGTCCTGCAAAAAGGCGCTGAGCGTGCCCGGGAAGAGGCTGCTGTTACCATGGATCGATTACGCGCTGCCGTCGGCCTTGGGCGCTTTGTTTAATATTCTTTAAAGGCATAAATACTGCTAAATAAAGAATTTCCAGCGTTCTACGGCCAACGTTAGGCTTATAAGTACTGTATAAGAGCTCTTATCCAAGAGCTATTGCCCAAGAGCCTCTGTCAAAGAACGTGTGTTTAACTTAGCCAAGCGCCTGCTGTTCGCAGGCGCTTTTGGCGTTTCTTAAAGGTGAATTATGGCGACGACCTCTACGGTAGCACCGGTTAACTATCAAGTGCCTCTATTGGCAACTGCGGCCATTGTGCTGGGTGCCTTGGTGATTGGTGTGCTGTTTAGCGCCAATATCGGCTTACTTATGATCGTAGGTGGCCTGCTGGGTATGGTGCTGTACCACGCGGCGTTTGGCTTTACAGCGGCGTGGCGGGTGTTTATTACCGAGCGCCGTGGGCGTGGGCTGCGGGCGCAAATGGTCATGCTGGCGATTGCCGTGGTGCTGTTCTTCCCGGCGCTGGGCGCGGGCAGCCTGTTTGGTACTGAAGTGCGCGGCTTCGTTTCTCCCATCGGTATTTCTGTATTAGTGGGCGCGTTTATCTTCGGGGTAGGCATGCAGCTAGGCGGTGGTTGTGCTTCCGGCACGCTGTTTACCGCAGGCGGCGGTAATGACGCATGCTGATTACGCTGGTGTTCTTTATTGTGGGGTCGGTGATTGGTACCGCGCACTTTGCCTGGTGGCAGAGCCTGCCCGCTTTCCAGCCGGTATCGCTGGTCAATGTAGCCGGTGTGGGTGGAGGCATCGGCATTAGCTTAGTGCTGTTTGCTGCGATTGCGTTCTTTACCGTGATTATGGAGAACGCCGCCACGGTCATCTAGAGCAAGCCCCGCTGGTGGATAAGCCTGGAGCCGAGCGCTGGTTATCCGGCCCGTGGCCGCTGGTAGCCGGTGCGGTAGCCCTGGCATTGCTCAACTTCGCTACGCTGGCACTGGCTGGCCGCCCCTGGGGGATTACCTCTGCATTTGCACTGTGGGGAGCCAAAAGCTTTGAGCTGGTGGGTGGCGATGTGAGCCAGTGGGGCTACTGGCAGGCACCCGGCAATGCCGCCGCGCTGGAAGCCGGCGTATGGGGAGACATCACCACGGTGATGAACGTTGGCATTATGTTGGGCGCGCTGGCAGCGGCAAACCTGGCCGGGCGCTTTGCCCCTAACTTCCGTATTCCACTTAAATCTGTGCTGGCGGCGGTGATTGGCGGCATTATGCTGGGCTACGGGGCTCGCTTGGCCTTTGGCTGCAACATTGGCGCTTACTTTAGCGGCATTGCTTCCGGCAGCCTGCATGGCTGGGTGTGGATGGCAGCGGCCTGCGCTGGCAACATGGCAGGCGTTAAGCTGCGCCCGCTATTTTTTGATGGCGAAGCTGGGCGCAAGCCGGTAGCGAAAAGCTGCTAAACGTTCCGCCGTTCAAACTGCGTCATAGCGCCTTGGTTAACGCCAAGGCGTTTTTTTATGGTGCGCCAGGCATG
>NZ_MWVI01000062.1 GCF_002087295.1 Vreelandella lionensis | reverse complement strand
GCCAGGACTGGTACCGTTAATGGTAATTGGGTGGGCTTCTTGTCCGTCAATCGGAATGGATTCACGGCGGATAGCGAGTGATATCTCGGGCCCTTCTTCGACGCCCTGTGCATAGACATTCGTACGGCCCCAGGGGCTTGCCCAGGCGGGAGTTAGTCCCATTGCGGCAGCGGAACCTAACCCTAAGGCAGCACCGCCTTTTAGGACCTGCCGGCGAGAAAGCGGGTGAGAAATGATGCTTGAGCGTGCCATGTGTAACTCCCATCAATGATGAATGGCACCATCTTGATGGAAGAAACTGAAACAAAGCTGAATAATGATTAATTAGCTACTTCACCCGCTAGAGGCAGGGTAATCGTAACGCGCAAGCCCCCCAGTGGACTACGCTCAAAATGTGAGTGCCCCAAGTAACGTTCAACTAACTGCGCAAGAATCGACAGGCCTAAACCGTAGCCGGGACGGCGTTCATCCAGTCGTGCGCCACGCTCTCCCAAGCGCGAAAGATCCTCTTCTGCAACGCCGAGGCCGTCATCATCAATGGTGATCGTGAGTGTGGTAGCGGAGACGGCAATAACACAATTAACGCACCTATTTGAACGCTCAGGGTAAAGGCTGCGGAACAGCTCGATGAGCCGTGAACTATCACGCGTGACGTTGGCCATTCGCCCCGCGTTAGGGCCTGCAATACGTGAGCGACGCAGCTCCGCATCCAGCTGGGCGTTAATATCCTCAATACGGCTGAGCAGTTTATGGCGTCGGGTTTCATCAATGGGCCGATTGCCACGCAGTACTTGGGTAACGGCTGCCAGCGGGGTTTTTAATGCATGTGATAGGTTCGCGACCGACTCTCTGGAGCGCTTCAAGCGAAGGTCAATGTCATCCATAAACCAGTTCAACTGGTCGACTAATTCATCTAGCTCAGAAGGGGCTATTAATGACAAGCGATCACGTTTGCCCGCTCGCAATGCTTCAAGCTGTTGACGCAGTTGCCAGAGTGGCTTGAGTCCACGATTAACCGCTAACATGTTGAGTATGATGAGCATTCCTAACAGCGCGCTGGCAATCCCACCGACCCACCAGTGCAATGTTGCAAGCCCTGCTTCTACTTGAGAGAAGTCCTCACCCACCAGCAGCACACCCTGCGTGCCCTGCCATTCAAAATGGCGACGATAGACGTGCATGTGTTGCCCGCCGAGATTCACGTCTATTAGAGCATCACCGCTTTCATCTAGCAGCGAAGCCAGCTGTTGCTGCCATTGTGGGTCGGAAGCGCTGACCGAGCAGTTAAAGCGGGGTACGTAGAGATGATGAAAGACTTGATAGCCTTGGCTAACCGAGTCAAGCGCGGCAGGCACGGCGGCTTCACCTTGCTCAAGCTGCGTGACGGCATGGTCGGCTTCGCGCTGAAGACGCTCACCCAAAAAATCCCGAGCAAGATTCTGCAACAATATGCCATGCAGTAGCCAGGTCGTCACCAC
>NZ_MWVI01000061.1 GCF_002087295.1 Vreelandella lionensis | reverse complement strand
CGGGGGCCGGTCTCACGGATTCAGGTATTATTATTTCCAGTTTTGAGAGACATGATGACCCATGGTTTAAAACAGTACAAAGGGAGATTAAGTGCATCTCAGGTGGCATCTGGAATTAATGCTGCCCAAAAGAATGCTAGAAGGCTTTATGAGGATGCCTCAGCTACTCTTTGACAATGATCGATATCCAACTGGACTTGCCTTAGCCATTCTTTCGATTGAGGAATCAGGCAAGGCTTCAATCTTGAGGTCTCTTTCCTTAGCAAAGGACGGCAAGGAGCTTAAAGATGGTTGGAAAAAATTCAGGTCCCATAAAGACAAGAATGCCCACTGGATTGCGGTTGATCTAATGCTTGAAGGTGCTAGGAGTTTAAAGGGTTTATCAAAGGTTGCAGATCCAAATTCAAATCACCCAGAGTTGTTAGATCAATTGAAGCAAGTAGCACTATATACAGACTGTTTGGGCTCGGCTCATTGGTCATTTCCAGAAGATGTTGTAAGTAAAGAGCTTGCTGCCGGAATAATCCGTATTGCAGATATTTTTTCAAGAAAGAAAAAATGTACTGAGGATCATGTCTCGCTTTGGATAAAGCATATGCTCCCAGTAAAGAGTGAATCTCAGTCTGTTCAGTATAATGCCCTGTTAAATTGGTTCAAGGAAATGCACAATAAAGGTTATATTGATGAAGGGGGAGTAGGGTTTGAGGAGTTTTTAAATTTCAATTTATAAGCGGTGGTTATCGCAAAAGGTTGGTTTTTCCTGTTTGGATCTTGCTTTGCTTATGAGCTGCTTTGAGCGTTGGATATGAGTTGGTATGTGATGATGTTAAATTGCTCAGTAAGCCTTTTATGTGTGTCTTCAGTATGTATTTTCGTGAGGGGGGAGGCAGTCTTTGGTAGGGCTTAAAATGCAGTGTTGGTATATTGTTTTTTCTTATTCTGATAATGGTGCTAATTAACATGTATGCCCATTGGTTTTCGACTCCTGCTCCGCACCTGGTGTTACTCTCCACCTTGAGCGTTTTACCATACCTAAATACCTATTCCTTCAACCCAACCCCTTAGCCTTCCCTCCCACCTTGGCGTAAACTAGCCTCCTCAATTGATGGCGTAGGAAGGTGTCGTGGGGAAAGCGACTAGCCTGCAGGCGCTGCAGGTCTTTAAGTGTTTGAGCGATGAAACGCGGCTGATGCTGGTGCTGCTGATTGCCCAGGAGCAGTCGCTGTGCGTGTGTGAGATGACCTATGCGCTAGAGGAGTCTCAGCCGAAGGTGTCTCGCCATTTGGCGCAGCTGCGCCAGTGCGGCCTACTGATGGATCAGCGGGAAGGGCAGTGGGTCTACTACCGTTTAGCGCCGCAGCTGCCTGCCTGGGCGCAGTCGATTATTGAATCAGGTGCGCAGGGGAGTGCGCTGCAGCTGGAGGCGCTGACGCAGCGCTTGGCGCGTATGGGCGACCGCCCGGCGCGGCGCGCTGCCCTCTGCTAGCAGCGGTTCGGTTCAAGCAAGCACCCACAAAAAAACGCCAGCCCGAGGGCTGGCGTCTTCGTACCTAGTGCTGGTCAAGCCATTACTTAGCGCTTGGCCATCCGCTGGGTATCTTGAAGGTGAACATAGTCGAGCAGGATTTCAGCGGCTTCCAGCACGTGGGCGCGGTCCACGGGCATCTCTTCTTCGTCGCTTTCGTTCTCTGCGTCTGTTTCTGCCTCTTCGGTAGCGGCTGTGCCGTCGCTACGCGCATCCATCCACTCTTCCAGTTCCGGCAGGCCCAGGGCGCGGCGGCGCTGGTTTTTCCAGCGAGAGCTGTTCGGCTTCTTGGGCTTCTAGCTCGCGTTGGCGCTGCTCGCGGTTCAGGCTGACGCTGGTGTGCTGCTCGCGCAACTGGCGGGCCAGAGTAGACTGGCGCTCCAAGTAGCGGAAGTTAGGGTTCTCTTTGGCGCGCTCTTCATGGCGAGTAATCAGCGTCGGCAGCACACGTTCCGGCTCGCCGTAGCGGCGGTACTGAACGTTTTGCACGGTGTCCCAGGCCAGCGCGTTGTCCAGGCTGCTCTCACCAATCCGCTCTGGGTCAATCAGGCTGGGGAAGGTGATGTCTGGCTCGACGCCGCGGTTCTGGGTGCTGTCGCCAGAGATACGGTAGAACTTGGCGCGGGTGAGTTTGATCTGGCCGTGGCTAAGCTCGTTCAGGGTTTGAACGGTGCCTTTGCCGAAGGTGGACGCGCCGACCACAATGCCGCGGCCGTAATCCTGAATGGCACCGGCGAAGATTTCAGACGCCGAGGCTGATAAGCGGTTCACCAGCACGGTCAGCGGGCCGTCATAAACGGTGCCTGCTTCGGCATCGCCATACAGCTGAATGCGACCCTGGGCATCGCGTACTTGCACGGTGGGGCCACGGTCAATAAACAGGCCGATCAGCGAGTTGGCTTCTTGAAGTGCGCCGCCGCCGTTGTTGCGCAGGTCCAGCACGATGCCTTCAACACCCTCTTTTTTGAGGTTGTCGATTTCACGGGCCACGTCGCGGGTGGTGCTGCGGTACTCTTCTTCACCGGCCTGCCAGGCGTCGAAATCCACGTAGAACGTGGGCACGTTAATCACGCCAATGCGGTGGGGCGCGCCGTCGCGTTTAACTTCAATCACTTCGCTGTCAGCTGCCTGATCTTCCAAGCTGACCGTGTCGCGGGTGATTTCGACGATTTGCGAGCGGGTCATATCCACGGCTTGGGCAGGCACCACATCCAGACGCACCACGGAGCCTTTCGGGCCACGAATCAGGTCAACCACGTTGTCCAGGCGCATACCCACGACGTTGACCATTTCACCCTCTTCTTGGCCGACGGCGATAATGCGGTCGGCGGGCTCTAGCACGCCTGCGCGCTCTGCTGGGCCGCCGGGCACTAGGCTGGAAACCTTAACGTACTCACCGTCTGCTTGTAGCAGTGCGCCGATGCCTTCCAGTGAGAGGCTCATCTGGATATCGAAGGATTCACCTTGGCGAGGGGAGAGGTAACCGGTGTGGGGGTCGATAGTGCCTGACACGGCCGCCATCAGTAGGCCAAAGACATCTTCTGATTCTGCTTGGCGTAAGCGTGAAAGCTGGCCTTCGTAGCGCTGGCGCAGGTTATCTTCGATCTGCTCGCTGTCCTGGTCGGTAATGGCGAGGGTCAGGGCATCGTTTTTCAACCGCTTGCGCCACAGTTCGTCCAGCTCGCTTTCGCGGGTAGCCCAGGAGGCATCTTCGCGATCAACTTCTAAGCGCTCGTCGCTATTAAATTCAAGCGAGAGCCCTTCGTCCAGGCGTGCCAGCAGCCACTCAAGGCGTGCGGTATGACGCTCGCTCAGGCGGTTGTAGAGCGCAAAAGCGTCGTCTAGCTCGCCATTAAAAAGCGCTTCGGCCATGTCTTTTTCAAGATGGCGATAGGGTTCAATATCACGGCTGAGCAGGTAGGCGCGCTGACCATCTAGAATATCCAGATAGCGCTGGAAAGCTTCCTGTGACCACTGCTCGTTAAAATTGATATCAGCATAGTGGCCGTAGCGGAGCGAGTCCGCAATTTCTACTGCCGCTTGGCGTTGTTCGTCGGTCGGCGCGAGTTGCGCCAGCGCTGCCGGGCTGGTGATCACCAGCATTACGGCAAGGGCGACCGAGCGCGAAAGCGTTGCAAACAAGCTCATCAGTCAAGCTCTCCCGGATTTGTGTACACTCATTCTTCCCTAGACACGCAGTTAGCCTATGAGTTGCGTAGGCCGAGGGAGCATTGTAGCAGGTCATTTCCCCTGTGAGACTCAATCATTACTGTTATGAGGAATTCCATGTCCGAGGCTTTCAACGCGGAACGTTTAACGCGACTGTGCGATTTTTTACAGCAGTCGCCTACGCCATGGCATGCCACCCACAGCATGGCCCAGCGTTTGGAGCAGGCGGGCTTTACGCGCCTGGAAGAGACCGCGAACTGGCAGTTGGTGCCAGGAAAGCGCTACTACGTGACGCGTAACGATTCGTCTGTGATCGCTTTTCAGCTGCCCGCTGGTAAGTTAACCAGCCTGCGCATGCTGGGTGCTCATACCGATAGCCCAGGGCTACGCTTAAAGCCCAACGCCACGCAATATTCAGCCGGCTGGCTACAACTTGGCGTGCAGGTATATGGCGGCGTGCTGTTAGCGCCCTGGTTTGACCGCGATTTAGGCTTGGCAGGCCGGGTACACGTACGCCATGCCGATGGCCGCTTAGAGAGCGTGCTGCTTAACGTGGACCGCCCGGTAGCGATGATTCCTAGCCTCGCGATCCATATGGACCGCGACGTGAATGCAGGGCGGCCCATCAATCCGCAAACGCAGATGGCGCCGGTATTAATGCAGAGTGATACGGCCAAGCTGAATGATCTGCTAGCCCAGTGGCTAGAAGAGCAGCACGGCCTGCGTGCCGTAGAAGTGGTGGATTTTGAGCTGGGCTTTTACGACGTGCAGCCGCCTTCACTGATTGGTTTGCGCAAAGAGCTGCTGGCCAGCGCGCGGCTGGATAACCTGCTGTCGTGCTTTGTGGGCCTAGAGGCGCTGCTGGAGTGTGATGCTAGCCAGGGTGCGCTGCTGGTGGCGAACGACCATGAAGAGGTAGGTAGTGCCAGCGCCTGTGGTGCCCAAGGGCCGTTTTTAGGCGATGTGCTGAAGCGTTTGAATGCCCAGGTAGGCGGTGGTAGCGAGGAGTCGTTGATTCAACTGATTCAGTCGTCGCTGATGATCTCCTGCGATAACGCCCACGCGCTGCACCCGAACTTCCGCGACAAGCACGATGAGCGCCACGGCCCCGCCATTAACGGCGGCCCGGTGATCAAGGTCAATGCCAGCCAGCGCTACGCGACCAATAGCGTCACCGGCGCGCTGTTCCGGGATGTGTGCCGCGAGGCGGATGTGCCGGTGCAGTCGTTCGTCACGCGGGCAGATATGGGCTGTGGTAGTACCATCGGGCCGATTACCGCCACAGAAGTAGGCGTGCCGACCATCGACGTAGGATTGCCCCAGTGGGCGATGCACTCGATTCGTGAAACGTCTGGTACGCGAGATGTGGATTACCTGACGCGGGCGCTGACGGTGTTCCTGAACCGCCCGACGCTCTCCTGAGCTGACCAAGAAAAGTCTAGAAACGAAAAAGCCCGCTGACTGAGTCAGCGGGCTTCTGCTATTGCTAGCGGTATTCGGTGTTGGTGGCTACGCCCTGATTTGAACAGGGGACCCCATCATTATGAGTGATGTGCTCTAACCAGCTGAGCTACGTAGCCGTTCAACGGGGGCGAATATTACTCAGAGATACGCCACCCGTCAAGCATTTATTTGTTTTAGGCGTTAGACATTAAAGCGGAAGTGAATCACGTCGCCATCTTTGACGATGTAGTCTTTACCTTCCAAGCGCCATTTGCCGTTATCTTTGGCACCTTGCTCGCCGCCCAGCGTGACGTAGTCGTCATAGGCGATGACTTCGGCGCGGATAAAGCCTTTCTGGAAGTCGGTGTGAATCACACCGGCGGCTTCTGGAGCGCTGGCGCCTTCTCTTACCGTCCAGGCGCGTACTTCTTTCACGCCAGCGGTGAAGTAGGTTTGCAGGCCCAGCAGTGAGTAGCCCGCGCGAATCACACGATCTAGCCCCGGCTCTTCCATGCCCATTTCGGAGAGGAACATACTGCGTTCTTCATCTTCGAGTTCGGCAATTTCCGCTTCTAGCTGATTGCACACCGGCACCACAATCGCGCCTTCTTCTGCGGCGATCTCGTTGACGATATCCAGGTAGGGGTTGTTCTCAAAGCCATCTTCATTGACGTTAGCAATGTACATGGTGGGCTTGAGGGTCAAAAAGCCAAAGCTTTTTACCTGACGTTTTTCGTCGTCATCCAGGCCAAAGCTGCGCAGCGGCTGGCCTTCGGCAAGATGCGGCAGGATTTTGTCCAGCACGGCTTTGGTGGCAATGGCGTCTTTATCACCGCCTTTCACTGAGCGCAGCAGGCGCTGGCTGGCTTTCTCGACGGTGTCTAGGTCGGCCAGGGCGAGCTCAAGATTGATGGTCTCGATGTCGGCGCGGGGATCTACTTGGTTGGCGACGTGGATCACGTTGTCGTTATCGAAGCAGCGCACCACGTGGGCAATGGCTTGGGTTTCACGAATGTTGGCCAGGAACTTATTGCCCAGGCCTTCACCTTTGGAGGCACCCGCCACGAGGCCTGCGATATCCACAAACTCCATGGTGGTGGGCAGCACTTTCTCAGGCTTTACGATGGCCGCTAGCGCATCCAGGCGTGGGTCTGGCATCGGGACGATGCCAACGTTGGGTTCGATGGTGCAGAACGGGAAGTTCTCTGCATCAATCCCTGACTTCGTCAACGCATTGAACAGCGTGGATTTGCCTACGTTGGGTAGGCCGACAATACCGCAGTTAAAGCCCATAAATAACTTCCTGGCCGCTAGGGCGGCGCTACCAATAAAGCGCCTGCCAAGTGTGAAAAAAGCGCGTGCGTAACGCGTAGAGAATGTGTGCTGAAAACGTGCTGCTATTTTACGCTATGTAGGCGGTTCATGGCTTTAGCCCAGTCGCCGGAAAGCGCAAGCGGAAGCGTGGCTAGGCACTCATCCAACGAGCGCTCAATGGCTTCTTGTTCGGCTTTGCCAGGGCGGCCTAGTACATAGTTCACTACTTGGCGCGCCTCGCCGGGGTGGCCGATGCCAATCCGTACGCGGTGGAACTCTTTTTGGTTGCCCAGCGCGCTAATAATATCCCGCAGCCCGTTGTGGCCGCCGTGCCCGCCGCCGGTTTTATAGCGTGACTGCCCAGGGGGGAGGTCAAGCTCATCGTGAGCGACCAACAGGTTATCTGGGGTAAGCTTAAAAAACTGGGTTAGCGCTGCCACAGCCGCACCGCTGCGGTTCATAAAGGTGGTGGGGTTGAGCAGGTGCAGCTCATGGTCACCCACGCGGGCTTTGGCGTATAGCCCTAAAAACTTTTTCTCAGGACGCAGTTCGGTGTGGGCGCTGCGTGCAATGGCGTCCACTAGCCAAAAGCCCGCATTATGGCGGGTGGCGTCGTATTCTGCGCCTGGGTTGCCCAGTCCTATAATGGCCGTTACCTGGCTCATTTTCCCACCTCCAACGGTTCTGGAAGATATGTCGTTGACTCACTGGCAGCTGCTTTGCAGATAAGCAGGGTAGCGCCACGCCTGCAAAAAAAAATCAAGCGCCGAAGCGCTTGATTTTAACATCCTTGGGCCATGCGGGCATGGCCCAGGCGGCACTGGTCAGCATACGCTGGCAGCACCTTTAGCAAGGCTTACTCGGCGCTGGCTTCTGCGTCGCCTTCACCTTCGCCTTCTTCTTCGTCACCGCCACGTACTTTCACTTTGGTGATGCTCAGAATGGCGTTGTCGTGCTCTTCACCGTGGGACAGGTCAACAGAAGTGACGCCAGCCGGCAGGGTCAGGTCAGACAGGTGCAGGGTAGTACCCAGCTCAACGTTGCTGATGTCCACTTCCAGGAAGTCCGGAAGGTCTTTCGGCAAGCAGCTGATGGCGACTTCGTTAGCCAGGACGTGCAGTTCGCCGCCTTGGTCTTTGATACCTACACACTTCTCTTCGTTCACCACGTGCAGCGGCACGTTCATGGTGATTTCGTGAGTAGCATCAACACGCAGGAAGTCAGCGTGGGTCAGCAGCGGCTTGAACGGGTGACGCTGCAGGTCACGAACAACCACTTGCTCTTCTTTACCGTCGATCACCAGTTTGATGACAGAGGAGAAGAAGGCCTCGTCTTCAATCGCTTTGTAGAAAGCAGTTTTTTCTACAGAGATAGACTGAGCGCCTTTCTCACCGCCGTATACAACGGCCGGTACTTGTTGGTTCGCACGACGCAGGCGGCGGCTCGCACCTTTCCCCAGGTCGTTACGAACGCTGGCTTGCAGGATAAAATCAGACATGGAATTTGCCTCTTGGTTTAAGTAAGGAAACGCCGCCGTCCGCGACCAGACGACGACGTTTCCAGGGCCCCAGGTGGGGGCTTATAACGTCAGGCGTTAGTGGAACATTGCGCTGACGGATTCTTCGTTGCTGACGCGGCGAATCGCTTCCGCAATCAGGCCAGCAACGCTCAACTGGCGAATCTTTCCGCTACGACGCGCATGGTCGGCGAGCGGAATGGTGTCGGTCACGACAACCTCGTCCAGTACAGAGTTGGTGATGTTGTCGACCGCAGGGCCGGACAAAATCGGATGCGTAGCATACGCGACGACGCGCGCAGCGCCGTGATCTTTCAGAGCTTCACCGGCTTTACACAGTGTGCCAGCGGTATCAATCATGTCATCGACGACCACACAGGTGCGGCCTTCGATTTCACCGATAATGTGCATCACCTGGGCTTGGTTAGCCTGGGGGCGACGCTTATCAATGATAGCCAAGTCAGCATTCAGCTGTTTGGCGATGGCACGGGCACGCACAACGCCGCCAACATCGGGGGAAACAACCACGAGGTCGTCGTAGTTTTGACGCTCGATGTCGTCCAGCAGGATCGGGGAGCCGTAAACGTTATCAACCGGTACGTCGAAGAAACCTTGAATTTGGTCGGCGTGCAGGTCCATGGTCATAACGCGGTCAACGCCTGCTTTCACCATCATATCAGCCACAACTTTTGCTGAGATGGGAACGCGGGCGGAGCGTACACGACGGTCCTGGCGGGCATAACCAAAGTAAGGAACCACTGCCGTAATACGGGCAGCCGAGGCGCGACGCAGAGCGTCGACCATCAGGATCAGTTCCATCAGGTTGTCGTTCGTGGGGGCACAGGTGGATTGCAGGATGAACACATCCTTACCACGCACGTTCTCATTGATCTCGACCGCGATTTCGCCGTCGCTAAATTGACCAACCGTTGCGTTACCCATACGGCTGTCTAAGCTCTCGGCAATCTTTTGAGCGAGTTCGGGATTGGCGTTCCCGGTGAAAACCATCAATTTTGACACGCGCAGCCACCTTTGCAGTGTTGGGGATCAGGGGAGAAAACGCAGATCAACATTAGAATTGGCTGGGGTACCAGGATTCGAACCTGGGCATGCCGATACCAAAAACCGGTGCCTTACCACTTGGCGATACCCCAGCAATAACCTAATGCGATGACCGGGCGCTTTCAGCAGCCCAGAGCATCTTGTAGGGGAGAGGTGTTAAGTCCGCGCGCGACCCACGCTTGCCAGCGCTGATTAGCTAGTTCAGCCACCGTTTGCGCAGCCTCTTGTGACTCAAAAGCTGCAAACAAACAGGCGCCAGTGCCCGTCAGCCGACTAGGTGCGTGCTGCGCGAGCCAGTCAAGTGCTTCCGCGATACGCGGGTAGCGTTTTTTGACGGTAGCTTCGCAGTCATTACGCCACTCGGCCACTCCCCCCTGCAGTGCGCGCGCCATAGTAATGGGGAGGCTGTCGCGTGTCAATTCCGGGTCTTGGAAGATTGCGGGGGTTGAGACGCTAATGCCTGGGTGGATGACCACAAACCACGGGGTGTCGAGGGTCGCGGGCGTTAATTTTTCGCCCACGCCTTCGGCCCAGGCGCTTTTGCCTAAAACGAAGACGGGTACATCGGCACCTAGCGCTAAGCCCAGCTCTGCCAGGGTGGCATCGCTGAGCCCAAGCTGCCAGAGCTGATTGAGCCCTTTAAGTACGGTGGCCGCGTTGGAGCTGCCGCCACCCAGGCCGCCGCCCATGGGCAGGTGCTTCTCAATTGATATAGAAGCACCAAGGTGGGTGCCGCTGGCCTGCTGCAACCGCTTTGCTGCACGCACAATAAGGTTGTCATCGTGCGCTACGCCATCCATCGATGTGGTCAGTTCGATAACGCCGTCTTGGCGCAGGTTGAAGCTTAGATAATCGCAGAGGTCGATAATCTGAAACAGCGTCTGCAGTTCGTGGTAGCCGTCTTGACGGCGGCCCACAATATGCAGCATGCGGTTTAACTTGGCCGGGGCGGGTAGGGTGAGTGTGCGGGGTGTTGCGGGCATGCCGTCTCTCTACTGGCTAACGTATGTAAACGTATGAAAGAGGGCTGGCGCTTGCCAGCCCGAGCGCTCTATTCGGAGGCCTGCCACTGATTAACTACCAGGGTAATGCGTACATCGCCGTAGTTCATGACCAAGCGGCGCGGTAGCCACATGCCTTCAGCCTGCTCCCAGTCGCGATAATCAATTTCCCAGCCATCTTGTTGGAGGTGGCTCGGGAAGCCGAGTTCGTCAGTTTCGAGCTGGTAGCTGGCGTGGTCGCCGGGCAGGCCGCGCACCCAGTCAGGCATGGCGCGCACTGGCAACGACCAGCCAAGCTGCTCTTCCATTAAGGCTTCCGGGGTTTCTGCTTCAAAACGGCCTTCACTGGTGGTCAGTGAGAAGCGACCCTCGCGGCCTTCCAGTACGCTGCGACCACCGCCAAAGGGGCCGCTAATCAGCATGCGGAAGTAGTAGGGGGTTTGGTTCCAGTCCAGGTTGGCGCTGGTGTTCTCTTCTGGAGTGCGTAGGCCCGCTTTGCCGACCAGGGTCCAGCTCTCGAACGCTTCCACATCTGCCTGTTGGCGCTCCCACTGGCCGGCTTGGCGGCCGCCTTCATCCATCGGCGCTTGGCTGGCGCACCCGGCAAGGGCAGCCACCGCCAGGGCGGCCACCCATAGGCGGGCAGAACGATAGAGTGATGCGGAAGAGGTGCTCACTGGCGCGCTGTTCAAACAAGAGGTCAACATAACTGGCTCCATGTCAGTGCTGTCTATTAAGGGTAAAAACTAGCAACGGTAAAGAAGTAAGCCTTAGGGCGCGCTGGGTGGTGTAAGTTCAGGGTAACGCTCAAGTAAATCATCAATTTGAGGATGGTAGGTGGCTCTTTGCAGAATGCGTGCAATCAGCTGGCGCGCTTCGTCACTGCGTCCTAGTGAATGAAGCACCTCGGCTAAGTGCGCGGCAATTTCTTGGTCGGGCATCTGCGCGTAGGCGCTTTCTAGCCATGCCAGCGCATCGTCGGGTTTGCCGAGGCGGAAATACACCCAGCCCATGCTGTCTAATACCGCCGGGTTATCTGGGTCCGCTTCGTAGGCACGCTCAATAAGCTCACGAGCTTCTTCCAGTCTTCCGGGTAATTAAGGTCAGCGAGCGTGTAACCTAGGGCATTTAGCGCGTCAGCATTGTTGGGCTCGGTGCGTAAGATTTGCCGTAAGTCCCGCTCCATGCCTGTTAAGTCGCCCATCTCCCAGGCGCGCATGGCGCGAAGGTACAGCAGGCTAGTGTCATCTGGGGTGCGGGTAATTTCCCGATCCAGCAGGGCGGTGGCATCTTCTTGAAGCGACAACTCGTCCAGCAGTTGCACTTCTAACCTTACGAGGTCACCGAAATAGGCGTCGTGGCGCATGCGCTCAATGCGTAGAAAAGCGCGGGCGTCGAGTAAACGATCATCCTCAATGAGCATGCGAGCCGCCGCCGACCTGGCGGCTAAAAATTCATCACCTTCATACACTTGGCGGTAGTAGAGGAGGGCGTTATCGACCTCTCCTTGGGATTGGGCAATAGCACCTAATAAGAAGTAGGCAATGTTGGGTATGTTCTCTTGACCAATGAGCGGCTGTAGCAGCCGATAGGCAGGCTCGCTGTGCCCTTCTTCTAAATAGAGCTGCGCCAAGGCAATGCGTAAATCCTGGTTGCCGCCGTGGCTCTCTAATAGGGCATTGGTTTGCACTTCGGCGGCGGTAATGTTGTTGAGGCGTATTTCTGCTTGGGCCAGCATTAAGATAAAGCGCACGTCGTCAGGCGCTAGGCTAAGGCCTTGCTGGGCCGCCTGCTGTGCGCCGCGGTGGTCGCCAGTTTCCAGCGCAAGGCGTGCTTTAGCTAGCCACAGGGCGGCGGACTCTGGCTCTTGCTGTTCTACTTCATCTAAATAGCGCTGGGCGGTTTGCGTTTCTCCCAGGGCGGCTTCGATCAGAGCGGTACCCAGCAGCACATCGCTGTGAAACTCGCGCTGGGAAACCTCCGGCCGTGAAAGATAGCTGCGTAGCTGCTGTGCTAGCAGGTTAAGCGGTGCCTCTTCGGCGACGGCGATTTCAGCGAAGGGGGCAATTTCACCATTGCCGCCTGATTCAGCAATGGCTAGCCGCTGCTCTAAGCTATCCAGCCAGTCACCCCGTTGGAGTGATAGTGAGGCAAGCAGGCGGTTGGGTGTTTCTGCCCGAGGGTCTAATTCACGCCAGCGCAGCGCGGCGGCTTCCATTAGTGCGGCATCATTACCAAAGCGCGCGGCGAACGTGGCCCGTTCGGCCAGCCCTGGTGACGTGTAGCGCTGGGCGGCCTCAAGATATCCCTGGCCCGCATAGCGGTAATCGCCGCGTTGTCCGGCCAGCTCTGCGGTTAGCAGGGTGCGTAACCCAGCGGCATCTAGCCCGCTGGTAATAGGCGGTGCCTTCACCATTGGGTCTTCAACATGAGCGTTGGTTTCACCGTCAAAAAGAGAGGGTGACAGCTGGCAGCCGCTCAGTATCAGCGTGGCGGCCAAGGGCAAAAGTGGAAAACCCGAAAACGAACGGGGAATACCCAGTAGTGTTGCGCGATGGGGCATGCGTATCTCGATCAAGTGGCCGAGTGTTCAGCATAGCGGCTTGGCTGCCTGCGGCAAAGTGGTGTGCGCCAGAAGATGCTCGGCTGTGATAGAATGTTCCACCTTGAAAAAGAGCCGAGCCAGCGCAATTCACTTGATGAGCTGCTCTCTTAGACTTGTATCAACAAGCCAAGAAACCATGACCGACAGTGACGTGACGACCGATCCACTAGCGAAGACGCATAACCCATGACGCTTCTTGCCCTGGGAATCAATCATCGTACTGCCACCGTGGCTGTGCGTGAGCAGGTGGCCTTTACGCCGACGCAGCTGGAAAGCGCGTTGGCTGAACTGCGTAGCCTGCCACACATTAGCGAAGCGGCGGTGCTTTCGACGTGTAATCGCACGGAACTCTACTGTGTGACGGATACCGCCGGTGAGCAGACTGTGCTGGACTGGCTGGGTCGTTTTCATAATTTACGCGTTGAAGAGCTCTCCCGCTGCGCCTACCACTACCACGACAACGACGCTGCTCGTCATTTGATGCGCGTGGCTGTGGGGCTGGACTCCATGGTGTTGGGTGAGCCGCAAATACTAGGCCAGTTAAAAGATGCTTATCAGCAAGCGCGTCAGGCCAAGGGCCTGGGTGGCGAGCTGGAGCGTCTTTTTCAGCACACCTTCGCCGTGGCCAAGCAGGTACGCACCGAAACTGGCATCGGTAAAAATCCGGTTTCTGTTGCCTATGCTGCCGTCAGCATGGCCAGCCGCATTTTCGATGATTTCAGCCGCGCCAACGCGTTACTGATTGGGGCCGGTGAGACCATCGAGCTAGTGGCCCGCCATCTGCATGAAGCTGGTGTCCGTCAGCTCACCGTGGCGAACCGTACCCGGGAGCGGGCCGAGCAGGTTTCATCGTCGCTGGGCGGTACGGCGATTACGCTGCCGGAGATTCCTGATGCCTTAGAGCATGCCGATATCGTTATCTCCTCTACCGCATCGCCGCTGCCTATATTGGGCAAAGGGATGGTCGAACGGGCGCTGAAGAAGCGTCGCCATCGTCCCGTGTTTATGGTCGATATCGCCGTACCGCGGGACATCGAGCCAGAAGTGGGTGAGCTGGCGGATGTGTTCCTGTATACCGTCGATGACCTGGAAGAGGTGATCGAAGAGAATCGTCGCCACCGTCAAGTGGCGGCCGACCAGGCCGAGTCGCTCATTGAGCACGGCGTGGGTAGCTGGCAGCATGAGCGGCGTATTCGTAATGGCGGTGAGGTGATTCGTGACTATCGCCGCCACGGTGAGGCGCTGCGCGACCAGGCGCGGGATCAGGCGCTTGAGCGTTTGGCAAAAGGCGAAGACCCGGCCAAAGTGGTTGAGCGCCTAGCGCATCAGCTGGCCAGCCGCCTAATGCATCAGCCAACGCTCACCATTCGCGAAGCGGCCTCTCAGGAAAACCACGATTTGCTTAGCGCCGCGCCGCGCCTGCTGCTACCGCCGAAGCCCGCCTTTGAGCAGCCTGCGCCCCCGGCAAAACGCCAGAAGGATGATACGCCCGCATGAAAGAGACTTTGCGCCAACGTTTAGACAGCTTCTCCGACCGGTTTGAAGAGCTGGCCATGCTGCTGTCCGATCCTGAGGTGATCAACAATCAGCAGCGCTTTCGCGACTACTCTCGCGAGTACGCCGAACTCGAAGAGCTGGTCGCCGCTTGGAAGCGCTACCTTGAGGTGGAAAACAGCATTGCCGAAGCCGAGCAGCTAAGCCGCGACAGTGACCCGGAGATGCGCGAGCTGGCGGAGATGGAAATGCTCGATGGATCGCGAGCAGTTGGAGACTCTCGACGTTGAGCTGAAACGCCTGCTGATTCCGAAAGACCCGGACGACGGTCGCGGTGTCTTTTTGGAAGTGCGCGCGGGCACGGGTGGTGATGAAGCGGCCATCTTTGCGGGTGATCTCTTCCGCATGTACTCCCGCTATGCGGAAAAGCGCGGCTGGCGCGTAGAAATTGTTAGCGCTAGCCACGGCGAGCAGGGCGGTTATAAAGAAGTCATTTCCCGAGTGAAGGGCGACGGCGTCTATGCCCGCCTCAAGTTCGAGTCTGGCGCTCATCGGGTACAGCGCGTACCGGCGACCGAATCCCAGGGCCGAATCCATACTTCCGCCTGCACCGTTGCGGTGATGCCTGAAGTGGATGAAGTGGGAGATATTGATATTAACCCTGCGGATTTGCGGGTTGATACCTGCCGGTGGTCAGCACGTTAACACCACCGATTCCGCGATTCGGATTACCCACCTGCCTACCGGCGTGGTAGTGGAGTGTCAGGAAGAGCGTAGCCAGCATAAGAACCGCGCCAAAGCGATGTCGCTGCTGGCCGCCAAGCTCAAGCGTAACGCGGTGGATTCTCAGCGCCAGGAGCAGGCCGATGCCCGCCGCTCGTTGGTAGGCTCTGGTGACCGCAGTGAGCGTATCCGCACTTACAACTTCCCTCAGGGGCGCATTACCGATCACCGCATTAACCTGACGCTCTACAAGCTGACCGAAGTAGTGAGCGGCGAGCAGTTGGACGACGTGATCGAACCGCTGATTCACGAGTACCAAGCGGAACAGCTCTCGGCGCTGCAGGACGCTTAATGACGTTCGACGCCCTTCTGAAGAGCGCCGCCCAGCGGCTGCAGCTGGCAGGTTCGCCGTCGCCTCGCATAGATGCTGAGGTACTGATGGAGTTCGCTACTGGCCGCAGCCGCACATGGCTCTATACCTGGGGCGATAGCGAATGCCCCACCTGGGAGCATGCCCGCTTTGACGCGCTAATTGCCGCCCGCGCCCATGGCCAGCCGGTGGCCTATTTAACCGGAGAGCGTGAGTTTTGGGGGCTGCCGCTGGCTACCTCGCCTACCACGCTGATTCCGCGGCCCGATACCGAAACCCTAGTAGGGGCCGCTTTAGCGCGTGCAGGCACGCCACCCGGCAGGCTGCTTGACCTGGGTACGGGCACCGGGGCTATCGCGCTGGCCTTTGCCAGTGAACGGCCGGATTGGCAGGTGGTCGGGGTGGATGTTCGCCCAGAGGCGGTGGCGCTGGCGGCTCACAATGCTCGCACGCTTAAGATCACTAACGCCACGTTCCTGGTCAGCGATTGGTTCAGCGCTTTGAGGCTTTCGCCTCCTAGTGCGTCCTCATCTGGTTCGCCTTCGCCTGGTTCAACGTTTGAGATTATTGTTAGTAATCCGCCCTATATTGCCGCTGATGACCCGCATTTAGGCCAAGGCGATGTACGCTTTGAGCCACGCTCGGCGCTAGTGGCCGATGCCGACGGCATGGCTGACCTGCTGCATTTGATTCACACCGCTCAGGCGTTTCTCTCGCCCGGTGGCTGGCTGGCGCTGGAGCACGGTTATCGGCAGGCTCCTAGCGTGCGCGAGGCGCTAAAGCTAGCGGGCTATCAAAGCGTTGAAAGCGTACAAGACATGGGCGGCCATGAACGGGTTACCCTGGGGCACCTCGAATAACTGCCTGATTCATCAGTATTGGATCCTGCCATGAAACCAAAAAATAGAACGCTGGACCGTATCGACCTGAAAATTTTGCGCTGCCTGCAAGAGAACGCACGCATTTCCTATGTAGACCTTGCCTCTGAAGTTGGTTTATCCACAACCCCTTGCCTAGAGCGTGTGAAGCGCTTGGAGCGCGCGGGCATTATCCGTGGCTACCAGGCCATTCTTGACCCCAGAGCGCTTAAGGCGAATTTGCTGGTGTTTGTTGAAATTGGCCTGGGAACCCAGTCGCCTGCTGTGTTTGACGAGTTCCGCCGTGCGGTGGAGAAGCTGCCTCAGATTCAGGAGTGCCATCTGGTCTCCGGCCAGTTCGACTACATCTTGAAGTGCCGCATTCCTGAGATGGCCGCGTATCGGCAGCTATTGGGCGATGTGGTGCTGACATTGCCGGGCGTGACAGAGTCGAAAAGCTACGTGGTGATGGAGGAGGTGAAGGAGAGCTTCAGCCTGCACATCCCCGACTTTGAGGAATTTGAGGATAAGTAACGCGATGATGGACGATCAGGCGCTGCTGCGCTATAGCCGCCAAAGCATGCTGCCTGAGGTGGACATTGAAGGGCAGGAGCGCTTGCGTGCTGCCCATGCGCTGATTATCGGTGCCGGTGGGCTGGGCTCGCCGGTGGCGCTCTATTTGGCAGCGGCGGGCGTAGGGACCATCACCATTGCCGATGCTGACCATGTCGAGCTAACCAATTTGCAGCGCCAAATTGCCCATCAGCAGGCAAGCCTGGGGGTGAACAAAACGCGCTCCGCCAAGGAGAGCATGCAAGCGCTTAACCCAGAGTGCCACGTTGTGGCCCTTGAGCAGCATGCAGAAGGCGAAGCGCTCACCGCCCTGGTGGCCTCGGCCGATGTGGTGTTGGACTGCACCGACCGTTTTTCCAGCCGCTATGCCATCAATGCCGCCTCCCAGCAGGCAGGCGTGCCGCTGATTTCCGGCGCGGCGATTCGCTTTTCGGGCCAACTGGCGGTGTTTGACCCGCGTGATGAAGCGTTCCCCTGCTACGCCTGTTTATACCCGGCAGGGGATAGCGAAGATGAAGCGCTGAGCTGTGCAGAGAGCGGTGTCATGGCCCCTTTAGTGGGGCTGATTGGCTGCTTCCAGGCGGTAGAGGCATTTAAGCTGCTAAGCGGTGCGGGGACGGCGCATCAGGGCTTATCTACCTTTGATGGCTTAAGCGGCCAGTGGCGCCATTTTCAGGTGCCAAGAGACCCGGCGTGCCCGGTGTGTAGCGCTCGCACATAACACTCGCACACGACATTCACGCACAGCGCCTGCGCATAAAAAAAGCCCGCAGGGGGGCGGGCGCGACGTCACGGTCTTCACGTCAAAGGGAACGAACTCAGTAGGGCGGCGCTGCCGCCCTATCAGCCAGTCATCTAGCAGATTAGTTACGAATCAGATAATCGAAGGCACCCAGTGATGCTTTGGCACCTTCACCCATCGCAATAATGATCTGCTTGTAGGGCACGGTGGTGACATCGCCAGCGGCGAACACGCCGGGCACCGAGGTCATACCGTGGGCATCGACGATGATCTCGCCACGGGGTGACATTTCAATTGGCGAGCCTTTCAGCCACTCGGTGTTAGGCACTAGGCCGATTTGCACAAAGATGCCTTCCAGCGCGATGCTCTTCACTTCATCGGTGTTGCGGTCTTTGTAGGTCAGGCCATTGACGCGGCTGCCGTCGCCGGTCACTTCGGTGGTTTGGGCATTTAGCACGATGTCGACGTTAGGCAGGCTCTTCAGCTTCTTCTGCAGTACCGCGTCGGCGCGCATTTCACCCATAAACTCAACCAGCGTTACGTGGCCGACGATGCCAGCCAAGTCGATAGCCGCTTCAACGCCGGAGTTACCGCCACCGATGACCGCCACCCGCTTGCCTTTGAACAGCGGGCCGTCGCAGTGGGGGCAGTAGGCAACACCTTTGTTGCGGTACTCTTGCTCGCCGGGCACGTTCATTTCACGCCAGCGGGCACCGGTGGCCAGTACCAGAGTTTTGCTCTTCAGCTTCGCGCCAGACTCGCACGTGACCTCATGCAGGCCGCCTTCGGCTTCTGCTGCTTTGAACGACGTAGCACGTTGCAGATTCATCACGTCGACTTCGTACTCTTTAACGTGCTCTTCAAGTGCGCTGACCAGCTTGGGGCCTTCGGTGTGGGTAACAGAGATAAAGTTCTCAATACCCATGGTGTCGGATACCTGGCCACCAAAGCGCTCGGCGGCAACACCGGTGTTAATGCCTTTACGTGCGGAGTAGATGGCTGCCGCTGCACCTGCTGGGCCGCCGCCAATCACCAGCGTATCGAAGGCGGCTTTTTCGCTCAGCTTCTTCGCTTCACGGTCGGCAGCGCCAGTGTCCACTTTGGCCAGAATCTGTTCAAGGGTCATGCGGCCCTGGTCAAACGGCTTGCCGTTTAAGTAGATGCTGGGCACGGACATGATTTCACGCGATTCAACTTCATCCTGGAACAGCGCACCGTCGATAGCGACATGACGCACGTTCGGGTTGAAGATCGCCATCAGGTTCAGCGCCTGAACTACATCCGGGCAGTTCTGGCAGGAGAGCGAGTAGTAGGTCTCAAACAGCATCTCGCCGTCGAGATCCTTGATTTGATCTAACAGCTCTTGAGAGGTCTTCGGTGGGTGACCACCGACTTGCAGCAGTGCCAGTACCAGCGAGGTGAACTCGTGGCCCATGGGGATGCCTGCAAACACCACGCCGGTTTCTTCGCCGGGGCGGTTAATCGCAAACGACGGGGTACGGCTATCTTGCCCGTCGGTATGCAGGGTAATTTTATCGGTGAGGCTGCTGATATCTTCCAACAGGCCCAGTAATTCGCGTGACTTGGCACCGTCATCGAGGGACGCAACGATCTCGAACGGTTGAGTCACTTTTTCCAGGTAAGCTTTCAACTGATTTTTTAAATTGGCGTCCAGCATGACAGTGGCTTCCTCGCAGTCAGCAGTAAGTTGTTCTCAACATAAAACGCCCGCTGCCGGATCAGTAGGGCAGTCGGTAAAAGCGCTAGGGAAAACAGGGGATGCGGTTACACGGGTGCTTAAACGAAACACCCCGGCCAAGTGCCCGGGTGCTGTGCTGCCTGTAGGGATTCAACTTAATGCGATTCGAATCCTAAGCGGCAGCGGTAGGCAATTTAGATTTTGCCTACGAGGTCCAGAGACGGAGCTAGGGTCTCTTCGCCTTCTTTCCATTTAGCCGGGCATACTTCGTTCGGGTTTTCACGAACGTACTGAGCAGCCTTCACTTTACGCAGCAGCTCTTCAGCGTTACGGCCGATGTTACCAGCGTTGATTTCGACGATCTGGATTTTGCCATCCGGGTCAACGACGAAAGTACCGCGCTCAGCCAGACCTGCTTCTTCGATCAGAACTTCGAAGTTGCGAGAAATTTGCAGGGTCGGGTCAGCAATCATCGGGTACTGCAGTTTACCGATGGTTTCAGAGCTGTCGTGCCATGCTTTATGTGTGAAGTGGGTGTCGGTAGACACGCTGTAAATTTCAACGCCCAACTTCTTGAAGGCTTCGTAGTTATCAGCCAAGTCGCCCAGCTCAGTCGGGCAAACGAAAGTGAAGTCGGCCGGGTAGAAGAAGAAAATGGACCACTGGCCTTTCATGTCGGCTTCAGTAACGTCAACAAATTCGCCGTTCAGGTAAGCAGTGGCTTTAAACGGTTTTACTTCAGTGTTAATCAAAGACATTCAGAACGTCTCCACAATAGGTGAATGGCAGTAGAAAAAGTTGTTGCCAATGGTAGCGGACTACGACTAATAGCTAAAATTGGAAAAATGAATCTTTCCAATAGGCTTTGGCTATAGGTCCTTCTTGCTACCTTCAGCTGACCAAGGAAGTGGGGGCAACAGGAGCTGAATACAAGAATTTTCCACATACTCTTGCGATAGACGGCACTGCACCGCAAAATTCGCACGGTTGCGATAATCGCCTAAGCTGTTTTCAGCTAGCGCTAGTTGCATCGGTGGCTAACCAGCCAGCGACAGCCGATTGCAGTACACGGCTTTTTGGTGATGTAGACTTTCGAGATAAGGAGCAGGTAAATGGGGAACGTTAAAAAACTTTCAGGGGCCGTTACGGCCATCTCTTTTGCCGTAGCGGCCGCTGCTGCCCATGCTGAAGAAGTGCGGGTATATAACTGGTCTGACTATATTGCCCCGGAAACGCTGGAGAAGTTTACCGAGCGTACCGGTATTGAAATAACCTACGACGTTTACGATAGTAACGAAATTCTTGATGCGGCCCTGCTCTCCGGCCGTTCCGGCTACGATGTGGTCGTGCCTTCGACCTATTACTTCACCCGCCAGTTGAAAGCAGGCGTTTTTCAGCCGCTTAACCATGAGCTGCTGCCCAATTTAGATAACCTTGATCCTGAGCTGATGGCTAACTTGGAAACCATCGATCAAGGTAGCGAATACTCGGTTCCTTATATGTGGGGCACCAACGGCATTGGCTATAACGTTGAGCGCGTCACCGAAATTTTGGGTGACGACGCACCGTTAGATAGCTGGGCATTGCTGTTTGACCCGGAAATTACCACCAAGCTTAGTGAAGCAGGCTGTGGCCTTGCGATGCTGGATTCTGGTGATGAAATGCTGTCACCTGCGATGGTTTATTCTTGGCCTTGACCCACTCAATGAAAGCGTTGAGGACATTGAGGCTGCCGGTGAGCTAATCTCCAAAGTGCGCGATAACATTACCTACTTCCACTCTTCGCGCTATGTGTCTGACCTTGCCAACGGTGATATCTGCGTGGCGGCAGGCTACTCTGGTGATATCTTCCAGGCTGCCGCGCGTGCGGAAGAAGCGGGCCGTGATTTCACCATTGGCTACAGCATCCCGAAAGAGGGCGCTGCGCTGTGGTTTGATATGATGGCGATTCCGGCAGATGCTCCGAATCCCGACAACGCCCACGCGTTTATTAATTTCATCCTCGACCCTGAAATTGCTGCTGAGATCAGCGAGTACGTGCGCTATGCCAACCCCAACCTGGCGGCGAACGAGTACCTCTCAGATGAGCTGATTAACGATCCGGCCATCTACCCGGAAACCGACGTCATGCAGAACCTGTATGTCCAGGTAGAAAAAACCCAGGATATCCTGCGTGCCCGTACGCGCACCTGGAACCGCGTTAAGTCTGGCCGTTAATTCTAATCATCGCCTGACGGCGAGCCGGGCAGCTGCTCGGCTCGCTGTTTGTCTTTTATCGCCCGGTTAACCGGGCCTTTTGATGGGAGTGGCGAATGGTCACTACGCCCCTGTCGAACGATTCTTCATCCTCTTCGTCTGCCATTCCCCCGCCTGTGCGCGCTCAGGGGAAAGCACCTCGATTTGCCGAGGATATCGTTTTAGAGGTTAAGCGCTTGAGCAAGCGGTTTGATGATGCGCTTGCCGTCGATGATGTGAATTTGCAGGTAAAGCGCGGCGAGATTTTTGCCCTGCTAGGTGGGTCTGGCTCGGGTAAATCTACCCTGCTGCGCATGCTTGCCGGTTTTGAGACGCCCAGCGAAGGGCGCATTTTGCTGAGTGGCGAAAACATCACTGAGATGCCGCCACACAAGCGGCCCATCAATATGATGTTCCAGTCCTATGCGCTATTTCCGCATATGACCGTGGCGCAGAATATTGCCTTTGGATTAAAGCAGGACAAGCTGCCTAAAGCTGAAATTGAAGCGCGGGTTGCCCAGATGCTCAAGCTGGTGCATATGGAGCGCTTCGCTAAGCGTAAACCCCACCAGCTTTCTGGCGGTCAGCGCCAGCGGGTCGCCTTGGCGCGCTCGCTTGCCAAACGACCCAAGCTGCTGCTGCTAGATGAGCCCATGGGCGCGCTGGATAAAAAGCTGCGCACCGAAATGCAGCTGGAAGTGGTCGAGATCATTGAGCAGGTGGGTGTGACCTGCACCATGGTGACCCACGACCAGGAAGAGGCCATGACCATGGCCGACCGTGTGGCGATCATGGCGGATGGCTGGATTGAGCAGGTTGGCTCGCCGGTGGATATTTATGAAAGCCCTGCCAGCCGGATGGTGGCCGAGTTCGTCGGTACAGTGAACTTGTTTGAGGGTGAGATCATTGAGGACGCCGCTGACCACTGCCGCATTGAGTCACCTGCGCTCTCACGGCCGATCTATATCGACCACGGCATTACCACCCAGGCAGTAGACCGCCGGGTGTGGGCGGCGCTGCGCCCTGAGAAAATCTGGCTAACCCGTGAGCAGCCGTCGTCAGAGACAACTGGGAAGCGGGCAAGGTGGATGATATCGCCTACTTGGGCGGCTATTCACTTTACTACGTGCGCACTGCTTCCGGGCAGATGATTAAAGTGAGCATGGCCAACACCGAGCGGCGCGGTGACCGCCCAACCTGGGAGGATAGCGTGTACGTTTATTGGGAAAATCATAGCGCTATCGTGCTGAACCGCTAATGCCCGGGTGGCTGACAGGAGATTGCCCATTATGATGCCATCTCGCATTGCAGGCCTTATCAAGCGGATGCATTTAGGCCGACGCGCCGTGATTGCTTTCCCGCTGGTGTGGCTGACGCTATTTTTCCTACTGCCCTTTGCGCTGGTGCTTAAGATCAGCCTTTCTGAATCGGCCATTGCCATTCCTCCCTACGGGCCGCTGTTAGAGTATGCCGATCAAACGCTGAACATCTTTTTGAACCTAGGCAACTATCTGTTTTTGTTGTCGGATTCGCTCTATGCCGCCGCGTACTGGGGGTCGATTAAAACCGCGTTTGTGGCGACAGTGGTGTGTTTGCTGATTGGCTATCCGATGGCCTACGCCATGGCCCGTGCCCCAGGGCGCTTGCAGCTGATTCTGCTGCTGTTAGTGATGTTGCCATCCTGGACATCGTTTCTGATTCGGGTATACGCCTGGATGGGTATTCTTAGCAATAGTGGCCTAATCAATAACCTATTGATGGGGTTGGGGGTGATTGATTCACCGCTGCGGATGATGAATACCCAGTTTTCGGTAATTGTGGGCATTGTCTACGCCTACCTACCGTTTATGGTACTGCCGCTGTATGCCCACCTGACGCGTTTGGATAACTCGCTGCTGGAAGCGGCCTCGGATCTTGGGTCGCGTAAGCTCAATACCTTTTTAAAGGTGACACTGCCGCTCTCGATGGGGGGCATTATCGCAGGCTCAATGCTGGTGTTTATTCCTGCCGTTGGGGAGTTTGTGATTCCTGAGCTACTAGGCGGCCCCGATACGTTGATGATTGGTAAGGTGCTGTGGGAAGAGTTCTTCCTTAACCGCGACTGGCCGGTCGCGTCAGCGCTCGCCATGGTGATGCTGCTGCTATTGCTCATTCCCCTTGTGTGGTTCCACCGCTACCAGTCACGGGAGCTTGAAGAATGATGAGATCGCGTCGGCGCCCAAGTTTTACCACCGTGATGCTGGTGTTGGGCCTGCTGTTTTTGTACCTGCCCATGATGGTGCTGGTGGTGTATTCGTTTAATGAGTCGCGCCTAGTAACCGTATGGGCCGGTTTCTCAACCCAATGGTATGGCGAGCTGTTTCGCGACCAGCAGATTCTGTCGGCGGTATGGACCAGCCTTGAGATTTGCCTTCTTTGCGGCCAGTATGGCGGTGTGCCTGGGCACGGTGGCTGCGTTTGTTATGACGCGCTATGGCCATTTTCGTGGCAAAACGGCGCTTTCCAGCATGGTGACCGCGCCGCTGGTGATGCCGGAAGTGATTACCGGCCTGTCGCTGCTACTGCTGTTTGTGCAAATGGCGCAGCTGATCGGCTGGCCCGCCGACCGTGGCATGGCCACTATTTGGATTGCCCACACTACGTTCTGTAGCGCCTACGTGGCGGTGGTGGTGGCGGCTAGGTTGCGGGAAGTGGACCGCTCTATTGAAGAGGCGGCGATGGATTTAGGCTCACCGCCGGTCAAAACCTTCTTCTTCGTCACGCTACCGGTCATTGCACCCGCCCTCGCTGCAGGCTGGCTGCTGGCCTTTACGCTGTCGTTGGATGACTTGGTGATTGCCAGCTTTGTCTCTGGGCCGCGGGACAATACGCTACCGATGGTGGTGTTTTCCTCGGTGCGAATGGGCGTGTCGCCGAAGATCAACGCGCTGGCGACGCTGATTATTCTGACCGTATCGTTGGCGACACTTCTGGCGTGGTACTTCATGCGCCGCAGCGAGGCCAAGCGCCAGTCAGTGATACAGCAAGGGGAGGAGGCTTAAGCTTTTTAACCCAACGCTACAGCACGTCGTCGTCACGTCCAGTGATGACGGCGTCTAGCTCTCCGGTCATTGGTGACACAATGACCTGTAGCTGGATGGGCGCGCAGCACTGATGGCAATCTTCCCAGGTGTCGTGGCTACCCTGAGAGGTATCGATCACAAAAGTGAGCGGCGTATCACAGTAAGGGCAGTGGAAATCATGATTAATTAGTGCGTCGTCGTGCATGGTTGTTGCCCTTTTCAGCGTTACACTCAATGTCATTGACAGCTTAGTGTAGCAGTGCTGTTTGCAAGCAGGCACCTGATCAACGAATCAGGTAGGATAATGACGAGTTTTCCCGAACCACCTAGCGAGATAAAAGCGATGATGAAACGGTACATGGCAGTTGCGGCCTTAGCGGCCTTCCCGATGGTTGCCCAGGCGGAAACACCTAATGTTACGCCCGGCGAGTGGGAGTTTGTCAGCGTGACTAGCGTCAGCGGCGATATGCAGATTCCCGATCAAACGGAAACCGAGCGTCAGTGCATTAACCAGGAAGCGCTAGAGGGGGCTGATTTTGGTTTTATTGAAGAGGAAGAAGGCTGCGAACTGCTGAACCAGGATATGAGTGCCGACGGCCTCTCCTACAGCATGGTATGCCGCGCTGAAGGTGGCGAAGCGACCATCGGCGGCGAAATGCGCTTCATGGGCGACCAGATCGAAGGCACCGTGGATATTCTGACGCAGTCTCCCCAGGGGCGAGCTGACCATCAATACCGCGATTGAGGGCGAGCGCATCGGCGACTGCGAATAAGCACACCCGTTGTGACGTTTAAACACTAAGGGCGCCTCGTTGGCGCCCTTAGTGTTTTTGGGGATGCGTTATCGCTCTGGCAACTCAAGCGGCGTGTGTTGAGCCGTAGGCGCGTTGGCGATCTCCTCTTCGAGCTGGCGCTTCACTGCTCCAGGCGAGCCAGAGTGGCGGGCCAGCAGGTCGTACGCCACGGGCACCACAAACAGCGTGAAGACGGTGGCAGCCCCAACCCCGGCCATGATGACCGTGCCAATCACCAACCGCGACTCCGCCCCTGGCCCGCTGGAGATAATCAGCGGAATAGCACCGGCCATGGTGGTCACGGCGGTCATCAAGATGGGTCGTAGGCGGGTCACCGAGGCCTCAATCAGCGCCGAGCGAAATGCCTGCCCTTCATCCCGCAACTGGTTAGCGAATTCTAAATGAGAATGCCGTTTTTAGCCGCCAAGCCAATCAGCAGCACCAAGCCCACCTGACTGTAAATATTCAGTGACTGGCCGCTCAGCAGTAGAGCCAGCAGGGCACCGCTCATGGCCAGCGGCACCGTGAGCATAATCACAAACGGGTGGATGAGGCTTTCGAACTGGGCGGCCAGTACAGGAATACAACCACGGCACCTAGCACCAGTAGGAACATCGTCGCGCCGCTTGCCTGCTGGAAATCCCGCGATGGCCCCGCCACGTTAGTTTGTACCTCTTCCGGCAGAATGGTATCGGCGGTGTCTTGCAGGTATGCCAGCGCTTCGCCCAGCGGGTAGCCATCGGCGAGGTTCGCTTCAATGGTAATCGCGCGCACGCGGTCAAAGCGGTTCAGCGTACTGGCACCGGCAAAATCTGACAGCGTGACCAGACTTGCCAGTGGGATGAGTTCGCCGGAACGCGCCGAGCGCACCTGAATGTTATCCAGTGAGCGCGGGCTGTTTTGGCGGCTGCGGTCACCTTCCACAATCACATCGTACTCTTCGCCATCATCCACATAGCGCGTTACGTTACGGCCACCTAGCAACACTTCCAGCGTGCGGCCAATCTCAGTCACGGTGACGCCTAACGCAGCGGCGCGCTCATAGTTAATATCGACACGCAGCTGAGGCTGGGTTTCGTCGTAGTTGCTCTCGATGGCGGTTAGACGTGGGTTGTTTTTCCGCACATGATTAATCAGCCGGTCGCGCCAGCGGGCCAGCTCTTCATAAGTGCCGCCGCCCAGCACAAACTGCACCGGTTTTTGGGTACGTTGGCCGAAGCCTTGCCGCATCACCGGAAAGGCCTGAACCCCAGGCAGTGAGCGTAGCTGATGGCGCACGTCGGCCATAATCTCCCAGGCGCTGCGGCGGCTGCCCCAGTCCGCCATATTGACGATGATAAAGCCGCTATTGAAGTTTTCGATATTACCGAAGCCACGCGGGGCACGAACCACCACGCGCTCCAGCTCGCCGCTCTCTACAAAGGGCGTCAGCCGCGCTTCGATCTCATCCATGTAATCCATCATGTAGTCGAACGGGGCTCCTTCCGGGCCGTTGACCAGCACGATAAAGTTACCGCGATCTTCTTGCGGGGTGTATTCATTGGGCAGCGCGGTGGCGAGCCACGCCGTTCCGGCAATGAGTAGGGCAAACAGGGCCACGACCAGCCATTTGGCCGTTAGTACGGCTTCTAAGGCTCGCTGGTAGCGGCGTTTGGTGCCGTCCAGCAGCCACTGCACGCCTTTCCCAATGCGGCTATCGTGCATGCCGGGCTTGAGTATTTTGGAGGCCATCATTGGCGTTAGGGTCAATGCGAGCAGGGTAGAGACGACCACTGCTGCTGCCATGGTGAGGGCGAACTCCGAGAACAGCCGACCAATATCGCCTTGCAGCATGCTCAGTGGCACAAAGACGGCGACTAACACTAGGGTGGTGGCGATCACCGCAAAGGCGATTTGCCGCGTGCCGCGAAAGGCGGCGACTAGCGGCGTCTCGCCATAGTCGTTCATGCGTCGGTTGATATTTTCGAGCACTACAATGGCATCATCAACAATCAGCCCGATGGCCAGCACCAATGCGAGCAGCGTGAGAAAGTTGATGGAAAAATCCATGGCTGCCAGTGCTGTAAACGCGCCAATCACGGCAATAGGTACTGTGACGGCGGGCACAATAGTGGTGCGAAGATTTTCCAGGAACAGAAAGATGACCACCACTACGAGTCCCCTGGCGATAAAGAGAGTCATGACTACCTGTTCAATGGCACCGGAAACGAACACCGAGGCATCATAGTTCAGCGTGAGCGACATCCCCTCCGGCCAGAGTGCCTTGAAGCCGCCCAAGCTCTTCTTGAACCGCCTCAGAAAGCTCAATCACGTTGGCGGTGGACTGCATGATCATCCCCAGCCCCACCATAGGCACGCCGTTGGCTCGGAAAACGGAGCGGTCTTCCACAGAGCCTACTTCCACCCGGGCGACATCCGATAAGCGCACTAGATAGCCGTTATTGCTTTGGGCAAGCGCTAAGCCTTGAAAGTCTTCAGCAGTGGCGAAACTGCGCGGCAAGCGGACAATAAACTGGCGGTCATCGGATTCGATAGAACCCGCAGGCAGCTCGACGTTTTCAGCACGTAGAGCGTCCTCCACATCGCCCACGGTGAGGCCACGGGCTGCTAATGCGTTACGGTCCAGCCATACACGCATGGCGTAATCCTGGCCGCCACCCACCCGCACCCTGGCGACGCCAGGCTGCACGGAGAGGCTATCCACTAAAAAGCGGTTGGCGTAATCGGTCAGCTCAGCAATCGAGTAGTCTGCCCCCGAGAGGCTTAGCCAAACAACAATCTCTTCGCTGCTGTCGGCTTTAGTGACTTCAGGATTGTCGGCGTCGTCCGGCAGGTTGCGCAGCGCGCCTGAAATGCGGTCGCGGATATCGTTGGCGGCGGCGTTAATATCCATGGTGATGGCGAACTCAATCTCAATACGTGGGCGGCCATCTTCGCTTTGGGAGGTAATCAGTTCGATACCTTCTACCCCGGCAATGCGGTCTTCTAAAGCTTGGGTAATGCGTGTTTCTACCACGCTGGCTGAGGCACCGGGGTAGCGGGTATCAATACTGACAATAGGCGGGTCAACCGTGGGGTACTCTTGCAGCGGCAAGCGGTTAAAGGCCAGCAAGCCAAAAGCAATAATCAGTGCGGCAATTACCATGGCCAGCACTGGCCGCTGAACGGAAATATCGGATAAACGCATTAGCGGTCAGCCTCCAGCAGCGAGCGAATGTCCGTGCTGTCGTCGGCAACGCCTAGCAGGCGAACTTCTTGACCCTCACGGGCTAGCTGCAGGCCATGAATCACCACCAAATCGCCTTCGCTAATGCCCTCTAGTACTTCTACTTCCCGGCTGCGGCGCTCGCCGATAGCTACTTCTCGGCGCTCTAAGCGTGTCGCATTCTCCTGCTGTTGAATCACCATCACAAAGTGGCGGTTGCCGCTAGGCTGAATCTCGGCTTCAGGCAGCACCAGCGTGTTGCGTACGCGCTGCTGAACAATGACCTCCATCAGCATGCCGGGCCGCAGCTTTAAGTCTGGATTGGCCAACTCGGCACGCACGCTAACGCTACGGGATACCGGGTCAATCCTTGTGCCAATGCTGGCAACGTCGCCGCGAAATACCTCGTCTGGGTACGCCGCCGTGGTGGCACTAAGACTTAACCCGGCGGATAGCCGCCCCAAAAATACCGCTGGTACGGTAAAATCGAGTTTCATTACATCTAGCTTATCTAGCGTCACCAACGCCATGCCGGGGGTGACGAGGGTGCCCACACTGACGTCACGAAATCCTGCGCGGCCGCTAAACGGCGCGTGTATCCGGTAATTTTCCAGTCTAGCTTCCAGAGCTTGGGCATCGGCTTGTGCTTGGCGCAGCTGGGATTGAGTGTCTTCTACGTCTGCTCTAGCCGCTAAGTTGCGCTGCTGCAGCTGCGAAGCGCGGTCAGAAGCGTTTCGCCGCTCATCGGTAATGGCCTGGGCGGCTCTTAGCAGTGCTTGCTCTTCGGCGTCTTCCAAACGAACCAGTAAACGACCGCGCTCTACCTGCTCGCCATCATCGAAGTTAATCTCTGCAATGGTGTCGGTTACGGTGGCCGATAAGGTCACGCTTTCATCAGCACGTAAGGTGCCTAGTGCTTCCAGCGGGTCGGACCAGGTCTCTGTCTCAACGTAATAACCAATCACAGGCGGCTTTGATTGTGCGCTGGCAATAGAAGCCCATCCAAGGAGTAGCAAGAGGCAGCAAAAGGAGCGTTTAAAAGCGATCATAAGTGTCTCAGTATTATTGAAATATTCCGCAATCGGCGATGATAGTAAGTCATTACCTGCAACATTGTTGAGGCGAATAGGCAGTATCTTGTGCGATTCTTATACATGAGTTTTTAAAATGTACAGTAGTTTGGCGCTTCTTACCTGTTAAAATGCCCGCCTTTTCACTCTGGGAGCCTCAGTTATGGTCTACGACGTCGTAGTCATTGGCGCAGGTGCCGCTGGTTTAATGTGCGCGGCACAGGCTGGCTATGCCGGGCGACGCGTTTTGGTGGTCGACCATGCGAACAAAGCGGGTAAAAAAATTCTTATGTCTGGGGGAGGCCGCTGTAACTTTACCAATCTTGATACAGCGCCTGGACACTTTTACTCTGAAAATCCTTATTTTTGCATTTCTGCATTAAAACGTTATCGCCCAGAACACTTTGTATCGCTGGTAGAAACCCATGGCGTTGAGTATGTGGAAAAAGCGCCAGGGCAGCTATTTTGCGCAGATTCCGCCAAAGAGATCGTGCGGGTACTCTTGACCGAATGTGAGTGGGCCGGGGCGGAGATTAAACTGAGCACATCCGTTTCTCGGCTGGAGCGTCAGGGTGAGGGGATGCGGTTGACCACGTCCCTGGGCACGATTGATGCAGGGGTGGTGGTCGTGGCGACCGGAGGGCTTTCCATTCCCACTATGGGGGCCACAGGGTTTGGCTACGATATTGCCCGCCAGTTTGGCTTAGAGGTGCTGCCTACCCGCCCAGGTTTGGTGCCGTTTACCCTAAGCGATAGCTGGAAAGAGCGGGCCGCCGGGCTTTCCGGGTTAGCGTACCCACGGCGGTGAGCTGCAAAGAGAAGCGCTTTGTCGAGCCGATGCTGTTTACCCATCGGGGGCTATCCGGCCCTTCTATGCTACAAATTTCCAGCGTATGGGAGCCGGGAAACGCTATCTCTATCGACCTCTTGCCGGGCGAAGACGCGGCTGACGCTTTGCGCCATGCGCGCCAGGAAACCCCTAAGCGGCTGCTGTCGACCTGGCTAGGCGAGCGTTTCCCCAAGCGCTTTGCTCAGGCGCTATTAGAGTGGTATCCCGATCAGCATTTAACTAGCCCGCTGGCGCAATATAGCAACGAAGCGCTAGATATTTGGGCCCAGCGGCTAAATCAGTGGCAGCTAAAACCTGCAGGCACCGAAGGGTGGCGCACGGCCGAGGTGACGATGGGTGGTGTCAGCACCGACGCCATTTCATCCAAAACCTTTGAAGTAAAGGATCTACCTCAACTGCGCTTTATTGGGGAGGTGCTGGATGTGACGGGCCAACTAGGCGGTTATAACTTTCAGTGGGCCTGGGCAAGCGGTGTGGCCTGCGGCCAGGCGTGGCTAACTTGCTAAAATGGAGCTACTAAAAAAGCCGCTACGGGGATGCCGTAACGGCTTTTAGAAGTACTTAAGGCCCTAGTAGTTCTTAACCTAGTAGTTCTTAAAATGGTTCTTAAAGATAGAGCAGTGAGACGCTAGGTAGCTATTTTAGCCAACAGCTTGAACTTACGCAGCAGCATATAGCCCGCTAGGGCTTTTCGGCCTACGACCATGGCGCCGCCCGGGTGGCGCATAATGCGCAGGGCCGCAATGCCGCCAATGGCGTACAGGGGAAGCTTGAGGCTTTTCCAGTTTCTGTCCAGCGGCGATGATGCCCGCTGTAGCGTGTCGCTATCGACTAAGATATCGATACGCTGTTGTTCCAGTTCCGCCAGCAGGGCTGCTTTGCGTTCTGCTCGGCTCGGTAGTTTAGCGGCGCTGTTGTGACGAGTCATCCTCATTCACCTCCAGCAGTGCACGGTCGGCGGCAAGCTGCTTTAACGTCTCTTTTAGCAGTGTATGGCGCTTGGCCTGACGCAGGGCAATAACTGCCAGCAAAATACTGAGAGCTATCAGTATACCAGCACTGACGCTAATTGCCGTTAATCGATAAGTATCCCAGAAGAGAACCACCACCAGCGCCGTAAGCGTGGCAACGCCTAATAGCAGGAGCAGTAGACTGGCACCCGCAAGTAACAGCAAAACCAGTAAACGCGCGCGCTCCTCTTCTAGCTCTAAAACCGCCAAACGCAGGCGCGTTTCACTGTTAGCTACCAGTGATTTCAGCAGGCGTTTGGCGGCAGAAAAGACGCGTTGGGTGGGACCCAAAGCCATTAGCGACGCCCGAGCAGCATACCAACGACAAGGCCAGCGGCGGCGCCAATACCGATGCTGGTCCAGGGGTTTTCATGGACATAACGGTCACAACACTCTGCCTGTTCGGAGAGCGTTTCGCGGGTGTCTTCGTAGAAACGTTCTCCGCGGGCTTCTAGGCGAGTGCGAGTATCTTTTAAACGTCGCTCGGCACGCTCACGCAGATCGCGCATTTCGCTGCTGGCGTCTTTGGAGGTTGCGTTCATCAGCTCTTCGACTGTTTCGCTGAGGTGACGCAGGTCTTCTTTCAACTGGTCAGCGCGTGCGGAGGTATCTGTATTACGTTTTGCCATGATGTCTTCCTTTGACGAGTAAATGAGTGACGACTTCAGCATAGCAGCCGCCACCTGATAGACAACCCTTGTCGTTTAACGGTTCAGCCCGGTGGCGCTAAATAGTGGGTTAAGACTAAAACCAAGGCTTAAACGGTGCACGCGATTATCGTAATCAATCATGCTTTCACCGTAGCCATAGTAGTACTGTACATGGGCGCGCACACCGTTAAACGCTGGCCAACTATAGTCAACCTGGGTGCCGTAGTTACCCGTGCTTGGATTGCCACGCAGTTGCCCCGCGAATTCATGGTTATTTTGTAAACGCTTGGCAAGACGAATATCCCCATAGCCGACAAAACGCTCGATATCCGGGTTGTCGTCATCGCTTTCAGACTCAGGTACGCGCCAGTGAGGAGCCAGCGTTAGCGCCCAGTCACCGCTCTGGAAGGTGCTCTCCAGATAGACACGATTCCAGCTACGCGAAAGCGGGTCGGAACGACCATTGGATTGGTGAATAAAAGAGATCCGGTTGCGAGTATTTACCCAGCCCAGCGCGCTCCAAGCGTTATCAAAGTCGATAAATATTTCGGGCTCGTAGTTGGTTTCCCGGAAGGGGGAGGAAGCATCGGTATTGTACGCTTGCCACCAACTGCGCTGAGTGTAGGCAAAATAGACATCGCCGATATCACCAAACACATTTTCAGCCATATTAAATTTGGCGCTAAATTGGAACTTCACCTCTCCGCTATTAGGCCTTACGTCTTCAGAAATGCTGCGGAAGTCCTCAGCATTCTTATTGGTGTTATAGCTGACAGGAAAAAGATAGTTGGTTCGGTGTGTGGTGATTGCAAACGGGTTACGCGACGACTCCTGCTCCAACTGGCGACGATCACTCAGGTCCTCCAGAGCAACTTCTTCCGGCAACTGCTTAGGAGGAACGCCTTGGGCTGCTTCCTCAGGTGCGTCAATTTGCTGCAGTTGCTGGCGCAGTTGATAAAGCTCGGTATTCAGTGCACGAATACGCGCTTCAATCTCTTCTTGGGTGTCGGCCTGGGCGCTCTGGCTGAGCATATCAGCACTTACCACCACCACTAGGCCGGTTAACAACAGTTTTTGGATAACCATCAACGTGGCTCACAAATTAAGGAAAGAGGTGCCAGCGTCGTTTCTATACATGCCGCTCGTGCAAGTCAACTGTCGATATCCCGCTAGCTAACTGGATTGCGCAACGACTGATAACCCCCGACAATGGGAATCTTGCCCGATTCGGCGGGCTTACATGTCAATGAGGCATAAGTAACGTGGTGAGAAATGCCATGAAAGCCGTCATTTGCTGCCTATACATGGTAGCGATGCTGGCTGGTCCCGCAACCGCTCAAACTATTGCGGTTGAGCGCGTCCCTCCTGAAGCAGAGCTAACTGAGCGCTTGGCGGCCATTGAGTCGCTAGATGCCGAATTAACCGCCGACCAAAAGCGTGACCAGGCGGCGCTGACCGCAGCACTGCAGGCCTATGAGCGCCTCAAGGCCATCGAAGAGCGCCAGCAGGCGCTAGAGCAGCGGGTGAATCAGGCACCAGAATTATTGCTGCGTTTAGAGCGCGAGCTTAATGAGGCCGAAGAGGAGAGCCAACAGCTTTCGGTCAATAACCTCAGTGATATGCCGTTAGAGGCATTAGAAGCCGAGCAGGCTGACGCCGTGATGGAGCTGCAGCAACTGCAGAGCCAGATGGCAGAGGTGAACTCCCAGCTGTTAGCTGCTCAAACGCTACCCGAACGGGCACAGCAGGCCATTTCCGATGCGCTACAGCGCGCTGAAACGCTACGCCGTGAGCATGATACTCGGGCTGCGCTGCTGGCGGATCGTCAGCTTTCGGCTCGCGAGGATGCACAGCTCATCCAGTGGCGCTTAGAGCGAGCGCTGGCAGAGCAAGAGGTCAGCCTGAACCAGCGTGAATTAAGTGCCAACAGCCGCCTGCGTGAACTGGCTCAACAGCGCCGTGACCTGCTGGCCCTGCAGATCGATCAGCAAGAGCAGCAGCTTAGCCTGCTGCAGGGCGTGATCGACCGCCAGCGACGCCTTCAGTCTGAGCAGGCCATCGCCGACGCCGCCAAAAATGACCCGCTCATCGCGGAAGGTCATCCCGTCGTGCTGAATGCTCAGCAGGTCAATCAAACGCTAAGCCTGGAGCTGCTGCGGGCGACGGACCGTGCCAATGGCATTGTGCGTGAAAACATCGAGGCGCAGCGTCAGTTAGAGCATGTTCGTCAGCTTCAGCGCAGCCTTAATTAGCAGATGGAGGCCATTCGCGGTAGTCAGTTGCTCTCTCGTATTCTCCGCGAGCAGCGCCAGTCGCTGCCTGCCGTAGTGCCCCGGCGCGATTTGCAGGATGAGATTGCCGACCTGCGCTTGAAACAGTTCGATCTTATTCGCCAGCGCGACCAGCTCCGCCAAGGGGAGCGGTTGGCTGCCCAGCGCCTTGAAGAGGGGGGGGTGGAGGTAACCCCAGGGCGGGTGGACTCGTTGACGCGGCTTTATCAGTCCCGCCGTGAGCTGGTGGAGCAGCTCGAGCAGGCCTACGGCAGCCTATTGAGTTCAGCCATCGAGCTACAGCTCAATCAGCAGCAGCTGCTCTCCACTACTCATGATCTACGCGCCACCATTGATGAGCAGCTGTTTTGGGTAGCCAACAGCCGCCCGTTGGATGTGAACTGGCTACGTCAACTGCCCAGTTATCTCACTCAGGAGTGGCATGAAGGGGAGTGGCGCGCGGTACTGCCTACCCGCTGGCGAGGGCTCTCTTGGGATATGTTGGTAGGCGCGCCGCTGCTACTTTTCGGTGTGATATTGCTTGCCCTGCGGGGACGCATTAAAACCCGCTTGGCGTTGATTCACTCACAAATTGGTCGTTTGAAAAGCGATACCCAGCTACACACCCCCAAAGCGGTACTGCTCAATGCGCTGCTGGCGCTGCCTGGGCCGCTGGCGCTGGCAGGGACGGGGGTAGCCCTGCGTACTGCGGAAGGCGGCCTTGCGCTGGGGCTTGCGCCCGCCCTGCTGCAGCTTGGGCTGAGCTGGTTCGTTGTTGCGCTCGGGCGGCGGTTACTGGTGCCTGATGGTGTCGCAGAGCGTCACTTCACCTGGGCGCCTGCTTACAATGTGCGGCTGCGCCGCCTGTTGATCGGCCTGGGGATTGCCCTGGTGCCGGTGGTTGCTATTGCTGCCATGTCCGAGCAGATGGAAACACCGCTGGCTCAGCGCCCGGTGGCGATGGCGCTGTTCATGGGCGGGCTGCTTGCGATGGCCTGGTGGCTGGCGCAGCTTATTCTTGCCCATGTGCCGATTTTTGGTGTGCGGCTTTTCAGGCTGATATTGGGTCTGGCGATGGCGGCTGTGCCCTTGGTGCTGCTTGGGTTAGTGGCGTGGGGATATGCGTATACGGCGCTCAGATGAGTGGCACGCTTTGCCATTACACTCTATTTACTGGGGCTTTGGGTGGTGGTAGAGGCGACGGTGGTGCGCAGTTTGGCAGTGGCCGCCCGTCGGTTAGCTTATCGCCGTGCGTTAGCCCGCCGCCGTGCGCAGGTACAAGAGGGTGCTGAAGGTGGGCTAGAGGTGGTCGAAGAGCCGCCGTTGGATATGGAAAAAATCAACGCCCAGTCGCTGCGGCCCTCTAAGCTTATTTTATTAATAGGTTTTAGCGCGCTGCTCTATCTGGTGTGGTCGGACCTGCTCGCTGTCTTGGGGTATTTAGATCAGGTATCGCTTTGGAATGCGGCTGAAGGAGATTTGGTCGACAACGCGCTATCGATCTCGGACTTTGTCACGGCGCTATTGGTGGTGGCCATCACCTTTATTTCGGCTCGCAATCTGCCTGGCCTGCTGGAGGTGATGGTGTTATCGCGCTTGGCGCTCAAGCAGGGGAGCGCCTATGCCATCAGCTCGCTGCTCTCTTACACCATTGTGGGAACCGGCATCGTGATGTCGCTGGCGTCCTTAGGCGTGTCCTGGGATAAGTTGCAGTGGTTGGTGGCGGCGTTGAGCGTCGGGTTCGGCTTTGGTTTACAAGAAATTTTTGCCAATTTTATTTCCGGCCTAATTATTCTGTTTGAGCGCCCTATTCGTATTGGTGACACCATTACCATAGGCAACCTGCACGGCACGGTGAGTCAGATTCGTATTCGGGCCACCACGGTGACCGATTTCGACCGCAAAGAGATCATTATTCCCAACAAGACTTTCGTCACGGATCAGCTCATTAACTGGTCGCTCTCCGACAATGTGACCCGCGTGGTGCTCACTTACGGGGTCTCACACGGTTCAGATTTGCCTCTGGTGCATAAGCTTTTGCGTCAAGCGGCCGATGAAAATGCCCGCGTGCTGGATGACCCTGAGCCGCAGGTGTTCTGCCTAAGTTACGGCCCTCACAGCCTCAATTTTGAGCTGCGTATTTTCGTCAATGACTTGTTAGACCGCCTGTTTGCGGCCGATGAGGTGAATTGCCGGGTGGATGAGCTGTTCAAAGAGGCGGGCGTGCGGATTGCCTTTGAACAGCTGGATGTTTTGGTGCATCCTGAGCAGGGAGAGTCGGTGAAAGTGCAGTCCAAGCCAACTCTCCCGCCTGCTACGTTGAGCTAACCGCTAGGGCTTGCTGGCGAGAAGAAGAAACTCCCGATTGCCGTCGCTGCCGGTAATTGGGCTCTCTTGCCAGTGGCTGATGGCGAGCCCGCACTGCTCGCAGGCGGTGCGTATTTTTTGCTCCACCTCCGCGTAGCGACGAGGGTCGCGCACGACGCCGCGTTTATCCAGCGCACCGGGGTCTAGCTCAAACTGTGGTTTTACCAGCGAAAGCAGCTGCCCGCTAGGCGGCAGTAGGGCGGCAATCTCAGGCAGAATCAGCGTCTGGGATATAAACGATACATCCATCACCGCAAGATCAATCGGCCGTTCGGCAAGCGTGCTCAAAAGTGCCTCTGAGGTGCTCATATGACGGGCATTGAGTCCTTCCAGGCAGGTTACTCGTGGGTCGCTGCGTAAGTGGCTTGCCAGCTGGTCGTGGCCGACTTCCACGCCTATTACGTGGCGTGCGCCAAAATGCAGGGCGCAGTCGGTAAACCCGCCCGTGGCTGGCCAATATCCAGCACGCCTTTATCCTCTAAGCGCATGGCTAACGCCTGTAGAACGCCTTCTAGCTTTAGCCCTGCGCGTGAGGCGTAGCGCTCTTCTGGGTCCTCTTCCACGCGGAGCGGGGCATCGGTCGGCCATTTTTCAGAGGGTTTGCTCAGCAAGGTGCCGTCGCTTAAAAAAACGCGCCCGTTTTTGATCAGCCGCTGGGCACGGGTACGAGAACTGGCCAGCCCTTGGCTGACCAGCAGTTGATCGAGTCGTATCATCTTGGTCGTGTCTGTAGTGTTTGGAAGGCCCCGTGTTAACGGGGCCCTTGGTCGGCCTGCAGGTCGGTCGGTGGAATGCGGGTCGCCCCCCAGCTGCGGTGCAGAAACCCTTTTACGCGCGCTAGCTCTTCATCGGTCACTGTGGCTAGCTCGCCTCTTTCCAACGGGTCGTAGTGGTAGATATAGAGACGCGAAGTGAACTGCTCAAATGGCAGAGAGGCTTCGCCAAAGCGCTCGCCGTTGCCGGACGTGCTGACCTTAACGCCGTCGCCCCAATCCTGACCGCTGTCGTTATTGGGGTTGTAGAAGTAGACCCGCATCACGTCGTTGGGGTCGAGGGAGGCCCGCAAAATCGTAATGGCATGCCAGCCGATAAACCGCGCAGCGCTATCGGTGACTGCGATACCGGCAGGCTGCGGATGAATCAGCGGCTGGTTGCCGTTGTAGTAGGGGTGGTAGCTGGCGTAGAAGTGACGAATGAATGTATCCACTTCACAGAGCTTACCGGTGGCGACATCGACGTTAATACTGAACCCGCGGCCAGACCACCAGCCGTGAAATTCGGGATTCACCCAGCGGTGGGGATCGCCTTCCCGGCCAATGCAGCGCCTGCCCATCTCCGCGTAAATACGGTCCAGGTGAGGCACCACGATTAGTGATACCGGATCAAGATCCATCGGCAACTGGGCGGCCACGCCAGATACGCTCTCGCTAGAGGAGATCGGCTGCCCCTCGAAGTGCATAATAATCTCATCATCCCGAGCGGCCCAGGTCACCATCTGTAACAGGTAGTCCGGATCGTTATAGGCCCACATGGAGAGAGCACGCGCCGATTGGCAGGTGGGGTTGTTGCCCTGGCCCACGCCCAGCGGCAGGCCCAGCATGCACAGCACTCCTTCGATGAGTCGGGCGCGGGGTGAGGCAACCTCGCCATAGGCAAGCGTCAGGCGTCCTTCTGCCCACTCAGAGAGCTGAAGGTTGAGCTGACGCCACATGGCCGGTGCCACAGGTGGCTGATAAAGAATGCCGCGTTCTAACAATAAGGCCAGCCCATACACCGCTTGTGCCGTCGCCGGGTAGACGCCGCTGCGAATCAGCGCATGCACCAACTCGCGGTAGCACAGCAGGCAGTCGCGGCCAGTAGAGGAGAGCCCCAGCGCCTCTGAGAGCAGATGGTCGCCCTCTTCCAGCAGGTAGCGTAAAAGCACGGCATGGTAGGGGGATACTAAGCCGGTGTCGTGCATGGCACGGGCAAAGCCGGTGGATTCCGCCTGGAGCGTAGCGTTATCCATGCGCTCAAGGCGAGCGCGATACACCTCAAGTCCTGGATCTTCGCGGCAGGCCTGGGTGGGGCCATACAGCGAGCTAACTAACCTGTCAGCTCCTTGTCCGCTGGCTCCCAGGTCAATCTCCGGGTTGGCCTGGCACAGCGCGATCTGGGTGATCATTTGTTTAATCGCATCGACCTGGATGGGGCGCTGCTTGAGAATGCGCCAGATCTCATCAATCAGCTGGTCGATAACGTGCTCATAGCCGATGCGCTCGGCTAAGTGCTGAAACAGTTGGCGGGAGATATTCGCCAAGCGCCCTTGGGTTTCCCGCTCGGCTTCGCTGGGCGCATTGAAAATCAGCCATAGGTTGATCGCCATTACCTGGGTCAGGTAGTGGTGGGCATGCTCTTGAGAAATTAAGGTGTGGGCGTAATTGTCTTTTGCCACGGCCAACAGCCGCAGTTCGCTCAGCGCTTCAATCACCACCACATTGGCATCGGCGCTTTTAAGCGAGTAGGTCGTCACTGTGGGGATTAGGTACTGTGGGGTTTCCCAATCCGACCCGGCAAAAATGCCAGCGGATTCAAACTCCGCCGCGCGCTGCTCAAGAGCGGCGCAGCCGCCCGCTTGCATGAGTACGCGACGGGCAGTATCAAGTACGCGTGGCAGCTTTGCGGGTTTAGAAAAGGCAGGCGCCTGCGAAAGCAGGCGCACCGCATCATCAAATTTGCTCAGCAATCCATTGAGCTTGCCATCTTCAGTGGAAGAGGCCTCTTGCTTGGTCGTCACGGTGACTCCTTATCCCAGCCTTCGCAAGGATTATACATAGAAGTCGAGATCTTCTTGGCGTTTTAGCAGATCGCGAATTGTATGCGCATCCTCGCCTTTAAAGTAGATCAACCCCCAGTGAGTGCCAAAGGCGGTGCGTTTCGTGACGGTCTCTTCTACCGGCGAGGTCAGTTCGTGAGACTCGAAGTAAGGGTGATCTTCTGTCTCTTCTGGAATCTCTAAGCGGCTCACTACCCGGCGGCGCGGATAAACGCCAAAGCAGCCCGCGAAGCCGTCGGCATCGACGATCTCTTTCGGGAAGAACGCGGCCACCTCTTCTTTGGTGCTTTTCGGATCGAAGACGAGCATGGAGGCTTGATAAGCATTGAAGCCGTAGACCCGCTCCAGTAGCTCAAACACTTTGAAGCCCGGCGGACGATAGGCCACTTCGCCAAAGTACAACTCACCGTCGCTGGTCACGAAGTATTCGGGGTGGATCAGGCCAAACTCAATATCAAACGCTTTGATCAGTTTTTCGATCTGTGCGGTGATCTGCTCGCGGTACTTTTCCAGCTCTGGCGAGGCAGGCACAAACACCGAGTAGCCCAGCGTGACGTACTCTGAAATGTTCAGGAAGGCGATTTTGCCATCGTGAATCCACGCTTCTACCGCAAATTCCCAGCCATCCAGGTGCGACTCCATCAGTACCGGAAACTCTTCATCCGGGATGGTATCGACTTCATCGGGGGTACGAATGACCCGGTGGCCCAGGCAGCCCGCTTTATCAAACGCTTTTAGGTGGATGGGGTCGTTGGGGTCGCCATCGAGTTTCAGCAGCGTCTGGTTGACACGCTTGAGGAAGAGAATCACGTCCTCTTTATCGTGGGCTTCTTCAAAAATACCCACGCGAATGCCGCCAAGCTGGGCGCGGCGCTTCATTAGCGCTTTGTCACGCAGCAGCAGTGACTGGCCGTAAAGGCGTGGGTTATCCAGCAGCACCGAGTTAATGGCACCTGCCCACTCAACGGTTTCCTCGAATAAGGGGATGGCAACGTCGACGCCTTTCTCTTTCAGCGTTTCGGCGATTTCCATGGAGCGGTCATTCAGGCGCTCGAAATTCCAGGGTACATACGGGATGTCGTGTTTTTGGCAGTACTCTTCCGCCCAGTCGGGTGCAACACGATGTAGCGGCGGTCAAAATTCTCCGCAGCTTCGATCGCATTGAGGCTCCAGCCTAAGAGGGCGATATAGCCCTTATTGGGATCCTTTTGCATGATGGTGACTCCTATGGGTAGATGAATTTTCTTGCCAACCACTCACTTCACCATACACGACCAGGGCCATCATCGGCTAATTAGCACACTCTGAAGCGAAAATGGCAGGGAATTAGCTCCCTTTGGTGATGTCTGCTAAAGGGCAACCCGCGAGTATGGTAGGCTTGCTGCTTAACATTACGTTCAAGTGGCAAGAGGAATAGGCCAAGATGGCGGCCAAGCCGATCTACCGTGTGGTGGTTCACCAGCAGGGTGAAATTTGGGATTTATACGTCAGAGAGATCTTTCAGAGCGAACTCTGGGGCTTTATTGAAGTCGAGGAGTTTGTCTTTGACGATGCGTCGCGAGTGGTGGTGGATCCAGGAGCGGAAAAACTGCAGCGAACCTTTGAGGGTGTGAAGCGTAGTTACCTGCCTCTTAACGCCATTGTGCGGATTGATGAGGTAGAGCGTGAAGGCCCCCTGAAGGCCGTGAAAAGTGATGCTCGCGTCGCAGAGTTTCCTCGTCCCTTCCCGTTACCGCCCCGCGGGGAAGGGTAAGCGCTTTAGACACGCGCAACGCTTTGAGCGATACGCGCGGTGGCTTCGTCGGCCACGCGCGTTTTTATGATCAGGACATGACGTCATGCAAGTAGATAAATTTCGCAGTAATTGTTATGCCGCCGCAGTTGGCATGCTGCTAAGCATGAGCAGCCAAGCGGCATTCGCTCAATCCGATAACCAAGCCTGGGTCAGCGATGAGCTAAGTACCTACGTGCGCAGTGGGCCGACAGATGGTTATCGCATTGTGGGAACGCTCAATGCAGGCGAGCAGGTGGAAGTGCTGGAAACCAGCGGTGATTACACCCGGGTGCGCAGCAATAGCGGCGATACGGTGTGGGTTTTGAGCAATGAGCTTCAGCAAACGCCTAGTGCTCGTCAGCAATTGCCCGAGCTGCAGGCCCAGGTGGAAGAGCTGACCCAAGAGCTTGACGGTATCAATGGCACGTGGGAGCAGCGGGTCTCTTCCATGACCGCCACGCTTGATGTTCGCGAGCAGCGCATCGCAGACCTGGAAGCGAGGAACCTTGAGCTGGATAACGAGGCAGAGCAGTCTCGCCAGCAGGTGCGAGCGCTGCAGGCACGTCTGGACACTCAAGAGGAAGACTTGCTGATGCGCTACTTTATGTACGGTGGCGGTGTGGCGGGCGCTGGCCTGCTGGTGGGGCTGATTGTGCCGCACTTGCCGCGCCGTCGTAAAAAGCGTGACCGCTGGTTCTAAACAGTTAGGTTTTTAGGATAGTAAGAGTTAGGTTTTTAGGATAGTAAGAGGGCATGTCCATGGAGAATTCCTGGCGGCAGCGTTGGCAAGAGGGCCGGATAGGCTTTCACCTGGAGGAGACCCACCCGGCACTGTTGAAGTATTGGCCAACGCTAGGCGTGCCCTCTGGAGCCAAGGTGTTGGTGCCGCTATGTGGAAAGAGCTTAGATATGCGCTGGCTCGCGGACCAAGGGCACCCGGTGTTGGGCATAGAACTTGCCCCGGAGGCTATCGAGCAATTTTTGGCCCAGCGTAGTGGCGGTATCTCTCGTTATACTCAGGCAGGCTTTGATGTGTCCCGCCAAGGCAGTGTAGAGCTATGGTGCGGTGACTTCTTTCACCTGCATATTCAGCAGGCGGCGGAAGTGGAGGCTTTTTACGATCGTGCATCGCTGATTGCGCTGCCACCGGCTACCCGCGAACGCTACGCTTTCCACTTGGCTCAGTTGGTGCCACCGGGAGCGAAAGGGCTGCTGGTGGGGTTAACCCACGCCGATGGCGATGCCGGGCCGCCATTTAGCGTGCCGGATGAGGAAATTGAGCGCCTGATGGCGCCCAATTTCCGTATCGAGCGATTAGCGCACCTACCCGCCGATGCCCGTGGCCGAAGCGAAAGCATCTGGGCGCTTGAGCGGCGCGGGCCACGGGTTTAATTATCCCCCTTAACGGGCGAGAAGCCGACCCAGCTCTGGGTCGCTGAACGCCCGGTTTAGGCCATCGCTAAGCAAGTCGTTCAACATCCGTGTATTGGCATCTTCACCCGGTTTAAGCGCATAACCTTGGGTGCGACGTGACGTATATGTCCCGGTATACGTCGTGCCCTGGTTCTGCGCGATGGCCCGGAAAACCCCTTCAATACGCGCTTCATCAATTAGCGGCTGCCCGCTGTCGCCGCGGCCATAGTGCAAGCTGGCAAGTTCCAGAGTCAGGCTGGGGCGGCCTTGGGCGGCTTCACGGGTGGGGGTAAACCCCATATCGCGTGCGGCACGCTCCGCTTCGGCCTGTAGGCGCGGAATCAATTCATGGCTGCTTACGGTAATCTGCGCCGTCGACATGTTGCCGCCCGTGCGCGTGCCAATCACTTCGCCTGGCCGCGCATCGACGGCCACCACGGTCACTTGCTGACCCGAGCCGGTTTGCGGCACGTTAGCGCTACGGGTGGGGTTTAGCTGTAGGTATTGAGGACTTGCACAGCCTGCCAGCAATAGGGTGGTTAACAACGCACCAGACGCGCGTAAAAAGTGACGCCGACGCATAAAACTCTCCGCAATCATTGTGGTTAAACGATAAACATACCTGTCGCAACAAGGTATTAAAAAGCAAAGCGTTAAGAAACAAGGCATGGCAATAATCGCGGCAGTATAGCGTTGTGCTAGCCTGCCGCGCTAGCAATCCTTAAGCCACTCGTGCCTGCTGCTCAGGTGTTTTAGCGTCTTCTTTAAAGCGATGCCACTGGCGCGGGTGAGCAAACAAGCGCTGCCCCCGGCGCATGTGCAGGCGCTCAAAATCGGCGTGGCGAACGGTGGCTAGCCACGGTTTTGCCAGCCAGTCGGCCTCGAGTTCCACGCGTACTTCGGCACCGACCGGGGAGATAGCGGTAATCGTCACCGGCAGGTGGCTTTCAGCGCTGGGTTCTTCCGCCAACCGCACCTCATGGGGGCGCAGCAGCAGCTCTTCATCGCCATCGGGTAAGTCCACGTTGAGATGCGCATCGCCGCAGGTCAGCATGCCATTGCGCACGCGGCCCTCTAGGTGGTTCACATCACCCAAAAACTCAAATACAAAGCGGTTCTTCGGCGCGCGGTAGAGGGTGTCTGGCGTGTCGATTTGCTCGATACGGCCGTTACTCATCACCACCACACGGTCAGAAAGCTCCAGCGCTTCTTCCTGGTCGTGGGTGACGAACACACTGGTAAAGTTCAGTTCGTCGTGCAGGCGGCGCAGCCAGCGGCGAAGGTCTTGGCGAACCTTGGCATCCAGGGCGCCAAACGGCTCGTCCAGCAGCAGGGCGGCAGGCTCTACAGCAAGCGCGCGCGCCAGCGATACGCGCTGCTGTTGCCCACCCGAGAGCTGGGCAGGCAAGCGGTTGGCTAAGTGCTGTAGCTGCACCATCTCAAGGAGCCTGAAGACTCGCGCCCGAATTTCACCGTTGGAGGGACGGCGCTTTTTCGGCATCACCGTAAGGCCAAACGCCACGTTGTCATAAACGCTCATATGACGAAACAGGGCGTAGTGCTGAAAAACAAAGCCGATGCGGCGGTCGCGTACATGCACATTGGTCACGTCGCGGTCGCCAAAAAGAATTTTACCCGGCTGCGGCGAGCTATCGGCGTTCTCTAAGACAGCAATGATACGCAGCAGGGCGGTTTTGCCCGAACCAGAAGGACCTAGCAGACCTACTAATTCACCTTCGTGAATATCCAGGCTAATCGGTTCAAGCGCCTGGGTGTTGGCAAAGTGCTTGGCAATATTCTGTAAGCGAATACTCATGTGTATGCCTCCCGGCGCGATGCGCGCCATTCAAGGCCTGCCTTGGCCGCAAGAGTTAACAGGGCAATCAGGGCCAGCAGGGCGGCGCTCGCAAACGCACCCACGGCGTTGTAATCCTGATACAGCTGCTCAAGGTGCAGCGGTAGCGTGTTGGTTTGCCCACGAATGGCCCCTGAGACAACCGAGACCGCGCCAAATTCACCCACCGCGCGGGCGTTGGTAAGGATGATGCCGTAGAGCAGTGCCCAGCGAATGTTGGGTAGCGTGACCCGCCAAAACGTCGTCCAGCCGGAAGCGCCCAGCGTTACGGCGGCTTCTTCTTCCCGTGAGCCTTGGGCCTCCATGAGAGGGATTAACTCTCCCGCCACAAAGGGGCAGGTGACGAAAATGGTGACCATCAGAATGCCCGGCCAAGCGAACATCAACTGAATATCGTGAGTATCGAGCCAACTGCCAATCCAGCCGTTGCGGCCATACAGCAGTAGATAAATTAAGCCAGCGACGAGAGGAGAAACGGCAAACGGAATATCAATCAGCGTTTGCAGAATGCGCCGCCCTGGGAAGCTAAAGCGCGTCACCAGCCACGCCAGCGCGACGCCAAACACCAAGCAAATGGGGATAGTCATTAACGCACTGACCAGCGTAAGGCCAATGGCGTGGAGGGCGAAGGTATTGCTCACGTTTCCCCCAAAACACCGCCACACCTTGGGAGAACGCCTGAGCAAAAATAGCCACCAACGGCAGCAGTAAAAATAGCGCAGACAACAGTAGGGCTGCGCCAATTAATAAGCGCCGCACTAAAGGCGCATCACCAATCCGGCGCATTATCCTTTACCTCCATGCAGGCGACGCACAAAGCGGCCCTGCCAGATATTGATGGCGAGCAGCAGCGCCAACGAAACAAACAGCACCACCGAGGCAATGGCAGACGCCCCGGCGTAGTCATACTCCTGCAGTTTGACGAAGATCATCAGCGCGGTAATTTCGGTTTCGTAAGGCATATTGCCTGCGATAAAAATAATCGCCCCGAACTCACCTAATGAGCGTACGAAGGCAAGCCCGGTGCCGGTGACGAGCGCGGGCCATAGATGCGGCATAATCACACGGCGAAACGCCACGCCGTCGGTAGCACCCAGGGACATCGCGGCTTCGTCCACCTCGGCAGGCAAATCTTCCAGCACCGGCTGCACCGTGCGCACCACGAAGGGAATACTGGTGAAGGCCATCGCCAGGGCAATCCCTACCCAGGTATACGCGATCTGAAGCCCCATCGGCTCGATGATACTGCCTACCCAGCCATTACCCGCATAGAGCGTGGCCAGGGTGATGCCAGCCACGGCAGTGGTCAGGGCGAAGGGGAGGTCCATCAAGGCATCGAGCAGGCGTTTGCCAGGGAACTCATAGCGCACTAGCACCCACGCCAACAGTAGGCCAAACACTGCGTTCACCAGCGCCGCCACGGCTGCCGCGCCGATGGTGACCATATAGCTGGCGACGAGGCGGCCTTCGGTGATGATGGCAAAGTACTCGGCCAGGCTTAGTTCAGAAAGCTGGCCAAACAGCCCGGTAATGGGGAGTAGCAGTACCAGCGAAATAAATAGCACGCTGATACCCATAGATAGGCCAAAACCCGGCAGCACGCGTGTGCTGCCGGATCGCCAAAATGCTAATTGGCTCATGGGGTTCCGTTAACGACGTTGCAGTTGATCAAGCAGAGCACCGCCTTCGAAGTGGTTCTCCATCGCTTCTTCCCAGCTGCCGAACACGTTTTCGACTTCAAACAGTTCGGTATCGGGGAACTGGTCGGCAAACTCTTCTACCGCAGTGACGTTATGGACACGGTAGTTAAAGCCTGCCAGCTGACGCTGGGCGTCTTCGGTATAGAGGTACTCTAAGTAGCTTTGGGCTAAGTCGCTGTTGCCGTTACGTTCGGCGTTTTCACCCACCACCGCGACCGGGAATTCCGCCAGAATGCTCACCGGGGGGACGATTCCTTCGTAGTCCTCGCTGCCGTATTCGCTGCGGATGGTATTCACTTCAAACTCAAAGCTGATCAGTACGCCGCCAATGCCGCGCTCGATAAAGCTGGGTGTGGCACCGCGACCGCCGGGGTCGAATACCGCTACGTTGCGCAGGAAGGTGCGCATGAAGTCTTGGATCTTCTCTTCATCTCCATCGAATTCATTCTCGGCGAAGCCCCAGGCAGCCAGGTACGTGTAGCGGCCGTTACCGGAGGTTTTCGGGTTCGGGAAGACCATCTGCACGTCTTCTTTAACGAGGTCATCCCAGCTTTCGATGCCTTTCGGGTTGCCTTTGCGCACCAGGAAAGCGGTGGTGGAGTAGTAGGGCGAAGCGTTGTTCTCAAACGCATCCTGCCAATCCTCAGCCACCAAGCCTGCATCGGCTAGTACTTGAACGTCGGTGACTTGGTTAAACGTCACTACGTCCGCACGCAGGCCCTGCATAATGGCGCGCGCCTGGGCAGAGGAGCCACCGTGGGACTGGCTGATAGCGATCTCTTCGCCATGCTCCTCTTCCCACCACGCCTGGAACTCCGGGTTAATCGCGGCGAACAGCTCGCGGGCGCTGTCATAGGAGGAGTTCAGTAGCTCGCGCTCCTGAGCGACGGCGGCGCTGGAGAAGGTCATGCCAGAAACGGCGGTGCCAACGGCAACGGCCAGTAGGGTACGGGGAAGGCCAGTACGGAATGCAGAGGATAGCGTCATTGCAGACTCCTTAATTCTGGGGGCGATTTAGTCGCGATGCCGTTAAGGTTAAACCTAGGATTGTGGAATTCCAATTGTGTTTTATATTCTATTTGGAAATATCTGTTTAAGGATATGCATTGACGGCAAGCGTGCTGCATGACCGTCACGTGTAATAGGGCTTCGTGTGTGGCTCTGGTAAGATGGCCCCTTTATTTTTATTACCTGAGGACCCCTTCATGCGCGCTGCACAGGATTTTTTGATTGCCCCTTCGATACTCTCCGCTAACTTTGCGCGGCTGGGCGAGGAGGTAGACAACGTGCTAGCGGCCGGCGCCGATGTGGTTCATTTCGACGTCATGGATAATCATTACGTGCCGAACCTGACTATTGGGCCGATGGTATGTAAGGCGCTGCGCGACCATGGCGTAACGGCACCCATCGATGTGCACCTGATGGTGAAGCCGGTGGATCGCATGATTAGCGATTTTATTGAGGCGGGTGCCAGCTACATCACTTTCCACCCCGAAGCCTCTGAGCATATTGATCGTTCGCTGCAGCTGATTCGTGATGGTGGTTGTAAAGCGGGGCTGGTGTTTAACCCGGCCACGCCGCTTTCGTATCTTGATTACGTAATGGACAAGGTCGATATGGCGCTGCTGGTGAGCGTCAACCCCGGCTTTGGCGGCCAGTCGTTTATCCCCGGTCACGCTGAACAAGCTGCGTGAGGCACGGGCGCGTATTGACGCTTCGGGCTTGCCCATTCGCTTGGAGATTGATGGTGGCGTGAAAGTCGACAACATTGCCGAGATCGCCGCCGCCGGTGCCGACACCTTTGTAGCGGGTTCAGCGATCTTTAACGCCCACCAGGCAAGCGACCCCCACGGCTACGACAGCGTAATTCAGCAGATGCGCGCGGAGCTGGCTAAGGTTCGCTGATACGGAAGGCGCGCTAAGACACAAGAGGGGCGGGCTGATCCCGCCCTTTGCATGTCTTTAGTGCAGTTTCATACGTGGCTTGAGGTAGCGGTTCAAGTTTATCCACCAGCCATGCAAGCCCGGGTTTTGGTGCGCCGTGAATAGAGAGCTGATGCATGCGGTAGAGCGATGCATAGGCTTGCCGCGCCAGCCAGCCCTCCAAAAACAAGCCGCGAGAGGCGGAGCTGCGCATGAGGTTGCCTACCGCGTCGTAACGGGCGAGGGATACAAGCGAGCCGTGATCGCGATATTGAAAGTCGCGTAGAGGCTTTTTATCCAGGCAATGCTCCAGGTTTTTGGCGAGTAACTTCGCCTGCTGGTGGGCGGCCTGAGCGCGAGGCGGCACTGTGGCATCACTGCCCTGGGGGCAGCAAGCGCAGTCGCCCATCGCAAAAATATAGGGGTCGTCTACGCTCTGCAGCGTCTGTTTGACGTTAATCTGGTTGCGCTTGTTGGTGCTTAAGCCCAGTTCGGTGAGAAACGGCGGCGCTTTAATGCCTGCGGCCCATACGTTGAGATCGGTTTCAATCACCTCTCCGTCGCCTGTCACCAGCTGGTACTCCTGGGCTTCTTGAACCGCCGTGCCCACATGCACGGTCACCCCCATGCTCTCCAACTCCTGCTGAGCGGTCTGGCTGATGCGTTCAGACAAGCCGGGGAGCAGGCGCGGTGCCGCTTCAATCAAATGCACACTGATCGTTTGGTGATCCACCGCCGTGACGCCATAGGCATTGAGCAGGCGCGAGGCGTCTAACAATTACGCCGAAAGCTCCACCCCTGGTGCACCGCCACCCACAATCCCAATGGTGAGCTGGGTATTCTGGCGCAAATTGGGGTCGGTATAGCGCAGGAAGGTATTAATCATATCCCGCTGGAAGGCTTTGGCCTGCTGTGGGGAGTCAATAAAGTGGCAGTGCTCTGCGACCCCCTTGGTACCAAAGTCATTCGAGATACTGCCAAGTGACAGCACTAAATAGTCGTAAGTGAGCTGGCGGGCGGGCAGCACCTCCACGCCATCTTCGTCTTCAATGGGCGCCAGGTGAATGACCTTCTGTTCCCGATCCAGACCGTTGAGCGAGCCGCGCTGATAGCGGTAGTAGTGGGCCGAGGAGTGCCCGCGATAATCCACTTCATCCATGCTGGAGTTCAGCACCCCGGTGGCCAGCTCATGCAGCAGCGGCTTCCATACGTGGGTGGCGTTGCGGTCAAGCAGGACAATCTCAGCGCGCTTTTTTTTACCTAGCGTATGTCCAAGACGGGTGGCTAGGGCTAGCCCGCCCGCGCCGCCGCCCACAATCACAATTCGGGGAATGGCCATTACTCTCTCCTTGGCAAATATAGCCACAGCATAGAACCTTCTGCAGTGTATGACGAAGGGCTAAGTAGGTAAGATGATCAAATTAATCGACATTATTGCTAACTAGCAGCCGAAACACATAAGTGAGGCCACGCGTGCATACCATTTTGCAAGGAAAGCGGTTAATCGCCTTTGATTTAGACGGCACGTTAATTGACTCAGTGCCCGATTTGGCCGTTGGCGTGCAGCGGGCGCTGCAAGAAGTTGGGCTGGCGCAGCCGAGTGAAGATCAGGTGCGCGATTGGGTGGGCAACGGCGCGCAGGTACTGGTAGAGCGAGCCCTGACGTGGGCGCTGAACGTCGCACCTGAGGCGATGCTGCAACAAAACGCCTATGAAGCGTTTATGCGCCACTACGGGGCCGCACCCAATGCATTAACCAAACTCTACCCGGGTGCCTTTGAGGCGCTTCATGCGCTGCATGAGGCGGGTTTTGTGCTGGCCTTGATTACCAATAAACCCGAGCGGTTCATTGCGCCTATTTTAAGCCACTTTGGTGTGCTGGCGCTGTTCACGTCTACCGTGGGCGGCGACTCGCTGGCTGAGAAAAAACCCAGCCCGTTGCCGCTTCTGCATGTTGCCCATACGCTGGATATTGCCCCCTCGGCGAGCGTGATGGTGGGGGACTCTCGCCATGATATCGCGGCGGGTAAGGCGGCGGGCTTTTCGACGGGGGCACTGCCATATGGCTATAACCACGGCGACCCCATCGAGCAGAGCCACCCGGATCTGATAGTGGCATCGCTTCGCGAGCTGGTTAGCTAGCGCCTACTCCTCGGCCCTGGCACCTCCCAGCGCTTCATGCAACAGCTCGGCATTGTGGCGCAGCATCGCCGGGTAGTTGTAGGCGGGGCCATCGGTATCACTCAGCGTATCCACATAGAGCGGGCCTGCTAGCGTAAGGCCAGCCTCTCGCGCTAGGGCATCCATATGGATATAGGGCGTCGTGCTTTCATAAAACAGCGCGGGCGGACGTTTGTCGGTTAAGCGTTTGCTCATGATTTCCATAGCCTGGGCGCTGCCCAGTGTCTCGCTGCCTAGGCCCCAAATCGCGGCATACTCAAAGCCGTAAGCGTGGGCAAAATAGCCAAAAGCCGCTTCACTGGTAGTGAGTATACGATTGGTTTGCGGAATCCCCTCCAGGCGCTCTTTTATCTGCTGGTCGAGTAGGGCAAGCGCCTCCCTGGCTTGCACCGCTCGAGCCTGAAAAGCGGCTGCTTTGTCGGGATAGCGTACGCTTAGGGTGTGAGTGATTTCCCTCGATATAAGCGGCAGCCCCTTTTGGGTCCATCCACATATGGGGGTCCGGATTGCCTTTATGCTGACCCACTGGAATCGTCAGCGGCGCATAGTTGGCGCTTTCGGCCAGAGCCATTAGCGTTAGCGTGTCGTTGGCCATCGCTTCTACATGACGGATCCATGGCTCTAGCCCGTGGCCGTTGTAAAACACAATATCGGCCTCTTCCACTGCAAGTACGTTAGGGGGCGTCAGCTCCCAGCGGTGAACATCATCGCCCACCGGTACAATCGTCGTGATGCTGATATCATCGCCTGCCACACGCTTGACTAAATCTTCGATGACCGAAAACGACGCTATCACTTTAATCGAAGTGGCCGCGAATGCCTGGGGGGTGATGAATGTCGCCACTAATAAGAGCGTGATTATCCAGGGTGCCCGCTTGTCCATACCACGCTCCTAACCTATTAAAATGACGGCAAATCATAAAGAGTGTCCTGCTTTGTTGCTAGAGCCATTGCCGCGCTTTGCTTTAGAGCAAAGCGTAGTGCCAACTCCTGCAAACGAAGTGGTTTCACCCACGCCTGTTAACCTCTATGCTTTAAAAAAATGCCGCTTAATAACGACATGGTGGACAAAATAGCTACTATCTATGTTCGCCTAGCCCTAAGCCTAGTCTTCTTTTGACAAGCGTAGCTTTTTTTAAATCACTCTTTTGAACAGCTTTCTGGATAGCGTGTCATGACCTCTCAAAATGGTATGTCCTCTCGCCGCCGCGGGTACCCTAAAGGGCGTGATGTAGCGCCTGTCGCACTGGCGGCGCTGCGTGACCTGTTAGGCGATGAGCGCCGGACGCCCAGCCTGAAGCGTCGCGACCTGTTGATAGAGCATCTACACGCCATTCAGGATGCCCACGGCCACTTATCGCTTGTGGAACTGCGCGCCCTGGCAGCCTATATGAACCTGCCCATGGCAGCGGTGTACGAGACGGCGACGTTCTATGCCCATTTCGATGTGGTGCACGACCACCAAGCGCCCCCGCCGGATACCACAATTCGCGTCTGTGATTCTCTTTCCTGCCAATTAGCGGGGGCCAGTGCGCTACACAAAGCGTTGGAAGCCCGCGTCGATCCTGACTGTGTACGGGTGATCCGTGCGCCCTGCATGGGCCGCTGCGATACCGCGCCGGTGGCAGAAGTGGGCCATTACCATGTGCTGTATGCCACCGCAGAAGGCGTCGAAGCCGTGGTGGATACCGGCCACTTTCATCCTGAAGCGATTTTGTGGCAGCGGCTTGACGCCTATCAGCAGGCAGGTGGTTATCAGTTACTGGCCCATGTGCGCAGCGGTAAGATCAGCATTGATGAGGTGCTGCAGGCGCTTGAAGCGTCGGGCCTGCGAGGCTTGGGAGGCGCGGGCTTCCCTACGTTTAAAAAGTGGCAGGCCGTGCGCCAAGCCGCCGGGCCGCGCTACTGCGTGATTAACGCTGATGAGGGCGAACCGGGGACGTTTAAAGACCGCTACTATTTAGAGCGTGCGCCGCATCAATTTCTTGAGGGCGCGCTGGTCAGCGCCTGGGCGATAGAGGCCGAGGCGCTTTATATCTATTTGCGCGATGAGTACCCCGGCCTACACCGCGTGCTTCATGAAGCGATTGCAGAGCTTGAGCAGGCTGGATTAGTGGCGCCTGGATTTATCATCATGCGCCGGGGTGCGGGGGCTTATATCTGTGGCGAGGAGTCGGCGCTCATTGAATCCCTGGAAGGCAAGCCCGGCAAGCCGCGCCACCGCCCGCCTTACGTAGCCCAACAGGGGCTGTTTGGCCGCCCCACGCTGGTCAATAACGTTGAAACCGTCTACTGGATTCCTGCCATTTGGCACAAAGGGGCGGAATGGTTTGCTGGGCATGGGCGCAACGGTCGACGAGGCCTGCGCAGTTTTTCTGTCTCTGGGCGAGTGAGCAAGCCCGGCGTGTACTTAGCGCCAGCAGGCATTACGCTGCGCGAGTTGATAGAGGAGTATGCGGGCGGCATGTCGGAAGGGCATTCGCTGGCCGCTTACCTGCCCGGCGGCGCCTCGGGTGGCATTCTGCCCGCCAGCAAAGCCGATGTGCCGCTGGATTTCGACACGCTGCAGGCACACGGCAGTTTTATTGGGTCAGCGGCGATTATCGTGCTGTCTGATCAGGATAACCTTCAGGCGGTGGCCACCAATCTGCTGGCTTTTTTTGCCGATGAATCCTGCGGGCAGTGTACGCCTTGCCGGGTAGGCACCGAGAGAATGCTCAGTTTGCTAGAGCAACCCACATGGGATGTGCAGGCGCTCACTCGACTGGCCCAGGTGATGCAGGACGCCTCGATTTGCGGCCTGGGGCAGGCGGCACCGAACCCTGTGTTAGGGCTACTCAAGGATTTCCGCCCTGCGCTTGCCCAGCAGCAGATTATCGTCAGCGATGCCGCTGAAGGGAGTGCACCATGACCGCTTCGTTCACTATTGTCTTGGATGATCAAGAAGTCACTGCCTACCCCGGAGAATCCCTTTGGCAGGTGGCCAAGCGCGCTGGAGAGACCATTCCCCACCTCTGTTTCAAAGATGCCCCCGGCTACCGCGCCGATGGCAACTGCCGGGCCTGTATGGTGGAAGTGGAAGGCGAGCGCGTGCTGGCAGCAAGCTGTATCCGCGAGGCCAAACCCGGCATGGTGGTGCGCAGCGCCCACTCGCCCCGTGCCACACAAGCGCGTGAAACGGTATTGGAAACTGCTGATGGCCGACCAGCCCAGCCGCGCCCAAAGCCCTGACCGCTCCAGCCACTTCTGGGAAGTAGCCGACCAGTGGGCGGTCGACGAAGCGGCGGTTAAGTCGTGGCTGCCGCCACGCCGTAAAGCAGCCGTCAACCATGCAGCGGCTGCGCCAACGGTGAGCCAGCCAGATACCAGCCACCCGGCGATGCACGTCGACTTGGACGCCTGCATTACCTGCAACCTGTGCGTGCGCGCCTGCCGCGAGGTGCAGAGTAACGATGTCATCGGCATGGCGCAGCGGGGCGCCGCCGCCACCGTGGTATTTGATTTTGCCGACCCGATGGGCCAGAGCACCTGCGTGGGCTGCGGCGAGTGCGTGCAAGCATGCCCCACCGGCGCATTGATGCCCGCCACCGTGGTCAATGCCGCAGGTCAGGGCGATTCTCAAAGCCAGCGACAGGTGGATTCCGTGTGCCCCTCCGGCGGGGTGGGCTGCCAGCTGACGTACCATATTAACGACGATGCCCTGGCCTATGTGGAAGGACGCAACGGCCCCGCTAACCAGAACCGCCTGTGCGTGAAAGGCCGGTTTGGGTTTGATTACGGAGCCACCCGACACGCCTGACCAAGCCGCTGATACGCTTACCGGGTATTCCTAAGACGCTCGACTCTACCTTTGACCCTGCCAATCCATTTAGCCACTTCCGCGAAGCCAGCTGGGACGAAGCGCTGGAAATCGCGGCGGGCGGCCTAATGGCGATTAAGCAGGCGCAAGGCCCCAAAGCATTGGCGGGCTTTGGCAGCGCCAAGTGCTCTAACGAAGAGGCGTGGCTATTTCAGAAGCTGGTGCGTACCGGCTTTGGCAGCAATAACGTGGACCACTGCACGCGGCTTTGCCATGCCAGTTCTGTCGCAGCGCTGATGGAGTGCCTGGGTTCAGGCGCGGTGACCGCTTCGTTTATGCAGGCGCTGGAGGCCGATGTGGTGATTCTCACCGGCTGCAACCCGGCGGTGAATCACCCCGTAGCGGCAACATTCTTCAAGCAGGCAGCCAAGCAGGGCACCGAGATCATTATTCTCGACCCTCGCGGGCAGGCGTTGGATGCTTACGCAACCATGAGCGTGCGCTTTACACCGGGGGCGGATGTATCGCTGTTCAACGCGCTGCTCCACGTGATCATCGCGGAAGGCCTGTATAACCAAGCCTATATCGACGCCCACACCGAAGGCTTTGAAGCGCTCAAGCAGAGCGTGGCGCACAGCACACCGGACGCCATGAGCGCGCTGTGCGGCGTAGCCCCCGACACTATTCGTGAGGTGGCGCGCCGCTACGCCAACGCCGAGAAAGCGATGATTTTCTGGGGCATGGGTATTTCTCAGCACACCCACGGCACCGACAATGCCCGCTGTTTGATCTCGTTGGCACTGGCCTGCGGCCACACCGGTCGCCCCGGCACAGGCCTGCACCCCCTGCGCGGTCAAAATAACGTGCAGGGTGCCTCGGATGCGGGGCTGATTCCCATGGTGCTGCCGGACTACCAGCCTGTGGGCGATAGCCAGCTGCGTGCCGCGTTTGAAGAGCTATGGAACACGCCGCTGAGCGATGAGCCTGGGCTGACGGTGGTGGAAGTGATGAATGCGATTCACGCAGGCGAGGTGCGCGGTATGTACATTTTGGGTGAAAACACAGCGATGTCTGACCCGGATCTTACCCACGCCCGCGCCGCGCTGGGTAAGCTTGAGCATTTGGTGGTGCAGGATCTGTTTATCACCGAAACCGCTCAGTTCGCGGACGTGATTCTGCCTGCTTCAGCGTGGCCCGAAAAAGACGGCACCGTGACCAACACTAACCGCCAAGTACAGCTGGGCAGGGCGGCCTTACCGCTGCCAGGAGAAGCTAAGCCGGACTGGTGGATCATCCAAGAGATCGCTAATCGCTTTGGGCTGGGCTGGCGCTATCAGCACCCGCAAGAAGTGTTTGCCGAAATGCAGCAGGGCATGCACTCGTTCAATCACATTAGCTGGGAGCGGCTAGCGCGGGAGAACTCCGTCACATACCCCTGCCCAGCCGAGGATGCCCCCGGCCAGGACGTGGTCTTTAGCGACGCCTTTCCGCGCGCTGGCGGGCTGGCTAAATTCGCCCCCACGCGCCCGCTCCCGCCGGACGAGCCGGTGGATGACGCGTACCCCACGGTACTGACCACCGGCCGCCAGTTGGAGCATTGGCATACGGGCTCCATGACGCGGCGTGCCCAGGTGCTCGACGCCCTAGAGCCAGAGGCGGTTGCCAGTCTCTCACCGGGCGAACTCAACCGCCTGGGGGTGGCACCGGGCGAGAAGCTCACCATAACCACGCGGCGTGGAACGATTACGCTGACCGCCCGAGTGGACGATAAAATCCCCGATGGGATGGTGTTTGTGCCGTTTGCCTATGCCGAGGCCGCCGCCAATCTGCTCACCAACCCGGCCCTGGACCCCTATGGTAAAATACCCGAGTTCAAGTACGCTGCCTGCCGACTGGAGCGGGCAGCAGTGCCGCAGCCCCACTAAGCGCTTGCTGCCCCTGCAAGGAGTGTCTGGGTTGGGGTATCATCCTGCCAGTGCGGTTTTATTTATGTGATGGAGTAAGCGGGGCGATGGCGCAAGCGCAGGCAGTGCAACGGGTGTTGATGCTGGATAACTACGACAGCTTCACGTTTAACATCGTCCAGTACCTGGGTGAGCTGGATGCCGAGGTGATGACCTATCGCAACGATGAGATTACCCTGGAGCAGATGCGTGCCCTGGCGCCTACCCATCTGGTGATTTCGCCCGGCCCGTGTACACCCAACGAGGCGGGCATTTCGCTAGCGGCCATCGAGCATTTTGCGGGCAAACTGCCTATTTTGGGCGTTTGCCTGGGGCATCAAGCCATCGGCCAGGTGTACGGCGGCAAAGTGGTGCGGGCACCCCAGGTGATGCACGGCAAAACCTCGGCCGTTGTACACCGTGGGCAGGGCGTGTTCAGCGGGCTGGAAAACCCGCTGGAAGTGACGCGCTATCACTCATTGGTGGTTGAGCAGGAGAGCCTGCCCGACTGCTTGGAAGTGACCGCCTGGACCGCCGAGGATGACGTAACGCCCGGGCTGATCATGGGCTTTCGTCATCGTACCCTTGATGTGGAAGGGGTACAGTTTCACCCTGAGTCGATACTCACGCGCCAGGGCCATGCGTTATTGGCCAATTTTTTACAACGCGGCTGATCGCCAAATTCATACGCTTTAGGGGCTTTCCTGCTCATGCAAATGCGAGACGCAATTAACGCGGTGATGCGCCGCGAAGACCTCTCTTTCAATGCGATGCACGCACTGATGCGCCAGATCATGACCGGCGAAGCCTCCGACGCGCAAATTGGCGGCCTGCTGGTGGGGCTGGCCATGAAAGGCGAAAGCGCTGAAGAGATTAGCGCCGCCGCCCAGGTGATGCGCGATTTAATGAAACGCGTCGAGCTACACACCGAGAACGTGGTGGATATCGTCGGCACCGGCGGCGATGGCGCGAACCTGTTTAATGTGTCCACGGCGTCTAGTTTTGTGGCCGCTGCTGGCGGTGCCCATGTGGCTCAACATGGCAATCGCAGCGTCTCCTCTTCTTCTGGCAGCGCCGATTTATTCGATATTGCTGGCATCTATCTCGACCTCAAGCCTGAAAAAGTGGCGCGCTGCATTGAGCAGGTCGGCGTTGGCTTTATGTTCGCACCTAACCACCACCCAGCCATGCGCTATGCCATTGGGCCACGGCGGGAAATGGGCGTGCGTACGCTTTTTAATTTTCTTGGCCCTTTACCAACCCCGCCAGTGCGCCCAATCAAGTGCTGGGCGTATATTCAGCGGAGCTGGTGCCGCTGATGGCCGAAGTGTTGCGCAAGCTGGGTAGCCGCCATGTCATGGTGGTGCATTCTGAAGATGGCCTGGATGAGATCTCCCTGGCGGCGCCCACTCTGGTGGCGGAGCTAAAAGAGGGCGAGATTACCCAGTACACCATTACCCCGGAATCCCTGGGCATCGAGCGCCAAAGCCTCGCCACCCTTAAAGCGTCCAGCGCGGAAGATAGCCTGCGTTTGGTGAAAGCCGCACTTAGCGGTGAAGGAGCGGCGGCAGATATGGTGGCACTCAACGCCGGGGCTGCGCTTTACTGCGCGGGCGTGGCCGATAGCTTGAAAGAGGGCGTGATGGTGGCCCAGGATGCCCAGGCCTCCAAACTACCGCTTGAAAAGCTCAGAGAGCTTTCGCACTTCACTAGCGTCTTTAAAGGGTAAAACTTCCAATGAGTGACCAGGCAACGCCGACTATTTTAACGCGCATTTTGGCCCGTAAAGACCAGGAAGTCGCTGAGCGTCAGCAGGCGGTATCTGAGGCTGATCTGCTAGCGCTGGCGGAGAAGCAGAGCGCGCCCCGTGGCTTTATTGATGCATTGAATCAGCGTATTGCGGCAGGCGACGCAGCAGTGATCGCCGAGGTGAAAAAAGCCTCGCCCTCTAAAGGCGTGATGCGGGAAGAGTTTCACCCAGCGGATATTGCCAAAAGCTACGCCCAGGGCGGCGCAGCGTGCCTTTCCGTGCTGACCGATGCCGACTTCTTCCAGGGCCATGAGGATTACCTAATTGCCGCTCGCGATGCCTGCGACCTGCCGGTGATCCGCAAAGACTTTATCACCCACGGTTATCAGGTCACTGAAGCGCGCGCCATCGGTGCGGACTGCATCCTATTAATTGTGGCGGCGCTCAATGACACTCAACTGCGCGACCTGCACCAGCAGGCCAACGCATTGGGGATGGATGTGCTGGTGGAAGTTCACGATGCAGAGGAGCTAGAGCGCGCCCTGGCGTTGGATTTGAAGCTGGTGGGTATTAACAACCGCAACCTACACACCTTTGATACCAGCCTGAATACCACCTTGGACCTGCTGCCGCGTATCCCTGAAGGCGTGACCGTGATCACCGAATCCGGCATTCACACGCGTGATGACGTAGAGCTAATGCGTGACCACGAGGTCAATGGCTTTTTGGTGGGTGAAGCGTTTATGCGCGAAGAGGACCCTGGTTTGGCCCTCAAGCGGTTGTTTTTCTAAACGCCCACACGGATACCAGCAAGCCCCAGCAGGCCAGCCGCGTTAGCGGCTGGCCTGTTTGATACTGGTCAGCAGAGCTTGCAGAGGATGGGGCAGGGTTTGCGCTGAGTAGCGCTTCACCTGACTGCGGCAGGAGTAGCCGGTGGCCAGTAGCTTACCGCTGTTCTCCTCAGCTTCGACCTGGGGCTGCCAGGACTGGGCGTAAATCGTTTTAGAGGTGGCGACGTTACGGGTCTCATGGCCGTAGGTGCCGGACATGCCGCAGCAGCCCGTGGTGGCCAGCTCCAACTGCAAACCAAACGCTGCAAATACCTGCTGCCACGCTTTTGGGCTGCCCGGCGCATTGGTTTTTTCGGTGCAGTGGGAAAGCAGCTTAAAGCCTGGGTCCTTGAGCGTTAGCTGGCCGAGGGCGAGGGTGTTAACGCGGGTGGCTAGCCACTCCTGCAGCATCAGTACGTTCGGCACTTGCTCAGGGCCCAGCGCTTTGACGTACTCCTGGCGGTAGGTCAGCGTCATGGCGGGGTCGATGCTACCATAGGAACCTCGAACTCGCTGAGTGCGCGAAGGCGTTTGGCCTGCTTCTCTGCCGTGCGCTCAAAGGCACCTAAAAAGCCCTGTACGTGCAGCGGCTTGCCGTTGGCGGAAAACGGCATGACAAACACGCGCAGGTTCAGCCGCGATAGCAGCTCTACCACATCCATCACCAGCTTGGCTTCAAAGTGGGTGGTGAAGGCGTCTTGCACAATCACGACGCTGTTGGCCCGCTGCTGCTCGGTGAGTAGCGCAAGCGATGTGGGCGTGGCTTCCGCAACGCCCCAGGCGCGCAGTTGCTTTTTCACGCTAGCACGGGAGAGTGCGGGGGAGTCGCTAATGCCGAGCCCTTTCTGCATGAGTTGCTCGACCCAGCGCTGGCCAAGGGCGGCGTTATACAGCGGAGCCATCTTGGTTAACGCAGGCAGCATAAATTCGGTGCCGCCAATCACGTAGTCGCGCAGCGGGCGCAGGTAGCGGCCGTGGTACACCTCCAAAAACTGCGAACGGAACTGGGGCACGTTGACTTTGATGGGGCACTGGCCCGCGCAGGATTTACACGCCAAGCAGCCCGCCATGGCGTCGTAGACTTCATGGGAGTAGTCGTGGTGCTGCTGGCGGCTAACGGTGTTCATCGCCCGCTTGGGGAAGCTTTTGATAAAGCCCCAGGTGCGCTCGGCTTTCTTTTTGCGCGACTCTTCCACCACGTCGATGCCCGCTTGCGACTGCAAGCGCAGCCACTCACGAATCAAGCTGGCGCGGCCTTTAGGGGAGTGGCGGCGGTCGCGGGTAGCCTTCCACGAGGGGCACATGGGGTCGTCCACATCGTAGTTGTAGCAAGCGCCGTTGCCGTTGCAGTACACCGCTGCGTCATAGGCCTGCCAGGCCCGCTCGTCAATGGTGCGGTCGAGCTGGCCGCGCATGGGGACACCATCGACGGTGAGTAGTTCCGGGTCGCTCTCTTTCGCAATCAGCGTGGTGCTTTCAGAAGGTGAAGCGATCTTGCCGGGGTTGAGCTGGTTGTGCGGGTCGAACGCCGCCTTGACCTGCTGTAGGCAGGGGTAAAGCTCACCGAAAAACTTCGGCCCGTACTCGGAGCGCACGCCTTTTCCGTGTTCGCCCCACAGCAGCCCGCCGTACTTCTGGGTGAGCGCAGCGACTTCATCAGAAATCTCGCGAATCAGAGCTTCCTGGGCGGGGTCTTTCATATCCAGCGCCGGGCGCACGTGTAGCACCCCCGCATCCACATGGCCGAACATGCCGTAGGAGAGCTTGCGTGCATCCAGCGCGGCGCGGAACTCGGTAATGAAGTCGGCCAAGTGTTCCGGCGGAACGGCGGTGTCTTCCACGAACGGCAGCGGACGCTTCTCCCCCTGAACGTTACCCAGCAGACCTACCGAGCGTTTGCGCATAGCGTAGACTTTCTGGATCTGCGGGCGGCCTTCCGCCAGGGTGTAGCCCAATCGCTCTACGGTGGCATCCTGGCTCAGGTGCTGGGTAAACGCCGTTACACGCGCTGCGAGCTGTTCGGGGTCATCGTCGTTGAACTCGATCAGGTTGATGCCCTGAATGGGCGTGCTGCCCGCCGGGAAAAATTCCGCCACGCTGTCCCAAACGAAGTCGTCCATCGCCAGTTGCAGCACGGTGTCGTCGATGGTTTCAATGGAGGTGGGCGATGCGCTGGCGGTCATCAGCGCCTTGGCATCCCGCAAGGCATCCATAAAGCTCGGGTAGCGAACATTCACTAGCGTAGAGTGCTTGGGAATCGGCAAGACGTTGAGCACGGCTTCGCTCAAAAAGCCCAGAGAGCCTTCTGAACCGCACAGCAGGCTATTCAGGTTGAGCTGGCCCTCTTCGCGTAGATGCGCCAGGTCGTAGCCGGTCAGGCAGCGGTTGAGCGGCGGGAACGTCGCCTCAATCAATTCGCGCTGCTGATCGATAATCGCAGGGCGGTTTGGTGTACTTTACCCAGCACGCCTGCTTGCGCTAACGCCTGCTGCTCCTCTTCCGCGTTGAGTGGGCGGCTGTGTAAATGCTGCCCGCCGAGCAGAATCGTATCCAGCTCTAACACGTGGTGGCGGGTTTTGCCGTACTGGCAGCTACCTTGGCCACTAGCGTCGGTGGAGATCATGCCGCCAATGGTGGCGCGGTTAGAGGTGGAAGAGTTCGGGGGCGAAAAACAGCCCGTGGGGCTTCAGCGCGGCGTTGAGCTGATCTTTGACCACGCCTGCCTGTACCCGCACACGGCGGGCTTCCACGTCAATCTCTTTGATTTGGTTCATATGGCGGGAGACATCCACCACGATGCCATCGGTCAGCGACTGGCCGTTGGTGCCGGTGCCGCCGCCCCGCGGGGTCAGGACGATATCCCGGTGGGGCAGCTCGGAGGCGAGCTTGGCAAGGCGCTCTAAGTCTTCGGCGTGTTTGGGAAACACCGCCGCCTGGGGAAGGCGCTGGTAAATCGAGTTATCCGTCGCCAGCACGGTGCGGTTGGCATAATCCGGCGCTATTTCACCTTCGAACCCGCGGGCGCGGAGGACGTCGAGAAAACGTACATAGCGGCTGTTCAGGCGTTCAAAAGGGGCCGTGCGAGAATCCAGGGATGCAATCATAGGGGGTTAAGCCGTCACTGCTGGAAGCGGGTAGGGGATAGCGCTACTTTACCGCAGCTACTGCGGCGGTGCATCTTGATGGGGCATCTCAGTGGCTGTCTAACGCCTCTTTGACGAGCGTTGCACAGGCGTCGTTCATGGGCAGCGTCAGGGCTAGCGCATGCGCCTGCGGCGACATCTTGCCCCAGGTCTTTTGCACAATGCGCACCATGTGGTCGTGCTCCACCTTGCGTGAGAAATCGGCGAAGTAGTTTTCTAAGAACACTAGGCAGGCGCAGTCTTCCAGGGCTTGCACATCGCTATCGCGCCCCAGGCCTTGCTTGCGAATCATGCTGGCGACGCGTTTGGCCTCCTCTTGGGAATAGCCCGCCTCTTCCATGAGTGCCGCCGTGGTATCACCTGCCTGGGCCCTGTGGTCCCGCCGCCAAGTTAAGTAGCCAATGCGGCCTTCTGGGTAATCGCTTCGCGGCAGTTGCCAGCGCTGCAGATGCTGGGCGCGCACGGCTATGCTTAACAGCTCGTTAGGGGCATCCTGCAATTGTTCTAACCATCGGCTCATGCGCTGGGCATAGATAAGCTCTTGTGGCTGAGAAGTGCCATCTGCGAGAGTGGTTGGCCGGGGGTCTTGAGCATGAAGCGCATCAATAGCGGCAAGGGTGTGTTCAAAGGCAGAAGACATATCGGCTCGCTTAGTTCAGTGGTCAAGGTGACATCCTAGCAGCTTGTAGTTCGGTATAAAAAAGCGCCCGCTAGCAAGGGCAGCGGGCGCGAGGGATAGCCTAATCGATTATTAAGAGCGGCTGGTGTTGTAGATTTTTTCGTTGAGTTCGCCTTCGCTTTTACCTACCAGCGTGGTGACCATAAGATCTCCTGCGACGTTAACACTGGTACGCGCCATATCCAGAATGCGGTCAATACCCGCAACCACGGCAATAGCTTCAAGGGGTAGGCCAATTTGTGCCATCACGATGGAGAGCATAATCAGGCCTGCACCAGGAACGCCTGCGGTACCAATCGAGGCCAGCGTGCCGGTGGCTACGATCATGCCGTAATCCATCATGCTCAAATCAGTGCCGGTCATCTGAGCAATAAACAGCACCACCACGCCTTGATACAGTGCGGTGCCATCCATATTGATGGTGGCGCCTACGGGCAGTACAAAGCCGGACACCCCTTCCGATACGCCCAGGTTTTTCTGTGCGCAGCGAATTGAGACGGGCAGGGTGCCTGCTGAGGAAGCAGAAGAAAACGCCACCACGATGGCATCCAGGCTGCCTTTTAAGTAGCGCACCGGGTTCAAACGACCCATCAGAGAAATAAAGCCAGAGTAGATAACGAGTACATGCAAAATGCTGGCGAGATAGACCACACCGATCAGTTTGGCGAGTGGGAGCAAAATTTCTAAGCCATACTGACCCGATACATGGGCAATCAAACCAAACACCCCGAATGGCGCAAACGCCATCACGAGGCCAGTGAGTTTATACATGGCTTCCGCGAAGCTATCGAAGACCTTCATCACCGGCTCGCCTTTTTCACCGATAAGCGTTAGCGAGATGCCCAAGCCAATGGCAAACACAATGATCTGCATAATGTTGCCATTAGCCAGGGCATCAATCGGGTTGCGCGGCACGAGATTAATGAGAATCGACATCAGCGACGGTGCTTCGTTAGCCGAGACTTCAGAGTCGAAACTTAGCCCGACACCCACCCCAGGCTGCAGCAGGGTAGAGAGCACAAGGCCAATGCTGATGGCAAAGGCGGTGGTCACTAAGTAAAGGATAATGGTGCGAGCCCCAATACGGCCCATCTTCTGTGGATCGCGCATGGAGGTAATACCCACCACCAGCGTCGAAAAGACCAGCGGCACAATCAGCATCATAATGGCATTAATGAAGATGTCGCCTAGTGGCTTAAATACACTCGCTGTTTCGCCGAGCAGTGCGCCTGCCAGCACCCCGAGCGCCAAACCAGCCAGGATTTTCTGCCATAGAGCGATACGTCGCCACCAACCAAATTTTCCTTGCGTTGCGGTCTCCTGCATAAACTTTCTCCTTTTCTATAACCCGTTGTTAGTGGTTCTTGCTTTAAAGCGGCGGGCACTCTATCACTTTTGGCTAATAAGGGGGGAGGGACATGCGCAAGGGTCATGGTGTATACCCGCCAACGACTAAGTTCAGCATGGTGGCGCGCTGCCATAGCCCCAACTCGCGCTTTTGCCTACAATAGGCCCCTTTGTCACGGCCTTTGAGAGCCGTGTTTCACTGAATTCTGGCCAAGGGATAACTCATGCTCGATCCGAAACTGCTGCGCGGCGATCTTGATGCAACTGCGCAACAACTGGCCCGCCGGGGCTTCGAACTCGATAAAGCGGCATTGCAGGCGCTAGAGTCGCGCCGTCGTGAGTTGCAAACCCAGACCGAGCAGTTGCAGAACGAGCGGAATACGCGCTCCAAATCGATTGGTAAGGCCAAGGCCAATGGCGAAGATATCCAACCGCTGCTGGATGAGGTGAGCGACTTAGGTGACCGTTTGGATGCTGCCAAGCGCGAGCTGGCGGAAGTTCAGGCCGAGTGGGATGACGCAATTAGCGGTATTCCCAACCTGCCCCATGAGAGCGTGCCGGAAGGCAAGAGCGAAGATGATAACGTGGAGCTGCACCGCTGGGGCACGCCGCGTGAGTTCGACTTTGAGGTGCTGGACCATGTGGATTTGGGTAAGAAGTCCGGCTATCTCGATTTTGAACTGGCGGCCAAGCTAACCGGCGCGCGCTTTGCAGTGATGCGCGGGCCCATCGCTCGCCTGCATCGCGCGCTGGCGCAGTTTATGCTGGATACGCAAACCCAGCAGCACGGCTATGAAGAGTGCTATGTGCCTTATATGGTGAATCGGGATTCGCTGATGGGTACGGGCCAGCTGCCCAAGTTCGGCGAGGATCTGTTCAAGCTGAACGATGAGCGGGAGTACCACCTGATTCCCACGTCGGAAGTCCCGCTGACGAATTTTGTGCGCGATGAGATTGTAGAATTAGCGGCGCTGCCGATGAAGCTGACCGCCCACACGCCGTGTTTCCGCTCGGAAGCGGGCTCCCATGGGCGCGATACCCGTGGCATGATTCGTCAACACCAGTTCGATAAGTCGAGATGGTGCAAATTGTGGAGCCGGAGAAGAGCTACGAAGCGCTGGAAGAGATGCGCGGCCACGCAGAAGCCATTCTGCAGGCGCTTGAGTTGCCGTATCGGGTGGTGACGCTGTGTACGGGCGACATGGGCTTTGGCGCGGCGAAAACCTACGATTTGGAAGTGTGGCTGCCAAGCCAAAACACTTACCGGGAAATCTCTTCCGTGTCTAACTGCGAAGATTTCCAGGCGCGTCGGATGCAGGCCCGTTACCGCCATCCGGATGCTAAAAAGCCGCAGTTGCTGCATACGTTGAATGGCTCGGGCCTTGCGGTAGGGCGCTGCCTACTGGCGGTGCTTGAAAACCACCAGCAGGCGGATGGGTCGATTACTGTTCCAGCTCCCCTGCAACCCTACCTGGGCGGCCTCGAGCGTCTTGCCCTCTAAGCGCCCACTCAACGCTTACCCCGGCATCAATACGAATGGTGCCGGGGCGGTAGTCGCTGGCTGAGCCGCTGCTCATGGCGTCGCTTTCAGCACGCATGGCCATCATGCGGGGTTGAAAAACCGGCGCTTGGGTCTCTTCAATGCGTTGAACAGGGCCAAGCGTGACATCTAGCGTGCTCGCCATAAGGTCGGCTTTATGGCGGGCTTTTTCTAACGCTTTTTTTCATGCTTCCTCGGTGGCGGCGTCGCGATCCTGCAGGTCAAACTGCACACCATCTAACGCATTTACACCAGCGCCAATCAAAGCGTCCAGCACATCGCCTAATTGGTCTATATTAGTTAGCTCAACGCTGAAGGGACGTTCTAAGCGGGTGCGCATCAGCGGCTCTTGTTCGCCGTTGTCGTTGCGCGGGCCTGCGACATGCTCAGGATACACGTTCAGGGGGCCTGCATTGATGGCGCGTTGCTCAATGCCAATCTCTTCCATGGCGGCAATCAACTCGCTGGCACGCTGCTCAAGCCGCTCGCGGGCGCTGCCCAGGGCTTCGCTATCGGTGGCGTCTAAGGTTGAAACCGCTGGGGTGTTTTCCCACAAACGCGCAGAGAGCGTGGCTTTATCGGGTTCAACTTCCACCCATGACTGCGCCTGAACGTGAAGGCTTGGCGGAGCAGGCGGCGCGGCGTAAGCCATAGGGGCAGCCAATAGGGCAAACAAAGCGCTGCCCACGATGCCGTAGCGGAGGCGTTTAAAGTGTTGCGTTGCTGTATTCATAGGTCACTTCCTTGCTAAGAGAGCCAATGAGTAGAGTAGGCTAACTAATATTGTGTATCGCTGCTTGGAAGGAAAGGTTGCCATAAAGTTCACTGGCAAAGAGTAGACGGAAAACAGTTGCTTAAGGTTTGCATGTTTTGTGCAATAACAGGCAAGCAGCCATTATGTATGGATAACACGCTAAGGAAAGGGCTATGTCGAAGTTGTCGGATGAGGATTATCGAAGTATCCCGCTCAATGCCACACTAGCGCTTGCCGCGTTGGTAGTGATTATTGCGGGAATGAAAGTGGGCGCGGACCTGTTGGTGCCGCTACTGCTGGCGGTGTTTATTGCCGTGGTGTGCACCTCACCCGTGCAGTGGCTGCATCGCTGCGGTTTGAGTCGGCGGATGTCGGCGTTGATTACGCTACTGGTGTTGGTGGGTTTTATATCGCTTATTGGCCTGTTGGTGGTCAATCGCTTTAGTACCTTTGTTGAAGCGCTACCTGATATTGAATCCAGGCTTTACGAGCACTACTGGGACTTGCTCAATGCGCTGGCTTCTCGTGGGTTGGCTATCGACCCTGACCAGCTCAGTTCGATGTTTGCCATGGAGGAGGACGGCTCCTGGGTGGCCACACTGCTGGGTGAGATTGGCTCGCTGTTTATGCAGGGCAGTATCGTCGCGCTGCTGGTGATTTTCATGCTGTTCGAGACGCTGAATTTTCGCGATAAGGTGTCCCGGGCGCTTGAAAATCCGGCACCGAGCTTGAAACGGTTTAGTGAATTTAGCCTAACGCTAAAACGCTACTTGGCGGTTAAAACCGTGATTAGTTTGGCAACCGGTGTGTTGGTCTGGCTCTCGTGCCTGCTGGTGGGCGTTGAGTTTCCGCTGCTGTGGGGCGTATTGGCATTTGCGCTTAACTTTATTCCTAATATTGGCTCGGCGTTGGCGCGATTCCGCCGGTACTGCTGCTGTTGGTGTCTCAGGATGGCGGTGTGCTGCAGGCGTTGCTGTTGGCATCGGCGTACTAGGTCATCAACTTTATTTTGGGCAATTTGATTGAGCCTAGAGTGATGGGGCAGGCGCTGGGGTTATCCACATTTGTGGCGTTTCTTTCACTGGTGGTGTGGGGGTGGATCTTTGGCGCGGCGGGCATGCTGCTGTCGGTGCTGCTAACGATGACGCTAAAGATTGCTTTTGATAGCCACCCTCAAACGCGCTGGATAGCCCATCTATTAGGGCCGGGTAAGCAGCGTAATGTGCAGATGAGACGCCCTGGAGACGCACGTCGGCCGCCTTGGAAGCGGGGAGAGGGGGCGAAGCGAGAAAAAAGCGACGCTTAGGCAGGCAATGCCAATAAGAAGAGAGATACCGCTGGCAGTGCCAGCGGTAACGTTACCAGCTTAGGCGTTTTGGTCGATAAACTGGGTCAACTGCGACTTAGATTGCGCGCCAACCAGTGAAGCGTCTTTGGTGCCGGATTTAAACAGCATGACGGTGGGTACACCGCGCACGCCCTGTTCGGCGGCAATTTCAGGTGCATCGTCAACGTTCACACTGACAACTTTCAGTTTGTCGCCGCGCTCTGCTGCTACTTCATCAACAACAGGTGCCATGACTTTACACGGGCCGCACCAGGGGGCCCAGAATTTCAGCAGGACAGGCTGTTCGGCGTTGAGGACTTCTTGCTCAAAATTGGCGTTGGTGACATCAACATTATTAGCCATTTGCTTCTCCCGTTTGCGTTGCTCTTACTGTTTCGTTGCCTCAAATGGAGCAACGGTCATTACGCGAAATATTAGCGCATTTTCACCGCGCCAAGTTGCCAGATGTTAGCGGGCGCGAAGGGTGCTGGCAAATTCCTGATGCGATTTGTCCTTAAATAGAAAAAATTAATAGATGTTCATAGCCTCTATTTTTTATACTATAAGTGAATTACAAGACGTTTTTTTATTCAAAAATGTGCTCATTGAGCCATGAAACCGCGCGCTTGGCTAAGCACACAGTGGCAGCGTGAGGATGCGCTTTTACGTGCTTCCTGCATAGATTATAGGGTGAGGATATGAAGCTACAGCAACTTCGCTATATCTGGGAAGTCAATCGACACAACCTGAACGTCTCGGCAACGGCGCAGAGTTTGTTTACCTCTCAACCGGGTATCTCAAAGCAGATTCGTTTGCTGGAGGATGAGCTAGGCGTTGAAATCTTTGCTCGCAGTGGCAAACAGGGAACCCGCGTCACCCCTGCTGGGCATTCGATTATCGAGCTAGCAGGCCAGGTACTTAAGCTGACCGAAAATATCAAGCAGGTTGCGCAAGAGCATAGCGACGAGCGCCGCGGGAGCCTGGCGATTGCCACGACCCATACTCAAGCTCGCTATGCGCTGCCGCCGATTATCAGTGAATTTACTCTGAAATACCCCGAAGTGGCGCTGCATATGCAGCAAGGCACGCCTAAGCAGATTGCCCAGATGGTGAGCGAAGGGCTGGCAGATTTTGCTATTGCGACGGAATCATTAGAGCTATTTACCGATTTAGTGCTGCTGCCGTGCTACCGCTGGAACCGTTGCGTACTGGTGCCCAAAGAGCACCCACTGGCAATGCTGGATGGCCAGCTAACGCTTGAGGCCCTAGCCGAGCATCCGCTGGTGACTTACGTGTTCGGGTTTACCGGGCGTTCACAGTTAGACGATGCATTCAAAGCGAAGGGCTTAACACCCAATGTGGTACTAACCGCTGCCGATGCCGATGTGATCAAGACTTACGTTCGCCTAGGTATGGGCGTTGGCATTGTCGCTCACATGGCCGTAGATCCAGTGCTAGATAGTGACCTAGTGGCTCTGGATGCCAGCCATTTATTTGCCAGCTCCACCACTAAAATCGGCATTCGGCGTGGCACCTTTATGCGCGGCTACATGTACGACTTCCTGGCTCGCTTTGCGCCTCACTTAACCCGTGACCGGGTGGACGAAGCACTCATGGCCGGCCCGCGCTTTGAGCAAGCGCTGTTTGAGGGTGTAGAACTGCCTGAGTATTAAGTACTATTTCATTTTAAGCCCAGGCGGGGAGCCTGGGCGTCGTGCTGGGTATTGGTGGCTTTATTGGTAGCTTAGTGCTGAAGGTGCAGCCCGCATTCGCGTTTCTCTTCTACCTTGGTGGGGTCGAAGTAGTCGAAGTTGTTGGGTAGGTCGTGGGCCTCTAAGTAGTAGTACATATCTTTAGCGGTCCACTGCAGCAGTGGGGCGACTTTTAGTAAGCCGTCGCTATTGCGGCTAACCACCTGCATTTTAGCCCGGTCGGGCGTGTCTTCGGCACGTAGCGCGGTAAACCATACATCGGGTTGCATCTCGCGTAGTGCGCGCTCAAATGGTTCAAGCTTCACTTCTTGAGTAAAGGCATCATGGCGCGGGTCATCAATGCCGGGCATGGGGCCTTCCAGCGCTTCGCGGTGGGCGCGAGTACGCTTTGGCAAAAAGCTGACAATGTTTAAGTTGAGGCGCTGGATCAGCGCATCGGCGAACTGGTAAGTCGCCTCGGTGTTGTAACCGCTATCCATCCAGACAATGGGGATATCAGGGCGTACTTGCGTCACCATATGCAGAATGACCGCTTCGAAGGGGCGGAAGTTGGTGGTGCAGATAGGGCGTTCGCCCTGGCTGAACGCCCACTCAATCAGTTCTTGAGGGTTGTTGGCAAAGTCGCGATTAATCTGTTCAAGCGTTGAGGACATGCGGCCTCCTAAGTGAAAAAGCGTGCAATGCCCCTAGGCTACCAAAGGCGGGGGGCTTCTCCCCAATACCGTTTGGTTAGGCTTTTATATTTCTTTTTGATGTAAGAGCGTTAATCGCTTATTCCAAAGCGCCTATTAAGTGGCGGATCTTATCCAGCGTTTCGGTGTACTCTTCATCTGCTTTTGAATCCGCCACCAGCCCGCCGCCACCCCATACGTGCAGTGTGCCTGCATCTGCCACCATGGTACGGATGGCAATGGAGGTATCCATGCTGCCGCGAACATCGATATAACCCAGGCTGCCGCAGTAAACGCTGCGCTGGCAGGGTTCCAACTCATCAATAATCTGCATCGCCCGTATTTTTGGCGCGCCGGTAATCGAGCCGCCAGGAAACGCGGCGGTGAGCAGCGAAAGCGGTGAGTGCTGGGCAGCAAGTTGGCCCTGTACCACGCTGACTAAGTGGTGCACGTTGGGATAGCTCTCAAGCTGGCACAGCTGCGGCACGCGAATAGAGCCAGGTGTGCATACGCGCCCTAGGTCATTGCGCAGCAAGTCCACAATCATCACGTTCTCCGCGCGATCTTTAGTGCTGCTGAGCAGTTCGTCCGACAGGGCACGATCCTCTTCTGGGGTTCTTCCTCGTGGGCGGGTGCCTTTTATCGGGCGGGTTTCCACCAAGCCGTCACGGCACTGGATAAAGCGCTCAGGAGAGAGTGATAAAACAGCTTGGCTACCCCATGCCATAAAGCCTGAAAAGGGCGTAGGCGTCGCTTCACGCAGTTTAAGGTATGCCTGCCACTCGTCTCCTTGATAGCGGGCCGAAAAGCGCTGGGCCAAATTGATTTGGTAGCAGTCCCCCGCAAGGATATAGCGCTGGACCGCCGCAAAACGCTCGGTATATTCTGCCTGGCTAAGTTCGGCTATAAACGGCTGTGTGAGCCGAAAGGCGTGGCTAGGTGTTGCTGGTTCGCTTAACCACTCCATTACCTGCCTGCGCCGCTGTTCGCTGCCTACCAGCCACGCTTGTTCGGTGACGTGGTCAAATGTGATACACCAATCAAACAGCCCTAAACGCGCTAAAGGTAACTGGGTGACGGGCGGGTGCTGGCTGGGTATGTCAGCATGGTTGCGGCCAAGGTCATAGCTCCAGTAACCCATCAGGCCACCTAAAAAGGGGAGCTCGCTCTTGAGGTTGGCTGTGGGTAGCTGCTCTAAAAGCCACTGCTGCTGTGCATGGCTGTTGCCCATCAACGATGGGGGGAGTGACAGCGTGTCAGACTCAAACGCTGTGTGGCCATCTGGCGATATTTTTAGCGTAGCGAGGGGGTCACTGCTAAGGATGTCGTAACGCCCGGTGGTGGCCTTCGGACGGCCGCTATCGAGCAACACCGCACCGGGGCGTTGCCTGAGTTTGGCAAACAGTGCCAAAGGGTCGGAAGAGTAGGGCAGGGCTGTAATCGTCAACGCCGTTGTCATGAAGCAAACGCCAGGCCAGTGAGGGCGCCATATTTTAGAGGTCGTACCACCATCGCACCAGCAGAAGCCATCGACGACTTTCTCACGCTTGAGGTGCGAGCTATCCTAATTTATTTGATTGTTGACAGTTGTTTCCCGGGTCCATACCCGCTTGCAACGAAAGACGTATAAAAACGCCTATTTTGCATGGTTGACGAGGGAAATAGAGAGGGCTAAAGTTCCTCTATTCCTTAATTGTCGACAATTAGCCATGACGTTACTTGCTACAACCTCCTCGCCTTCCGATGAAGCCTCGTCCGAGCCGGTCTCACCTGAGGTGCGTACGCTCGCAGAGCGCGTGTTTCATCAGCTGCAAAGCGCCATTGTGCGCGGCGAGCTAGCGCCAGGCAGTAAAATTACCGAACCAGGGCTATCCAAAACCTACGGTATCTCCCGTGGGCCGCTGCGTGAAGCCATGCGACGCCTGGAAGCTCACCGCTTGATTGAACGCGTGCCCCACGTAGGAGCGCGGGTGGTCAAACTCTCCATGAAAGAGCTGCTGGAGCTCTTCGACGTACGCGAAGCCTTAGAGAGCATGGCTGCCCGCTTGGCCGCCGAGCATATGTCGCCTGAGGAGATTCAGGGCTTACGCGATGTACTGGCGGTGCATGAAAGCCAGGGCGACTAAAGCGCGGTGAAGCCTATTACCAGCGTGAAGGCGACCTGGATTTCCATTATTGCATTGTTCAAGGCAGCCACAACAAGATGCTGATGAACCTGCTTTGCGATGACCTTTACTACCTAGTGCGCCTCTATCGTACCCAGTTTAGCGCCAGCGGTACGCGCCCCCAGCGGGCATTTGTAGAGCACCACCGTATTGTGGACGCTATTGAAGCCGGTGACGCTGAACTTGCCGAGCTATTGATGCGCCGCCATGTCAGCGCTTCTCGTGCCAATGTCGCTGACCGCTATGCCGCCATTCTCGAACAACAATCAACAACATCTGCCGACTAAAGGAGCTAACGCCCATGTCTACCACACCATCATCCAAGCTTACCCCTGGGGCACGGTTTCGTGCCGCGCTTGAAGCCAATCGTCCGCTGCCGATTTTAGGCACCATCAACGCCTATACGGCCCATGATGGCTGAGCGTGTAGGCCATCAAGCCATTTATCTTTCGGGTGGTGGTGTGGCGAATGCATCGTTTGGCCTGCCGGATCTAGGTATGACCACCATGAACGACGTGGTGGAGGATGCACACCGCATCTGTGGCGCCACCGAGTTGCCGCTGCTGGTGGATATCGATACAGGCTGGGGCGGTGCGTTTAACATTGCCCGCACCGTGAAAGAGATGCAGCGGGCGGGTGTGGCTGCTGTGCACCTGGAAGACCAAGTCGCGCAAAAGCGCTGCGGCCACCGGCCGAACACGGCCATTGTCTCGCAGCAAGAGATGGTAGACCGCATCAAAGCCGCCGCCGATGCCAAGCTAGACCCGGATTTTTACCTGATTGCCCGCACCGATGCGTTCCAAAAAGAGGGGCTGGATGCGGCCATCGAGCGGGCGAACGCCTGCGTGGAAGCAGGTGCCGACGCTATCTTTGCCGAAGCGGTACATACGTTGGATGACTATAAGGCGTTCTGCCAGCGAGTAAATGCTCCCATTTTGGCCAACATTACTGAGTTCGGCGCGACGCCGTTGTTTAGTCAGCAGGAGCTGGGCGAGGTTGGCTGTCGTATGGTGCTCTACCCGCTCTCGGCGTTCCGGGCCATGAATGCCGCCGCGTTGAAGGTGTACCAGAGCATTCTAGATAACGGTCATCAACGTGAGGTGGTCGACACCATGCAGACCCGCGATGAACTGTACGACTTTTTGAATTACCACGACTTTGAGCAAAAGCTTGACGCGTTGTTTGCCGAGCAAAAAGACGATTAACGAAAGCGAGGTCTTTAGCTAACAGCGCTAATTTACTAACAACACTTATAAAATTAATAAGTACGTCAGGAGAGATAACATGGCTGATAAACCGCTAGCAGGCGCAGGACTTCGGGGGCAGAGCGCAGGCGTGACAGCTCTATGTACCGTGGGTAAAACCGGTTCTGGTCTGACCTATCGTGGTTTCGATATCAAAGAGCTGGCCGAAAAAGCCAAATTTGAAGAAGTCGCTTACCTGCTGTTGAAAGGCAAGCTGCCCAACCAAGCGGAGCTTGACCACTACATTGCCAAGCTAAAAGGCCTGCGTGGCTTGCCTGATGCGCTGAAAACCGTGCTGGAGCAGATTCCTAAAGACGCTCACCCGATGGACGTGATGCGTACGGGGGCCTCCATGTTGGGCAACCTGGAAACCGAAGAGAGCTTTGACGAGCAGCAGGACGTGGCGGATCGCCTGCTAGCGGTGCTGCCCTCGATTATTTGCTACTGGTATCGCTTCAGCCATGACGGCGTGCGTATTGATACCGAAACTGATGATGCCGCGGTAGGTGGCCACTTCCTACATATGCTGCGCGGCGAGCCAGCCTCCGAGCTTCATGCTCACGTGATGAACGTCTCGCTGATTCTCTATGCCGAGCACGAGTTCAAAGCTTCAACTTTCACCGCTCGGGTATGCGCTTCTACGCTTTCCGATATGCACTCTTGTATCACCGGCGCGATTGGCTCACTGCGCGGCCCGCTGCACGGCGGCGCCAACGAAGCGGCCATGGCGATGATCGAGAACTGGGCATCGCCAGAGGAAGCAGAGCGGGAAATGCTCGGTATGCTGGAGCGTAAAGAGAAGATCATGGGCTTTGGTCACGCCATCTATCGTGAGTCGGACCCGGCGCAACGCTATTATCAAAGAGTGGTCCAAAAAGTTAGCTGAAGATGTAGGCGACACGGTGCTCTATCCGGTGTCGGTACGCTGTGAAGAGGTAATGTGGCGGGAGAAGAAGCTGTTCTGCAACGCAGACTTCTTCCATGCCAGCGCCTACCACTTTATGGATATTCCGACCAAGCTGTTTACGCCGATTTTTGTGATGTCTCGGCTGACGGGCTGGGCTGCACATGTGTTTGAGCAGCGTGCCAACAACCGCATTATTCGCCCCAGCGCCGATTATATCGGTCCTGAGAAGAGCGAATGGGTACCCATCGAAGCGCGTGACTAATCGGTTGCGCGGTGACTAAGTGAGAGGCGTTATGAACACGAATTATCGCAAGCCGCTACCGGGCGTTCTGGTAGAGGGCGAGCCGGTAGAGTTCTTCGATGCACGCCAAGCGGTCGAGGATATCCAGCACGGCGCCTATGCCAAACTGCCCTACACTTCGCGAGTATTGGCCGAACAGCTGGTACGTCGCTGTGACCCTGAGCTGCTCACCGATGCTCTAAAACAGCTCATTGAGCGCAAGCAGGATTTAGATTTTCCCTGGTACCCGGCACGGGTGGTATGTCACGACATTCTTGGCCAGACCGCGCTGGTAGATTTAGCCGGCCTGCGTGATGCCATTGCTGACAAAGGCGGTGACCCGGCCAAGGTCAACCCGGTCGTGCCCACTCAGTTGATCGTCGATCACTCGTTGGCCGTCGAACATGCGGGCTTTGAGAAGGACGCTTTCGAGAAAAACCGCCAAGTGGAAGATCGTCGTAACGACGACCGCTTCCACTTTATTAACTGGACCAAGCTGGCGTTTGAAAACGTCGACGTGATTCCTCCCGGCAACGGCATCATGCACCAGATCAACCTGGAGAAGATGTCGCCAGTGGTGCAGTGCCGCCCTGATGAGCAGGGCGTGCGTATTGCCTATCCAGATACATGTGTGGGTACCGACAGCCATACGCCCATGGTAGATGCGCTCGGGGTAATCTCTGTGGGGGTGGGTGGTTTAGAGGCAGAGAGCGTCATGCTTGGTCGCGCCTCCATGATGCGCCTGCCGGATATTGTCGGGGTCGAGCTTACCGGCAAACTACAGCCGGGCATTACCGGCACCGACATGGTGCTGGCGATTACCGAATTTCTGCGTAAAGAGCGGGTAGTGGGCGCTTACTTAGAGTTCTACGGCGAGGGGGCTGACGCGCTGACCGTGGGCGACCGCGCCACGATTTCCAATATGACACCGGAGTATGGTGCTACGGCGGCGATGTTCTACATCGATAACCAAACCATTGAGTATCTCAAGCTCACTGGGCGTGAAGATGAGCAAGTCGCGTTGGTAGAAGCCTACGCTAAGCATACTGGGCTATGGGCGGATGATCTCAAGAGTGCCTATTACGAGCGGGTATTGACGTTTGATCTCTCAAGCGTGGCACGCACGTTGGCTGGCCCTTCTAACCCCCATGCTCACTTGCCTACGTCCGAGCTGGCCAAGCGGGGTATTGCCATCGACCTGGATAAAGCCCGGGCCGATGAGCAGGCAGGTAGAATGCCGGATGGCGCGGTGATTATTGCCGCCATCTCCCAGTTGCACCAACACGTCTAACCCGCGCAATATGGTGGCGGCTGGGTTGATTGCTCGCAACGCCAACCGGTTAGGGCTGACCCGCAAACCGTGGGTGAAGTCGTCGCTGGCCCCTGGCTCAAAAACCGTCAAGATGTACTTAGAAGAAGCGCACTTGATGGATGAGTTGGAAAACCTCGGCTTTGGTGTGGTGGCCTACGCCTGTACCACCTGTAACGGGATGTCTGGTGCGCTGGAGCCGCACATCCAGCAGGAAATAATCGACCGCGACCTGTACGCCACAGCGGTGCTTTCCGGTAACCGAAACTTTGACGGGCGTATCCACCCCTACGCCAAACAGGCGTTTTTGGCTTCACCGCCGTTGGTGGCGGCGTATGCCATTGCGGTCACCATCCGCTTTGATATCGAAAAAGACGTGCTGGGGTATGACACGCAGGGTAATCCGGTCACCCTCAAGGACATCTGGCCCGACGATAGCGAAATCGATGCTATCGTGAAGTCGGCGGTGAAGCCCGAGCAGTTCCGCCAAACCTATATCCCGATGTTCGATCTGGATAAAAGTGCGCGTACGCAGGTAAGCCCGCTCTACGAATGGCGGCCCCAGAGCACCTACATTCGCCGCCCGCCCTACTGGGAAGGCAACATGGCGAAAGAGCGCGGGCTGAAGGGCATGCGCCCGCTGGCGATTCTGCCGGACAACATCACCACCGACCACCTTTCGCCTTCCAATGCCATCATGCTCGATAGCGCGGCGGGGGAGTACCTGCACAAAATAGGCCTGCCGGAGGAGGACTTTAACTCCTACGCCACCCACCGCGGGGATCACCTGACCGCCCAGCGGGCAACGTTGGCGAACCCGAAACTGTTCAACGAAATGGTCCACGACGAGCAGGGCAAGGTGCTGCAGGGGTCGCTGGCGCGTATTGAGCCGGAGGGTAAAGTGACCCGCATGTGGGAAGCCATCGAAACCTACATGGCCCGCAAGCAGCCGCTGATCATTATCGCCGGTGCGGATTACGGCCAGGGCTCATCTCGTGACTGGGCGGCTAAAGGGCGTCGCGCTCGCAGGGGTGGAAGCCATTGTCGCCGAAGGCTTTGAGCGCAGCCACCGCACGAACCTGATCGGGATGGGTGTGATGCCCCTTCAGTTTGAAGAGGGCACTACCCGTAAAACGCTTGGATTGGACGGTACGGAAGTCTTCGATGTGGAAGGCACGCCCGATCCTCGCGCCATGCTCACGCTGGTCATTCACCGCACCAGTGGCAGCACCGAGCGCGTGCCGGTGGTTTGCCGATTGGATACGGCTGAAGAAGTGACCATCTATTCAGCCGGTGGCGTGCTGCAGCGGTTTGCCCAGGACTTTTTGGAATCCTCCGTTGCCTAGTGGTCTCAGCGCAATGGTAAGGGTGTGATTGATAGCGCATAGCCTGGCAGTTGCCAGGCTATTTTTTAAGAGGTGCGTCATGGCTCATAAAGCACAAATCAGTATTCCCGCCACCTATATGCGGGGCGGCACCAGTAAGGGGGTGTTTTTCACTCTGGGCGACCTACCCCCCGCCGCTCAGGTGCCGGGTGAGGCGCGGGATAAGCTGCTGCTGCGGGTGATAGGCAGCCCCGACCCCTATGAAAAGCAGATTGACGGTATGGGCGGAGCAACCTCAAGCACCAGCAAAACGGTGATCCTCTCGAAGAGCGACTCTCCCGATCACGATGTGGATTACCTTTTCGGCCAAGTCTCAATCGATAAGCCCTTCGTGGACTGGAGCGGTAACTGCGGCAATCTATCTGCGGCGGTGGGGCCTTACGCTATCGCCAACGGTTTAGTTTACCCTGCCAGGGGGCCGCAAAACAGCATTGCAGAAGTACGTATTTGGCAGGTCAATATTCAGAAAACCATTGTTGCCCAAGTGCCCATAATTGATGGTGAGGTGCAAGAAACCGGTGATTTTGAGTTGGATGGCGTGACCTTTCCAGCGGCAGAAATCCCCGTCGCGTTTATGGACCCTGCCGATGGCGAGGGCGCTATTTTTCCAACCGGTAACGTGGTCGATGACCTGGATGTGCCGGGTGTTGGTGTGCTGAAAGCAACGCTGATTAAGGCAGGCATTCCAACGGTGTTCGTCAATGCTGAGGCGCTGGGCTACACCGGGTGTGAACTGCAAGAAGCGATTAATGGGGATGCCAAGGCGCTGGAGATGTTCGAAACGATTCGCGCCCACGGTGCTGTCCGCATGGGATTGATTAACCATGTGGAGGAGGCTGCCAGTCGTCAGCATACTCCCAAAGTGGCCTTTGTGGCCCCCGCGGCTAGCTATATGGCATCGAGTGGGAAAGCCGTCAATGCTGAAGATATTGACTTGGTGGTGCGTGCGCTCTCGATGGGCAAACTACACCACGCCATGATGGGCACAGCGGCGGTGGCGATTGGTGCTGCTGCGGCGATTCAGGGTACGTTGGTGAATTTAGCGGCCGGTGGCATTGAGCGTGAAGCGGTGACGTTTGGCCATCCTTCAGGGTCACTTCGGGTTGGGGCGAAAGCCAGCCTGGTAGACGGGCGCTGGCAGATTGATCAGGCGGTAATGAGCCGCAGTGCACGAGTGTTAATGGAAGGGCGAGTGCGAGTGCCCGGCGATACAATTTAAGCGGCTTGTCAGCACTGCCACCGCCGATGTGTAACCGTGCGGTGGCATGTGGTGGGTTGCTTTTTAAATTTACTCTTCAAATTTGATTTGATCACGTATACGGTCAACGGTGGCTGGCCCAATGCCGTTCACGCGGGTCAGATCATCGGCATTTTCAAAGGCACCGTTGGCTTCGCGCTCTTCAATAATCGCTGTCGCGCGGCTTGGGCCAATACCGGGCAGCTCAGCAAGCAGTTCCTCATCGGCACTGTTGACGTTAATTGGCGCAATGGCTTGAGCCAGCGCTGTTCCTGATAGGCCAAGGCTGAGGCTAATAAGTAGTGCGGCTGCGATACGCTTAAACGTTGTCTGCATCGTTAACATCCTTCTGTTTTTTTCCATTGAGCCAGTCGCGTACTCAGCACGAAAGGCCATGAGCGCAGCGATAGGAGTGAAGCTTTATTCGCCGCCTTAGTGAAATTAGCTTTTTAGAACAGTGAATGCTGTAAGTCATCGACGATGGTTTTTGTAAGCCTTTTGCTACAGGGAAATGGCCAATCGCTTACACTGCAAGCTCTGTGGGGCTGGTACACTAATCAATACCCATCGCGTCAATGGCGCAATTTCCCTTTAAGCGTTCACGAACACGGAGTAAGCGCGTGTCCACCGATTCCCCACTGATTATTGCCCTGGATTACCCTTCGCTTGATGCAGCTCTGTGCATGGCAGACCAGCTTGACCCTGCTCGGTGCCGTCTCAAAGTCGGTAAAGAGCTGTTTACGCGAAGTGGCCCTGCCGTACTGGAAGCGCTCCATGGACGTGGTTTCGATGTGTTCCTGGATCTTAAATTTCACGATATTCCTAATACCGTGGCCAGTGCTGTTCAGGCGGCGGCAGAGCAGGGCGTTTGGATGGTAAACGTTCACGCCTCTGGCGGGCGCAAAATGATGGAGGCAGCGGCAAAGCGCTTATCCGACCATCAGCTTACTACGCACTTAATTGCGGTCACGGTGCTGACTAGCATGCAGGCGGAAGACTTGGCGGATGTGGGCATTACTGCAAGCCCTGCTGAGCACGTCATGCGCTTGGCAGCCCTGACCCAGCAAAGCGGATTAGACGGCGTGGTGTGCTCGGCGCAGGAGGCGGCGCAGATCAAAGCGCAGTGCGGCAGCGCATTCTTAAAAGTAACGCCCGGTATTCGTCCTAGCTTTGCGGCGGCGAATGATCAACAGCGCATCATGACGCCTGCTGACGCAATGCAGGCGGGTAGCACGCATCTAGTGGTAGGTCGTCCGGTCACGCAAGCAGAAGACCCTATGGCAGCATTAGCGGCTATTGAGGCCGAGCTGGCAGGTGGGCAATAGCTATTCGCCCTCGACGCCGGTAATTGGTTTAATAGTGCCCCAGCGGCGGCAGCTGGGGCACTGCCAAGCCAGGCTGTCGCTACTAAACCCACAGCGGCGGCAGCGATGGCGGGGGCGTCCCTTCAGCAGGGCATCGGTATGGTGTTTTAGTAAGAGGAGTCGGGTATCCGGTGTGGCTTTACCAGCGAGCCGTTCACTTTCCAGGTAGAGATCAACTAGGTAATCAAGCCCTCCTAGGCTGGGCGCTTCACTCAGCCACTCGCCGGTTCGCTCGATAGCGCTGTCTACTCCATCTCTTTGATGAACGAGTTCCCCTAGCGTCACAATGACGCTGGTATACGGCGCTTGGCCTAGTAGTTTATACAGGTGGCTTTCCAGACCGGGTAAGTTGTTATTGCGGGTATAAGCGCGCTGGAGTGCTGGTAGCATGGTCGGTACGTGAGCGATATCCTGCTGGGGTATATGATCAAGCCGCTCGATAGCTTTTGCATAGTGACCATTATCCATCTCTAATTCAGCCAGCATTAAGGTGGCGCGAATACAGCGCTCATCCAACTGGAGCGCTTTTTTGAGGTGCTTACGCGCTATTGCGCGGCTAGATTGATCAATTTCCTGTTGGGCAAGTTCACAGAGCCAGTGTGATGCAGGGCGGCGCATGGCGGGTTGCTGCTTAATCAGCGGTTGAACAACGTCTAGCGCGTCTTGCCACTCTTTTTCTCGCTCAAGTAAATCAATCAGCAGCCGCTTCGCTTCTAGACGGAGCGCTTCGTTCACCGAGTGTTCTAGCAGGCTGCGCAGTAGCCGCTGGGCTCGGTCGTGCACAGCCAAGGCGATAAAGTCGCGGGCGAGCTCAAGCTGAATGGTTTCATTAGTCGTGATAGAGAGTGCTGGGCGGGCTAGCAGGTTTTGATGAATGCTAACGGCTTTATCTGCTTCACCACGGGCACGGAAAAGCTTGCCAAGGGCAATATGAGTATCAATGGTGTCGCTATTAACATCCAATGCATGGATAAAGGTGTTAATCGCTTCGTCGGGCTGCTCGTTCAGCAGATAGTTCAGCCCGACGAAGTATTCCCGTGATAAGCCGGGAGTACGCGAGGCGGGGGAGTGCTGCTGGCGGCGGTAGGCGTAACGGATGCCTAGGCCAAAGCCGATGGCAATGGCTGCCAAGAGTACGCCTAGCAGCACAGCATCATGCATTTACGCCAGTTCCTTCAACCCCTGAGTGCGTAACCGGTCTAGCTCTTTGCGCTGCTGTTTATTGTGACGCTCACTGCGGGCAAGCTGTGCTTTCAGGCGAACATAAACACCCAGCATGGCCAGCATGCCAACAATGACGCCCACCGCTAGGGTGGCTAGTAGCCATACGGAGAGTGATACGGCAGGCAGTTCAGCCCAAATTAGGTTTAAGGCAATGGCTTGCTGGTTATTCACAGCAAACAGAATGCCCACCAGCAGCACTACCAATAAAATGACGGCCAGAATCAGCCCTTTGATCCAACGCATGAGAGTTTCCTAGTCAGTGACGTTCACGATGATGCTATTGTGTCTGAGTCTGGGCGCGACGTCATCCCGCAGAAGGTCGGATGGCGCTATTAACTCGCTTTAGTAACCTAAAGCTCGGCTCGCATCGACTTGTTCGCGCAGCTTCTTGCCCGGTTTAAAGTGCGGGACGTATTTGCCGTCTAAATCTACCGGGTCGCCGGTTTTAGGATTACGCCCCGTGCGCGGCTCGCGATAATGAAGCGAAAAGCTGCCAAAACCACGGATCTCTACTCGTCCTCCAGTGGCGAGAGCATCGGTCATATCATCTAGGATAATACGCACCGCTGTTTCGACATCCTTGGCGGATAGCTCCGGTTGACGCATCGCAATTTGTTCGATTAGTTCAGACTTGGTCATCGGTTGGCTCCCTGCGTTTAAAGGCCGTAATGCACATGCGACCTCGATAACTTCGAAATCAGCATACTGCGCATAACCGCATAAAACAATTCAGATAAAACAAGGTACTAGGCAAGTTAGTACGAAGCTGATTAACAGCATAGGCGAAGCTTGGCCCTGGCGCGACCCCACAGCTTCGGTATACTGGCTTTTCATTTTCATCTACTCGGAGAGGCTGACGTTGAGCGACGATACTTCCCCCGCCGCTGTGCTTCGTAAGCGGCTTTACTGGCACTCCCGGCGCGGTATGTGGGAGCTGGATCTGCTGTTAATTCCCTTTATAGAAAAACGCTTGGACACGCTGAGCGAAGAGGAGCAGTTGACGTATCAGCGTTTGATTGAAGAAGAGGATCAAGATTTGTGCGTTTGGCTGATGCATCGTGAGTGGCCTGAAGACCCTGACTTGCGCCATCTTGTGCAAATGATCGTTGAGCATGCTGAAACCACAGATAACACTGCTTATCGCACGCTCTAAGCTGGCAGTTGGGCTTTACGGGGCGTTAGTGCTGGGGCTGGCGATACTAGCAGGTTGGGCGATAGGCCATTGGTTAGGGGTGTTAACGCTAAGCATTGGGATGGCGTTGGTGTATGGCTCCTATCGTGCGCAGCCATGTGGGGCGCTGCAGCTCACCAAGAACGGCAGCCAGATAGAGGGATGCTGGTTGCTAGCCACTGGAGAGGCGGGGCCGACATTAGGAGTTAGCTGTGACTATCTAGGGCCTTGGCTAGTAGGGCTTCGTATGGGATCACAGCGTCTCTGGTTATGGCCAGACAGTCTCCCAGGCGACAGTCAGCGCGCCCTGCGCCGATGTTTCCATCGGCCTGGTCGATAGTTTGGCAGGGCGTTAGTGCGGAAGCCCTGCTAAACGCAAACTATCTAGTGTCAGTTGAGAAGGGCCGGAGGTGGCCTGATGTTCTGGCCAGTCAATAGAGTAATGCAAGCCCCGAGACTCGTGGCGTTGAGAGGCGGCCAGCACAGTGAGTTGAGCAAGCATAATGGCTTGCCTTAGTCGCATACTTTCTGGGTGCGACATCGCTTTATCTAGCTTTTCCAATTCTTTTTTGATTTCTGCCAGTGCTTCACTGGCGGCAGCAAGGCCTTGGTCGCTTCTTACTATCGATACGTATTGACTGATGACGCTGCGCATCTTAAAGCGGAGCTTTCTAAGTGCCTCTAGTTCCACGTTAATGCTGGGCTGAATGATAGGTGCTTGATGATCACCTCCTGTATTCAGCGGCTCATTGGGTGGCGAGGGCAAGGAGAGCAGATGCAGGGCGCAGCTACGCGCATAAACCAAACACTCAAGCAGCGAATTGCTAGCCATACGGTTTGCGCCGTGGAGGCCGGTATAGGCCGTTTCGCCAATGGCATAAAGGTTGGCAACGTTGGTAGCGCCAGCGTGGTCGGTAGCGACGCCGCCACAGCTATAATGGGCGGCGGGCACAACGGGGATCGGTTGGCGCGTAATATCCATTCCCCGCGAGGCGCAATGAGCCAAAATTGTAGGGAAGTGATGGCGTATAGAGGCTTCCCCTAAATGGCGTATATCTAGCCAGACGTGCCCCAGCGTGCCTTGCTGAATCTGTGCATCAATGGCTCTTGCCACCACATCTCTAGGCGCTAGCTCGGCACGTGGATCGAGGTCGGGCATAAAACGATGGCCAGCTTCGTTAAGCAGGTGGCCGCCTTCACCGCGCACCGCCTCGCTAATCAGAAAGGCTGGGCCATCCGGGTCGAATAGGCAGGTAGGGTGAAACTGCTGAAACTCAAGATTGGCAAGAGTTGCTCCCAGCTCAGCCGCCATCATCATACCTTCGCCGCTGCTGGGTGCTGGGGTGGTGGTGTGCCGGTATAACCCGCTTGCGCCGCCGGTAGCGAGAATGGTGTGATGGGCATAAAACGCTTGTAGGCGTTGCTCGCTATCGACACCTTGGGCGCCAATGCAGTGGCCCTCAGCGTTGCTCAGCAGGGTGAGAATCGTCAGGTCGCTGCGCTGAGTAATGCCAGGGCGGGCAGAGACTTTATTGACCAAGGTTTCAACTACCGCACGACCGGTGGCGTCATCGGCATGAATAATGCGCCGCGCGTTGTGCCCGCCTTCTCGGGTCAGGTGGTAGGGGTAGCGGGCGCTTGGGTCCGGGTCGGGCGTAAACGGAACACCGTTGTCAATGAGCCATTGAATCGCCTCAGGACCATGGGTGACGGTAAAACGAACGGCGTCTTCATCGCATAGTCCATCACCAGCGATGAGAGTATCGCGTACATGGTCGTCGAGATTGTCATCCGGAGAGAGCACTGCCGCAATGCCGCCCTGTGCCCAGCGGCTGGCCCCTTGATCATCCATTGCCGGACGTACCAGCGTGACTAACAAGTGGTCAGCAACTTCTAGCGCTAGGGTGAGGCCGGCGACGCCGCCGCCGATAATAAGTAGGTCGGTTGTTGGCGTGCTCATAGGGGCCCGCTCCTTCTTTTTGCTATCAAAAACTGCGCGCGCAACACGCTTTCACAGGGAGGATGGCATCATAGCGTGACCACTGGCGCTTAGCGATGGTGTGGGCAAAAATGCGAAAGGTAACTGATCGGGTGGGCGTTAAACACAAAAAAGCCGCGTAGATCAGAAGATCTCGCAGCGTCATGTTCTTACTAACAATTCATGGTGCCCGGAGCCGGACTTGAACCGGCACGGAGTTGCCTCCGAGAGATTTTAAGTCTCTTGCGTCTACCAATTTCGCCATCCGGGCAGTGTATCGGCGCTTTAGCAGCAATCGCTACACTGACAATGGAGGCTGGAGTCGGAATCGAACCGGCGTACACGGAGTTGCAGTCCGCTGCATAACCACTCTGCCATCCAGCCTAACAAGTCATTGGCGTTAACCAGCGATGCTCTACCACTGAGCTATTCCCGATCGACTCGAGGGCGAATTATACGCATCGCTGCGCGCTTGTCAAACAATCAATTTATCAACGGGTTCAAAGAGCTACTGTGCTGCTGACATTTATGCTGCCTACATTGAGCGACTAAGGTGCGGCCAAGCAGCTTTTAGATACTGAGCCATTGACCAAAGCGTGAGAGCAGCGGCAGCGTACAGAACAACCACGCCCAGTAGCGCGATTTCGTGCCCTGGCGGGAAGGCCAGCAGCACCAGAATGGCGACCATCTGCAGCGTGGTTTTTAGTTTGCCAACCCAAGAGACCGCCACCATGCCGCGTTTACCCATTTCGGCCATCCACTCCCGCAGGGCTGAAATAACGATCTCACGACCGATAATCACCAGTGCGGGCAGCGTCAGGATCAGCGTGTCGAAACGCTCAATTAACAGTGCAAGCGCCACGGCGACCATAAGTTTGTCTGCCAAAGGGTCTAAAAAGGCACCGAAGGGTGTCGACTGATTCCAGCGGCGGGCCAGGTAGCCATCGAGCCAGTCGGTGACCGATGCTAGGGCAAATAAACCAGCGGCAATCGGCATGCTGCAACTGAAAGGTAGATAAAACAGTACTACCAGTAGCGGGATAAAAAAGATTTTTGCCAGTGTAAGTATGTTGGGTATATTCATCGCAGGGCGCGATCCTTGCCGGAGAATCATGAAGTCGGAGTGTAATGTGCGGGTTATTCTATCCCCCTTAGCGCATTGCATCCATGTTAAGAACAAGTTTATCCATTCAGTGCCGTATAAATGCTCTCTGCGAGGGCTGCATTAATTCCGGGCACCCTGGCTAGTTCATCACGGCTGGCCTTTTGTACGCCCTGTAGGCCACCAAAAAAGCGCAGAAGTTCACGCCGCCGTTTAGGGCCTATGCCAGGAATATCCTGCAAAGTAGACGTGCGTCGCGCTTTGTCTCGCGCTGCCCGGTGGCCTGCAATCGCAAAGCGGTGGGACTCATCGCGGATATGCTGGATTAAATGCAGTGCCGGAGAAGCCGGATCTAAAGGCAGCGGGTTATCGCTGGTCTCTAAGAAGAGAGTTTCCAGCCCGGCCTTGCGAGTGGTTCCTTTGGCAACGCCTAGTAGAATGATGTTGGTGACCGAAAGGTCGTTTCGTACCCCGCGTGCCATATTGAGCTGCCCTTTGCCGCCATCCACAATCAGAATATCGGGGGCCACTGCTTCTCCGCTTTTTACCCGCTTCAGGCGCCGCGTCAGCGCTTGTTGCATGGCGGCGTAATCATCCCCTGCTGCGATGCCTTCAATGCGGAAGTGGCGATAGTCACTTTTACGCGGGCCTTGATGGTCAAACACCACGCAAGACGCCACGGTGGCTTCGCCCTGGCTGTGGCTGATATCGAAACACTCAAGCCGCTCTGGCAGTTTTTCCAGTCCCAGCGCTTTTTGCAGTGCCTCAAACCGCTGAGTGAGCTGGGTTTTATTGACCAGCTGTGATGCAAGCTGCTGCTCGGCGTTGGTCATGGCGAGGTGCTGCCATTGGGCGCGATGCCCGCGCACTTGGCTTGCTACTCTGACTTTTTTGCCTGCTTGCTGAGAGAGGGCATCGGCAATCAGAGTGCTATCTTCCAGCGGGAGGCTAGTAATTACTTCTCCGGGTACGTTATGCGGCTGGCCAAAATAGTATTGACTAACCACTTCGGTCAGCAGCATTTCTGGCGGCAGGTCTAGATCATTCTTTGGCGTATGGTGCCGAGCACCCAGTAGACGACCATCACGCACGCTCAATATGGAGATGCCGAGTGCGCCAGGGCGTTGGGCTAAGGCGAAAACGTCTGCGTCGCCGCTCTCGTTATCCACAAACTGGCGCTGCTGCAGCTGGCGTAGCTGCTGGATTTGGTCACGCAGGCGTGCGGCCTCTTCAAAGTTGAGCGCTTGGCTGGCTACTTCCATTTCTTGGGTTAATAGCTGGGTCACGTGCTCGCTTTTGCCTTCTAGGCACATCACCGCATGTTCCACATCCCGGCGATACTCCTCTTCTGAGATGTAATCAACACAAGGGGCGCTGCAGCGCTGAATTTGATACTGCAAGCAAGGGCCGAGAGCGGTGGTCAAAAACACTGTCTTCGCAGTTACGGATGCGAAAAATTTTCTGCATCAGCGTCAGGCTCTCTTTTACGGCCCCGCTGCTGGGGTAGGGGCCCAGGTAGCGGCCATCGTCGCGACGCTGGCGTGCTCGCTTATATTCCAACGCGGGGTAGGGGTGGCGGTCAGTGACAAACACAAACGGGTAGGATTTATCATCCCGTAGCCGGATGTTGTAGGGCGGGCGAAGCTCCTTGATTAATGTTTGTTCAAGCAGCAGTGCTTCGGTTTCGCTACGGGTGACCGTAATTTGAATATCGGCAATGCGTGCCACCATCGCCTGGGTTTTGGTATTGAGCTGGCCGCGGAAATAGCTTGCCAGTCGTGCTTTCAAACGCTTCGCTTTGCCGACATAGAGCGTGTTTTGCTCCTCATCCAGCATGCGGTAAACACCGTGTGAAGTGCTGACAGAGCTTAAAAACTGCTTGGCATCAAAAGTCATAGCTGGGCATTGGAGCTCTTAAATGGCAGAAGCTGCGATGGTAGGTCTATCCCATAGTGGCGTCAAAACCTTCGACTAGACCGTGGCGTAAGGCGAGATGGGTCAACTCGACATCACTGGTGACATGTAGCTTATCAAACAAGCGATAACGGTAAGTGTTAACGGTTTTAGGGCTAAGGTGTAGACGGTCAGAAATATCTTGTACTCGCTGACAGTTGACGATCATCAAAGCAATTTGTAGCTCGCGATCAGAAAGCTGGTTAAATGGGCTATCTTCGTCAGTGAAGTGGGCGAGTGCTAGCCGCTGTGCAATTTCTTGGCTTATATAGCGCCCGTTGCGGAAGACTTGGCGAATGGCATCGGTCATTTCCACCGCATCAGCCCCTTTGCTTAAAAAGCCCGATGCCCCGGCTTCAAGCATGCGCCTCAGGACGCTGTCCTCTAAGTGGGCGGTAAGAATGATAACCTTAATGTAAGCCAGGGTGCGTTGAATACGCCGTGTGGCTTCTAGCCCGCCGATACCCGGCATACGAAGATCCATGAGGACAATGTCAGGCTTTAGTTGTCGGCACTGGGCGACGGCGCTCTCTCCATCATCCACTTCGCCCACAATTTTAATATCGGACTCTTCGTTTAGCAGGTGGGCGATGCTGGTTCTCACCAGGTGGTGATCATCGGCAATTAAAACGTTGATCAAAGGTCTGGCTCCTGCAGGTAATCATCGTGGACTCAAGCGATACGCACGCTGCGAACCTATAGAGTGCCACAGCTCTCAGCAAAGGAGAATTAGATGATTCTGGTTTGCTTTAATGCTTGACTCTTACAGTGCTGTGAATTAGTATTCGCCCCGCTGCACGAAACTGGCAGCATGTGGGGCCTTAGCTCAGCTGGGAGAGCGCAACACTGGCAGTGTTGAGGTCAGCGGTTCGATCCCGCTAGGCTCCACCAATATTTCTAAACGCTACGTTATTTATAACGTGGCGTTTTTTTATGCTTGCTTTGTACCCGGTGTAGTGGCGTTTGCTTTCGAGGGCATTGTGCACAAGCCCGCCCTGCAAAGCATACAGGGCGGGATAGAGGTTAGGCGATAGAGGTTATGCGTCGACTTTGCCTAGCAACAAAAACTCGATCAATGCTTTTTGAGCGTGTAGGCGGTTGCCGGCTTCCTGCCATACTACTGCCCTTGGGTCGTCCAGCAGCGTGAGGCTGATCTCTTCGCCTCGATGAGCAGGCAAGCAGTGTAAAAACAGCACGTCAGATTGGGCGGAGTCGAGCAGGGCTTCAGTTACCTGGAAGCCTGCAAAGTCGGCTTCTCGTTTTGCCTGCTCCTCTTCCTGGCCCATGGAAGCCCATACGTCAGTAGTGATTAAGTCAGCACCTTTAGCCGCTTCTTGTGGGTCGTGGAGCAGGGTGACGCAGTCACCCGCAGCGGCCATGATATCTTCGCGTGGTTCATAGCCTTCCGGGCAGCAGACCCGCAGATGAAAGCCGAACTGGCGGGCGGCGTTGATCCAGGAGTGGCACATATTATTGCCATCGCCAATCCACACCGCGGTGCGACCTTTGACGCTGCCGCGCAGCTCTGTCCAGGTATCACATCTGCCAGCAGTTGGCAGGGGTGGTAGTCGTCGCTTAGGGCATTAATCACCGGCACGCTGCTGGCGCTGGCATAGGTTTCCAGGCCTTGGTGGGAGAAGGTGCGAATCATGACTGCATCCACCATCTCAGAGAGCACGCGTGCGGTGTCTTCGATTGGCTCACCGCGGCCAAGCTGGGTATCACGAGGAGAGAGGAAGAGCGCATGGCCACCAAATTGCGCCATGCCTGTTTCAAAAGAGACGCGGGTTCGGGTGGACGATTTTTCAAAAATCATCGCCAGCGTGCGGTTTGGTAGCGGTGTGTACACCGGGCCATTAGCTTTAAGATCCGTCTTGATCTTAATGGCACGCTGGATCAAATACGCCAGCTCATCTGGGGTCAAATCCAATAGGGTAAGGAAATGGCGTGTCGCCATGGACTTCTCTCCGCGCAAAAACACCATCCTAGCGATGCGGCAGGGGATGCGCAACGCGGGCGGCATGCGTAGAATGGCTGCCACGCGTTAAGGCCGAGTAGTTTGCTCGGGTATTGGTGTAATCACCAATCCATGGCATTACTAGGTCGTGGGGTTAAAGCCAGTTGACGAATTGCGTAAACTGACTTGGATCACATCACTTGTTTAGGAGCACATCATGAGCACCACTGCCGAAAATATTCAGCGTCAAATCAGCGAAAACCCGATTTTGATCTACATGAAAGGCACCCCCCAACTGCCCCAGTGCGGCTTCTCTGCACAGACAGTGCAAGCGCTGATGAGCTGCGGCGAACGTTTTGCCTTCGTCAACGTATTGGATAACCCGGATATCCGTGCTGAGCTGCCGAAAATTGCCAACTGGCCGACCTTTCCCCAGCTATGGGTAGAAGGCGAGCTGGTAGGCGGCTGCGATATTGTGATTGAAATGCATCAAAACGGTGAGCTTGAAAAGTTGGTAAAAGAAGCCGCCCAACGTGCTGGTGCCGCTGAAGGTGGCGATAACGCCTAAGCGTAACGCCTCATGCCGCTCGGCATCTGCCGGGCGGTTGGCGGGCTGCGGTGCAGCCGCTAGAATGGTGCTCTATGAAGCACCAACAATTAGCATCTACGGTTTACGATAGGCTGTTTAGCATCGACAGTCAGCCCGCCTAAGGAAGTTTTGCTCAATGAGCTATCAGGTTCTGGCCCGCAAATGGCGGCCGCGTACATTCCACGAGCTCGTGGGCCAGGCCCATGTTCAACGCGCCTTGGTCAATGCCCTTGATCAGGGCCGCTTACACCACGCTTACCTGTTTACTGGCACGCGTGGCGTCGGCAAAACCACGCTGGCGCGCATTTTGGCGAAATGCCTTAACTGTACCGCTAATGGGCGCGGGGATGAGGGAATTACCTCGACACCCTGCGGTCAGTGCGATAGTTGCCAAGCCATCGATGAAGGCCGTTTTGTCGACCTGATCGAAGTCGACGCTGCTTCGCGAACCAAAGTAGAAGATACCCGCGAACTGCTCGATAACGTTCAGTACGCGCCTACCCAAGGGCGCTACAAGGTATACCTCATTGATGAGGTGCACATGCTCTCCACCAGCAGCTTTAATGCGCTGCTTAAAACGCTGGAAGAGCCGCCACCCCATGTAAAATTTCTGTTAGCGACCACCGATCCGCAGAAGCTCCCCGCCACGGTACTATCCCGCTGTTTGCAGTTTACGCTCAAGCATATGCCGCCTGAGCGGGTAGTCGAGCACTTAACTTATGTGCTGGGCGAAGAGGGGGTTGAGTATGATGAAAGCGCGTTGTGGCTGTTAGGCAAGGCTGCTGAAGGCTCCATGCGCGATGCAATGAGCCTGACTGATCAAGCCATTGCCTTTGGCCAAGGGGCTGTGCGCCATGCTGATGTAGCGGCAATGCTGGGCACGTTGGATCATCGCCATGTGCTGGCCTTGGTTGAAGCGCTAGCAGCGGTAGATGTTCAGAAGTTGCTGGCAGAAGTGGCCCAGCTAGCCGAGCAGGGACCTGATTTTGCCGCCGTGCTAGATGAGTTAACTGCCATACTCCACCGCTTGGCCGTGGCGCAAATGGTGCCGGATGCAGTGGATAATAGCCACGGTGACCGAGCGCAAATTCAGCAGCTGGCCAGCCGTTTTACCGCTGAAGATATCCAGCTCTACTACCAGATTGGTATCCAGGGGCGTGGCGATATGGTACACGCCCCAGACTTGCGTAGTGCTCTGGAGATGACGCTGCTACGGATGCTGGCTTTCCGCCCTCAGGGTGTTCCCAAGCCACCTGCGACGCCGCTGCCGCTACGCCCTGAGCCTGCGCCTTCAGCAGATGCAACGCCAGCCCCCGCAGCCCCGCCAAGCGCCCCTGTGTTAGCGGAGCCAGCCGCAAAAAAGCCTGAGCCTGCACCCGCCGCTGCCGAGGCTGAGCCGCCTGAGCCTGCGGTGCAGGCAGCTCCACCAAGTGAGGCGCCCGAGGCATTAGAGCCGCAATATGATGCGCCGCCGCCCTGGTCGCTTGAAGAGGTAGAAAGCGCCGCTACGCTCTGCCAGAGCCAGAGCCAGAGCCAGAGCCAGAGCCAGAACCCGCTCCATCCTTTAATGTGGCGCCTTCCTCTCTCTCGGCTGAATCGCTGGCCTCGGGAGATCTCTTAAACCACGCCGCATGGCTGGCTTGTTTTGACGCCTTAGGTTTAGGCGGGCTGACGCGTAACTTGGCGGCACATTGCCAGTTAGCAAGCGATGATGGTGGCACTGTGGTGCTGCGGCTTGACCCCAGCCAGTCCGCCATGAAGGCCGAGGTTCATAACGTGCGCATTGAGCGAGCGCTGAAAGAGATCGGCATACCAAGAAGGGTTCAGTTCAGCGTGGCTGAACTTGACGCCACGCTGGAAACACCCCGGCAACAGGAAGAGCGTTTACAGCAAGAACGCCATGCGCAGGCTGTTGATCTATTGCATCACGACCCCAATATTCAGAAGTTGCAGCAGGCGTTTGGGGCTACGCTAATTGAGTCAACCGTAAAACCAGCGCCAGAGCCACGTTCCTAACGGCCGACGGCTACCAACTCGCTTATTAATGATTTAGGAGAAGACCGCATGTTTAAAGGCGGAATGGGCAACATCATGAAGCAAGCCCAAGAAATGCAGGAAAAAATGCAGCGCGTTCAAGAAGAAGTGGCCAAAGCTGAAGTGCACGGCGAAGCGGGTGCGGGCATGGTAAAAATTACCATGAACGGCCGCCATGATGTCAGCGATGTCACGATCGACCCAAGCGTGCTGGAAGAGGATAAAGAGCTGCTTGAAGATTTGCTGGCGGCAGCGGTCAACGATGCTGTACGCAAAGTAGAAGCGAACTCCAAAGCGAAAATGGAAGAAGCAACAGCCGGTTTAAATCTACCGCCCGGCTTTAAGATGCCGTTCTAAACCATGCGCTTTTCTCCGCTTGTTGAGCAATTGATGGACGCGTTTCGCGTGTTGCCAGGCGTTGGGCCAAAAACGGCCCAGCGCATGGCGATGCATTTACTAGAGCGTGAACGCCCAGGTGGCCAGCGATTAGCCGCAGTGATTCAGCAGGCGATAGAGGAAGTAGGCTACTGCCAGCGCTGCCGTACGCTCACCGAAGCCGATATTTGCGCGCTGTGCGAGAGCTCTCGCCGTGATGATGCACTGTTGTGCGTGGTTGAATCGCCCGCAGACCAGCTAGCGATTGAAGAGGCTGGCGGTTTTCAAGGGCGCTATTTTGTACTGCATGGTCACCTTTCACCGCTAGATGGTATTTGCCCGGCAGCTATCGGGCTGGAGTTGCTAGAAAGCCGTGTAGCTGAAGGCAATATTCGTGAAGTCGTTCTTGCTACTAACCCTACGGTAGAGGGTGAGGCGACAGCGCATTACATTGCCTCCCAGCTTGCGCATTACGGTGTATCCTTTTCTCGTCTCGCCTATGGCGTGCCGATGGGCGGTGAGTTGGAGTATGTGGATGGCGGTACATTAAGCCGCGCTTTTAATGGTCGCCAGCCCTTTGCTAGCGATTAATGCTGATAATAAACGCAAGCGCTGATGCGGTTGTGCCAACCCGGAAGATTTCTTTGTCCTCTTCAACTTCTGCTTTGTATCAATGGATTGATAGCGCCGAGGCGTTAGACGCCGCCTGTGAACAGGTTTCCGGTGCCAGCGTTATTGCCTTAGACACCGAGTTTTTCCGCGAGAATACGTTTTTCCCCATACCGGCGCTGATTCAGTTTGCCAGTCATGAAGTGGCATATTTAGTCGACCCGTTATCAACACGCTGCACCAACGCTTTTAAAGCGCTATTGCAAAATAGAGCGGTGAAGCTGCTGCATGCCTGCAGTGAAGATTTAGAAGTCTTCCAACACTGGGCGGGCGTGTTGCCTACGCCGCTGGTGGATACCCAGGTGGCGCAAGCCTTCTTAGGCGAAAATCCTGGCATGGGTTACCAAAAACTCGTAGAGCACTGGGTAGGCGAAACGCTTCCCAAAGAGGAGACACGCTCTAATTGGCTGGAGCGTCCGTTAACGTCTTCTCAATGTGAGTACGCCGCGCTAGACGTAATTTACTTGCTTAAGGTGTGGCAGTTTCAAGCGGAAAAACTCGACGCCTTAGGGCGGCGTGAGTGGTTGGACAGCGAGTGCGCCAGCTTGATCGAACAGGCAGGACGCAGCGTTGAAAACGACGGCCAGTGGTATACCCGCCAGCGCCAGCTTTGGCGATTGACGCCTCGCCAGCTTGAGGCCTACCGGCTAATGACGATTTGGCGCGAGGGCGAAACCCGCCGTCGAGATTTACCGCGTAATTGGCTGGTGAGCGATAAGCTGCTGTTCGTTGTGGCAGAAAAAATGCCCAAAAACCGCTATGAGCTAGCCGAGGTTGAGGGCATTAAGCCGCCGCTGGTCAAAAAAGAGGGCGATGCTCTACTGGCGCTAGTGAAGCAGGCCCAGCACGGTCCAGAAAGCGACTTACCTACGCGTTGGCCAGACCCCATGCAGCCTGCGTTTAAGCGCCGTTTCAAGGCGATTAAGGGAGTAGTTGCCGAAAAAGCAGCGGCTCTTAATATTGCTCCGGAAATGTTGCTGCGTCGCCGGGATATTGAGGCGCTGGTCATGCAGCGGCTTGCACACCAGCCATTACAAGAACTGAGTGGTTGGCGCGATACCTGCTTAACGCAAGCTATTCATCAGGCGCTTGAGGAGTCATCTTTATGAGCGAAAAACTGCTATGCGAGATTTTTAAAAGCTCGCGCAAAGACGAAATGTACCTCTACGTGGATAAGCGTAAAGGAATGGAGACAGTGCCTGAGGCGCTGATGGAGACCTTTGGTAAGCCGGTTCCTGTGCTAACGATGATTCTGACCGCTGATAAGCCGCTTGCCCGCGTGAAGGCCTCCGATGTGATGGCTGCGATTGAGGAGCAAGGATTTTACCTACAAATGCCGCCTGCCAAAGAGCCCTACTTACTGGACATTCATCGCGCTCAGACGACAGATCGCTCGTGAGTTATCGGCGCATTAGCGTGGCGCAAAAGCGATGAACTTTCTTGCCCACGCATGGCTGGCTCAGCCGGGGGACGACGGCTTTCTTTACGGTAATTTGATTGCCGATGGTGTGAAAGGCAGCGACCTTTCTGCTTGGTCGCCAAGCGTTGCCTGTGGCATTCGCCACCATCGGCGAGTTGATGCCTGGGTAGACCAGCACCCTAGCGTTATGATGGCCAAGCAGCGCGCTCCTCGGCTCAAAGACGCTATGCGGGCATTGCGCTGGATGTTGTGTGGGATCATTTTATTTCTCGCCAGCAGGAGGGGGCTGATCAACATCAGCTGATTGATCGCTGCTATCGATTACTCAGCGCGTGGCCCGCGCCACAACGTCTAGCGACGATGATGCCGGTGCTGGTTGAGCACGACTGGTTGCGCCGTTACGCTGATTTTGATTTTACATGTCGTGCGGTGGCGGGCATCGGGCAGCGCCTTTCCGGCTCCAACCGTCTGGCTGAATTAGTGCCCTGGCTGCGTGAAGACTACACTGCTTTAGAGGCGGATTTCAGCGTGTTATGGAGTGAGTGCCGGGAGGCGCTGACCAGTGATGGTAAGACAAGCTGAGATTAGCCGGCTGCTATAGCCTGCCTCTAACGTTAACGTTTAACCGAGGTGATTAGACGATGGAAACCGCGTTGCGCGAGCGCTTCTGGGAACACTATTCGTTGGAAGAGCTAACGCCTCCAGAATGGGAAGCCCTGTGTGACGGCTGCGGTCAGTGCTGTTTGCTAAAGCTGCATGATGATGAGACGCAAGAGCTGGCCATTCTTAACGTAGCGTGCCGCCTGCTGGATACTCATAGCTGCCAGTGCAGCGATTATGAAAACCGCTTTGAGAGCGTGCCTGACTGCACCCAGCTGACCCCAGCGCTGGTAAAAGAGTTTACCTGGTTGCCGCAAACCTGTGGGTACCGACGAGTGGCGGAAGGTCGCAAGCTGGCAGGATGGCATCCATTACTAAGTAACGATGCTGAACGAGTCCATCGAAAAGGCATCAGCGTCAGAGGGTTTGCTGTGTCCCAAGATGAGGTGCCAGAAAGGCAACTCGAAGAGCATATAATTGCCGTTCTTCCTATGTCGTGATTTTCATGTTTGAGCCCCTGCCGTAGCCTTCCTTGGCGTACGCTTAGACCGCTGGCGAATGCACTGTTAGCTAGCGGTTTTCGTTTTGCTGCTATCCCAAATCGTTAAAAAAGCCTCTTTAAGAGCCGAGGGTTGCGGCTTGGCAGCGGTTTTTTTGGTTGCCTGAGTGTTAGCGGGCTTCGTTGGTGATCCCAAATGGTGGGAAACTGTTCCTGATATTTCATCGTGTTACTCCTAATGATCAGCTATATAGACGTTGGTATATAAAACTTATGGCTAGTATGCCGTAAAAATTATTTTATGGAAAGTATTTTCATAAAATAAATGGCGTAAAAAAAGCAGCGCCTTGGCGCTGCGAGTGGTTGTATTGGTGGCTGTGTGAAAGCGCGTTTTGCTGCTGTACTGCTAACCAGTGGGTCAGAGGCTCAAAGGGCAGGGGGTTGGCAAATAAGAAGCCTTGCAGTACATCGCAATTCAGTGCCAGGAGGTGTTGCTGCTGCGCGCTGGTTTCTCCGCCTTCGGCTACCACGTTCAGTTCCAGGTGATGCGCCAGTGCAATAATCCCATGTACGACCGCCGCATCCTTGCTGCTTTCGACAATATTCAAGATAAAGCTGCGATCTATTTTGATTTTGTCGATGGGTAGATGGCGCAGATAGCTCAGACTGGAAAACCCAGTGCCAAAATCATCAATGGCAATACTGATCCCCATGCCGCGCAGTGCATGGAGCGTATCAATAGCCGCCTCGGTGTCATTCATTAAAATACCCTCGGTGAGCTCAAGCTCCAGCGCCGTGGGAGGTAAGCCGGTGACCTCAAGGGTTTTGCGTAACGAGCTTAAAAAGCTGGGACGATGAAACTGCATCGGAGAAAGATTTACCGCCATTCGACAATGATTGGGTAGTAGTGGCTGTAGCTTTAAAAAATCTTTGGCAGCGCGCTCCATTACCCACTGGCTTAAGCCAATGATCTGCCCCGTCTCTTCGGCAATCGGAATAAAGAGCCCAGGTGAAATGCGGCCTTTGACGGGGTGGTTCCAACGGACTAACGCCTCGAAGCCGTGTATGTCACCATCGCGGGTTAGTAGCGGCTGGTAGTGCAGTTCAAACTGCTCTTGAGTAATGGCCTCTTGTAAATCATTGCGCAATGTTACCCGCTGGGTGAGTTTTTGATTAATGTCGTAGGTAAAGGTTTGCAGCGTATTGCGGCCTTGCTGCTTGGCTTTATACATCGCCATATCCGCCTGCTGTAGCAGGGCCGCTGGATTTTCAAGCGCTTCATCACTTAACGCAATGCCGATACTGGCAGAAAGATATAATTCATGACGGTCAATGCGATAGGGTTGTGCCAGCTCCAGCAGCAGGCGTTCAGCAACTTCCTGAGCATGGTGAGGATCATCTAAATCGGGCAGTAGCAGTACAAACTCGTCGCCACCAAAGCGACACAGCGTATCGGAAGGGCGGATGGCTTCCTCTAAACGTCTTGCCACATGAATCAAGACTTGGTCACCGACAGCATGACCGAGAGTGTCATTGATAGGTTTAAATTCGTCCAAATCAATAAACAACACCGCTAGCTGTTGGTGATGGCGTCTTGCCAAATCTACATCGTGTTGTAAGCGGTCTTCAAAAAGCGCGCGATTGCCAAGCCCAGTCAAAGCATCGTGGGTGGCGTGAAAAGCCCACTCATTTTCATGATCTTTATATTCTGAAATATCGTTAATAACGCCTACAAAGTGGGTGGCGTGACCATCGTTAGCCCGTACAGGTGAAATAAACACATTGTTCCAGAAGGCGCGTCCATCTTTGCGGTAGTTACGAATGGTCAAGCTGATATCGCGCTGCTGAACAAGGGCTTGGCGAATGTCGTTGATCTGAGCAGGGTCTGTATCTGGGCCTTGCAGAAAACGGCAGTTGCGGTTTTGTACTTCTTCTAACTCGTAGCCGGTAATCTCTACAAAAGCAGGGTTAACGTAGATGATCGGAAAATCATCTGATCGTGCTTCACAAATCAGTACACCGTTGCTGCTTGCTTCTAAGCTGCGCTGAAAAATACGTAGCTGTGCCTCGTTATGGCGCAACGCGGTCATCTCCTTCACTACACCATACACACCTACAACATTATCCATTACCACAGTGGGTAAAAATGAGATATCGACGTAATGTAGGTCGCCTGACCGGCTGGCTATTTCAATTTCAAACCGTTGGGCGATACCCGTTAATGCGTGGCTAAAGGCGTCATTGATAGCCTCACATTGTTCGGTGGGCACCATGGTGTACAAATGACTGCCAATAATATCGGCTTCGCTAATGGCGAGTAGCGTCAGCAGTGATTGATTCACGCTTTGAAAATAGCCATCAATATCCAGCGAAAATACGCCATCAGGGTTTTGGGTAAACAGTGACCTAAAGCGTTGCTCGCTATCCTGTAGTGTCTGTTGATGGTTATGGCGCTCTATGGCTAGACGCATCAACCTTAATGCGCTTGGTAGCAGGGTGGGCTCAATATCGTCGGCGGTGTGCGGTTGGTTTGATGCTTCTTTAGTTAACAGCGCTACGGTGCCAAGCGGTAGCGTTTCGCTACTATTGAGTACATGGAGAGTCGCTTGGGTATAACCATGCTGATAGGCAAGTTTTTCAAAGGCAGTGACCGCTGGGCTGTCTGTCAGTGATAGCGTCGTTTCCACTAAACCTTGCTGGTGTAGCTCGGTTGCTAGAGAGATAGCGCTTTCGTTAAACGGCATCGACTCCTGAAGGGCAAATGGGAGGGTGCAGGAGAGCAGTTCGACTCGGTAAGTGGCTGTATGATCTAAGCGCCAAATAGCGACATGTACCTGCTTGCCTTGTTGCTCAAGTAGACGACAAATCTGCAATAAAGTGGCGCTGCAGGGTTCGTCCCGAGCGATCATCGCCTGGATTCGGTGCTGGTCTTCAAGTGCTTCCTTTGCTTTCGCAAGCTCCAGCGAGCGCTGTGTACGTGCAGCCATCAAAGCAAGGCTAAGCACTAATTGATAGGTCAGTAGCAGTCCAGAAAGCCCTACTCCTGCCGCAATAAAATTGGCGAGATCAAAGGTCGAATCTACGCGTGGCATAAGGCTTAAGTGCAGTGTGGTCCCACCAGGAAGAACAAGGTGCTGCTCGCTTAATGGCGTCCCTTCTGGCAGCTTGCTATGCGGAGTTAGCTCTCCGTCTTCAGTGACTAAGTGGCCGCCGTGGTGGCTAATATGCAACGCTGAATGCCTGTTCTGCAATGCTGGCTTCACTTGTGACTAGGCGAGCAAGATTAATGACTGCGACGAGCTGATAACGCTGCGCATTAGAAGGCTTTAGGGCGAGTAGGGCTAATTCAGGGCGCGATGGGTCAGGGAGCAACCATTGTGTAGATTGCTGCTGTTGGTTCAGCCAGCGCAGTACGGGTAAGCTAACCAACTGGTCATCAAGCCATAGTAGATCTTGACCCTGCTGAGCACGCCGCCAAGTATCCCTAGTGATAGGGTTAAAGTAGGCGAGCGCTAAGATACTAGGGTAATCACTCCAGTAACGTGCTACCTCTCGCTGGCGTGACTCCTCATCCTCAAACACTTCTTGCCAACGCTCTGCTAAGCGTTCAAGGACAATTGCCCGTGAATTAAGCGTGCGCTCAATGCTGGTTGTCACGCTTTCCAGTGAATGTTGAGCTTCTAAACGTGTTGTTTCGTGCTGGTTCCAGCTGATTAAAAACCAGCCACTCATGCTTAGGCTGACGCCAATAATCCCTGCCGTGACTGCGGACTTGCTAAGCGAAGAGGTAAGTCGGGGTACTCTACGGCTTACCATGACCATGGCCAAGCCAAACGAGAAGCAGAGCAGCCCTGGGAGTAATGCACTCGCACGAGGTAGCCAGCTGGGTAATTTGGCTCCGGCATGATAAGCCAGTGTAATAGTGCCGATCAGCCACAAAAAACCGCCCCCGAACTGCCATACACGATGCTGCCACTGGCCTTGAGGGCCGACCCATAAACAGAATGCAGCAAGAATGAGAGTGGGTACTGCCTGGGAAGGCAGACGGGGCTGACCGGTCAACCAGGAGTGCCCGGTTCCTGCATCTATTACATTATGCACCAAGGTATAAAAAGCCAAGAGGGCTAAACAAACGCTGGATGCCCGGCGCCACTTGGGCAAATTAGCCATGACCGAACTAAGCCCTAAGCCACATAAAAGGATAACCAGTGAGCTGTCGGGCAACACGGCCAGTGCCTGGGGTTGCGGCAGACTTGGTGTCACGCTGAATACAAGGCTAGCACCACCGATAATAACGGTGGTGGTCAGTAGCATCAGCAGGCCTGTCTGAAGTGCTAACTCACGGTTGTGTGCATCCATTGAGGGAGAGTCGTCTAGGCAGAGTGGGAGGGGGAAGTATTGTCAGCGTAGTAAGCTAATAGTCTCAGTGAATGTGGGAGGTGGCAAGGCATAAACAGTATGAATGTAATGTGTATAGATCACACTGATTTGTAGTGGCTGTGTAATTTTAGGTGTTGATAAGGTTTTAGTAAGTTTCGAACCGCTGCTCCCTAGTGGTATGATGAGATACACGATGCTTTGGAGAGGCCAAATCGTTCGGTGAGTGTGATCGTGAAGCTAGAAAATTGCGTAAACTGCCAATGTGCTCCTTGATGCAGACAGTGGTTTTAAGCTGCCCGATAGGTTGGTGAATAAAGTGCTTCAGACGCCTAAAAGTAGCCTATAAATTACTTGCGCTGAACGAATATATGCTAACCAGCGCTAACGTTGATAGTTTATCGAAAGAGACCGTATAGCTTTGCTATCGAGCTGTGTAGACTGGCGAAAAGATCTCTCGATTAGCAAAGGAACCTCATGACTGCTGCAACCTCTGCCTCCGTTTCGCCATTGGTGGTGGGAATAGGCGCCTCTGCTGGCGGGCTCGAAGCTATCTCGAAATTGATTCGTCCGCTTGATCCCGCATTGCCGGTGGCGTATGTAGTGCTGCAGCATGTCTCGCCTACCCATAAGAGTATGCTAGTGGATATTCTTAGCCGTGAAACCCAGCTACGGGTAACACGGCTTGAAAGCCTCCAGCGCCCTGAAGCAGGGGTTATTTATGTAGTACCTGCTAATACCAATGCCACTATAAAAGAGGGCGTGTTTTACACAACACCCGCCTTGCCGCATGTAGTGCCGAAGCCTTCAATCAATGATTTCTTTGTGTCATTAGCCACTGATGCTCATGAGGCCTCGGTGGGTATTGTCCTGTCAGGAACCGGGTCGGATGGCACTGCAGGTTTACGGGCTATTCTAGCGGCGGGCGGCGTGACCATGGTGCAGACGCCTGAAAGTGCTAAATATGATGGGATGCCTCAGTCTGCAATAGACGCAGGAGTTATTGATTACATTTTAAATGTTGAAGAAATGGCGTCACGCTTGGCCAAGCTTGCCCGGCTTGAATGCGCCAGCCTTGAAGGCAATCAGATTGAGGTACCAAGGCGGCTACTTGAGCTGCTAAAAGAGCGTCGTCAACTGGACTTTTCTGGCTATAAGCAGGGTACCTTAAGCCGACGTATACGCCGTCGTTTGATAGCAACAAATGTTACGGATATGAATCAGTATCTTGCCTTAGCTGAAAGTGAACCTGCTGAACTTGAGCAGCTAGGCCGCGACATTCTCATATCGGTTACCGCCTTTTTTCGTGATATTAGCGCGTTTGAAGCGCTTGAAAAAGCGGTACGCCATATGGTCGAGCAGGTGGACAACACGCCTTTGAGAATCTGGGTGGCGGGTTGTGCAACTGGGGAGGAGGCCTACTCGATTGCGCTAATGATCGCTGAGGCAAAGCGTATTTTAAGCAGCCAAGTGGTTGTACAGATTTTTGCCACTGATATTGATGAAGACGCGCTGGAAATCGCTCGTAGAGGCCGGTTATCTCGGCGCAGCCCTAGAGGCGCTGCTCAAGCCTATGCTAGAGCGTTACTTTGTAAAGAATGATCACACCTTTGAAGCCAACAAAATCCTACGCGATATGATTGTGTTTGCTAAACACAATCTTTTTGATGACCCGCCGTTTTTGCGCTTAAACCTGATTACCTGCCGCAATGTATTGATCTATTTCGATCATGAACTTCAGACGAAAGTGCTACAGCGTTTTCATTTTGGGCTGCGAGTCACGGGTGTTCTCTTTTTGGGGCGCTCCGAGAGTGTTGGTCGCTCTGAGACGCTGTTTACCCCACTAGATCGACGTGAGCGCTTATTTACCAAGCAGGGCGAAAGTCGAGAACTCAATGAACATGCTCCGGTTGCCCAGCGGGCCGCCTCGCCCTTAAAACGGCGTGATCGGGATATGCAGCAACTGCTTGATGCGCTAGTGGCCCATATGGGCGCCACCGTTGCACTGTGCGATGCGCGCGGCAATGTTCAGCATACGGCAGGAGATGTGGAGCGCTTTTTACGTTTTCCTGCAGGCCGCACCCAAGTAGGCATTCAGGACGTCATGAGTGCCCCCTTTCGTGGCGAGCTAATGTCCCTGCTTCACCAGTTCCAAAAGCAACGGATACCTCAGCTAGGGCGGCGTCGACGCTATGAGGGCGAGTGGTGGCGTTTGAGTGTGCGGGGGCTCACTGAGCAAGAAGATGACCGACGAATATTGGTAGTATTGTCGCCACTTTTAGAGAGTGAAAAGCCCACCAACGTGCCATTAGACCAGCTCATGGAGCCGCCGCAACTTGATGGTCTTGAGAGCCTTGAGGAGGAGTTGGAGGCTACTCGAGAGCACTTGCAGTCGCTCATTGAAGAGTTGGCGACGGCCAATGAAGAAATGCAGTCACTCAATGAAGAGGCGCAGGCTTCCAATGAGGAATTGCAGGCAACTAACGAAGAGCTAGAGGCTGCCAATGAAGAGTTGCAGGCCACCAATGAGGAGCTAATCAGCCTTAATGAAGAGCTTAATATTAAGACTGGCGAGCTCACTAAGCTAAATGATGAATATGCCTATCTCTATGATGCGCTAGATTTTCCGCTGCTTGTATTCGATAACGAATTTTGTCTCAAACGCTATAACGCTCCAGCGGCGCGCTACTTCAGCGTTCGCCCGACGGCATTACAGCGTCATGTCTCTGGGCTTAGACTGCCTGCTGTCCTTAACGATTTAGAGGACGCGTTGATCCAGGTAGCACATCAGGCAACGCCAGATGAGAACATCCTCGAGCTTGATGGGAGGCTGCTCCAGCGGCTGATTACACCTGGAGTTAATCAACATGGAGATGTTGAATTATTAGTCGTCACTTTAATGGACGTTACCGACCTTAGCCAGGTACAGGCCAAGCTCCGCCAGTCCCAGGCACAGTTGCATGCGCTGATGGAAAGCAGCACGGTGATGATTGCGCTGAAAGATCTTAACGGACGATATACTTTTGCGAATCCCCAGTTTTTGAACACGTTTGGGCTAACCCAGGAGCAGCTCATTGGGCGGAATGTATTTGAGTTATTTCCTGACGCCTATGCAGGTTCAGTGTGGTCGCGGGATCTAGAAGCACTTCGCTATCAGCAGATAGTCAAGGCAGAACACCTGCTACCAAGCGAGGGTGGTGGCTTGCGTATTATGTCGTGTGTACACCAAGTGCTTCGTGATGAACAAGGCCACCCTTACTTGATTCTGACCGAGTCAGAGGATATCACCGCGCGTAAGCACGCTGAGCGGGATATGCAAGTGGCAGCCAAAGTATTTGAGCAGGCTGGAGAAGCGATTGTTGTGATCAATGCCCTGGGTGAGGCGCAATCGGTCAACAACGCTTTTAGTCGCATTACGGGGTTTCTTGCTAGTGAAGTGGAGGGGCAACCTGCACTTCCCCTATTGTACTGTGATGAAGAGAACCAAGGAGGAGGTCAAACTCCTGAAACTTGCTATGTCTTATGGGATGTCGTACAGCAACACGGCTATTGGCAGGGTGAGGTCTTCAACAAACGTCGTGATGGGACGCTCTTTTCGCAATGGTTAACGCTTAACATTATTGCACCCGATAGCCATGATGATGCACTTTATGTGGCTGTTTTTTCAGATATTACACATATTAAAGAGTCTCAACGCCAAGCCGAATATCTGGCTACCCATGATGCTTTCACTGGGTTGCCTAATCGCACCTTGTTTCAGGACCGTTTGCAGGTTGTGATTGCTCATGCAAAGCGTAGTGAGCAACTAAGCGCATTGATGTTTCTTGACCTGGATAACTTCAAAAGCATCAACGATACCTTAGGGCATGACGTTGGCGACGAACTTTTAATTCAGGTGGCAAGCCGGTTAAAGGAATTAGTGCGCGATATGGATACCGTGGCTCGCCTGGGGGGAGACGAGTTCACGATTATTCTCGTGGATACCACCATCGAAGGTGCGGAGCAGGTTGCCAAGCGCATTGTGGAAGCGCTCTCAAAACCCTTTGATGTTCGTCGACATGCGTTGTTTGTGACTTCCAGCATTGGTTTGGCGTTTTGCCCTGATGATGGTGATGACGTAGCAGGGCTGACCAAAGCAGCTGATACTGCCATGTATCGGGCCAAAGAGAACGGCCGTGACCGTTTTGAGCTGTTCAAGCCCGAGCTTCAAGCACGTTTAATGCGCGATGTAGCCATTGAGCAGGCGCTGCGTGAAGGCAGGGAGAACAAACGGTGACGGTTAGTGTACCAACTTAAATTTTCTTGCGTGTCTGAGCAGCGACTCTCTGGCGCGAAAGCGCTATTGCGTTGGAACGACCCGGTCTTGGGCGCAGTGAGTCCCGCCGATTTTATTCCCGTTGCCGAGGCCACTGGGTTGCTACTGGAACTCGACCGCTATGTAGCCCTGCTATTGATACGCCAGTTAGCCGCATGGCGAGATGAGGGGCTCAACCCACCGCCTATTGCTATGAATGTCTCAGCGCGTAGTTTTCAGGAAGAGCGGTTTGTGACGCATCTTTTTAATTGCTTGAAGCAATATCGAGTACCGCACTCGCTGGTGCAGGTTGAAATCACCGAAAGTACTTTGGTAGATCGCTCCAGTGCAGCGCTTGGCAACATCGAAAAATTGCGCGAAGCAGGTATCAAGCTAGCGGTAGATGATTTTGGTACCGGCTACTCGTCGCTGGCGTACTTGAAACGCTTGCCCTTGGCAGAATTGAAAATTGATAAAAGTTTTGTTGATGGGTTAGGCGGAAAAGATGAAGGAGATCAAGCGATTGCCCTAGCTATTTTAGGGATGGCAAAAGCACTCGGTATTTGTACTGTTGGCGAAGGGGTCGAGACGCAGGCGCAGCTTACTTGGCTAGTTGAAAACGGCTGCGACTTTGTTCAAGGCTATTTGCTGTCCATACCACTAGCGCTGGCTGATTTTGCCGCTTTAATTTCCGTCAATGGTAGTAATACCGAATACCACCCGCAGGATGCGACTTAATGGACCAACCCCGTGGTTTTATACATCAGTGCGAGCAGGAAGAGCTCCACCTATCTGGGGCTATTCAGCCCCACGGTGCACTGATCATAACCGATTCATCAGGCATCGTTACGCACCTTTCCGCCAACTGTAAAACGCTACTGGACGATGCTGCTGACAGCGTTTCACTTGGCCAGTTTTTGCCAGCGATGCTGCGCGACATTGCCTCGGTGCTGCCTGCGTTACCCCCTGGTGGGCGTTATGTGGGCCAGTGCGATAGCCCACAGCAAGAATTTGATGTGGTGGTCACGCCCAATGAGGGCGGATGGGTGTATGAGCTCTATCCGGTGGAAACTCACCCAGACCCCATGGCGATGCTTAATGGCGTTATTCCAGTGCCAGTAAGCGCGGATGAGCTGGCAGAGCAGTGCCAGTCACTTATAGAGGCACTATTAACGCTGAGTGGTTTTGATCGGGTGCTCTATTACCGCTTCATGCCTGAAGGTGATGGTGAAGTGCTGGCGGAGGCCCGCCGGGAGGGAGTGACAGGAAGCTATCAAGGGCTGCGCTTTCCGGCGAGCGACATTCCCTATATTGCTCGCGAACTTTATCTAAAGAACCCGTGGCGAACCATTCCAGACGCTACTGCTGCGCCAGTACCTATTTTCGCGGCAGAGGCCAATGTAACGCCTGACTTAAGTTATGTCGATTTGCGCAGCGTTTCACCCGTTCACTTGGAATATATGGCCAATATGGGCGTGAGTGGGGCGATTTCTCTACCGATTATTCAAGCGGGAGAGTTGGATGCGTTGATTTCCTGCCACTGTGCACAGCCTCGGCAGCTCACCGTTAGCCAGTTGCAGGCCATGCGTTCGCTAAGTGAGGGATTTAAGCTGCGCTTACGTGATTATAAAGCGCGCAGACGCCTGGATGTTATCGATGGTCTTCAGCACTATTTTGACCATGCGAAAGCTGTATTGATGCGCCACGGCGAGCTTGAGAGTGCCTGGGACGAGCTCAGCGCGTCGTTAATGGAGACGGTTGCAGCAGATGGAGTGATGTTGCAACTGGGTGGTGAGTATTATCAGAAAGGGGTTGGTTTGACGCCCAATGTAATGCAGATAGTGGCGCAACAGGCGGCTCAGGCGTCCTCTAATGTATGGATCAGTGATTGCTTGCGGCGTGATTGTAGCGATATGCCATTGAGTGAGGTGGCCGGTGTGGCTCTAATCAGTGATTTGCCATTAGATCAGCACCATTTCGTCAATCTTTACCTATGCCGTGTTGAACATCTTTACGAAGTGGTTTGGGGCGGTAACCCTGATAAGCCCGTTGACTACCGGGAAGGTAGTAGGACGGTTTCGCCAAGACGCTCCATTTGAATCCTGGATTGAGCAACGAGTTGGCTATAGCCGACCTTGGTCAGCGAGCACTCGGCTCTATTTGTTGAAGTTACGTACCTTACTGCAGCAGGCGAAAAGTATGCCATGGAGGAATGATGGAGAGTGATTCTTCCGTCACGCTGGCCTACTGGTTAAAACAGGAAACACAAGCAGACCATCATCGGGTGGATCATCATCCAGCATTGAGGGCTCTTCTACGTCCCGACGTGACTATGGCTACCTACGGCGCAGCGCTAGCTTGCTTATATCCTGCCACAGCGGGGCTTGAGAATGCGTTAAGTCAAGCCATAGAGAAGCGCAACAGCCGCTATGCACTGACGCTGCGTGAGCCGCTATTACGTCACGATCTAACGCAGTTAAATCAGCCGTTGCTGCCTGCATGGTGTTTTGCAGTGCCAGCTAGCGTTTATGAAATGGTAGGCATGTTATACGTGCTAGAAGGTTCTCGCCTGGGAGGCGAAGTGATAGGCCGACACGCCAAACGCTGCCTTGGTGAACAGATTCCCTGCCGATTCTTTACCGAGACGCCGCTAACACCCGCCGGGTGGGCGGGTTTTTGGCGCTTTGCCGAGGCCATTTGCCCATCGGGTTCATGGCCCCAGATATTGCGGGGCGCACAGCAAGCGTTTAGTGGTTTTACTAAGGCGTTAACGGACTCTCTGCCAGCGACGGCTACGCCTCCGCTAACCCTAGCGCCCACAGAATAAACGCATCCTGGCGGGCCGTATCGCGCCACGCCTTAAACCTTCCCGATGCGCCGCCGTGGCCGCTGCTCATATCGGTATGCAGCAGAATAGGCGCAGCCCCTTGCTGTGCCTGGCTCACTCGGGCGTAGAATTTAGCGGGTTCCCAGTAGCTAACGCGGGTATCGAACCAACTACCCTCAATCCAAAGCGCTGGGTAGCGCTGCGAGCGGATGTTATCGATAGGTGAATAACCGGCGATGCGTTCAGCCACATCGGGTGCTTCAGGATTACCCCACTCGGTGTACTCGGCGGTGGTGAGCGGCAGCTCTGGGTTCTGCATGGTGCGCAGCACATCTAGGAAAGGCACATCCAACCCGCCGCGCAGAAGGCCTCCGGCGCACGGTTGATGCACGTACCCACCAGCAACCCGCCTGCACTGGCACCGCAGGCGACTATCCGCTCAGGCTGGCTGATATGGGTGGCCACAAGCGCTTCACGGGCGGCTAAAAAGTCGTGAAAGCTGTTCTCTTTATGAGCCATCTTGCCTGCTAAGTACCACGGTTCGCCGCGCTCACCGCCGCCGCGCACATGGGCCACAGCAAAGGCCACGCCGCGCTCCAGTAGCTCTAGGCGGGCAATAGAAAACCAGGGGTCCAGCGCTTCACCGTAAGCACCGTAACCGTATAACAGGGTGGGCAGTGGCTGGTCTGCCAAATCTGCTCGCATGACCACCGATACCGGGACTTGCTCGCCATCGTGGCTGGTGGCCCATACTCTGCGGCTAACTAACTGTTCAGGTGCCAAGTTGCCGTGAACGGGCACCTGTTTTAACAGCGTACGTACACCGCTATCGAGGTCTAAGGCATACCAGCTCGGTGGGTGGGTAAACGACTCTTCGCGCAGGTGCAGCGTGCGCGCATTAAAGTGTGGCGAGTCTTCCAGCAGCTGTGAGCAGGGCGTTTCGGGCAGGTCAATGTAACTATCAAGCAGCGTTTGATGGTGGCTATCCAGCTCCAAGCGCCGCAACAGTACCTGCGCATCCTGATGGCTTCTCTCAGCGAGTATTAAGCCCCACTCAAATGCATCAACCCCCTCAAGCGTAGCGTCATCGCGATGCGCAATCAGCGGCTGCCAACTGGTGTTATCGCTTTCGGCGCGCATATCCAGCTGAAAGTGAGGGCCCGTCTGGTTGTGCAGGCGATAAAAGACTCCTGGCCGATGATCAATGCTGACTTCCACACCCGGCTCGCGGGCATGCAGGCAAATGAGGGGTGTTTCGGGCTGATCGGCAGGCAGGGCGAGAACTTCGGTAGTGTCTTTTGAGCCGCTCTCGATGATCAACCACGCTTTAGAGCGCGTTTTACCCACGCCTACCCAAAACTCTGGGTCTGCCTCGCGTAACACCAGGTTCGGTGTTTGCATGGGCACATGTTCTGCGAACGCGACCCATAAACGCCATAAGCTGTCAGGGCGCTGGGTATCGTCGAAACGGGTAAACAGCAGCGTGGCGCCGTCAGCGTTTTGGTCCTCTGCCCAGCAAACGCTGGGGCCGATATCGCTAAGCAGTTGGCGCGGCGTGCCGTTTGGCAGTGCTTTTAACCAGAGTGTGAAGCGTTCGTCGCCCTGGGTATCTTCGGTCCAGGCGAGCCACTGCTCATCCGGGGAGAGCGCCATATCTCCCATATCGTAGAATGGCTGCTCGGCAGCGCGCGCGCGAACGTCTAAAAAGCAGCTTTTTTGCTCAGGTTGGCCGTTGGGGTAACGCCACCAGCAGTGGTAATCATCTTCCGCGCCGGTCTCGCTCCAGAACGTAAAGTGGTCAAGCGCTGTCTCTAAGCTTTTCACCGCCAATTCACGGCGCGCTAAATGCGAGTGGTAGAGGGTGTCCGCCAGGGGCGAGAGCGGTGCAAACCAGTCGGCATGCTGCTGGTTAGCTGCGGTAAGGAAATCGCTGACATCAGCGCTTTCGCGGTCTTCTAACCAGTGCCATTCAGGGTCATCGGCGCGATAATAGCGCGCTACGGGCGAGCCTTCGTGCATACCAGGCTGTGCTTTCATAAATTGATAGGTACCATAACGGGAAATCAACGTCGGGTGCTTCCACCCACATGAGGGGTATTATGCTGTTTGCAGACTCAATGTCACTGCTGTGGTTCAGTTATTACGGTCTTTCGCTGCTGGTGCTGCTAGCGGTTTACTTTGGAATGGCATTTTTGCCGCGTTTGCCTCGGCTCATCATGACATGGGGCGTGGCGGGGGCGATGTGGATGCCTGCCAGTTATCGGCTGCCACTGGTCGAAGAGGGTGGGTTCTATAGCGGTTGGGCACCGTCCGCTATGGTCGCCGCCGTGGGTGTTTTTGAGAACAGTGCCAGTGCTCTGCGCAACGGCTTGCTCTGGTTAGTCTTAGGGATAGCCCTAGGCGCGGGGATTGGTGTAGCGCTGTGGTGGTGGCGTCGTCCTGCGCCTGTTGAAGACACGCCTGCCCGCCGCCAAGTGGAGGAGGACCCACAGCCTACTCGCCGCCGCGAACCGGTTATCCGTTAATGCGACTGGCATCAAGGGAGTGGGCCAATGTGTGAGCTACTGGGCATGAGTGCCAATGTGCCTACCGATATCTGCTTCAGCTTTTCAGGCTTTTTACATCGCGGTGGCGGTACAGGCCCTCATCGCGATGGGTGGGGCATCGCCTTTTTTGAAGAGGGCGGCTATCGCGAATTTAGAGACCCGCATCCTTCCGTGGACTCACCGATTGCCCGCTTGATCTGTGATTACCCGATTAAGTCCAATGTCGTCATCAGCCATATTCGCCAAGCCAACGTAGGCGGCGTGCGATTGGCCAACACGCACCCCTTTACTCGTGAAATGTGGGGGCGGCCCTGGTGCTATGCCCATAATGGGCAATTAAGTGATTGGCAGGAACTGCCTTTGGGGGTTTACACCCCGGATGGCAATACCGATAGCGAACACGCGTTTTGCTGGTTAATGGGCGAGTTGCGCCAGGTGTTTCCAACGCCACCGGCTGCCCCAGAAGCGCTTTGGGAAAAGCTCCATGACCTCTGCGAGCAGCTACGAGGGCTGGGCGTTTTTAATCTACTCCTCTCTGACGGCGTCTATCTTTATAGCTACTGCTCGACCAAGTTAGCGCATATCACCCGGCGTGCTCCCTTTGGAGAGGCGGAGCTATCCGATGCGGAGATAACCGTGAACTTCATCGAGCATACGACCCAACACGATATTGTCTCTGTTATTGCCACTGAGCCGCTAACCCAAAACGAGGCGTGGCATCGGATGGGGCCTGGGGAGCTATTGGTATGGCGGGAAGGAGAAATTCACGCTCGATACTGCCCATAGTGTTATCCATTTCTATGGGTTATAAGCTAAAGTTGAAACGTAAGTTTCAATCGATCGTTTTACAGTATCTTGAACGTCGTATATCGTTGGCGTTTAGTCTCTTTAAATAACCTCGCCACAATAACAAGGTCGGTCAAACATCGACACGGATAGCGGAGATTGACCATGAGCGAACACGCCAGCACCCCCATTTTACGCGGCCCAGCGCTTGAAGGCTTGGAACAGTACAGCTCTATTACGGATGTTTTTCAGTCAGCCGTCTCGCGCTTTACCAGCAAGCCCGCCTTCACCTGCATGGGCAAGACGCTGAGCTTTTCCGACCTTGATCGTCTTTCAGCTGATTTTGCTGCGTGGCTGCAGCATGAAACCGATTTGGGGCCGGGCGACAGAATCGCCATTCAGTTGCCGAACGTACTGCAGTTTCCTGTCGCCGTATTTGGTGCTTTGCGGGCGGGGTTAGTAGTGGTCAACACCAATCCGCTGTACACCGAGCGGGAGATGGCGCATCAGTTTAAAGACTCCAATGCCAAAGCCATTGTGATTCTGGCTAATATGGCCGACAAATTAGAAAAAGTGCTCGATAAAACGGATATCAAGCACGTCTTAGTCACACAGCTTGCTGATCTGCACGATGCGCCTAAACGCTGGTTGATGAACGCGGTGGTGAAGCACGTTAAAAAAATGGTGCCTGCCTATTCGCTTCCGAGTGCCGTCGGTTTCCGAGATGCTCTGAAGAAGGGGGCGTCGCTGAAGCACACCCCCGTCGAGCGCAATATGGATGACCTAGCGGCGCTTCAGTACACCGGCGGCACCACCGGTATGCCCAAGAGGGTCGGTGCTGACCCACCGTAACTTGGTGGCCAACATGCTCCAGGCGCGCTCAGCGATTGGCGAGCATCTCACGGACGGCGAAGAGCTGGTGATTGCACCGCTGCCCGTGTATCACATCTACACCTTTACCGTTAACTGCCTGTTCTTAATGGAAACTGGCAACCATTCGTTGTTGATCACTAACCCCCGTGACTTGCCTAATTGCGTTAAAGAGCTGAAGGTGCTGCCGTTCACGTGGTTTATCGGCCTCAATACGCTGTTTAACGCGCTGTGCAATCGGGACGATTTCAAGCAGCTCGACTTCTCTAAATTGAAGCTGACTATTTCAGGCGGCATGGCGTTAACCAAAGCGGCTGCCCAGCGCTGGGAAGATACCACTGGCTGCCCGATCGCCGAAGGCTATGGCCTAACGGAAACCTCGCCGATTGTCAGCTTCAACCCTAACGATGCGATCCAACTGGGGACGATTGGTAAGCCGGTAGCGGGCACCTCGGTGAAAGTGGTTGATGCTGATGGTAACGATGTACCGTTTGGTGAGCCGGGCGAACTTTGCGTGCAAGGCCCGCAGGTCATGAAAGGGTACTGGCAGCGTGAGGAAGAGACGCGCAACGCCATTGATGAAAACGGCTGGTTCCATACCGGCGATATTGCCGTGCTGCAGGACGATGGCTATATCAAGATCGTTGATCGTAAAAAAGACATGATCCTGGTGTCAGGTTTTAACGTCTACCCCAATGAGGTTGAAGACGTAGTAGCCGCCCACCCCGATGTGTTGGAAGCGGCGGCCGTCGGTGTTGCCGATGAAAACGCGGGTGAAGCTATTAAACTGTTTGTGGTGTCCAAAAACAGTCAGCTTGACGCTGAAACGCTGCGTGCTTGGTGTAAGAAAGAACTAACGGCCTATAAAGTACCCAAGTACATCGAGTTCCGCGACGAGCTACCGAAAACCAACGTCGGTAAGGTGCTGCGTCGCCAACTGCGCGACCAGGAAACAACCCATGCGCCGTAAGGGTTGAACACTCGGTCAAGTAGGCGTTAGGCGTCTCGTTCGCGAAAGCGTTACAATGGTCGGCCCACTTACGAGTGGGCCGACGTTTATTCTGAGATGGAACCGAGCCTAACGTGACCACCGACACGCACTCACCCCGCATCGATACCCCACAAGACAACGCCTCCTCGCTAACAGCGCTCACTGAGTCGCTGAGCCACGTTATGCTGCGTGATCAGGAGCGGCTCTCGCGTCGTGTGGCGGGCCTGCGGCGTCGGCAGCGAGAAAAGAAGCCGATCGACCGCGGCTTGAACGAGGTGGAGCGAGAAGTCGACAAAGCTAAGCAACTGCTGGCACAGCGCGAAGCCCTACGCGTGACGCTGGATTACCCGGCAGAGCTGCCGGTGGTAGAGCGCCGTGAGGATATTCTCACCGCGATTCGCGACCACCAGGTGGTGGTGGTGGCGGGGGAAACCGGCTCGGGTAAAACCACTCAGTTGCCCAAGATGTGTCTGGAGCTTGGCCGTGGCCGGAAAGGCCTGATTGGGCATACGCAGCCACGACGGCTGGCGGCACGCAGTGTCGCGGGGAGGCTGGCGGAAGAGCTAAGCGTGCCGCTTGGCGAGCAGGTGGGCTATCAGGTGCGCTTTAACGACCAAAGCTCGCCGAGCACACTCGTTAAGCTGATGACCGATGGCATCCTGCTGGCTGAGACGCAGCACGACCCGCTGCTGCTGCGCTACGACACGCTGATTATCGACGAAGCTCACGAGCGCAGCCTCAACATTGATTTCTTACTGGGCTATCTCAAGCGGCTACTGCCCAAGCGTCCTGATCTGAAAGTCATCATTACCTCCGCAACGATCGATGTGGAGCGCTTTGCGGCCCATTTCGGCTCGACGAAAACGCCTGCGCCGGTGGTCGAGGTGTCAGGCCGCACGTTCCCGGTAGATGTCCACTACCGCCCGCTGGTGCGCAGCGAAGAGGACGAGGATGACCGCACGCTGCAGGAGGGGATTTTGCATGCCGTGCGTGAGATCGAAACAATCGAGCGTGAAAAAGGCTGGCTGCATGGCCCCCGTGATGTGCTGGTGTTTCTACCCGGTGAGCGGGAAATCCGCAAAACCGCCGATACGCTGCGCCGCGCGGATTTAAAGGGCACCGAGATTCTGCCGCTGTATGCGCGCCTCTCTAATGAGGAGCAGAACCGTGTGTTTGCTCCCCATCGGGGGCGTCGCATCGTACTGGCGACTAACGTGGCTGAAACCTCCCTCACCGTGCCGGGGATTCGCTACGTGATTGACCCTGGCCTTGTACGCATTAGCCGCTACAGTTACCGGGCAAAAATTCAGCGGCTGCCCATTGAGCCGGTCAGCCAGGCAAGCGCCAACCAGCGTAAAGGCCGCTGCGGGCGGATTGCGGAAGGCGTGTGCATTCGCCTTTACGACGAAGAGGATTTCCTGTCACGCCCCGCGTTTACCGACCCGGAGATTCAGCGCACCAACTTAGCATCGGTCATTCTTTCAATGCTGGCGCTCAAGCTCGGTAATATTGAAGACTTCCCCTTTGTTGATCCGCCCGATGGCCGCTTTGTCAAAGATGGTTTCCGGCTGCTATTTGAACTGGGCGCAGTAAATGATAAGCAACAGCTTAGCGCCCTGGGGCGTAAGCTGGCGAAACTACCCATGGACCCGCGTTGGGCCCGTATGGTGTTGGCCGGTGCAGAGCGAGGCAGCCTGAGGGACGTGCTGGTCGTGGTCTCTGCGCTGGCGATTCAAGACCCTCGTGACCGGCCCGCCGACAAGCGCCAAGCCGCTGACCAAGCTCACCAGCGCTGGCATGACCCAGACTCCGATTTCGTTGCGCTGCTAAATTTATGGCATGGCATCGAGAATGCTCGTGAAGCGTTATCGGGCAACCAACTTCGCCGCTGGTGCCGTGACCACTACATTAACTACCTGCGCATGCGCGAGTGGCACGATACGTTCCGCCAGTTGCGCCAACTGCTGCGGGATATGGACATTGAGGTGCCTGCGCCGCTGCCTCGTGATGAGAACGAGAGCGAAGAGCAGGCCAAGCAGGCAAGGCGAAAAACATCGGGCAAGCTGCATCAGGCGCTGCTGTCTGGCCTGCTCTCCAATTTGGGTACGCTGCTTGAGAACCGAGAGTACCTCGGCGCGCGTAACCGCAAGTTCATGATTCACCCCGGTTCTGGGTTGGCGAAGAAAACGCCCAAGTGGGTCATGGCCTTCGAGCTGATTGAAACAACCAAGCTGTTTGCGCGCACCGTTGCCAAGATCGACCCGCAGTGGATCGAGCCACAAGCGCAGCACCTAGTGAAAAGCAGCTACAGCGAGCCTCACTGGGAAATGAAGCGCGCTCAGGTCGTGGCGTTTGAACAGGTCACCCTGTTTGGCCTGCCGATTGTGGCGCGTCGTCGCGTCCATTACGGGCCCATTGCGCCCCAGGAGTCGCGGGAGCTGTTTATTCGCCGGGCGCTGGTGGAAGGCGAGTTCCAAACCAAAGGAGAATTCTTCACCCATAACCGTGCGCTAATCGAAGAGGTAGAGGCGCTAGAAGATCGTGCCCGCCGACGGGATATCTTGGTCGACGAAGAGACGCTGTTCGCCTTCTATGACGATCGGATACCTACCGATATCGTTAACGGCAAGGGCTTTGAACACTGGCGCAAGCAGGCAGAGCGCCAAGACTCCACGCTGCTGAAGTTTGACATCGAAGCGCTAAAAGCTCGGGATGCCCACGACGTTACTCAGGCGCAATACCCTGATCATCTAACGCTTTCTGGGGTGGCTTACCCAGTGAGCTACCACTTCGACCCGGATGCCGACGATGATGGCGTGACGCTTACGGTGCCCGCCGCCATGCTGCCGCAGCTGCCGGTGCATGCGTTGGAGTGGCTGGTGCCGGGGCTGCTGCGTGAAAAGTGCATTGCGCTGCTGAAATCGCTGCCGAAAAGTATTCGTCGCCAAGTGGTGCCCATTCCCGACTGGGTCGATGCCGCGCTGGAGACCCTCGTGCCCGATGAGCGGCCGCTCACCGAAGCGCTGGGGGAGTTTATCCGCCGCCGCACTGCTACCCGCGTTCACCCGGATGATTGGCGTCTCGATCTGCTGCCGCCGCACCTCATTATGAACGTGCGGGTCGTTGATCATGCGGGTAAAACGTTAGGCCAAGGACGAGATGTGCGTGCGCTGGAGCGGCGTTTCGAAGAGGCGGCGAGTGCAGGCGCCCAGGCGCTGGCCGATCAGGCAAGCCAAGCGCCCGCCTTGGATGAGTTACCAGAGTCGCCGCTGCCCGAGTCGCGGGTAACGACTCAGGCCGGTATCCGAGTGGAAGCCTACCCAGCACTAATGGCCGAGGCCCATAGCTTTAAAGTGGCGCTTTTTGATCATCCCGCGAAGGCGGCGGCGGTTCACCAGGAAGGCGTGGCACGCTTGGCCATCGCCAAGCGGCCGGAACAGGTCAAAGCCATCAAGCGCTTACCTGGCGTGGAAAAGTGCGCTCTACTCTTTGCTAAAGTGGGTAGTAAACAAGCATTAGTGGATGATTTGCTGCTGGCGGTCTTCACGCAGGTGGTGGCAACACATCCGTTGCCACGCTCTGCCAATGAGCTCACCGAGCGGCTTAAAGCAACCGAAAGTGAGCTGATTCCCTATGCAACATCGCTACTGACGCGCATTGAAGAGGCGCTTAAAGGGCATCTAGCGGTGACCAAAGTGCTTAAAGGGAAGCTTAACTTTGCCCTAGCGCTCGTTTACAGCGATGTGAGCGCGCAGATGCAGCGCTTGGTTTATCCTGGCTTTATTCGTGACGCAGGGGAATGGCTTAGCGAGTATCCACGCTATACCGAAGCAGCTCTCATCCGCCTCGAAAAAGCGGCCCGTGAACGCGGCCGTGACCAAATGATGATGCAGGATGTCCAAGCCCTAGAGGCACGTTTTGATGCGCGGCGAAAAAGCGAACGTAGAGGCGCCGCTGAAGACCCTGAACTCGTGGCATTTGGCTGGTGGATACAAGAATTGCGCGTATCGCTCTTCGCCCAGCAGCTAGGCACTCAGATGCCGGTATCCGTGAAGCGCTTGGAAAAGCGTTGGGAAGAAATTACCAGCGTTTAATGCTACACAAGAAAGCGCTTAGATAGAGCGGGGTGGACAACCTCGCCATACGCTATTTTACTGACGGTTTCGGCTATTTGCCTTGAGGCCGTAATAAGGAGACAGGCATGACCAATGTAGTGATCACCGGTACAGGACTCTATACACCGGAAAACGCCATTGATAACGCGGCGTTGGTCGCTGCTTTTAACGCGTGGGTTGATCTCCATAACGCCCAGCATGCGGATGCCATCGCGCGTGGAGAGCAAGAAGCACTGGCTTATTCCAGCAGTGAATTTATTGAGAAAGCCTCGGGAATTAAAAGTCGTTATGTGCTCGATGCTCAAGGGATCCTTGACCCTGAGCGTATGCGGCCTAAACTGCCTCAACGTCATAACGATGAACCGTCTATTCAGTGCGAGATGGCGACTCAGGCCGCGCGTCAGGCGCTAGAAACGGCCCAGGTTGATGCCGCTGATATTGAGCTGGTGATTGTGGCCTGTTCAAACCTAGAGCGTGCCTATCCGGCGGTCGCGGTAGAAGTACAGCAGGCCCTAGGAACAATGGGTTATGGCTTTGATATGAACGTGGCCTGCAGTTCTGCCACCTTTGCCTTGGAAACGGCGGCGAACGCGATTGCGTCAGGTAGCGTTAAACGTGCGCTGATTGTGAATCCTGAAATTTGTTCTGCCCATTTGAATTTTAGAGACCGTGACAGCCACTTTATTTTCGGCGATGCTTGTACGGCTATGGTACTAGAAAATAGCGATGTTGCCGTGGCCGATGAGCGCTATGAAATTCTGGGAACGCGACTGGTGACGAAGTTTTCCAATGCGATTCGCAATAACGCGGGCTTTTTAAACCGCGTGACCGATAGCGATCCGCAGGCGTTAGATAAGCTGTTCGTTCAGGAAGGGCGCCGCGTTTTTAAAGAGGTGTGCCCTATGGTCGCTAAGCTTATCACTGACCATCTCGCTTCATTAGAGCTGTCGGGGGCGGATTTGACGCGGATGTGGTTGCATCAGGCCAACCGCCATATGAATGATCTGATTGCACGTAAAGTATTGGGTGAAGAGCCCAGCGAAGCACAGGCACCGATTATTTTAGATCGCTATGCGAATACCAGCTCTGCGGGCTCGATTATCGCTTTCCACCTTCACCGTGAGGCACTGTCGGAAGGGAATATCGGCGTTATTTGCTCGTTTGGGGCGGGGTACAGTGCAGGTAGTGTGGTGCTACGTCGCCAGTAATAGGCCGATTTTGCCTATCACCGGTTATGTTAGAAATAGCGTTCTATGTTGAAAGAGGAAATCGCATGCTGAAGCTGTTGGCACCGCAAAAAGAGGGTCTAAGCACATGGCAGAAGCTATTGCCTATCGTGTTGCTAGCCACGTTAAGCATGGGAGGGTGCGCCAGTACGGGGTCTTCTCAAGAGGGAGACACTGCGCAAGAGCGTGTAGCGGCTGACCCGCAGGACCCTTGGGAGGGCTTCAACAGGCGTGTGTTCGCGTTTAATGATGTGCTGGATCGCTACGCCCTCAAGCCCGTTGCACGAGGGTATAAGGCGGTCACTCCTGAGCCGGTGCAAACTGGGGTGGGCAACTTTTTCTCCAACTTAGGCGAAGTGCGTACCGCGCTCAATAGCCTGCTGCAGGGCAAACCCGCCAATGCGGGTTTAGCAACATCACGATTCTTGATCAACTCGACGGTGGGTATTGGCGGCTTGCTTGACTATGCCACGCTCATGGAAATTACCGCGGATAAAGAAGATTTTGGTCAAACCATGGCCGTGTGGGGCTGGGAGGACTCGCGCTATTTAGTGTTACCTCTGCTAGGTCCGCGCACGCTCAGGGATGCCTCTGGCTTGCCAGCCGATTTCGCAGCGCATCCCATTACGTATATGGACGATCACCAGCTACGTGCAGGCCTGACGGCACTCGATATTATTCACCTTCGCGCGGGCTTGTTAGACCAAGAATCGTTGATTTCGGGGGATCGCTATCGGTTTGTCCGTGATGCCTATTTGCAGCGCCGCCAGTTTGAGGTGAATGACGGTGTGCTTGGCGAAGACCCGTTTGCCACAGATGATTTTGATTTCGACGATACCGACTTCGGTGACGACGATTTCGCCGATTGAGGCCTAACATGGATCACGCTAAGCAGTTGATCGCGGTAATCGACGAGCCCGGCGCAGAGCGTGACGCGCTTGCTGAGGCGATTACCTGTGACGGTATGTGGGTGTTTGCTGCAGATAATATTGACCATCTGCCTAGTGGCACGGCGCTGATTGTCGCGCATGCTCGGGCAGTGCCGCGTCAACAGTGGTCTCAGTTGACCCACCGGTTGCCAACCCTGGTCGTCAGCGACTCTCGTCAGGATGCTGACTTGATTAAGGCCATTGATGTGGGGTTGGTGGACTACATCGTTCATCCTCTGCGACATACCGAACTGCTGCGCCGAATGATTCGTAAGGCGATTGAGCTTCACACCTTGGCCCAAGAGCGTGATCGTGATCGTGAACGTCTCGCTGAACTCAATGAGAGCCTTGAGACTCACCTCGCGCTACTGCGGATGGACCAGCAAAGCGGGGGGCATATTCAGCGGCGTTTGTTGCCAGCGCATCCTAAAGTGATCAACGGCGTTTATTACGACTACTGGTTTGCGCCGTCGCTTTATTTGTCGGGGGATTTTCTCGACTATCAGCGTTATAACGACCGTTTTAGCGCGTTCTATTTTGCCGATGTCTCTGGGCATGGAGCGTCGTTCGGCCTTTGTCACGGTGCTGCTGAAGTATTTGTGCAACCGATGGTTAAGCGAGTGGGATGGCCAAGCGCCAGAGCGGCTGCCGCCTGATTGGTTAGCGGCGATGAATCGTGAGCTTCAGGATACCAACATTGGTAAGCATGCCACGTTATTCGTCGGTGTTATTGACCATGAAGCGCATACTCTTCACTATTCGCTCGGCGCACAGCTACCGATGCCGCTGTTGGCGGCTGACGGTAAGCTGGAGCGCTTAACCGGGGAGGGAATGCCGGTAGGCCTTTTCCCAGATGTGGAGTATCCTGCGCTTAGCTGTGCTTTACCGGCCAACTTTCGTTTGTGGCTGTGTTCAGACGGTGTATTGGAATGCTTGCCGGGTAAAACGCTCGACACGCGGCTCACGGAACTTGAGCAACTCGTTAGCGAAAGTGTCACGCTTGAGCAGTTGCGCGACCGGCTAGCCAAAACCAATTCGCTTTTGATAGAGGGCGATGAGGATGATGAGGCGAACCAGGACCGCGATGCTTTACCCGATGACCTGACAATCATGATGGTGAGCGGATTTGGTCATGCTGATTGAAGAGGGCCGCATTAAAGCGGCGTTCAACTCTGGTGTTTTTGTGTTAAAGCTCTGTGGCGATGTGCGGTTAACGCTATGTGCCACGCTAGATACCCAAGCGCAACGTCTTGCTGAAACCCCTGGCCTTCAGGCGGTGATGATTGACCTGCGCGAAGCGACCAATGTCGACTCAACGGCGCTGGGTTTTCTGGCCAAAGTAGCCATGGCGGTTAAAGGGCGGCTGGAACAGCCTCCGACGATTATTGCCGATAACCCCGACGTGCGTCAGATGCTGGACGTCATGGGTTTTGCGCGTTTTTTTACCTTGATGGAAGCGCCATTAAACCAAACTGAGGGGTTAAGTTCTGCATTAGAAGATTTGCCAGAAGTACCGGCAGATGAAGAGGGTTTGCGCGATCGTATTTTAGAAGCTCACCGCATTCTAATGCACATGAATGAGCATAATCGCGAGCAGTTTCAGCCGCTGGTTGAAATGCTTGAATCGCAATCCTCTACCGTTCATAAATAAAACGCCCTCCATCCCTAAAGATAAGAGGGCGCTGCTACGTCGCTGTGAGTATTAATATACTTAGTGTTTGCGTAGCGTGCTGAGTAGCTCTTCAAGCTTGCGCTGGTCGGCCATGAACTTGCGAATGCCTTCAGCCAGCTTGTCAGACGCCATTTCATCTTCGTTCATTTCCCAACGAAAATCTGCTTGGGCTAGCGCCTGCTCTGCTGAGCTGCTGGCACCCATGGGCGTTAGCTGGCGGGGAAGGTCGCCCTGTAATTCATCTAACTCGTTAAGCAGCGCAGGGGATATAGTGAGGCGGTCACAACCTGCCAAGGCTTGTATTTCGCCTACGTTACGGAAGCTGGCTCCCATCACAATCGTTGGATAGCCGTGTTCCTTGTAGTAGTCATAAATACGCTTAACCGATTGTACGCCAGGGTCATTGGCGCCGCTGAAGTCAGCTTCCGGCGAGCGCGCTTTGTGCCAGTCGAGAATACGGCCCACAAACGGTGAAATCAGCGTAGCGCCAGCATCGGCACAGGCCTGCGCCTGAGCAAAGCCAAACAGCAGCGTCAGGTTGGCGTGAACGCCATCGCGCTCAAGCTGGCGGGCCGCTTGAATGCCTTCCCAGGTGGACGCCATTTTAATCAAAATACGCTCAGGGCCGACACCATGCTGGGCATAGCGCTCAATTAGCGAGTGCGCTTTGGCAATGGTGGCATCACGGTCAAACGAGAGGCGGGCGCTGAATTCTGTCGACACATAGCCCGGCACCAGCTTGCTAATCTCGCTGCCAATATCCACCGCGACACGGTCTACCGCGTCGTCGAGATCGGTGCTCTCTTTGGCAATGCTTGCCAAGCGAGCGCGGCGCTCTTCCTGTTGGGCAGCTTGAAGGATGAGCGAGGGGTTGGTAGTTGCATCCTGGGGCTGGAAGCGGCGAATAGCCTCAAGGTCGCCCGTATCAGCAACCACGGTGGTCATTTCTTTTAATTGGCTTAATAGGCTAGTGGCCATGCAATGCTCCTTGGTTGTCCTGTGGGTTACTTTAGCAAGGGCCGCGCGTGACGAACAGACACCGACAAATGAATTGAAATCGATTATGATTAGCGGCCTACCTTTTCGGCGGCACGCGCCGCTTTTTTTATGCCCATTTTAAGGAGGCTTATGGAACTTAATCCTCGTCGGGTGGCTTGGTTGGTGGCCGCCAACACAGCGCTTTCGCCTTTCGCGATTGATGCCTATCTGCCTGCCATCGGCATACTGGCCGAGAGTATTAATGCCAGCATTCACCATACTGAACTCTCGATCAGTATGTTTTTGTTTGGGTTTGCATTGGGCCAGCTCTGCTTTGGGCCGTTATCAGATCGGTTAGGCCGGAAGCCGGTGCTGTTAAGTGGGCTAGGGGTCTTTATGCTGGCCAGCTTAATGATTACCACCGCCGATAGCTTAACGTCGCTATTGGCTTGGCGCTTTATTCAAGCGTTAGGGGGCGGAGCCTGTGTGGTGAACTCGGCTGCCATCGTGCGTGACTGTTTCAGCGGGCGTGAGGCGGCTAAGGTGATGTCCACCATGGCCATGATCATGATGCTGCCCCCGCTGGTGGCACCGGCGGTGGGTAGCCTGCTGCTTCACATTGCTGGCTGGTGGCTCATCTTTATTTTCCTGGCTGTTTATGCCGGTTTCTTACTTTGGCTGTTAGGTACGCGCTTACCTGAAACCCGCGATACCAACTTGCCTGCGGCCTCGCCTCGGCAAGTGATCCGCAACTATGCAAGCGTGCTGCGCCACAAAGAGGGCATGGGCTATATCTGTGCGGTAGCCGCTTCGTTTGCCGGGCTATTTGCCTTTGTGACCGCATCGCCATTTTTATACTTGGACTATTTTTCGCTTTCGCCAAGCGTCTACCCACTGGTGTTTGGGGTGAACGTAGTGGTGATTGCGCTCTCCAACCGCGTCAATATTCACTTGCTGCGCAATCGCACACCACAGCAGAACCTGCGCTTAGGTCTGGCTGTTCAACTAGTGGCCGCCCTGGGTCTTGTGTTGGCCACGGCGCTTAACGTGGCGTCGCTCTATGTGGTGGTGCCGCTGGTGATGATGTTTACGGGCATGATTGGTCTGATTACGCCCAACGCCATCTCTTCATTGTTGGATCATTTTGGCCATATAAGTGCCACCGCGACAGCGCTGTTGGGTGGCATACAGTTTAGCTGTGGGGCGCTGGCAGGTGTCTTAGTAGGGCTGTTCCAGGTTGAGCACTTATGGCCCATGGTGCTGACCATGTTAGGTGCTGCCCTGCTGGGTAATATCGGTGTGAGAATGCTAACCCAAGCCCCAAAGGTGGATGACGCGTTGTAATGGATAGCCTGCTGCAGTGGTTAGAGGTGCCCTTGGATAGCTGGTTAGCCTGCGCAGCTGTACTGCTGCTAGGTGCCTTTGTACAGCGGGCCACGGGCTTTGGCTTGGCGGTGGTGGGTGCGCCACTGCTGTTGATGATAGAGCCACGGCTGGTGCCGGTGATTTTGGTGCTGTTTGGTTTCACCGTCTCTTTGATGATGGTGCGCCGTTACTGGCATGAGGTGAGGTTAAGGGAAATAGGCGTTGCCCTGATTGGACGCTTACCGGGTAACGGATTGGGCATTTGGCTGTTGCTGGCAGCGCCGATGGTTGTGCTGGAAAAGTTAATTGCCGCCATCGTGCTATTTGCTGTGCTGGTCACGGTATGCCGCTTCGAACTGCCGGTGAACCGCTTCACGCTATTTGTGGCGGGTATTCTCTCCGGCGTTTTTGGGACGGTGGCGGCCATCGGCGGGCCGCCCATTGTGCTACTGATGCATGGTTTTTCACCTGACCGCATGCGCGGCAACTTAGCAGCCTTTTTTGTCCTGACCTCTCTATTAACCCTGCTGACGCTGGCGCTGGCAGGGCAGATCAGCGTTTGGCATTTCAAGCTGGCGCTTACCTTTCTTCCTGCTGTCTTACTGGGCAATGCACTGGCCGATACCATCGCCCATCGATTGGATAAACAACTGCTGCAGCGCTTGTCATTGGGGTTATGCACCCTCGCAGCGCTTGGCTTACTGCTATAGGCGAAGCAGCCGAACAAAAAGTTTGGCTGTTTTTTTCGATGTCATAAAGATGTCATCGAAGCAGTGCAAAGTACGTCATGCGAAGGCCAGAACCCTAAATCGACAGGAGTATTTCGCATGAACCGTATTCTAAAAACCACCGTTATCGCGGCGGCTGTAATGAGCGTTGCCGGTGTGGCACAAGCACGTGACCAGATTCGTATCGTCGGCTCCAGTACTGTTTATCCGTTCGCCAGCTACGTTACTGAAGAGTTTGGCGCGCTGACCAACTTCCCGACGCCGGTTATCGAGTCTACAGGTTCTGGCGGTGGTATTCGTCTGTTCTGTAACGGTGTTGGCGAAGGTACGCCGGACATCACCAACGCGTCTCGTCGCATGAAGCTTTCTGAGCTTGAGCGCTGCGAAGAGAACGGTGTAACTGATATCACCGAAGCGAAAATCGGTTCTGACGGTATCGTTCTGGGCTTAGCCGCTACTAATGAACCGATCGACCTGACGCTTGAGCAAATCTTCCTGGCGGTAGCTGCACAGGTGCCGGTAGACGGCGAGCTGGTAGAAAACCCCTACACCAACTGGAGCGACATCGACGCTTCTCTGCCGGATCGCGCCATCTCTATCTATGGCCCGCCCAGCACTTCTGGTACCCGTGACGCGTTCGAAGAGCTGGTCATGGAAGCCGCTTCTTCCGAGATGGATATCTATGGTGAAGAAGGTTACACCGACATTCGTACCGACGGCGTTTATATCGACGCGGGTGAGAACGACAACCTGATCGTTCAGCGTCTGGCGGAAGACACTGGCGCCTTCGGTATCTTCGGTTACTCCTTCCTGGTCGAAAACCCGGACACCATCATGGGTGCGACCATTGGCGGTGTTGAGCCTGACGTAGAAGCCCTTAGCTCTTGTGAGTACCCGGTTGCTCGTTCACTGTGGTTCTACCTGAAGAACCAGCACGCTGACGAAGTACCGCCGATGTACGAATATGCCAACATGTTCATGGAAGATCAGATGATCGGTGACGATGGTTACCTGATCGACCTCGGCCTGATTCCGCTGCCGGAATCAGAGCGTGAGCAATCGCGTCAGAAAGTGGCTGACCGCACCAAGCTGGTGGCGGCTGACCTGAAATAATCGCTAGCACATAGCGAGTACATGGCCGGTAGCGAATGCTACCGGCCATTTGTTTTGGGGTGTGCTGCCTTTGTCATATTGCTGTCATGTTTTTAATCCAAAGTAGCAGCCAACACGATTTCATTAGGTGATGCGAGAGAAATTCGATGCAAACTAACCAGCTACTTTTACTCTTTTGCACAGTGCTCTTGCTGCTTGGGCTAGTGGCTTTTTTTGTAGGTCGAGCGAAGGCTGCGCGAGTGCGTGCTTCTGGCGCGTAGATGTATGCACAGCCTGATCAGTATGCGTGGTTTGCTGTTCTCTCAACGGCAGGGCCTGCGGTGCTGGTGGGGGCGCTGGGTTCACTGCTGCTACTGTTGTTAGGAGCGGATATTCCGCCAATGTATTTGCTGGCAGCGAGTTTAGTGGTCGCTGCGGCTGGTTTGGCAGTTGGTGTGGCTCAAGTGAAGCCACATTTTCATGCTCGTCAGGCTATTGAACGGGTGATTCGTTGGGTGCTGACCGGCGCGGCGATGATCTCGATCTTCACTACCTTCGGTATTCTGTTTTCGATCATCTCGGAAGCTCTGCGCTTTTTCCAAATGCACAGCTTCTGGGACTTCATTACTGGCACTACTTGGAACCCCGGGGCTAGCTTCCTAGCCGCCGCCGGACGCGGTGACGGTAGCAGCGCTGAATTTGGCTCGGTACCGCTGTTCGCGGGTACCTTCATGATCACTGCCATTGCGCTGTTGGTGGCAGTGCCTATCGGCTTGCTGTCAGCTGTTTATATGTCCGAGTATGCTCCTCAGCGGGTGCGTACGATCGCTAAGCCAGTGCTCGAGGTGTTGGCAGGTATTCCCACGGTGGTTTACGGCTTCTTCGCCGCCATTACCGTTGCGCCTATCATCGTCAACATCGCCGGCTTCTTTGGCCTGGATGCCTCTTATAACAACGCCGTTGCCCCTGGCATCGTGATGGGCATCATGATCATCCCGTTTATCTCGTCGCTCTCTGATGACGTGATCAACTCCGTACCTGACAGCATGCGCCAAGGCTCGCTGGCACTAGGGATGACGAAAGGTGAAACCATCCGTGACGTGGTTATACCTGCGGCGCTGCCCGGTATTATCTCTGCCGCACTGCTGGGCATGTCCCGAGCGCTGGGCGAGACCATGATTGTGGTGATGGCGGCCGGTATGCGCCCGAACCTAACGGCCAACCCGCTAGAAGATATGACCACCGTGACCGTACGCATTGTGGCATCGCTGACTGGCGACCAAGAGTTCGAGAGTGCCGAAACGCTCTCTGCATTCGCGCTGGGTCTTGTGCTGTTTGTCGTGACCCTGACGCTCAACCTGGTATCTGTGTTAATGATTCGCCGCTTCCGCGAAAAATACCGCGTGAACAACCTGTAACGCCGAGGAACTGATTCGATGAGCCACTCTTTTGACGAGATCAGCCAGCAGCTTAAGCGGCGTCACCGTAAGTCGGCACGCCTGAAGTGGGCCTCCATGGGCGCGCTGGGCTTAGCAGGACTATTCTTAGTGCTGTTCTTTGCTGACATGCTGAGCAAAGGCCTACCTGCTTTTCAGCAGGCTTATATCAATACCGAAGTTCGCTACACTGAAGAAGCGAGCCGCGATGGCCGCCAAGCGTTTGACCAGGATTTGATACCACTTATTAGCCGCACGGTGGTACGCGTTATTCCGCTACAGCTGCGCAACAACCCAGAAATGATCGGCACCTCTGAGCAGCGCTGGATGCTAGCCACCAGCGAAGTGGACCAGTACCTGAAAGGGCATCGGAACCGTCTAAGCGACGAAGAAAAAGCGGAGATTGATGAGCGCGTTGCTGCAGGTCAGGTTGATTTGCGTTTCAACAAAACGTTCTTCGGTTCGGGGGATTCGAAAATCGCCGAGAACGCCGGTATCTTGTCGGCGGTGGTCGGTACCATCATGACCATGATCGTGACGCTGTTGATCTCTTTCCCCATCGGCGTGATGACGGCTATTTACCTAGAAGAGTTTGCCCCGGATAACCGTTTTACCCAGATTATTGAGATCAATATCAACAACCTGGCAGCGATTCCGTCAATTCTGTTTGGTTTGCTGGGTCTGGCGATTTTCATCAACTTCTTCGGCGTGCCGCGCTCATCTCCGTTGGCAGGTGGTATGACGCTGGCGCTGATGACGCTTCCGGTCATCATTATTGCCACCCGTACCGCTCTGCGTAGCGTGCCGGATTCCATTCGCCACGCGGCATTTGGTGTAGGCTGCTCGCGCTGGCAAGTGGTGCGCGACCACGTTCTGCCGCTGGCGATGCCCGGTATCATGACAGGCTCGATTATCGGCTTGGCCGAGGCCATGGGTGAAGCTGCACCGCTGATCATTGTGGGGATGGTGGCCTTTATTCCGGATGTGGGCGCTTCCTTTACTCAGGCAGCAACTGTTATGCCTGCACAGATCTTTACCTGGTCAGGTGAGCCGGAACAGGCTTTCGTTGAAAAAACCGCTGGTGGCATCCTAGTGCTACTGTCTGTGCTGATTTCGCTCAACGCCTTTGCCGTTGTGCTACGCAAGAAATTCGAGCGTCGCTGGTAAGCCGGCGCCCAAGAGGACACTTTATGAATAGCCAAGCACCCGTTATGAATCAGCAGCATACACCAGATGTTGCCCAGCCTTACACACGTAATGAGCAAGCATGCCACGATCTCAGCATTCGTGTTCGCGACCTCAACCTGTGGTACGGCAAGAGCCAAGCGTTGAAAGGGCTGAATATCGACCTGTTTCAGAAGAATGTGACCGCGCTGATTGGCCCTTCGGGGTGCGGTAAGTCGACCTTTTTGCGCTGCTTGAACCGTATGAACGACTTGATTCCCAGCGTGCATATTGAAGGTCTGGTAGAGATGGACGGCCAGGATGTGAATGCTGGCAAGATGGATGAAGTGGCGCTGCGCCGCCGGGTAGGGATGGTGTTCCAGAAGCCGGACCCGTTCCCGAATTCTATCTACGAGAACATCGCCTACGCACCGCGTATGCACGATTTGGTGAGCCGTAAAGCCGACCAGGATGAGCTAGTGGAAAAAGCCCTGCGCGATGCCGGTTTGTGGAACGAGGTGAAGGATAAGCTGCAAGAGCCGGGCACCTCGCTCTCTGGTGGTCAGCAGCAGCGTTTGTGCATTGCTCGGGCGATCGCTGTACAGCCTGACGTCATTTTGATGGATGAACCGACGTCAGCACTGGATCCGATCTCCACGGCCACCATCGAAGACTTGATGGATAAGCTGAAAGAGCAGTTCACCATCGTGACCGTGACGCACAACATGCAGCAGGCGGCGCGCGTGGCGGACTACACGGCGTTCTTCCACCTGGGTGAAATCATCGAGTATAACGACACGAAAGTGATGTTCTCGACCCCGGCACAGAAGAAAACCGAAGACTATATTTCTGGCCGTTACGGCTAAATAGATCGCTGCTTGTTGGCCCGCTACCGTAGCGGGCCTCCAAGCAGCGTTTTTTTATCTACCAATATATGATTTTTCGTATATAAGCGATAGGCTTTGGCTTTATTGCACATTTGGAGGGTCGACCTATGTCACTTCGCATCGGTATTAACGGATTTGGCCGTATTGGACGTTTAGCGCTGCGCAGCCTTTGGCCGCAGGTGGCGGCAGGCGAGGTGGCGTTGGTGCGTATTAACGACCCTGGTGGTGATGCGGCCACCTTTGCCCATTTATTGGAGTTTGATTCCGTCCACGGCCAATGGATGCCAGGGCAGGGCATGACGGCGCGTCAGGATGCTATTGTCATTGATGGTCATGAGGTGGCCTTTAGTGCCCATCAAACCATTGTAGAGAGCGACTGGTCGGGCTGCGATGTGGTCATCGAGTGCTCTGGTAAAATGAAAAGTACCGACAAGCTACAGGCCTACCTGGATCAAGGCGTTGGGCGCGTAGTGGTGAGTGCGCCGGTGAAAGAGGAGGGCGTGCTCAATGTGGTGGTGGGTGTGAACGACCACCTGTTTGAGCCAGCCAAGCACCGTATTGTCACGGCCGCTAGCTGCACCACTAACTGCCTAGCGCCGGTCGTCAAAGTGATTCTTGAGCATTTTGGTATTCGTCACGGTTCCATGACCACCGTGCATGACATTACCAATACCCAAACCATTTTGGATGCACCCCACAAAGACCTGCGCCGGGCCCGCGCCTGCGGTATGAGCCTAATCCCCACCACCACGGGCTCAGCGAAAGCCATTACGGCGATTTTTCCTGAGCTTGAAGGCAAGCTAAACGGCCACGCGATTCGCGTACCGCTGGCTAACGCATCTCTCACCGATATGGTGTTCGAGCTTGAGCGGGAAGTGACCGTCGAGGAGGTGAATCAAGTGCTCAAGGCTGCCGCCGATGGCCCCCTCAAAGGCATTCTGGGCTATGAAGAGCGCCCGCTGGTATCGATCGACTACCGCACCGACCCGCGCAGCTCAATTATTGATGCCCTCTCTACCATGGTGGTGAACGGCACTCAGTTAAAGCTCTACGCGTGGTACGACAACGAGTGGGGTTACGCCAATCGTACCGCCGAGCTGGCACGTATGGTGGGTGGGGAGCCGGTTGGCCGTGGCTGAATCGCTGCTGGATAAAGTCAGGGCGCTACCGTTCGAGGTGCGCCAGTACATGCTGATTACCGGCAACTACTGGGCGTTCACCATTACCGACGGGGCGCTGCGGATGCTGGTGGTAATGTATTTCCACCAGCTCGGCTACTCGCCGCTGCAAATCGCCATGCTGTTTCTGTTCTATGAAGCGTTTGGTGTGGTAACGAACTTGGTGGGCGGCTGGCTAGGGGCGAGACTGGGCTTGAACCGCACTATGAATGTGGGGCTAGGGCTGCAAATTGTGGCGCTCGCCATGCTAATGGTCCCTGCTGGTATGTTGACCGTTGTGTGGGTAATGGCCGCCCAGGCGCTGTCGGGCATTGCCAAAGACCTCAATAAAATGAGCGCTAAAAGCGCCGTGAAGGTGCTGGTGCCGGCCACGAGTGCCAATGCCAACAGCGCCTTATACCGCTGGGTCGCTATGTTGACCGGCTCTAAAAATGCCCTGAAAGGCCTGGGCTTTTTTGTTGGCGGTGTGCTGCTCACGCTGATTGGCTTTCGTGGGGCGGTCATTGCCATGGCCATCATGCTGGGTGCTGTGCTGCTACTATCGCTCTGGCGCCTCAAGGCGGATTTGGGCAAGCAAAAAGTCACACCCAAGTTCTCCGAGATCTTTTCAAAATCCCGTGCTATCAACGTGCTCTCTGCCGCGCGGTTTTGTCTGTTTGCTTCTCGTGATGTGTGGTTTGTCGTGGCGCTGCCGGTCTTTCTTTATGATCAGCACGGCTGGAGCCACTGGACCGTGGGCGGTCTATTAGCGGCTTGGATTATTGGGTACGGCGGAGTGCAAACCCAAGCGCCGAAGCTCACTGCCTTACTAAAAGGCGATGCGAGAACCATCACCGCTGGCTGGGCCGCCGCCCTGGCCGTTTTGGCCATTGTGCTAGCGCTACTTCCCTTGGCGCAGGTGGGCTGGCTGGTGGTGGGCCTGTTGGCGTTTGGCGTGCTGTTTGCCGTGAACTGCAGTTGGCACAGTTATCTGATCGTTCACTATGCCCGCGCTGACGGCGTCTCGATGGACGTAGGGTTTTACTATATGGCCAATGCCATGGGGCGCTTGGTCGGCACGCTGCTCTCCGGGTGGCTCTACATGGAATACGGCCTGAGTGCCTGCCTTTGGGTGGCGGCTGCCTTGGTGGCGGCAAGCTCTATGATGGCCCTTGCATTGCCTAAGCAGGCAGCGTGAGCGATGTGCACCATGCCGATTCACGGCGCGGGCGTGTCCTAGTGCCCAGCGCGTAGCGGGGCACCATCGACGAATAGCCGCTGCAGCTTCCACCACCCTTCCACCCGGAGTCGTAAGCCCTGATGGGTAAGCTCCGGGGCTATCCAGAGCGTCGCTCCTTGCAGCTGGTGGCATTCAAACGTTGAGGTCTCTTTGGGGGCAGACGTCTCGGCGATGGCGATGCGCGACGTGCCTCCGCAGCAGCCGTGACGGGGTGAAAACCGTACCGTGACCACGCCCCCTTGTTGCTTGATAAAAGCGGCAGCTTTTTCTTCTATTTCAATGATCGGGTCCATCGCTTCTTGAGCGCCTCTTACGTGGGTGGGTAGTCAACATGCTCACCATCCTCTTTCACAAAGTGCGCCACTGGCCGCTTCAGCAGCGCCAATACCTGTTCGGAAGGTCGGCAGAGTTTTGCGCCTTTGGGTGTGATAACGATAGGGCGATTGATGAGGATCGGATGTGCCAGCATGACGTCGATAAGCTGATCATCGCTTAACGTAGGGTCATCCAATGTGAGCTCATCGTAAGGCGTGCCTTTGCGGCGCAGCAGTTCTCGCGGTGGCAGCTTCATCATCGCCAGCAGCGCTACCAACCGCTCTCGGCTGGGCGGCGTTTCCAGGTAGTGGATCACGTCAGGATCTTCCCCTGAGGCTTTGATCATGGCCAGCGTGTTGCGCGATGTGCCGCAGTTGGGGTTGTGGTAGATAGTGACTGACATTAAGGGGCGTCACGCTGAGAGGGTGTTTGGTTAATAGCTGGCGATAGGCTAGTAGGATCTTGCTTGGCCTTGTGCGCTTTGGCCGCGTTTGCCCACCATATCAACTGTGCTAGCGTGCGGCCAAAATAGCCTTCCCAGCGCTCTTGCTCTGCACGAAATTGCCCATCGCTATCGAGGGCTTCATGAGCCTTTGGGATATGTATCATCGCTGAGACAGGCAAGCAGCCCAGCTCAGATAGAAACGAACGCATATTCACCGCAGCGCGGGTGCCGCCCCACTGGCCCATGGAGTAGGTGACGATGGCGCTGGGTTTAAACGCAAATAGCGACGCGCCAAAGTGATTCAGTAAATGACTCAGTGCTGGGCTCATGGCGTGGTTGTACTCAGGGCTGACCATGACGTAGCCATCTGCTTGATCAATTTTTATTGCCAGGGCGTCCAGATCATCCGGAACCGTAGAGGCGGAGTAGGCAAAATGCGGTTTAAACGGGCCGCTCAAATCGAGTGAGAGCGGGTCAATAATCTCCGCCGTCGTATCGCGCTGTGCGCTGAGTAACTGCAAGCACGCTTTGGCTACCCGCTCGCCCAGGCGGGCGGGCGCGGGAGGCGTTGACGTTCTGGTCGAGCCGAGAAAAATCAAATAGTGCGCCATCAAGCAGGCTCCTTAAGCATGAGTAGGGAAGTGCTGACGCGTGTTATTGGCAATGCGCACCAGGGCCAGCATCAGCGGTACCTCTACCAGTACACCCACCACCGTTGCTAGAGCAGCGCCCGATTGCAGGCCAAACAGCGCAATGGCGGCGGCCACGGCAAGCTCAAAAAAGTTGCTGGCACCAATCATCGCCCCAGGTGCAGCAATAGTGTGCGGCACGCGCCACGCTTTCGCCCAGCCATAGGCAATGAAGAAGATCAAAAACGTCTGCAGAATTAGCGGAATGGCGATCAATACGATATGCAGTGGATTGTTCAGAATGACATCGCCTTGAAACGCGAAAAGCAGGACCAGCGTAATGATCAGACCCATCGGCGTGACCGGGCCAATGCGCTTCATAAAGACGTTGTCGTACCACTGGGCACCGCGCTTAGCGATAAGGGTTTTCCTCGTGAGGTAGCCTGCCGCCAGGGGAATGACGATGTAGAGCACTACCGACAGTAGCACCGTATCCCAGGGTACCTGAATATTGGAAATACCCAGCAGCAAGACAACGATCGGCGCAAAGGCAAACAGCATGATGAGGTCGTTGAGGGCGACTTGTACCAGCGTATAGGCCGCATCGCCCCGCGTTAGGTAGCTCCAGACGAAGACCATCGCCGTGCAGGGCGCAGCGCCCAGCAAAATGGCCCCCGCAAGGTACTGGCTGGCCAGCGCATCAGGGATCCAAGGTTTAAAAATCACCATAAAAAATAGCCATGCCAGGGCAAACATGGTGAAGGGTTTGATGAGCCAGTTCACCGTGGTGGTGATGGCCAGCCCTTTTGGCTGGCGGCGCACGCCAGCGATCGCGCTAAAGTCAATTTGCGCCATCATGGGAAAAATCATCGCCCATATCAGTACGGCGATCGGGATCGACACCTGCGCGTATTCAAAGTGTGAAAGAGCCTCGGGAATGGCGGGAGCCCACTGGCCTAACGCAACACCGGCCACAATCGCCGCGGCGACCCAAAGCGACAGATAGCGTTCGAAAAGCCCCATGTCAGCACTGCTGGGGGCTGCTTTCTCCTGATGTGACATGCTCGCTCCTTGATTAGATGGCCCGCTGGTTAACGCGCTTGGAGAGCTCTTCGGCGCTCTCTTTACGCTCTGAGTATCGGTCGGTGAGCAGGTCGCTGCGCTCTCGTACCAGTAGAGTGAATTTTACGAGTTCTTCCATGACATCCACGATGCGATCATAAAACGGCGATGGCTTCATGCGGTCGTTGTCATCGAACTCCATAAAGGCTTTGGGTACGGACGATTGGTTAGGGATCGTCACCATGCGCATCCAGCGGCCCAAAATGCGCAGCTGGTTCACCGTGTTAAAAGATTGTGAACCACCGCAGACCTGCATCACGGCCAGGGTTTTGCCTTGGGTAGGGCGTACGCCGCCCAACGCCAGGGGTATCCAATCAATTTGTGCTTTCATAATGCCTGTCATCGCCCCGTGACGCTCTGGCGAGCACCACACCATCCCATCTGCCCACTGTGCTAGGGAGCGCAGCTCTTCCACCTTAGGATGGCTGGCATCTTCGGCATCTTCGGCATCTTCGGCATCTTCGGCATCAGGAAGCGGCAGGCCGCGCGGATTAAAAATGTGTGTTTCAGCGCCCATCGCGTTCAGCAGGCGGGCGGCTTCTTCGACCGCCAAGCGGCTAAATGAGCGCTAGCGTAGGGATCCGTACAGCAGCAAAATCTTAGGGGCAGGTTTGGTAGAGGACGGCAGCCCTAACGAGTCTAGACTGGGCGTGCGGAAGAGTGCAGGGTCTAGGTTGGGTAAATCCTCAAGTAGGGCCATGAGGGCTCCTTAGTGAGTAAATGCGATCAATAACACTTATGATATATGTTTTATCGTATATTTCTAGCAGGCCGTTCAGGTTGCAATATTGCCGTCATCATCTGGGTGTATGGTTGGGCTGTAAAATTAAATAAGAGGTTGTTTATTTATGTCGAAGCGTCGCGTGCTCTTTCTCTGTAATGCCAATTCTGCGCGCTCTCTCATGGGAGAAGTGCTACTTCGCCATATGGCCGGTGATCGCTTCGAATCCTTCAGTGCAGGCTCTGAACCCGATGAGCCCCATGCGCTAACCCTTGAAGCCTTAAAAAAGCAGGGTCTTTCGACAGATGGGCTGCACAGTAAGTCGCTGGATCAGTTCGAGAACGAAACGTTCGACGTAGTGATCGTGCTGTGTGACAAAGCTCAGCAGGCGTGCCGCGATTGGCAAGGGAAAGCAGGCGAAATTCTATTCTGGGACATCCGTGACCCTCGTCTGATCAGTAAGTTGGACGCTTACGAGCAGGCGCTGTTCGAGATCCGCCGACGTTTACAGCTGTGGCTACCGCTGCAAAAAAGCTGATCATTTCTATCTCGACGGGGTGCACCATGAAATTTATCAATAATTTAAGCGTCAAGGCGAGTTGGACGCTGGTACTCGTGACTTTTACTGGCCTTGTGCTCGCCATTGGTGGCTTAGGGCTTTTTGCCAACCAGTTTGGCCGCGATGCCTTTACATCGATGCAGCAGCGCGACATGGCTCAGGTGCGCGAGCTAAATAGCGCTTACACACAGCTGTTGCGTGCCAGGGTACAGATGAATCGGGCAGCTGAGCTGATTCGCACTCCCTCGTTTGATCGTCCAGAGCCGCTTCTGGAAGAGTCGGATCGGTTGCTGGCATCGGCGGCCACGCATTTTGAAGCTTTCCAAGCGAGCTTTCCGGAGGGGGAGCAGCCCGAGCTGGTCGGCCAGTTGGCGAGCAATTTTCAATCCCTGGTAAATAACAACCTTAGCCTGCAGATGATGATGCTAGAAGAGCGCGATGTGCGCGGCTTTCTTTCTGGCGAATCTCGGGTTGATGATAGCAGTCAGCAGTTTGTTAACACCGCAGAAGCGTTTTACGGCTATTCGGTGGCCCGTGGCGCTGGCTTGTCTGAGCGTTTCGAGAACGTCTCATCGCTGCTCTTCATGGGCGTAGTTGGGGTCGTCGTGCTGGCGCTGCTGGTGGTAGGCGTGGTGGTGTGGGGGGTACGTCGTAACGTGCTGCGGCCGCTGCGGGTTATTACTCAACACTTCAAGCGTATTGCCAAGGGCGATTTATCCTCCCCGGTGGAAGCGCACGCCAATAATGAAATTGGCCTGCTGTTTAGCGAGCTGGCGAATATGCAGCGCTCGTTAACCACCACCGTGAATCACCTCAATAACAGCAGCCAGCAGGTGTATAGCGATAGCCAAGCCATGGCAACACAAAGCCAGCAGTTGGCTGGACAAACCGATTCTCAAGTATCGGCGCTTCAGCAGATGGCCGCGAGCCTTGAGCAGCTCACAGCGACGGTGAATCAAAACGCGGAAAGCGCAGCGCATGTAAATCGCTCTACCACCGACGTGTCTCATAAAGCGCAGCAGGGCGATGAAGTGATCGCTCAGTTTATTGCCACCATGCAGTCTATCAACGAGCACTCCGAAGAAATTCAAAGCATTATCAAGGTGATCGAAAGCATTGCGTTCCAAACCAATATTTTGGCATTGAACGCCTCTGTAGAGGCGGCGCGGGCTGGCGAGCATGGACGCGGATTTGCTGTAGTGGCTAGTGAAGTTAGGGCGCTGGCAACGCGCAGTGCCGATGCTGCTCACGATATTCGTGCACGTATTGAGGCCTCCAGTAAAAGCGTTGAGCAGGGTAGCGAACTTTCTCAACAGGCAGGCGAGCACACTCGGGCAATCATGCAAGCGGCGACTCAGGTTGAGCACTTGATGGCTCAAATGGCCAAAGCCTCTGAAGAGCAGCGTCGCGGTATTGAAGAAGTGAACGTTGCTGTCACGCAAATCGACGCGACGACTCAAGATACGATGCGCCTGGTCAACCAAACGGCACAAAGCGCCGAGGGGTTAACCCAAGAAGCGCTGCAGATGCGTGAGTATGCGGGGCAGTTCCGTATTGTTGAGGAGGCCCCAGTACCTGACGTACATGATGACGAAGAGGCGGAGCAGCCTCTGGAGCAGTTGGATTGGCAGGCAATGGCAAGCGCTGAATCGAGTGATCGCGATCATAAAGAAGATATGCGCGCCTTGGCATAGTGGCTGCCAAGACGCGGATGGGAATTGTACTGTGTGATGCTGCGGTGAGTGTTTAATCCATGAGCTCAACGGCAACGGCGGTGGCTTCGCCGCCGCCAATGCAAAGGCTTGCAATACCGCGTTTGCCGCCTTTCGTGCGCAGGGCATGAATTAGCGTGGCGATAATACGTGAGCCGGTGGAGCCAATAGGGTGGCCTTGAGCGCAAGCACCGCCAAACACGTTCACCTTCTCATGGGGTAAACCCAGGTCGTCCATGGCCATGAGGGTCACGACGGCGAAAGCTTCATTGATCTCAAACAGATCGACATCGTTAACGCCCCAGCCAAGCTTTTTCATCAGCTTTTCAATTGCGCCTACAGGGGCGATGGTAAATTCGCTTGGATGACGGGAGTGAGTGGCATGTCCTAGCATTCTGGCCAGCGGTTTGATGCCGTGACGCTGGGCTGCTTCTTGGCTGGCAAGAATCAGGGCCGACGCTCCGTCGGAGATAGAGCTGGCGTTGGCAGCGGTGATGGTGCCATCTTTTGCAAACGCGGGGCGCAGCTGACGGATTTTATCCAGCTTGGCTTGGAAGGGCTGTTCATCGTGAGAAACAACGGTGTCGCCCTGGCGCGTGGTGACCGTGACAGGGGCCATTTCGGCGTCTAAATCGCCATTGTTGGTGGCGGCCATCGCTCGTTCAAGCGAAGCAATGGCGAAGTCGTCTAGCCGCTCGCGGGTATAGCCGCGCTCTGTAGCTACCATCCTGCGCAAAGACGCCCATCAGTTTGCCGGTTTCGGCATCTTCAAGGCCATCCAGGAACATATGATCTTTGAGCTCGCCGTGGCCCAGTCGATAGCCGCCGCGTGCCTTAGTGAGTACATGAGGCGCATTCGACATAGACTCCATGCCGCCTGCTAATAAAATCTCTCCGCTACCGGCCTTGATCAAATCATGCGCGAGCATGGTGGCTTTCATGCCTGACCCGCAGAGTTTATTGATGGTGGTGGCACCGTTGGCATCGGGAATGCCTGCTTGGCGCATCGCCTGGCGTGCGGGGCCCTGTTTAACGCCAGCAGGCAAAACGCAGCCCATGATGCCCTCTTCAATAGCGGCAGCGTCGATACCTGCGCGTTCAATAGCGGCACGGATGGCAACTGCGGCAAGTTCGGGGGCGCTCATGCTGGAAAGGCTGCCCATCATACCGCCCATTGGGGTGCGGGCGGCGGATAAAAAGACGACGTCGGTAGCGCTACTCATTGTCTATCTCCTGATAGATTTTTTGTGATTATCTGGCTGAGTGATTAGCGATGCGTTGACCCATTCGCGGGGCTGTGGTCTTCTCCTAAGTAACCAAGCAAGCGCTAGTGTAAATGACATGAATGTAATGAATGCATCTCCTCGCCGCAAGGAATTGACGCGCTTAGCAGCTCAGCTATTCGTCCAAGAGGGCTTTGATCGCACCACGGTGCGCATGTTGGCCCAGGAAATGGGCATCAAGTCCGGCAGCCTGTTTCATCACTTCAAAGATAAGCAGGAAATTCTGGCAGCAGTGATTGAGGAGGGCACCCAGAACGCACTAGGCATCGCAAAAGCCGCGTTGCAATCTTGCCCCGACAGTGCAGAAGCTCGGCTGCATGCCATGGCAAGGGCGCACCTGGAAACGCTGTTTGCAGATCGTAATGCTCACGTGGTGGCGCTGTTTGAATGGCGGCGTTTAGACCCCGCCGCCAGCGCCCACCTTAGCCACCTACGCGATGCTTATGAGGCGATGTGGGTTGAGGTGATTGATGACGCTCTGGCGGCAGGGTTGATTCATGGCGACCGCTTCCTCGTTTCCCGCTTTATTTTAGGCGCGTTGAACTGGACCGTTCGTTGGTATGACCCCAACGGCCCGCGCACCCCAGACGACCTTGCTGATGAGCTTGTGGCAATGATCCTGTCGCGCTAATGCTTGGCGCTGTCTCTTCCCAATCGACCAACGTCTAACCTCATAGCCGCGCTTGTGGCTTGCGCTCTTGGGAAATGCTTTTAGCGTTGGTCTATCGGTAGGTTTCCGTTAACGTAAACGCACAATAATGCCAACACTACGTTGAATCCTGCCTGTCCGGGTGCTCACGACCAACAACATAAGAGAGCCGTCATGACAGCAACATCCACGTCACTTCCCCCGTATTCGAGTTTTCTTGAAAGCTTTTCGGTTGATAGCGTCGTCGCCAAGCTTGACGACCATCAGGATGGATATTTAAACGCCTTTGACGCCTGTTGTGGCCGGCATGTGCGCCAAGGGCGTGGTGATGTATTGGCGCTAGTGCATGAAGATACCCAGGGCCAAACCCATACGCTGACCTATTCTGAACTTGATCAGCAGAGCGGCCAATTAGCGGGCTGGTTCAAAAGCCAAGGGCTCGGTGAGGGCGATCGAATTGCCTGCATGTTGCCCCGTTCGGTCAATTTGCTGATTACCGTGCTGGCAACCTGGCGCATTGGGGCCGTCTACCAGCCGCTGTTCACTGCGTTTGGGCCGGACGCCGTGGATTATCGGCTTAGCCGAGCAGACACCAAGCTGGTGATTACCGATCGCGTAAACCGCTATAAATTCGATGGTTTGAGCCAGTGTCCACCGGTATTGGCGGTGGGCGGCGCAACCCGAGAGCACCCTAACGATCACGACTGGCAGGCTGCGTTGACGTATACGTCAATGAGCGACAGGCCGCCTAGATTGTCGCCGGATAAGCCGTTTCTACAGATGTTTACTTCCGGCACGGTGGGCAAGCCCAAAGGGGTAGCGGTGCCGTTATCGGGTATGACCGCATTTGCGCTCTATATGGAGCTGGCGGTTGATCTTCGTGAAGATGACCGCTTCTGGAATATGGCGGACCCTGGCTGGGCCTATGGTCTCTATTACGCTATTGCTGGGCCGCTCTTACTGGGTGTTACAACCCATTTCTGTGAAGCAGGGTTCAGTGCAGAGGGTGCGCTGGCATTTATGAAGCGCCACCGCATCACCAATTTTGCAGCGGCACCTACGGCATACCGTTTGATGAAAGCGTCTGGCCTGTTTGATGACGCCCATCAAGCATTAACGCTGCGAGCAGCCAGCTCTGCTGGGGAGCCGCTGAACACGGAGGTTGTTACCTGGGTAGAAAGATCGCTGGGTTGCCCGGTGATGGATCATTACGGCCAAACGGAAACCGGGATGACCTGTAATAACCACCACTCTCTTGAGCACCCAAAACACGTGGGGGCCATGGGCGTTCCTATGCCAGGCTACCGGCTGGCCATTCTTGATGCGGAATATAACGAGCTGCCGCCCGGTGAGCCTGGTGTTTTAGCGGTGGATATCAAGAATTCACCCGCCCACTTTTTCCAAGGCTATACCTGGCAGGAGAAAGACCCCTTCGTTAACGGTTACTACCTGACCGGCGATGTGGTGATTCGCAATGAAGATGGTTCGTTCCAGTTTGCAGGCCGCGACGATGACATCATCACTACTGCAGGGTATCGGGTGGGACCGACAGACGTTGAAAATAGTGTGATGACACATCCAGCGGTGGCGGAATCCGCCGCGGTGGGGCAGCCGGACGAGATTCGCGGCGAAGTGATTAAATCTTACATCGTTTTGCGCGACGGCTTCGAACCCAGCGATGCCCTGGCGGAAGAGATTCGCCAGCAGGTGCGCGAACGGCTCTCTACCCACGCTTTCCCCAGGGTGATTGAGTTTGTCGATGAGCTACCTAAAACCCCCAGCGGCAAGATTCAGCGCTTTAAGCTGCGTGCCCAAGCGGCAGAGCAAGTGCGCGATAACTCATAATTCATAGGAAGAGTGCTATGCAGGTAAAGGATCGTACGTTTTTGATTACTGGCGCTGCCTCAGGTCTTGGTGCGGCCACGGCAGAACGGCTGGTAAACGCTGGTGCCAATGTAGTGCTGTGCGATATGAGTGATCGGGTGTTGAATCTAGCAGAACAGCTGGGTGCTCAGGCTAAAGCCTGTGTCGCTGATATCACCTCTGCCGCTGATATGCAGCAGGCGGTGAATACGGCGGTGGCGTGGGTGGCGAAAGGGGGGTTTCTGGGGTGGTTCACTGTGCGGGGGTGGTGAGCGTCGCCAAGTTAGTGGATCGAGAAGGCAATCCTGCCGACCTTGACAGCTATGCACGCACGGTCAATATCAACTTAGTTGGCACTTTTTATGTGATGCGGCTAGCGGCCGCTGCGATGGCTAAAAACCCGCCCGGTGATAGCGGTTAGCGTGGTGTGATTATCAACACAGCGTCTATTGCGGCGTTCGATGGGCAGGTGGGGCAGTGTGCCTACAGCGCCTCTAAGGCGGGGGTCGTGGGAATGAGCCTGCCAGCGGCGAGAGAACTGTCCCGACATGCCATTCGCGTTATGGCCATTGCCCCTGGAGTGGTTGAGACGCCAATGATGAGCGAGATTCCTGATGAGGCCGCCCAAGCATTAGCTGCTGCAGTGCCTTTCCCCAAGCGTTTGGGGAAACCTGAAGAGTTTGCGCTGTTAGCAGAGCAAATCATTACCAACTCCATGCTTAATGGAGAGGTGATTCGTCTGGACGGTGGAATACGCATGCAGTAAGCCGCTTTAAGCATACCGCTCTTGGTCAGCCTGCTCATATTTCGAGCAGGCTTTTTTGTATTTAAAACAGGTGCTTGTATTTGTGGTGACCAAAGTCGTAGTCGGTTTTTTAGCTTAATTCAAACGACTGCTTGACTGGATTGTGTGAGCGCGCTAGTTTTCAAACATGTGTTTGAAAGGCGTTGGTGAAGCCCAGCCCTTTCGGCCCCCTGTTTAGGAGAAGTGACATGCCCAGCTATCAAGCCCCTCTGCGTGACATGCGTTTCGTGATGGACGAAATGTTTGATTACCCAAGCCACTACGCCGCATTACCCAATGGTGAAGATGCTTCGCCAGATGTCGTGAGTGCTATTTTGGAAGAGGGTGGTCGCTTTGCTCGTGAGGTGCTGCTACCTCTCAATCAAAGCGGTGATGAGGAGGGTTGTTTGCTGGAAGGGGGCGAGGTGAAAGCTCCTAAAGGGTTTAAAGAAGCCTATCAGCAGTATGTTGAAGGCGGCTGGCCGAGCTTGGCGGCAGATCCTGAGCAAGGTGGTCAGGGCCTTCCGCACTCATTGGCGATGATGCTCTCTGAAATGATCTGCGCTACTAACTTAGCGTGGGGTATGTACCCGGGCTTGTCACATGGTGCGGCGGATGCGCTGCGTCATCACGGTACCGACGAGCAGAAGGCGACATACCTCACCAAGCTGGTAGAAGGTGTTTGGACTGGCACCATGTGCTTGACGGAGCCGCACTGCGGTACTGACCTGGGTTTGATCAAAACCCGTGCAGTGCCCGCTGAAGTTGGTGCTTATCACATTACGGGTACCAAAATCTTTATCTCGGCCGGTGAACACAATCTCGCTGAGAACATCGTCCATCTCGTGCTGGCCAAACTTCCAGATGCTCCTGAAGGATCTAAAGGTATTTCGCTATTCGTTGTGCCTAAATTTTTGCCGGACGCTGCGGGCAACCCTGGCGAGCGCAATGGCGTCAGCTGTGGTTCGCTTGAGCACAAAATGGGTATCCATGGTAACGCTACCTGCGTCATGAACTTTGATGGCGCAACGGGCTATCTAGTTGGCGCGCCGAATAAAGGCCTGGCCTGCATGTTCACCATGATGAACGCGGCTCGCTTAGGCGTGGGTATCCAAGGCTTAGGGTTGATGGAGGCTAGCTTCCAAAACTCGCTAAGTTATGCCCGTGACCGCTTACAGATGCGTGGGCTGTCTGGCGTACAAGCGCCGGATAAAGTCGCTGACCCTATTATTGTGCACCCTGATGTACGCCGTATGCTGCTGACACAAAAAGCCTTTGCCGAAGGCGGCCGCATGCTAGTGCTGTATACCGCTCAAATGCTCGATATTGTTGAGCACGGCGCGCCGGGCGAGGAGAAAGAGCGAGCGGAGACGCTGCTCGGTCTATTAACACCCATCGTCAAAGCTTTCCTGACGGAAGTAGGCTTCGAGTGTACCAATGAAGGCGTGCAGATTTTTGGTGGTCACGGCTTTATTAAGGAGTGGGGCATGGAGCAACTGGTGCGCGATGCGCGCATCACACGTCTCTATGAAGGTACGACCGGTATTCAAGCGCTTGATCTGCTGGGGCGCAAAGTGCTGATGAGTCAAGGTGAGTCGCTGAAGGTATTCACCAAAGAGATTCACAAGTTCTGCAAAGCAGAAGCGGATAACTCCGCATTAAAAGAGTTTATTGAGCCGCTGGCTAAGCTGAACGCCGAGTGGGGCGAGCTCACCATGGGCATCGGTATGAAAGCGATGCAGGACCGTGAAGAAGTAGGGGCTGCCAGCGTCGATTACTTGATGTACTCAGGCTATGTGACAGTTGCTTACCTGTTCGCACGTGCTGCCAAGCAGGCGGCTGCCTCCCAGGACGGTGATGATGCCGCTTTCTATCAGGCAAAGTTGAATACAGCGCGGTTCTATTACCAGCGCTTGTTACCGCGTACCAAAGCGCACGCGGCAATGATCCAAGCGGGAGCGGGCAGCTTAATGGCCATCTCAAGCGAAGATTTTGGCTTGGGCTTTGAGATTTAAGCCTAGGCGTTTACCAGGCACTCTCTGGTCAGGGTACTGATCGGTGGTTTGCGGCAGACTTGCCTTTGGCATCGTCTGCGGCTTTTTTTTCAAAACCCTCTTGCCAACCCGG
>NZ_MWVI01000060.1 GCF_002087295.1 Vreelandella lionensis | reverse complement strand
GCCAGGACTGGTACCGTTAATGGTAATTGGTTGGGCTTCTTGTCCGTCAATAGGCAACGATTCACGGCGGCTCTCCAGCGATACCTCGGGCCCTTCTTCAACGCCCTGCGCGTAGACATTGCTGCGGCCCCAGGGGTTTGCCCAGGCGGGGGTTAATCCCATTGCCGCAGCGGAACCTATTCCTAGGGCAGCGCCGCCTTTTAGGACCTGCCGGCGAGAAAGCGGGTGAGAAATGATGCTTGAGCGTGCCATGTGTAACTCCCATCAATGATGAATGGCACCATCTTGATGGAAGAAGCTGAATCAAAGCTGAATAGTGATTAATTAATCACTTCAACTGCAAGAGGCAACGTAACCGTAACGCGCAGTCCACCCAGTGGACTACGCTCAAAGCGCGAGTGCCCTGAGTAGCGGGCAATTAACTGCGCAAGAATCGTCAGGCCTAAGCCGTAGCCGGGACGGCGTTCATCCAATCGTGTGCCACGCTCTCCCAAGCGCGAAAGATCTTCTTCTGCAACGCCGAAACCGTCATCATCAGTGGTGAGCGTGAGTGTGGTAGCGGAGGCGGCAATATCGCAATTAACGCACCTATTCGCCCATTTGCCAGCGTTATCGAGCACGATGCCTAATATTTCAGAAAAGTCGTGAGCCTCAATAGGCACTAGGTCTTTCTCGCCTGCCGAGTGGGTGAGGTGAGATACGCTCAGGGTAAAGGCTGCGGAACATCTCTATGAGCCGTGAACTATCTCGCGTGACGTTCGCCATTCGACCCGCGTTAGGCCCTGCAATACGCGAACGACGCAGCTCTGCAGCTAACTGAGCGTTAATATCTTCAATACGGCTGAGCAGTTTATGCCGTCGGTTTTCATCAATGGGCCGATTGCCGCGCAGTACTTGGGTAATTGCTGCCAGCGGGGTTTTTAAAGCATGAGAAAGATTGGCGACTGATTCCCGCGAGCGTTGTAATCGATGATCGATATCATCCATAAACCAGTTCAGCTGGTCGACTAATTCATCTAGCTCGGAAGGGGCTACTAATAACAAGCGATCACGTTTGCCTGATCGCAAGGCTTCAAGCTGGTGACGCAGTTGCCAAAGTGGCGTGAGGCCGCGGTTAACTGCCAGCATATTGAGTATGATGAGCATTCCTAAAAGCACGGCGGCAATTCCACCGACCCACCAATGCAAGGTAGCAAGTCCTGCTTCTACCTGAGAAAAATCCTCACCCACCAGTAATACGCCGTTAGAACCCTGCCACTCAAAATGGCGGCGGTAGACGAGCATGTGCTGATCGTTATGTTTAACGTCCACAAGAGCATCGCCGTTCTCTTCCAGCAGAGGCGCCAGCTGTTGCTGCCATTGTGGGTCGGAAGCGCTGACCGAGCAGTTAAAGCGGGGTACGTAGAGATGATGAAAGACTGGATATCCTTGGCTAACCGAGTCTAGCGCAGTCGGGACAGCCGTTTGGTCCTGCTCTAGCTGTGCGACGGCATGGTCGGCTTCGCGCTGAAGACGCTCACCCAAAAAATCCCGAGCAAGATTCTGCAACAATATGCCATGCAGTAGCCAGGTCGTCACCACCACGAATAGCGCCACGCCACCTAGCCAGGCGAGTAGTCGAAAACGTAAACTGCGCCGATCAATGTGAAGCAAAGAAATACCCCTGGCCGCGCCGCGTTTGAATCACCGATTTGCCGAGATAACGGCGCAGACGGGCGACATAGACTTCGACCAAGTTAGGCGCGGCGGCATCCTGATCCAAGGCATAGAGCTGCTCTAGTAGCTGCTCTTTAGAGTGAATGCGATCAGGATGCAGCATTAAGTAGCGCAGTAACCGAAACTCGGTCGCTGTGAGCGAACGCCACGTTTCACCTTCTAAGCACACTCGTTGACCCGCTTCATCCAACGAAACGCCGTTAAGCGTGATCACTTGAGATAACTGACCAGACTGCCTGCGTAGCAAGGCCTTCAGCCGGGCCATCAGTTCGGCTTCGTGGAAGGGCTTGGTAAGATAGTCATCGGCCCCCGTCTCAAGGCCGACAACTTTATCTTCCCAGGTATCGCGGGCCTTCAGGATCAAAATAGGCGTGTCGCGTTTTTGCCTGCGCCACTGGGCGAGCAGATCCAGCCCTGAGCCGTCGGGCAAACCGACATCTAAGATCGCCAGTTCATAATGCTCGGTTGCCATCAGCGACTTGGCCGCTTTCAAGGAAGCGGCCAAATCAACTAGGTAACCGTTGTCTTTGAGACTCTCTGCTAAGCTTTCCGCTAGCAAGTCATCATCTTCAAGTAGCAACAGTTTCATGGATATACGTCAGATTAGAGAGAAAAATTGCCGTACATGCCGGATTCGTAATGGCCGGGAATGTTACATGCATACTCGAGCGCGTTAACATTATCAGGAACACGCCATAATAGAGACCCAGTCTCGCCAGGTGCAATGGTGACGACTTCCATACTCATATTGGCCATATCGTGACCATCGCCGTTTGACATATTGGACATATCGTGGCCTTCACCGTGTGCCATATTTGCCATGTCATGGCCTCCGCCATTGGCCATGTTTAGCATCATCTGGCGATGTTTTTCTTGGGCTTCTTTGCTACCAATCACAAAGTCGTGTTCTATATTGCCGGTGTTATTAATTTCAAATTTAACCCCCTCCCCTCCCCCCTATTTCTAGCGCTTCAGGGTCGAACCACATATCGCCAGCTTCAAGGCTGATCGTGCGGTCAACGTCAGCCTCGGTTAGGCTGTTGTCACCACTGCCTTGGCGGGGCGCAGCCCAAGCCGCACTCGTTATCAAACTTAGTGAAAGGGCAAACATAGACGTTGTTAAGGAGATGTTGCGCATGGTCATTTACCTCAGAGGTTATTGTCACTTGTTCTTTATACGGGGTTAACCTGAAACGAGCCTGAACCTAACGTAAAAATATGGCCTGCTACCCAAAAGCATTTCTAACATGATGATGGATCCTGACCCCCTGATTAGAGTCAACGCTGCAGCAATGACTTTTCGTCTTGTTGGTGCAATTGCCTATGGCAGCCTCCGCCTAAACCTCAGCGTAAGGCCCATAAGAAGGAGACCGTTAATTTCGAGCTCTGGAACGGCTTAACAAGGTGGTTGACCTGTTAGTCACCCATTCGGTGATGACACTCTTGTCAGCACTGCCGTGATCAACAAGATAACCGCGACCAGCACCATCTCCAGTGCAATACTTCTCTGTAACCGTGGCGAATTCCACACCCAACGTCGAAGAGCCCCATAATAGAGTCCCGGTGTCACCAGGTGCAATTGTGACGCCTGCCATGCTCATATTGGCCATATCGTGGCCTTCACCTTGTGACATGTTTGACATGTCATGACCTTCGCCATTTGCCATGTCTAGCATCATTTTTCGATGCTCTTCATGGGCTTCTTTACTGCCAATCACAAATTCATGCTCTAAATTGCCGGTGTTGGTGATTTCAAATTTAACCACCTCCCCAGCCGCCAGTTCTAGCTCTTCAGGGTCGAACCACATATCGCGAGCCTCGAGACTGATCGTGCGGTCGACGTCAGACCCAGTTAGGCCGCTATCCCCGCCGCCATGGCCAGGTGCAGCCCACGTGGCGCTTGTTACTAAGCCTAGTGAAAGAGCAAATAAAGACGTTACTAAAGTGTTTTTGCGCATGGTCATTTACCTCAGAGGTTATTGTCACTTGTTCTTTATACGGGGTTAACCTGAAACGAGCCTGAACCTAACGTAATAATAGGATCTGCTGCACAACAGTATTTCTAATATGATGATGGATCCTGACTAGATACTGCTCTCTAATTAGTGTCAACACTGCAGCAATGACTTTTCGTCTTTTTGGTGCAATGCCTATGGCAGCATCCGCCTAAACCTCAGTGTACGGCCCACTAGAAGGCGACCGTTAATGTTCGATCTCTGGATCGGCTCTACACGGTGGTTGCCCTGTTGGTCACCCATTCGGTGATGTCCCCCTTGTCAGCACCGCCGTAATCAGCAGGACAACCACGACCAGCACCACCTCCAGCGCAATACTGCGCTGCAAACGTCGTGGGGCTGTTGCGTCGCCGCTCTCAAAGGCAGGTACAAGCAGCCACTTGTTCGCGGCAGCAAATAACAGCAGCACCGCGAAATCAATATTTTGCCGATCAAGAACTGTCCATATGCCGTGGTGAGCAGGGGCGTGCGACCGCCCGTTAGCAGCGGGGCCAACGTGACGCCCGCCAGTACCAACAAGCCGACTCCGCTTATGGCGATTTTCCCGAAACGGGTCAGAATGTGGGCGGTATTGTCCTGGTTGTGACCCCGTCCCACTAAATGGAACAGCGGCCACAGCGAGGCCACCCAGAATGCTGCCGCCATCAGGTGAACGATCAGCAAGCCAGCCAGAATGAGGCGTGGGGTGTTTACTGTATGCCCCACCTGCACGAATGCCAGCATCACCAGTAACACGCCTACTAGGCTCACGCTGTTGGCTGTTTTCGAGAGCGCTAAGTTATTAAGCTGAATCGCCTGGACTAGCCGCAAGCCAGTTACCGCCAGTATTAGTCGGACCCCGGACGCGCCATCGACCACGATTCCGAGCAGCATTGGGGTGGTTGCAGCAGCTATATTGCCGCCCCCAAGGTAACCAGCTTCTAAAGGCCACTGGAACAGAATCAGGATAATCGCGGCCCAGACAGCAAGGACACCCATGCGGGCGACGTGCCTCCGGTCATGTTCAGGGAGTTGGGGAAATGCTAGACGAAACAACACGGCTCCCGTCGCGACTAGGGCACTGAGGTAAACCCCGGCCGCCACGAGAATCATCGCGACGGTCCAGACATCAAGGCTATTTACTGAGGGCCACCAGACCACGGGTCAAGGCTCGACCGAGAAGTTAAAACCGTCAGACATCATGTGCCCGTCATCCGATAGGCCACGCCAGCGCACCTGGTAATCCCCAGCCGAAAGAGTGTCACTGGGCGCCAATCTCTGCTGGGGAATCCTGAATGGTGACGCCATCCTTAGGCGAAGTGCTTGCGCCCCCTTCATGGGCCAGCACTGGGCTTGCGAGCGACAGCAGCAGCGTTGCTAAGGTAGCGTGAATAATAGGGAGCGAAGTCGTCTTCTTTTGCATACCGTTTCCTTATATTTTTATAGGCTTGAATGGTTCGTCGCGGAGGCTTCAAATCTGATTCGGTTGAGCCTTCAGACATCGTTCATGTGCCCTATTTGACGAACAAGGCACATGGCATCTTGGTCTTAAAGAACCAAGAGAGCATTCATGGATTCTTTGGCTGCTGGGTTTTCGCTTCTTGGGTGGCGATGTATTTGAGCAGCATTTGTACGCGCTCTTCTTCATGGAACTGAGTCAGTGTTATAGCGTGCCAACCTGAAACAGAGCTGAAAATGGCGGAAAAAATGACCTGTGACAAATCTAGCGTTTGGGATCAGTTTCTTCTTTAACCTTTGGGCTACCTATAGGTTGTAGGCTTATAACAAAAGCTAACTCTGCCTTCTTCCATTTTTATCGGATAAGGCAATGTCTCGATCAGCAACATGATGAGAGGAAATATCATGGTTAAGCACACGATGAACTTTGCTATTGGTGGGGCTGCAATCCTCAGTGTCTTAAGTAGCGCCATCTTTGCTCAAGGCATAAATCAGGAGTGATGTCATGATGAACGCGGAATGCTTTGCTTTTATGGGGTCAATGGGGTGGTTAGACTGGTTGATGCCCCTGGCTATGCTGTTATTAATTGGCTTCGCGATCGCGTCGCTGGCCAAGTACCTCTTCAGTCGTTCACGTTAAGGAGTTGAAAATAATGCGACATATGACCACCAAACTTTTGCTCTCGGGTTTCATGCTAATTGGGACGGTCTCCGCTCAAGCGGCGTTACCGCCAGAGGCAACACTGTATAAGAACCCCCAGTGCGGCTGTTGTGACGAATATGCCCGCCATCTTGAGGAACTTGGCGTAGACGTCACCAATTATTGATGACGTCGAGCTGGGTGATATCAAGCAGCAGGCGGGTGTTCCCTATGGTCTTGGATCGTGCCATACCATCGAAATCGGCGAGTATTGGATTGAGGGCCATGTTCCGATGGAAGCCGTACAGGCGCTGTTTGAGCAACAGCCTGATGCAGACGGCATTGGCCTAGCAGGTATGCCCATCGGTACACCGGGGATGCCAGGGCCTCAGGAAGCGCCCTATGACGTGTATTCCTTTACGGATCAAGAAGACAAGGCGTTTATGACGCTGTAGTAGGTTTTGGATGACATAATTAGACCTCTTGTACTACATGAGATGTTTGTTAAGCACCAGGTGTGTTTCGAGATGATTTGAAAATTGGTTGCGTCAGATGCTCTCTAAAGTGCGACATGTTCAAGAAATCATCCAGAAATTGGCGGGGCCTTTCCCAGGGTTCGCTGATACTTTTAAGCATCTTAAATCCAAAAATGAACAGATACCCTGCGAAGCCTCTGTGTTAAATGCTTTTAGCAAGGTCAGTATTGGTCACAGTGACTTAGCATAGGTACTATTTGCCACCTTTATGAGTAGCGGTGTCTGTTTTGTCGGTAAGAGCAACCTGTACACCCCGTGTACAGGTTGCTCTTCTGACGAAGAGCCGATACGGCCATCCCTTCAGTGCGGGCGAGGATCTTCGCTGCGATGGGCGAAGTGATCATTTGAATCACTGCAAAAAAAGCGGCTGGAATCGCGATCTCTGATGGCAAGCCGGAAACAGCGACAAACGCTGCAGCGATGCTGAATTCCTTTTTACTGACCGTGAAAAGATAGGTAATCACCTCTTTGCGATCAGAGGTGAGTAACCGTGAGGACATACCTACCAGGTACCCAATCAAATTGAGGCACAGGGCGGCGCGCGCAACCACAAACGCATACCAGCCATAGCCAATGATCGTGGTGGCATTCGGCCCGACCACGGCGAGTAGGATCAGCAGATACAGAATCGACCCTATCCCTGCATACGCTGAATCATGCCGTGCAAAGAAAGCCGAGAACCTTGTACGCAAGCTGACCCCAATCACGGTAGGAAGAAGCACGATTAGTGTTAATTCAAGAATAATTGATCCAAGCGGAACGTATAACTGAAGGCCGGTGAGCCATAAAAACAGGAAGGGAACAATAAACGGACATAACGCGGTGTTGACTGCGTTGAAAACAGCGGCAAGCGCCACATTGCCTTTCGCCAATCAGTACCAAAAGAGGAGAAGACACATCTGTCGGCAGCGTGACGAGCAAGGTTTGGGCCAGCAGCCAGCGGGCCGCTTCCAAAAAATAGACGGCCCGTTAGCCACCCGGCAATCGACATAGGCCCATAGACCAGCCCCAATGCCAACAACTGCCGTGACGGCTTTCGGAACACGATGCGCACTGCATGCGCATCGAATGTGAGGCTGATAATCAACATCAGTAATGCCAGTAATGGCCCAATCGCGAACTTAAGCATTATTCCGGTGGCCGGAAAGAGTAAGCCTCCCCCCGCGACGACGATTACAAACCAGACAAGGTGCGCCTCGACAAAATAAATGAATCTACCCATGGTGGATTGGACGTTACCGGTTGAAGTGGATTGAGCCCCGCACCTAAAACATGATCACCTTCGGCCCAGCACACAAAGGCTCCTTGGTAGCTAGGGACGTGCTTCCCAATCCAGCGATGCAAATAGATAATGCTCAAGGGTTGAAGCTTTAGTTGCTAGAGGTTTTATAGTACCAAGAACAGATAATTCGAGAGAGGGTAACAGATGGGACATCATCATGATCATCCCCACATTGATCCTGCCTCTGGCGACCGGCGCGTCAGCATCTCCATTTGGGCCAATGGGCTCTTAACCATCGCTCAAATCGTCGGTGGCATTATGGCGGGGAGCCTATCGCTGATCGCTGATGCGTTACATAACTTTTCTGACTTGGCAGCATTAGTCATTGCCTTTGCTGCTCGTAAAATCGCCAGACGGCCTGCCGATGTGCATATGACCTTTGGCTATGGCCGCATCGAGATAGTGGCAGCACTCATCAATTACACCACCCTCATTATTGTCGGTGTCTACCTGATTTACGAAGGCGCTATGCGGATGGTCGATCCCCCTGAGATAGAGGGATGGACGATCGTGATTATTGGTGGCGTCGCGCTCGTCGTCGATGCCCTTACCGCCATGCTCACGTGGTCAATGCAAAAAGAGAGTGTCAATATCCGCGCCCTTTTTCTCCATAACTTATCGGATGCGTTTGCCTCCATCGCCGTGATTATCGGTGGTTCGCTTATTTTACTGTACGACATGCGCTGGGTCGACCCCGCGATCACGATAGGGATTGCGCTACATATTCTTTACCTAGCCTTCTCTGAAATTGGCGGCCCTATCCGTACGCTAATGCTGGGATCTCCCCCGGACATTGACGGGCAGGCAGTCGTTGAGACCGTACGAGATATCGAGGGAGTCCAGGATATTCACCATGTGCATCTATGGCAGATGCAGGAAAACATGGCAGCCCTTGACTGCCACGTGGTTCTGACAGAAACCGGCTGGCAGCAGCTTGAATCCGTCAAAGCAGAGATCAAGGAGCAGCTTAAAATGGGCTTCAGTATTGCTCATTCCAGCCTAGAGTTTGAGCATAGTGACCACGCGCATCAAAATGCCAATCTATATGGGCATGAGTGACAGACCGAGGCCGGCTCCCGGCTCAGGTTGGTAGTGGGGGCTTACTCCCATAGCGATTGGCTTGTTTTTCAACCCGACTTTTCCACCCCATCATTGAGACAGAGAGTGAAACATGTTCAAAAAAGCGTCTTTTATATTGGCCGGTACATTATTGCTGACCGCTGCGATCGTCGCCGTATCAAAACCTGCCCTCCTGGACATGCAGGCTCAGGCAGCAAAAGAGAATGGTGTCCAGGCCGAGGACTCACTGGTACGTTCACACTCCCCCATTTTGGGTCGAGAAGACGCGCCGGTGACGATTGTGGAATTCTTCGATCCGGCTTGCGAAGCCTGCCGTGCTTTCCACCCCCTGACAAAAAGTATTTTGGAAACTTACCCAGAAAAAGTGCGGCTCATCGTGCGCTACACTCCTTTCCACGGCGACGTATCTGACAAGACCATTCGAGTATTAGAAGTCGCTCGTCGTCAGGGCGTCTTTGAACCGGTACTGGAGAGACTGCTGGCTCGCCAGGATCAATGGGCCTCGCATGGCAGTTTTGATGAATCCGCTATCCTTGATATCGCGAGCCAAGGGGGCCTTGATCTAGCGGCTGCCGAAGAGCAACTGACTTCTGCTGAAGTGCAGGCGGTGATTGACCAAGACATGGCGGCTGTTAGAGCCCATCCGATTCGGCAAAAACCCACCTTTTTTGTCAATGGCGAGCCTTTAGACCCCTTTGGTATGCAAGAGCTGATTGATGCCGTTGAGAGTGAAGTAGCGGAGGCCTCTGGGGAAGAGGATGGTCAGTGATGCAGCGCTTGTGGTTATTAGGCTTGGGAGGCTTTTACCCCTTGCTAGCCGAAGCCAATTGGCAAACGCATCTTTCGGTGCCGCCGTCTGAACTTAGCCCTGTCAGGTTACAGGCGACTGGCGAGCAAGAAGGCACATTACCGCTTGATAGCGTTGATACCCTAACCTTTGGGCGTGATGTCATCATTGATACCACCCTCTACGAGGCTTTAGCAGCAGAAGGTGTCCCTACGCGTTTCGCCAGTAAACTGGAAACACTGCTCAGCGAGTTTATCGCAGCACTGCTGGATTTTTCAGGCAAGGAACGTATTCAATTAGTGTGGGAGGAAGATCGACGCCAGGACGGCACCCGTGTTGGGCCACCACGCCTCAGTTATGCCGCTCTGCCTGATCAGGCAGAGCCCTTAGAGGTTATATGGCCGGTCACTCCAAAGGGGGACGTTGCTCTTTTCAAAAGCAATACCCTGCTAAGCACGTTGCGTTTGCCTGTGCTTAGTGCTCGCTTAACGTCTCGCTTTGGGAATCGGCGACATCCTGTGTATGGAGGGGTGCGCCCTCATAATGGAATTGATTTGGCTGCACCAACGGGAACGCCAGTCATTGCTACCGCACCTGGGCGCGTATCCTTTATGGGGCGGCAAGGGGGATACGGGCAGGTGATCGAGGTGGAACACGACACAGGGGCCATTAGTCGCTACACACACCTTAGCCGATTCTCTCCACAGCTAGTGGTTGGGGATTTAGTTAATGCGGGAGAGTCGCTCGGAGAGGTAGGTTCGTCCGGGGTCGCCACGGGTCCCAACCTGCATTACGAAGTGAGAGTCAATGACCAGCCTGTTGATCCCCTTGGTCAAGGTCAACGCATCATGTTGGGGGAGCAGCCGACTCAAGGTGAATATCAAGCGTCACTTTACGAGGCAAGAGATCGCTTGGAACAAGCTATCGGCACGGCGTCCATTTATGACTTGATCTCGTTTAACGAGCCGTAACCACCCGTGCTTAGCAACGTTGCATGGATTGTTAGTAACGTGAACGTGTGCTTGCCTCGTTATGGAACCCTAGCGCTGTGATCACTCATCTACCACAAGACAGGTAATCGGTATGGAAGAGGTTTCTCTCGTCACCATGGGGGTATTGGGAAGCCTTGCCGCGGGCTTGATGACGGCTGTCGGGGCGCTTCCCGTCTTGTTTACCAAAACACCGAATCGTGGTGTTCGCGATTTAGCGTTGGGGTTCGCCGCTCGCGTCATGCTACCCGCCTCTTTCTTCTCACTGATCATACCCTCCTTAGAAGCCTCGGAGCTGCGTTACGGAGGTAGCGTGGTACCTGCTGCCATTGCCTGTGCGGCCATCTTGCTAGGGATTGGAATGGTCGCACTACTGAACGACCTCTTACCTCATGAGCACTTCGAACAGGGGCGAGAAGGGCCAGAGGCTGCCTCACTACGTCGTATCTGGTTGTTTATTATTGCCATTACGATACACAACCTGCCAGAAGGGCTGGCCGTTGGCGTGGCCGTCGGCGCAGGGGGAAGCGAAGGAGGCGTTCCACTAGCGATTGGCATTGGACTTCAGAATGCCCCAGAAGGACTGGCCGTAGCAGTATCACTGCTAGGCGTGGGCTATTCACGTTGGCGGTCATGGACGATTGCCGCCCTTACGGGGCTTGTTGAGCCGTTGGGTGGCTTATTAGGCGCTGGAGTCATCAGCATGTCACAAGCGCTACTGCCCTGGGGGTTGGCCTTTGCGGCGGGGGCGATGTTGTATGTGATCAGTCATGAGATTATTCCCGAAACTCATCGAAGCGGGCACCCAAAAAAGGCCACGCTGGGCCTCTCTATCGATTGGTACTCATGCTGGTTTTGGATGTTTCGCTGGGCTAACCATTGGGCGTGGGGCGTAGCGTTAGTGCTAACCTAAGTCGTGAGCCCCTCCGTGCGATTTTTCAGTGATACAGAGCTGATGATCACTGATGACCTCAATGATTCGGCAGCTTTCCACTTTACCACCGGCACACTGCGTGACCATCCGTTGAAGCTCCTCACGCAGTATGGACAGTCGTTGAAGGCGGGACTCCACTTTCTTTAGGTGATGCGTGGCGATGGCATCGACTTCTTGGCAAGGCATATCAGGTTGATCTGACATGGCCAAAAGCTCTCGCACTGACTCCACCGAAAAGCCAAAGTCTCGGGCATGACGAATAAAGGTCAAGCGCCGCACAGCGTCGTCTCCATAGCGGCGCTGCCCCCCACCGGTTCGTGTTGCATCGCGCAGCAGCCCAATACGCTCGTAATAACGAACCGTTTCAGGTTTGCAATCGGCTCGTCGTGCTAACTCACCAATGCTGATACTTTGCCCCATCATCGACATGGTAAAACTCCTTACGTAGGGCTTGAAGCGATAGTTGCTACAAGGTTTTCACTTCAAAACCATAGCCCATTGAGAGAAGAGGACCATGAAAACATCAACGCCGACAACAGCGCCAAACGTCTTGACGCTGCGTGTTGAAGGCATGGACTGCGGCGGTTGTGAGCGCAAGGTTGTATCGGCGCTAGAGCGACTGGAAGGCATTGAGGAAGTAACGGCAAGCTCGGTCACGGGATCAGTGAAGATTCACCACCACGATCACGGGGCCCCCTCGCGAAAGACCATTGAGGGCATCCTGAACGAACTAGGCTATCAAGTGGCTTCCCATGATGGCCAAACACGCGCATCTGGTGCTTCATCCTCTTGGTGGCAAACCGCTAAAGGGCGCTTGGTCATTATCACAGGAAATCTGCTGATAGTGGCCTTCGCGCTTCGTTTAGCATGGCCTGCGCTGGGTAATATGCCTTTCATTTTGGCCACGCTAGTCGGCTTAATACCCATTGCGCAGAGTGCCTGGGGCGCCCTCAAAATGCGCAATCCCTTTACCATCGAGATGCTGATGTGCATCGCTGCGCTTGGCGCATTGGCCATCAATGCTGCCGCTGAAGCTGCGATGGTCGTGTTCTTGTTCGCCGTAGGTGAGCTACTCGAAGGGGTAGCTGCTTCACGAGCGCGCCGCAGTATCTCAGCCTTGGCAAATTTAACACCCTCAACGGCGAGGCTGATGGACAATGGCCAGCTGCGTGACGTCTCGGCGGAGTCACTTAAACCCGGGCAGCGTGTGCTGGTGCGGCCCGGTGATCGCGTACCCTGCGATGGACGCATCCTGGTGGGCACCTCCGACATTGACGAGTCGCCGGTAAACGGCGAGTCCATACCCCGTTCGCGAGCGCCTGGTGATGACATTTTTGCTGGCACAGTGAATCTTGATGCCGCCCTGGAGGTGGAGGTAACACGAGGCGCTGATGACAATACGATCGCTCGCGTTATTCGTCTGGTTGAAGAAGCACAGGCCGCCAAGGCACCGATAGCACGCTTTATTGATCGTTTTGCGTATTATTATATGCCCGCCGTCGTCTTACTCGCCCTACTGATGGCGATAGTGCCACCGCTGGTATCGACCATGGCATGGTCGGAGTCGATTTACCGTGCGTTAGCATTGCTGTTAATCGCATGCCCCTGCGCGTTGGTCATTTCTACCCCAGCCGCCATCGCCGCAGGTCTCTCGGCGGGCGCTCGGCGCGGACTACTGATCAAAGGGGGGGCCGTTTTTGAACAGTTAAGTAAGCTTCGCTTGGTGGCATTAGATAAAACGGGCACCCTCACTGCGGGTACCCCAAGAGTCACAGATGTGGAGTCTTGGATTGCTGAGGAAGACGATAACAGCGTATTGCGGCTCGCCGCCGCGATAGAGCGAGATTCCAGTCACCCTATCGCCACGGCTATCGTTGAGCATGCCCGACAGTCGGGCCTAAACCTCCCCACCGTCACCGGCAGTCGTGCTTTGGCGGGGCGCGGTGTCTCAGGCCAGGTGGAGGGTCGCGGGCTGAGCTTAATGACGCCTCTTCATCTTCACGAGAAAGTCATCCTTGAGGTAAGTCTCAGTGCTCGGATTATCGCGTTAGAAGAAGCCGGTAAGAGCCTCGCACTCCTCGTCGAAGGCGAGCGTTTGGTGGGCTTGATCGCTGTTCGCGATGAGCCACGCGAAGATGCCCTTGAAGGCCTAGCGGCGCTATCCCGTTTAGGCGTACAGGCTGTCATGCGCAGCGGTGATAATGCCCGCACCGTCGCTGCCACTGGGGGTCGCTTAGGAATTGAAGCGTACGGCGAACTCATGCCTGAAGACAAGGCAGCGTATGTTCGAGACTGGCAAGCGGCAGGTCGTGGCCCCATCGGTAAAGTTGGCGATGGCATCAACGATGCACCGGCCCTCGCGGCAGCCGATGTCGGTATCGCGATGGGGGGCGGCACGGATGTGGCGTTGGAAACCGCCGATGCAGCCTTGCTCAAGAACCGCGTTACCGGCATCGCTGAGCTGATAGACCTCTCTCGTGCCACGCTGCGCAATGTGAAAACCAACGTTGTTCTCGCCCTTGGCTTAAAAGCCATTTTCCTGGTCACCACAGCTCTGGGTATTACCGGTATGTGGATTGCGGTGATGGCCGATACCGGTGCTACCGTCCTAGTGACGTTGAACGCCATGCGACTGCTGGGTTATCGCTTTTCGCCCAGTACCGCATTGACAGGCCTGTCACAAGGAAAAACAACGTCATGAGCACAGCGCAACACGACAGCCCTTCACGACGTTGGCCATGGTTCACATTTGCTTGCGTGTTGGCTCTAGCCGATCAACTGGTCAAAGAAATCGTGCATGCCCGGATGTCGTTTGGCCAAGTCATTCCGCTAACACCGTTTTTTAACTGGGTTTACACCGGTAATACAGGGGCCGCTTTCAGCTTTCTCGCGGAGGCAGGTGGTTGGCAGCGCTATTTCTTTCTTGGTTTAGCGTTGGTGGTGGTCGTCGTATTGGTTGTGCAGCTATGCAAACCCCTGTCGCGCGTAGAGGCCTGCGCGTACAGCCTGATTCTTGGCGGCGCGCTCGGTAATACCGTTGATCGCTTAGCGCGAGGGTACGTCGTCGACTATCTGGACATTTACTGGGGCGAATGGCATTGGCCCGCCTTTAACATGGCCGATATCGCGCTGTTTGCAGGTGTATTGATGTTCGCAGTGGCATTATGGCGTGAAAGTCCTGCTTTTAAGCGCGCAGAGTAACAGTATGGATTTGGTCGATAAAGATAAAGAATATACGCTTTTTGCTGGGCGCTCCTCACCAATAGTAGATTGCGTTGTAGCGCTAGCCGCTGGGGTACTGACCACCTTGAGTGCCGCCCGTTTTTCCCTATGGTGGCTTGGCCCAGTGGGCGTAGCACTGGTCTATTGGAAAATAGCATCGCTAACGCCCGCCATGGCCACCCTGCGTGGGTGGTGTTATGGCGTAGGCCTGTTCGGTCCAGGCACGTCGTGGGTCTTCGTTGCTATTCACGATTTCAGTGGCACCGGGGCCTTAGTAGCGATGTCCCTCACCACTCTTTTTGTCAGCGTCCTGGCGCTCTTCTTTGCAGTTCCCTTTGGGCTCTATCGTCGCATCACGGCGCCACGGTTCGCCTTTCTTAGCTTTGCCGGTATGTGGGTGGTGAGCGAATGGCTACGCACCTGGTTGCTCACCGGCTTTCCCTGGTTATTGCTGGGCACCTCTCAGATGGATTCTCCACTAGCCCCATGGGCGCCCGTTGGTGGTGTGTACTTGCTGTCACTCATGACCGCGCTGACAGGTACGTTAGGGGTAGAAGTACTGCGTCGCCGCTGGGGTTTCCTTGTCCCAATGGCCGCCTTGTGGATCGTTCCATTCCTATTGCCTGCCCAATGGACAACCCCGGCTGGCAAGCCCATCCAGGTGGCATTGCTGCAAGGGAATCTTGATCAGCGCATTAAGTGGACTGCCCAAGGGCAGCGCGAGGCGGTCAATATCTACACAACAATGACACAAGAGCAAGCAAGGGACATCGATCTCATCGTTTGGCCCGAGGCAGCCCTTCCCATGCTTGAGCAGGAAGCACAGCGAATACTGGAGCAAGGAGCGTGCGACCTGGGGCTAACACCGCCTTGTTGACCGGCATTTTGCAACGCGACAGTGAAGGGCGCTCTTATAACAGCGTCATAGGGCTAAATGATGTGCAGGGCGAATACCAGAAAGCGCACTTAGTACCCTTTGGCGAGTATTTGCCATTCCAAAGCCTCCTCGCTGACACCCTTGCTTTTTTCGACTTGCCAGCACCCCGCCTGACCCCGGGGTCAGACGGACAGGCTCCGTTACACGTGGCTGGAACCACCATTGGCACTGCCATCTGTTACGAGATCATTTTCGCCGACCACGTCGCCCAACAGGCGCGTAATGCCGAGCTGCTATTAACGGTATCCAACGATACGTGGTTTGGGCGTTCCATTGGCGCACACCAACATCTTCAAATGGCGCGTCTACGTGCCTTAGAAAATGGTCGTCACCTACTTCGAGCTACCAGTAATGGCGTGACGGCCATCATCGATTCACAAGGTCACGTCACAGCCCGTGCCCCACAGTTTGAACAGGCCAGTTTAACTGGCGAAGTGACCCCGATGCAGGGCCTAACTCCTTTCACACGCACCGGTAGTGGCCCCTCTTGGATACTCGCCGCCTTGCTGACGCTGCTCGGATTACAACTAAACTTATCTCGATCAAAAAACGACGCATTAGATGAAAAAGGAACCTAGCGATGCTCTCGGTAAATAACGCAGCAATACTTAAGAGACTCCTCCCATGGCCAATGCAGATGGGCTTCATCATGAGTGTGATGGTTTCGTCTCTGGCATGGCTCCCTGTCCCCATGTCGGCACAACCCGCCACTACCCAGGAGACGGAATGGCCTAAGGGGCATTACCCGCTACCTGAGGAAGGCAATATTATCGGAGAGGCTGACACCTTCACGGAAGGATTACGACGATACCTTGATAGATATTGCCAAGCGTCACAACCTTGGCTATTTGGAGATGATCCGTGCAAACCCAGAGGTCAGCATCTGGGTTCCAGGGGTGGGCACGGAAGTGACTATTCCGGGACGTTTTATTCTGCCGAATGTAGAGCGTACTGGGATCGTTATAAATATTGCCGAGCTGCGGCTTTACTACTACCCAGATGTCAAAAACGGTGAGACACCGCGTGTTGAGACCTATCCTATTGGCATTGGTCGCGAAGGGTTTGATACCCCTCTCGGTGTGACCGAGACCACCATGAACATTAAAAACCCCGCATGGTACCCGCCTGAGTCGGTAAAACGTGAAGCTGAAGCACGCGGCGAAACCGCGCCAAGTGTTGTCCCGCCCGGCCCCGATAATCCGCTGGGAGACCACGCCATTATCTTAGGCTTCGATGACTATTTAATTCACGGTACCAACCAGCCCGATGGCATTGGCATGCGTGCAAGCCGTGGCTGTATACGCATGTTGCCTGACGATATTGAATCAATTTTTGACCGCATACCGGCGGGCACCCAGGTCAATATCCACAAACAACCTATTAAAATCGGTTGGGACAACGGACAGCCGCTGATACAGGCATTACCTCCTTTAGGGGTGGAGGATCACACCATGACCGCTATATCAGATGCCATTTCACGCCTTGAGACACGCAATGCAGATGGCGTTAGCTTCGATTACGAACAGCTTGGCGATTTACTAGCATTATCCAACGGGCTTATCGAACCTCTGTATCCGAAGCCGGAACCGAGTAATAAAGAAGACGACAATATCAACAGTGTTTATGAAGAACTGACACTTCATTCGTCGTGAATGTCGATAAAGACAAGGCAGAGCGTTTTTTCAGCCCTTTGGAGAACAACGGCTTGGCTACCGTCAAACCCTTAATATTCGTCGTGTGTTGTTGATTGAGCTCTTCCATCACTAGCGTAGAAAGAGTTATTGTGATCATCACAACGTTGGTAGCATCCACTTTCGGTAGCACTGAAGTGTGACGAAGAGGATCTATTCTAAGCCCCTTCCACTGGCTGGCAGGGGCTTTTCTATACCTAGGCAAAGTGATAAATATTATTTCCCTATTAAGATTCATTTATTCCAGTGTTTGTTTAGTGGCTGATGCTCTGGGTTCGCCTTATCAATTGCAGCACCGATAGCAGCATAGGCGTGTTGGTACGTCTTATAGTTTTTCTGATTGCTGTAATACACGTTAAAATCAACAAGGCTTCGCACCACTGCCAGCAGGGTTTCTGGCTCACCATCACGAGTGATAACGTCAATAGCGTCGGTCACAGATTCAACGTTAACGCGCATAGCTATCTCGGCGTGAAACGCCTCTGCGTCGTGTTTAATCTTGGCCAAGTTCATTCTCCTTATATGCGTTGCTAATCACTGTACTTTCAAAGCCCGCTAACAGCCTGGTGGTTCTACGCGCTGCCGCAATAACACCAGCTGATGTCAGCCCTGTCCAATGGATGTGCCCAGTTTTTTTCTATTGTTGTTTCGCCTGCTTGCGTAAGAGGTCGCAGAAATCGAGCCAGCCGTAAGCTCGGAATATATCGGCTACGCCCATGGCTTTGCTGTTCTCACAGGACAACAGTAAAAGGTGATGGCCATCCTGCCGCGGCGGGGGTGCTGAACAGATGGCGAATGGGATCTGCGCAGCCTCCATCCGCTTCATAAACGCTTCGTTCATTGTGTGGTGCTCTGGCTCGCAAAAGATGTCGAAGGCGCTGAGAATAACTTGGGCGACCTCGGTGTTCAGTTCATGCCTGGTCAAGGGAGCTTTTATGCGCAGCTCAGGATCGAGGAAGCCAGCAATCAGACAAGCTGTAGCGAAGTGATGGGCGCCACCCTGGTTGTTTAGATGGTATCCCCAGGGCCGCCAACTGAAACCTTCTACTGTCTCTTCAGCGCCAGAACCGCCATGGAAGCGGAGTTCATGCCAGTTGGGCAAAGGTTCGATGCTGGCACGGTTGTTGTGAACCAATTCGCGACATTCGCCGATAGCATAGGCGTCGAGAGTGGCGTAGCCGACGAGATCGCCTTTCCCAGACGCCAGGGAGATGATGTCTCTGATCGAGCAGCTGAAGTTGTCATCGTAGGTGGTCGATTGAGTCCAGCGGCCGCTGGATAAGGCAAGCGCTGACATTGCAGCCCCGTTCGCCCTGGTCGCCAGTAGGCAATATCGTCCCCTAAGCAAAGCGGCCATCGGTGCCATTGGATGATGCCGAGTTCGCTGGCGCTAGCTGCTGGGAGCGTTACCCGGGCTGCTAAGTGTGAAAATTCAATAGCGTGCTGCACGGCTGCTGGGCTGGCCCAGTGAGCATGGCGCAGCCAGCGGACCAGTAATGTGGTCGCCAGCATAATATGTTCCCCCAAACCCTAACCGTTACGGTCACCCTCGGCTCTATCTTGGAGTGACATTCTGATTTTATTCTGGAGCCCAGGTGATAATGTTTCAGCGTCAACAAAGGCTTGTGGGATTCGATCGGCCCACGACCCGAAAAAGTATCCGCATTTTGGCGCTTTTCTTGATTGGCTCTGCTCTAATCACGGGGATGATTCTTCGACAGGCCACTGCATTTTCCTCTGGTGTTTTGCACGCTAAGGAAGGCCGATATTCGCTCATGCTTGAGGTGGCATCTACCTCGCGCCAGCGTCGCAATGGCCTAATGGAGCGTGACTCAATGGCTCCCGATGCTGGCATGCTCTTCGTCTATGATGAGGAGCAGACAACCGATCATGCTTTCTGGATGTACCAAACTCGTATACCGCTTGATATTGCCTTCCTCGACCATGACGGAGAGATCCAGTCGATCACCAGCATGGCCCCCTGCACGAGAGAAAAAGAAGCCTGTCCGCGTTATCCAGCTGGCACGCGCTTCTGGATGGCCCTGGAGGTAAACGCTGGCTACTTCAATGAGCATGGTATAGCCGCTGGAGATCGCCTAGAGGTCGACCCTTTACAGCACCCCCCCCTTAAAACCTGTTCTACTGCAGGAATGAGAGAGAAGCACGTTAATGAGCACACCCGTTTTTTCACCTCAATCGGGGCCAATCTAGTTGGCGGAACAACTGCTCCTGTACTGTCAGCCATGCCACCTTTAAGCAGTTTCTACCTCAGCTGTCATTGACGCGTGTAGCGTTACGCGCTACACTTCGAGGGCGCTTCACAACAAGGGAGCAAAGCAATGCGATGATAAAGAAGATCAAACACAAAGGGCTTAAACGTCTTTATGAGAAGGGAGAATCCCAAAGGAGTACAACCAAACCAAGTAGACGATTTAAGAGACATACTTGCTGCACTGGACGCAGCCACTAAGCCAAACGATATGAATTTGCCAGGATTTGATTTTCATAGTTTGAAGGGTGATAGAAAAGGCTTTTTTTCGGTGCATGTAAACGGTAATTGGGTAGTGATATTTACGTTTGATGGGGAAGATGTACACCTTGTTGACTATTTAGACTACCACTAACCCCGGCGTTCCTTGATAACCGGCTCGGTACGGTTATCAAGGGCCACCGAGAAAGATGGCCTCGCAGACGTAGCCATGAATGCAACACCTCAAATATGCGATACACAATTTGTGTAAAGAGAGAAAACGGAACCATGCCCATGATGAACCCGCCGCACCCAGGTAGCTTATTGCGCCGTCGGATCGTGCCAGCGCTGGGGCTGAACGTCACTGAATTTTCCAAAAAGTTAGGCATGTCTCGTGCAGCAGTTTCACGCGTATTACATGAGCATGCCGCTATTTCCCCCGATTTGGCCGTTAAGTTAGAGCATGGCGGAATTGGCAATGCCAAGCACTGGCTAACGATGCAGGCAAACTATGAGCTATGGCACGCCGAGCATAAAGAACAGAACCATATTGAAAGATTTGCAGCTGTTTGAATTAGTAAGATATTAATTCGGAAAAACCCAACGTACCGCGACGTTGGGTTTTTTGTATCCAATTAGCCTCGCTAATTGAGACGCAAAAACCCGGCTTATTGCCGGGTATCAAGGTTTAAATATTGGCCATTATGAAAAATCTGCTTACCCATTCATGCGAACGTAGCAGGTAATAGCGCCTAATTAGAGGTCGTCTTCTTCCTCTACATATTTTGGCACGCAGTCATTACAAAGCAATAATTGGCGTTCCTGGCCGAACACCACAGCCGGTATATTGTGAACTGCTTCTCGCGCGCATGGCGTCTCATCATCCTTCATGCCTTCGCACTCAATCACGGTGCTACCTCATCGGTTTTTTGTCTGACTAGAATTAACCAGCAGCTTCGCTAAAAGCCCTACTCCTATTAAACCACTAGGCCTGCATTTCGACACCCGTCGACATAGGTGTTATCTATATTCTTTTAACAGGTTAAAAAAACGTCGTATAGGGCCGGACTTTTGGTGTTTGATGTTGTGTCATGCCATCTGGATGTAGAGAAACCCGGCTGGCAATTCTTCGCAGCGTGTTACTTCTTATTCACGCGGTGGTAAATTTCTTCCTCTAAGACGAGCTTAAACGCCTCTCCTTCTGCTTCAAATTCATCCCACAAGCATTCTGGCAGCGATGCAGCGTCCAGATCGAGTTGGCCCGGCTGAGCGCCGTATTCTATTTCATTGACGATATGGGGTTCGCGCTGGATAAATAACGTGGCCATAGTGTTGAGCTTTTCGACTTCACGCTCTTTCTGGTAGAGCCTAATTTCATCTAGCGCCGGGCCTTCTGGCCAGGACTCTTTTCCTTCCATTCGACGTTTTGCCGTGTCAATCAGCTCGCCGAAAGCGCCCAAAGCCCCTGCTGCTGAACGATGCCCGTACATCAGCCGCCAAGATTAAATCTTGCTCTTCATAATCGCGCACAGCCACGCGAAAACTAACGCCATCACAATGCAAGACCGCGTAAGGCATGACACTGCTTTCGGCAACAATCCATTCGGCAATACCTCGTATAGTTGCTTCACGGTCAAAAATGCGTCGTGGGTAATCGTCCCAGCCATCGATAGCGTCGAGAATCCTGCTTCCCCCTTTGGATGCTTATAAAGTTTACTAAGATAATGTCCAGTCGCTTTTCTATATTCATCTTGGTGTATAGGTAAAGTACTTCCAACCAAACATGTGAAATTCGATGAATTTTATACAGGCTATACGTTGGATTCCGGTGCAACATTCCACCTATAGCTGCCTTTTACTCCTCAGACAAAACGTACAACTGTAAGTAGGTGAACCGCCCCGGCTACCGGAGACT
>NZ_MWVI01000059.1 GCF_002087295.1 Vreelandella lionensis | reverse complement strand
CCAAATCCACGTGAAGTGACGAAGAACCTAGTTTTCTCATCAACATCATCATTTGTCATCAAGGTTAGAAATGGATACTTTCATTGAGTTTGTAAAATCAGATATTGGGGTCACACTGGCTTGGGTATGTACTGTAGGAAGTACTTTATTTGCTGTAATTACATCAAAGAAGAATAAACAGTTGAAAATAAAAATTGGTGAAATAACAAATAATTCTACAGTGGATAATAGTCAGGATAGTGTTATACAAAGCGGCCAGAATAATGTATATACAAAGAATAATTCAGGCGGCATGAGAATAGACATGTAAGGGACTAAACCGTGTCCATAGGAAATGAAGGGGGTGATTCCTGTGAATAAAACAGTTAAAGTTGAACGTAATGCTGGAAATATCTTTATTGGGAACTCTCCCGAATATGAGATCAGCTCAGCTATAAATGAATTGCTAAAGTCATTAGCTAATAAGCCGTTTGCGTTTAAGAAAAGCAGAAGGCGACCATCTTCTGAAACAGTTGTAAAGATACAATACAATAATCTTAAAGCTAAAAACCATATCATAAAGCAATACTTAGATCATTCTTCAAAAGTAGAAGAGGCATATTCCGAGATTGACTCATTGATAGCTTTTGGAAAAGATACAATCCTTCAGAATTTAAACGATTTATACTATCTTGCTTTAGACGCTGTTGAGATTGATTACTTGATTTTTGATATAGACATAGATAAAGTCAGAGAAAATTCAGAGTTTATTTTGGATTTTATCATTCAGAGATTAAAAAATACTGTATTTGAATCAAAAAACACTCCTGTCTACAAAGAACATGTTGAATTGGGGGTGAATGTTGTTGTGGCTCATGCTTTTATTGAATGCATAATCATGGAGAATCCAGCTTATGATTCCTAGAAGTGGTTGTGACCAAGAAATAAATGTTGTAAGCATAGGGGCAAAAATTCTAAAGAAAGTGGCAGAAGAAAATCCGTCCTTAGATGCGATACTCACTGACTGCTCTTCAGAGCTAAAAGTATCAATTGATCACATCATATTGTCGTTAGATTGGTTGTTTTCAATTAGGGCTATTGGGTTTAATGGAGTAGAGGTTTTTATAAATGAAGCTTGATAGTCTTGAAGTAAAGATAAATAACGAAGTAAAAAGATTTGTTAAATTCGAGTCTGGTCTGAACCTCGTCACAAACAAGCCAAATTCTGGTCGTACAGGTAACAGTGTTGGAAAATCAACATTATCACGAGTGGTTGATTTTCTAATGCTAGGAAGCATAGACAGCATTTACATTGATGAAGAGTTTAAAAAGCCAAATCTTGAGATAGAAGCGCTTTTTAAGAACAACTTTGTAACTGCTTCTCTCAGTTTCTTTGACTACTCAAACAAAATAAATCAAATTTCTCGCCGTTTATGTATTGAAGAAAAAACTGAATCTAAATTCTGGATAAATGGTGAAAGTGTTGAAGAAAAGCAATATGAGTCATTTATTCAAGATAAAATTTTTAATATATCTACTAGAAGACCTTCTGTTCGAGCAGTAGCGCCGAAATTCATTAGAAATGACAGTCATAGAATGTTGAGTACAACTAAGTTTCTTGATAAACGACAAGGCCCAAAAGATTATAGCGAACTTTTTTTATACCTTTTCGGTTTCAATAATACATCTCTACTTACAGAGAAAAGAGATGCGACGAATCTGGTTAACAGGCGAAAAAGGAATTCCACATCAATTAATGCGCTAGTGAAAGAGCAAAAGCCAAAAAGTGAGATTAAGAGGTATAAGGCAGATGCTAAAGAGCTAGAGAACAACCTTTTAACATTCGAATATTCACCAGAATATTCAAACCCAATAGAAAGACTTTCAGAACTACAAGTAAAAGAAGAACGATATACAGAAGAACTTCTATCTATACAGCGAAAAGTAGACAACATTAATCATACTGTCGAGCTGTTATCCAAAGACAAAGATGGTTATTTGATTAATGAGCTTAAAGCTATATATAGTTTTTCTGGCGTCGCAATTGATGGAGCCTTACGAGAACTTGAAGACGTTGTTTTGTTCCATAGAAATCTCGTTGAGAAAAAGAAGCACTTTCTTACGATTGATTTACCCAAATTGAATGAAGAGTCTGAAGGTCTTCTGGCAGAACTCAGTTCAATAAGGAAAGATAAGTTACAAGTTTTTTCTGATATGCGGTCTAAGGAAAGCTTAGACCATGTGACTAAAAATCTGAAGCGACTTGGTGAGCTTAAAGTTGAGCTTGGGAAGCTAGAAGGTCTAATGGAGCAGCAGTCCAAAGCAAAATCAGATCAAACTGAAGCAGAAGATCAATTGCAAAAAATCCTTGAGGCTATTTCCAAAGAGATTCCTGAATCCGTGAAGCCGGCGCCGA
>NZ_MWVI01000006.1 GCF_002087295.1 Vreelandella lionensis | reverse complement strand
TGGTATGGCCCCATTTTTGTAGACACTTGGGTTAACTGTTCGCCGCATAGACGCTGGGAGTAAGACCTCCTAGCGTCATGTGCCTTCTCATCTTTAGGTAGAACTCCTCAATATAGTAACGAACCTGGTCACCCATATCGCTTCGTTCTATCGTGCCTAACGGCTTTGTCCATTCCTTTTTGAGCATGGCAAAAAAGCTTTCTGCACAGGCATTATCCCAGCAATTTCCTCGGCGAGACATGCTGATTGTGACCTCACGGTCGTTCAGCCACATCATTACCTCCTCGCGCGATACTGTGTGCCTTGATCAGAATGAAAGAGCAACTCCCTTCCCGCCGGCTGATGATGCTTCCAAGCTGACTCCAGCGCGTTTAACACCAGCCGTGCGCTCTTGACGGCTCCTTGTGCATAACCAACGATTTGTCGAGTCCCTAGATCCATAACAACCGCTAGGTAGAGCCATCCTTCCCGGCAGCGAATCTGTGTAATGTCCGAGACCCAAACCTTGTTTCGCTCGCTGATTGAAAATCGTCGATTCAATAGGTTAGGCAAAACGGGGAGCGTCGACTCGGCGCGTCGATACCCAGGTTTTAAGGCGGTACAGGAGCGATAGCCTGCTTCTTGAAGAAGGCGCTGAACCTGATTCTTTCCGCAGCGGTACCCTTCATCTTGCGCTTCCATCCATAGCTTCCGATAACCAGGCACACTGTTCATTTTCTTGGCACGCTCTAGCAAAAACAACGTGATGCTCTGATGACGCTTTTGCATTTTTCCAGGTTGTCGTTGGCGGTCTTTTCCATCGGTAGTAACCTGATCGAGAGACACCGAGTACTTCACAAGTGATTGAGAGCGGCCACCGACATTGGCGATGAGCCTCAATAAAAGCAAATTTTATTTGCCGTGCTTGATAAAGTACTCGTCCGCCTTTTTTAAGATCTCAGTCTCCATCTGTGATCCTTTTTAGCTGCTTTTTCAGCTTCTTGATTTCATTTTCAAGTTCTTGAACGCTTTTTTCAGGGCCAACATTGGCAATTTTCTTGTCAGACGATGTGTGATCCATGGTCAACTCCTTGCGCCAACGACTTAATGTATTCGGATGTATACATAGTTTGGCAGCAAGCGTTGTCTGTGTCTGCGGCGAAGAAAGTGACGCTTGCACGGCGTCACGTTTAAACGCATCTGAATACCTGGGGCTACATTTGTATTTCATAACACCTTCTCTCGAAAAAAGGTGTCTACTTTTTTAGGGGCAATCCAGG
>NZ_MWVI01000058.1 GCF_002087295.1 Vreelandella lionensis | reverse complement strand
GGCCGGTCTCACGGATTCAGGATAGAGTTACCGGAAGAAATTGCCCAGTTAGATGGCAACGCCTGTATTGCCGAAGAAATTATTAGCGGCGTGCAAGCTGCGCCCGAAGGCTCTGTCTTTAATGGTGAATTTAATATTCACGGCATTATTTCGCAGCCCAAAGCAGAGAACTCCATCTCGCTGTTTGACCGCCTGGAGTACCCCAGCAACCTCCCCGAACACGTCCACCATAAAATGGTGGAAACCGCCAAAACCTTCCTGACCCATATTGGTTACAACAACGGCTGTTTTAACGTTGAGTTTATGTGGGACGAGGCGCGGGAAAAACTGTGGCTGATTGAGGTCAACACGCGCATTTCTCAATCCCATAGCGAGATTTTCGTGCTGGTGGATGGCATGTCGAACCACGAGATTGCCGTTGATATCGCCCTTGGCCAGCGGCCCTCGCTACTCAACCGCCAGGGCGTCGCCGCGATGGCAGCCAAGTGCTTCATTCCGTTTGCCCACCAAGACGGCGTGGTAAAGCGTATTCCCAGCCAGGAAGAGATTGACGCGCTCAAACAGCGGCTGCCGCATACCGACGTGGTCATTGATGTAGCGCCCGGCCAGCAGCTTAGCCACTTGATGCACCAGGACAGCTTCTGCTACCGCCTGGGCACGCTCTACGTCACCGGCAACACCCATGAGGAGATAGAGCAAAACTACCAGTTCTGCCTGGATTTCCTGAATTTTGACATTGAGCCTATCGATTCTATTGAGACTGTCGATTCTTAAGGAGGCCTACATGGAGATCGTTCACGACTTCCCTTACCCCGTCCGCGAGATCGAAAACGTGTTTATCTCTATGCGCGATGGAAAGCAGCTGGCGGCTCGGGTGTGGCTACCCGATACGCCTGACTCCACGCCTTTTCCCGCCATTATGGAGTACATCCCCTCTACCGCAAACGTGATGTAACGCGGGGCCGCGATGCCAGCAACCACCCCTACCTAGCGGGCCACGGCTACGCCTGCGTGCGGGTTGATATGCGCGGCAGCGGTGACTCCGACGGCGTGCTCACCGATGAGTACACCCAGCAAGAGCAGTTAGACGCCGTCGATGCTATCGCTTGGCTGGCCGAACAGCCCTGGTGCAATGGCAACGTTGGCATGATGGGTATTTCATGGGGCGGCTTTAATAGCCTGCAGGTGGCGGCCAAACAGCCGCCTGCCCTCAAAGCCGTGATCAGCCTGTGCTCCAGCGATGACCTTTACGCCGACAATATGCACTACATGGGCGGCTGCCTACTGGGAGACAACCTCTCGGAAGCGACCGTGATGTTTGCTTTTAATGCGCTTCCACCTGACCCGGCCATGGTAGGCGAACGCTGGCGGGAGATGTGGTTTGAGCGCATGGAGCACAGCGGGCTATGGATTGACCAGTGGCTGCGCCACCAGCGCCGGGATGCGTACTGGTCCACCAGCTCGGTCGGTGAGCACTATACCGCTATTCAGTGCCCCGTTTACGCCATTGGCGGCTGGGCCGACGGGTTTACCAACACCGTGTTTCGGCTGATGGAACATTTAGAGGTGCCTCGGAAGGGGCTGATTGGCCCGTGGGGGCATAAATACCCCCACCAAGGGATTCCAGGCCCCGCCATTGGTTTTCTACAAGAAGCCCTGCGCTGGTGGGATTACTGGCTGAAAGGCAAAGAGAACGGCATTATGGATGAGCCGATGCTGCGGGCCTGGCAGCAGGATAGCGTGCCCCCAGATAACAGCTACGCCGACCGCCCTGGGCGCTGGCTAAGTGAACATCAGTGGCCCTCGCCGCGGATTCGCGAGCAGTGCTACTACCTACAACCCAACCGTTTAACCGTTGAGCCGTTACCGGAGACACACACACCGCCCACGCTCGGCCTGCAATCGCCCATTAGCGTGGGGATGGCAGCGGGTAAGTGGTGCTCCTACGCTGCCACACCCGACCTCCCCGGCGACCAGCGGGAAGAGGATGGCGGCTCGCTAGTCTTTAGCAGCCCGCCGCTGGAAGCACCGCTGGATATTATGGGCGTTACCACTCTGTCGCTAACGCTCTCTTGCGACCAGCCCCAAGCCATGCTGGCGGTGCGCCTTTCCGACGTTGCGCCGGATGGAAAAGCCACCCGCGTCACCTATGGGCTGCTGAACCTAACTCACCGGGATAGCGACGAACAGCCTAGCGAGTTAGTACCCGGCAAGCAGTATCGAGTGCAAATCCCTATGAACGGGATTGCCCAGCGTTTTCCAGAGGGGCATCAGCTACGCATTTCGATCTCTACCTCGTACTGGCCATTGGCATGGCTCTCACCCGCGCCTGCACAGGTGGATATCACCCTCGACAACTGCACGCTCCACCTACCCGTGCGCACGGCAGCCGATGATGATAATACCTTTGCCTTTGAACCACCCGAAGCGGCCCCACCGCTGGCGATCACTACGCTTGCTCCCAGTCAGCATAATTGGTTGTTGCACCGTGACTTGGCCACCAAAAAGTCCACCTTGGAAGTGATTAACAACCAGGGGTGCTTTCGTATCAACGATACGGGCACGGAAATTCACCGCAGCGCGCGGGAGTACTACAGCACGGTCACGGATGACTTCACCTCTGCCCGCGGAGAAACCATCACCGAGAGCCACTTTAAACGAGATGACTGGGATACTGAGGTGTATACCCGTACGGTACTCACCTGCACCGAGAGCCACTTTCTTGTTCACGCCCAGTTAGACGCCTACGAACAGGCGTATCGGGTATTTTCAAAAAACTGGTCGTCAAAAATCCCTCGTGACCACCTCTAGCAGTCGCCGCTTTTAGCGACACTCACTGCCGTCCCACGTTGCTACACCGCTTTTTGCTACACCGCTTGGGGCGGTTTTTATAGGCACAAAAAACCCCGGCCTGGGCTGCCGGGGAAAAGGGCGTGACTAGCCATCTCGCTTTGCGTTACTTCTTACTCAATCTGCGTTACTTCTTGGCCTGCACGTCGTTGTCATCGGCGCGGGTAAGGAAGGTGCGCGTGGTTTCGTCCAGGTGCTGGTCGAGCCAATCGGCCATGGCCTGCTCTTCCTGCAGGATCTCGCGGCATACGCGCACCACCTCTGGCTGGTTGGCCTGCCCTGCAGCGGCAATCAACGCCTTATAGTTGGCAATTTCAAAACATTCGAAGGCGTAACTGGCAATACCGCCTTTCACCACTTCATCGCCTGCCATCATACCGCCAACCGATTGCCCGAAGGCGGTGAGCTTGCCGCCCATATCCTTCATGGCAGAGGTATCAATCCCCAGCTCATTCATCACCCGCTCCAGCTTTTCCGCCTGGTGCTCGGTTTCATGCAAGTGCTGGTCAATGCGCGCGCGCAGGGCTGGATAGTGTTCGATCCGCTTCGCCTGCGCTTTCAACATCTCTTCCGCCTGCTTTTCCATAGCATGGGCATCGCGTAACCAATCTTCCAGATACTTGGCTTCCATCGTGCGCTCTCCTTGTTCATCAGCGGCGTGGATAACAAATAATGCTTACTTTTTAGGGTCGATCTGCTCTTTCTGCGCCCCGGACTTCTCTTTTGCACCGCCCAGGCTCGGCTCTTGGCCCTCGGGCGCGGGCTGGTTGCGCACGCTGTACTGGCTTCGACCATCCAGCGAGGGGCCTTCCGACCAGCGGCCTTTCGGCGCCTCTTTATCCAACAGTGTGTTGAGATAGTAGTAAGAGTGCTGCATCGCCTCGTTATCTTCCGGCGTGGCGTTGGGAATCGGCAGTTGCTTCTCAAAGCCGCCCAGCTCTTCAATCACCGCCAGCCACTGCTGCTGGTGGTAGGTATCGCGAGCAATCAAGAAGGAGAGGAAATCCTTCATGCCGTGGTCATCGGTCCAGTTATACAGGCGCGATGCCAGCACGCGACCACCGGCTTCCGCCGTTACGTTAGCCAGCATATCGGCGGCGATATTGCCCGTGGCATACACGTGGCTCATATCAAAGGGCACGCCGTTAGCATTCACCGGCATGGCCGAAAGGCCCGATGAGAGCAGGTGGCGCGGGTTAGCACCGCCCAGAATGGCATTCATTACCGGGTCTTGTGCCGTGGCCTCTTGGTAGGAGACCGGCGCGCCTTCCAGGTTGAGGGCAACCGCATGACCCAGCATTTCAATATGGGACAGCTCTTCTGTCGCGGTGGACATCAACATGTCGCGGATACGGTCATCGCCGCGTGCGCCCATCGCTTGAAAGAAGTACTGCATGGCTACCCGAATTTCGCCTTCAATACCGCCAATCGCTTGTTGCAGCAGCATGGCAAATTCAGGATTGGGTTTATCGACCTTAACGGGATACTGTAATTTTCCAGAGTGGTGGAACATTGCGCTATTCTCCTAACGTAATTGCCAGGGAGAGCGCTCCCTGGCAACGAACTTAAAGCTTCTGCTTTAGCAGCTTCCGTGCTTCATCAGCAATTTCCTCGTAATGCTCAGACACACGATCAAAAAATGCCTGAGCATCTTGATCGGAGTTCTCTTTAGCATCTTGAGAAAACTGCGAGCTTAGCTGAATACCTTGAGAGGCATGATATAGCGTACTCACCATATCAAAGTTCTTATCGTTCACAGGACGACTCATCCTTGGCTCCTTGTGCCTTTAGCCTTAGCGGCTAAAGGCACTCTTGAACGTGTAAATCAGGAACAGTTAAAAGCGCGCTCGTCAGCGGTTATTACCACCGCCACTGTGGCTATTTTCGCCACCTTTCTTACCAGCTTCCGAGGCGCGCTCAGGGTCGTTGGCAAAGTTACCACCGCTTTTTTCGCCGCCTTTTTGGCCAATATCTTCGTAAAACTCTTTATCGTGGGTTTTGGCGGTTTTTTCACCACCTTTCTGTCCTGCCTCTTCGCGACTCATTCCATTATCGTTGCGCTTGTTCGTCATGATAAATCTCCTTTTCATGAATTCGGCAAAACCAACTCATTTACTCGTACTCGGCGTGTCACTCCAGTAACTTGAGATTAGCCAACCTCACTCTCTTATCAAGCGAACAGAAACGCAAATGAGCATCTTTAATTTTTATAATGACTCCAACAGATATGCATCAAATAACTTTTCATCGGTTATTTGATAACGAAAGATAAAATAATTGACTAACCCCATCTATTACCAACACACTTCTTTTAAACACCACCGTCCAAGTAAAAGGCTGCCGCCATGCGCATCCCCTTCGCAATCACCGCCACCCTCTGCCTATGGCTAAGCGGCTGCCAAAACCTGGAGGCCAAGCACGCCAACACAGCACCGGATGAATCGCTCACCAATACCTACTGGAAACTGCTGGCCGTAGATGACAACCCCGTGGTAGCCGCAGACAATATTCGCGAAGCGCATATAGTGCTGCACGTAGAACGCACCCGCTTGGCAGGCTCCACTGGCTGCAACACGCTCAACGGCCGTTACCAACACACTGGCCAGCAGCTCTCCTTCCACTCCATCGCCACCACGAAAATGGCCTGCCCCACTGCACAAATGCGCAGCGAGCAGGCCATGTTGAATGCACTTCAGCAAACCAGACATTGGGAGATTAGCGGTAGCCGCCTTGAGTTAACTAACGCCCACGGAGAACCGCTAGCGGTGTTGGAAGCAGTGCATCTTTATTAGCAGATCATAAAGTAAGGTAAGGAAGCGTATAAAACGCTGCTGCTCAAGGATACCGCTTAGCGGCTTAACAGAGGTTTATAAGCCCCATCACTCATAGGCGTCATTTCCACAACGGGGTACCCACACCTAACGATTCTTGGTAACATTCTGTTACCGATATTCGCTTAGGGTTCATGGACGATGAAAACACCCGCGCTGATTGCTCTGTTGGTACTGCTGCCATTGACTGCACAGGCTGAGATTTATAAATGTGTTGCCAACGGCCACACCACTTTTCAGGACTCCCCCTGCGCGGGCGGCAACTCTGAAACGGTGAATACCAACAACCTTACGATTATTTCAGCGCCGCCAGTGTCATCTCGTCCTGCGGCTGCCCTATCCGCAAACGCTCCTGCCTTCCCGCGCATTGTAGTGCCGTACAGAAATCAGCATCAAACGGCTCTGGAGCTTCGTAATAGTCGAGTTAAGACGCGTGCTCGCTATCCGTTGAGACGTGGCTGGTGAAATGGGATTATTAATCACTCCTTATTACAAGCCGCGCTTGTCATAGTTTTCTATAGCTCCCTATATTTTATTTTGTGCACACCCCACACGCCTTGCTCGCTGTCAGAGGGGGATAGAGGTATATAAGGAACTGAAGATAGAACTACCGGAAGGACAGCTAACCCACGTACTTCGTCACACGTTCGCGAGTCACTTTATGATGAACGGGGGAAACATCCTGGTGCTGCAGCAAATACTTGGTCATCAGTCGATCACCATGACCATGCGCTACGCACACTTTGCACCGGATCACCTGGAGGAATCCATAAAGCTAATCCGCTATCCACCACGGCATAATGTAAGCACTGCCTACGTCCACACTGTGGACACTTTGTAGACACATACGAAAAAGCCGCCTCGAAAGGCGGCTTAATCACTGTCTCAAATGCTTTTCTTATCAACCACTTAAGTGGTGCCGACACCAGGAGTCGAACCCGGGACCTACTGATTACAAGTCAGTTGCTCTACCAACTGAGCTATGTCGGCGCTTCGCATTTTCTTGAGAACTTGATTGGGTTGCCGTTAGACTAGCCAATCAACAAGAAATCTTGTTGGCAATGGCTGGGGTACCAGGATTCGAACCTGGGCATGCCGATACCAAAAACCGGTGCCTTACCACTTGGCGATACCCCAACGTTGTGGTGGCCAGAGACGGAATCGAACCGCCGACACGGGGATTTTCAATCCCCTGCTCTACCAACTGAGCTATCTGGCCCTTGCCAACGGTGCGTATTAAAACCAAAAGCTCCTCTTTTCGTCAACACCTTTGTGAAACTTTCTTTCTAGTCACGTGCTTAGGGCACATCAGGCGTTGAACCAAAAGCGGCAAAGGCCACGCCATTCGTGGCTTTGCGCTGCGTTTCTAGGTTTATGCCTGGCTGGGCGGCACGTACCCTTCTGCTTGGTCGGTGGTTTCGTTATCTAGAAAGCGCTGCATCTGATCCATCAGATAGGCGCGTGCTTCTGGCTCCAGCATGTTGAGGTGCTTCTCATTGATCAGGCGGGTTTGCAGCGCCTGCCACTCTTCCCACGCTTTTTTAGATACCGTGGCCTGAATCTCTTGGCCCTGCTTACCCGGCAGTGGCGGGAACGGCAGCGCGGGTAGCTCTTGTTGATACTTGCGGCAGAATACCGTGTTGCTCATGGCGTGCTCCTATTGAGTACGTTGTGTGTAGGTGGCTGTCAGCCTGTGATGTTAGTAAGAAGGCCCTGGGGTTGGGTCTAGGGTAAACGGTGCCAGCTGGCTTAACAGCGATTTGACCGGTGCCGCTAAGCCTAGCGCAGGCGGATGATTAACGTCATACCATACGCCGCTTTCGCGAACGCCGCTGATTCGTTCGCAGGTAACAGGCTGCGGCGTAATCACCAGCTTAAAGTGGCTGAAGGTATGGGTGAAGCTGGGCAGCGCAGCTTGGCGCTCGGGGGCTTTGGTGTTGTCTTCCAGCCAGTCGTTGAGTTCGCTGTGGCGTTCAAACTGCGGCAGGCTCCATAAACCGCCCCATAGGCCGCTAGGTGGCCGCTGCTCTAGCCACACGCGTCCTTGTGGGTCGCGCAGCATCAGCATAATGGTTTCGCGGGTGGGGGTGGCTTTTTTGGGTTTGGATTCCGGATAGCGCTGCGGCTCGCCTTGGGCGTAGGCGCGGCATACGTCACTGAACGGGCATATCGGGCAGTCGGGTTTGCTGCGCTTACACAGCGTCGCGCCGAAATCCATCATGGCCTGGGTGTAATCCGCCAGCCGCGTGGTGGGCGTAAAGTATTCGGCCAGCGCCCAAAGCGAGCGTTCTACCGCCGGTTTGCCCGGCCAGCCTGCCACCGCGTGCAGGCGGGTGAGCGAGCGCTTTACATTGCCATCCAGAATAGCGGCCTGCCGGCCGGTGCTTTGGGCGATAATCGCGCCAGCGGTGGAGCGACCAATGCCGGGCAGCGCCATCAGCGTTTCTACGCTGTCGGTGGGCAGCTCGCCGCCGTGCGCTTCCATCGCCACCTGAGCAGCTTTATGCAAGTTGCGGGCGCGGGCGTAGTAGCCCAGGCCCGTCCAGTGGTGCAGCACGTCATCTTGCGGCGCGGTGGCCAGGGCTTCCAGCGTCGGGAAGCGGGCCATAAAGCGCTCGAAGTAGGGAATCACCGTGGTGACCTGGGTTTGCTGCAGCATAATTTCAGAGACCCACACGCGGTAGGCGCTGCGGGGCGACTGCCAGGGCAAGTCGTGGCGGCCATACTGGTCGAACCAGGTAAGCAGCCGGTGTTGAAACTCTTCCGCCGGTAGGCACGGCGTGGGCATATCGGCCATCGTTATTCCTTAAAGCACTCGCCATGAAAAAAAGCGCCGGCGGTAAGGCCGGCGCGTGCAGATTGTGTTGCGTTAACGCAGGTTGTTCGTCAATGCAGGTTGCGATTAGTTGAACAGGCGGCGAATACCTTCGCGCAGCTCTTGGCCTGCGCCTTCACCCAGACGCTCATCAATACGGTCCATGGATTCGCCAAGCCGCTCCTCCAGTTCCTCTTCTACCCGGCTTCCGGCTTCGTCACGCAGTAGCTCTACTACCGAGGCTTGGAAGGCGGTGCGGTCGAAGCGGCACCACTGGGCTTTATCGTCCCCTACATGGCCTTCACAGCTTACCGGCAGCGGCAGCTGCTGAAGCCGTGGGTTGACTTGGCAGGCGGCGTCAGCGGTATCCACTAGCCGTGCGTTCGCTTGAGTCGTGAAGTTGAGGCTATTGAGGTTGAAGTCGCCCTCCCCTTGCACGTTGATACCCGGTAGCGTAATCAGCAAGTCGTCACTTTCAACCACGCCGTTGCGCACCTGGAAGGTGGCTTCAAAACGCTCAAAGCGGGTGTCCGGGTGCCATTCTCGCTCTACCTGCTGGCCTTCTAGCTGAGCGACCAGCTCACACATCTCTCGGGAGATGTTGGTGCGTAGAATCGCGCCATCGTTGAGCCGCGCGGTTAATTCGCCGTTGAGGTTGCTGGTGAGCACATCCGGCGGTTGCCTTGGGTAGTCAGCGCGCCGTCTAGATTGAAGCGTCCGCGCAGCGGGGCCTCTTCTTCGCTGAAGGTTTCGATTAACGGCGCGACCTGCACATTGCTAATGCTGGGCGAGAGCTGCCACTCCAGTACATTACCAGTGGCATCCAGCTGGCCGGTGGCGCTCAATTCCCCTTCGTAGAAACGGGACTCAAAGGCAGTGAGGCGGTGGTTGCCGTTTTCACCGCGCAGCGCCAGCTGGGTATCGTCAAAAGTCAGCCCAGCCAGTAGCAGTTGGTCGACGCTCAAATCGCCCTGAAGGGTGAGCGTACTTAACCATGCCTGGGGCAGCAGCGTTCCGCTGGTTTGAGCAAAGGCTTTACGCAGCAGGCCACGGCTGGCTTGCTGCGCGGTTTCGGGGCCAGGCAGGTAGTGATCCAGATTGAGCGTATCGCCTTCTAGGTTGAAGGAGAGCTGGGTACCATCCAGCGCGGCGGCAATATCGCCGGTAAAGGTGCTGTCATCCACCACCAGCGAGAGGCGCGGCAGGGAGATACGCTCCAAGCTGCCTTCTACGGGGCTGGTGAGCGCGACATCGCTAAGTGCGGCTTCGCTGGCAGTATTGAGCTTCACGCCCGTGCGGGAAATCCAAGGCCGCAGCGTAAACGGCGCAGCGGTCAGTTGCCCGCTGTACTGCGGTGCGTCCAGCAGTTGCTCGACATTCAAGTGGCCGCTCACGCGCAGACCATCTGGCCCGGTGAGCTGAACCTCTTTAAGCTGCGCGGTTTGGGCGGCAAAGTCGGTTTCCAGGCCAAACGCCAGGGCAATCGCTAGGCTGCCTTGCCAGTTTTCTGGGTGGCGCAGCCCAGCTTCCAGCACGCCTTCGGTAACGCTTAGTTGTTGCTCAGCTAAACGGGCAACAATTTCAGCCGCTTTTAAGCTGAGCTGCTGCGGTTCGCTGGCTTCGCCCTGACGGGTATGCGTGGTTAGCTGGGTGTTTTCAAAGATGATCTGTTCATATCTTCTAGGCCAAGCCGCAGGCGTGTTTCAAGATTTACTTCGCTGGTCATGTTTGGCGCGCGCTCAAGCTCTTCGGCATCCAGCCGGTCATGCTTAGTAAGCGTGAACATGGCTTTTAGCGGGAAGGAGCGTACCGGATTCACATTGGTGCCTGAAATATTCAGCGGCTTAACCCGCCAGAGCGCTTGATTCTGCTCATCGCGGTAACGAATATCAGTATTTTTTACTTCGACGCTGGCGATGCTTAATACCACCGAGAGGCTGCCTGCATCGGCATTGGGGCCAGCACTTGCTGGAGCCAGCACGGTTTCAGCGGATTCGTTGTTGTGCTCAGAGAGTCGCTCCAACAGCGGCTGCCAGTTGCCCTCGCCTTCAGCGTTCTTCTCCAAATTGAGGCGCATGCCATCCAGCGTCAGGCCATCCACGGCAATCTCTCCGCGCAGCAGCGGGGCAAAGGCAACGCTCACTTCAGCACGGTTAATGGCGGCGAAGGCGGTTTCATCTTGTGCTTGATCGGGCAGCCAGGCGCGCGCCTGCTCAACGCTGACACCAATACGAGGGTAAAACGACCAGGTAATCGGGCCTTCCCGAGCTAAGTTCAGGCCGGTTTGCTCCTCTTCCACAGCGGTTAAGCGTGGTTTGAAGTCTTCTGGGTCTAAAAAGGTGGTGACGTACACCACGGCGGCCACTGCCACAATGGCTAAAATGCCTATGGCGGCCAGCAAAATACGTAATAGCTGTTTCATTACCCTTTTCCTTGTGGGTCTAGCTCAACAAAATCACTGGTCGTCGGCAGGTCCGGGGCAGAAGACGAGGCCTCAGCAACGGCTCGAAAGCCTAATTTCGATAGCAGTACTCGGTCTGCCAGCGGCAGCGTGGTGGTAGCATTACGCAGTACGCGGCCATCTTGCTTGGCTTGCTCGCCCACCAGCGCCATCAGCCGTGAGCCGACACCGCGACGACGCGTAGTTTTACGCACGCATAGCTCAGACAGCCACCAGGCTCGGTCGCCGGCTTCTTGCACCGCCACCGCGCCTAACAGGCGGTCATTGAAGTGGGCACAGGCAAAAAATTGCTGTTCCTTTAAATGCTGTTCGATAAATGGCAAAACCGTGGGAGTGGGCATGCGCTCTTGGGGCGCGTCTTCATATATGCGCACTAAGTCGATGCGCACCTGCTCTTCTGCTTCCCAACGGGCCTGGTCGACATATTGCAGTGTCACCGGCATGGTGAAATCCTCGTTGCCAACGCAGCTAGGCTGCTATGTTAGCGCCGCAAACAGCGGCGACATTCCCCGCATTGTAGCGGATGGGGGCGCCGATTCTCTATAATGGTTGTTTTGGCCGCAGTTGCCGCCCGCCGATTATTCCTCAGAGTGCGCCCCGGCGCAGGAGATGCAACATGTCAGCGCGTATTGCCACGGTAAGCCGTGACACCAACGAAACGCAGATTACGGTCAGCGTCAACCTTGACGGCGAAGGCCGCTTGAACTGTGAAACTGGCGTTCCGTTTCTAGACCACATGCTGGATCAAGTGGCTCGGCATGGGATGGTAGATCTCGATATTCATGCCAAAGGCGACCTGCATATCGACGACCACCACACCGTTGAAGATTTGGGCATCACCCTGGGTCAGGCATTCAACGAGGCCATTGGCGATAAGCGCGGCATCTACCGCTACGGCCACGCTTATGTGCCGCTGGATGAGGCGCTCTCTCGGGTAGTGATTGATTTCTCCGGCCGCCCCGGCCTTTATATGAATGTCGAGTTCACCCGCGATACCATTGGCAGTATGGATACGCAGCTGTTCTGGGAATTTTTCCAAGGCTTTGTGAACCATGCTCGAGTGACGCTGCATATCGACAACGTAAAAGGCTTCAATGCTCACCATCAGGCCGAAACCATTTTCAAAGCCTTTGGCCGCGCACTGCGTATGGCCGTTGCGGAAGACCCGCGCATGGCTGGGCAAATGCCCTCTACCAAAGGCAGTTTATAATGCCGATCGTTGCGGTTAGCGGCGTAGCGGCACGCCTCTCGCCTACGAATCTATCGCCCACGACCTTAAGGAGCGCTTCATGACCATTGCGGTAATCGATTATGGAATGGGCAACCTACACTCTGTGGCTAAAGCGCTTGAGCACGTCACTCATGAGAATGTGATCATCACCCGCGACCCACGGCGTATTCTGGGCGCTACCCGCCTAGTGCTGCCCGGCCAGGGCGCCATTCGTGACTGCGTGGGCGAGCTTGAGCGTACCGAACTGCGCGGGCTGGTGGATGATATTTTGACCCGCCAAGCCAAACCGCTGCTGGGCATTTGTGTGGGCCAACAGATGCTAATGGAGCGCAGCGAAGAGAATGGCGGCGTGGACTGTTTGGGGTTTTTCCAAGGCAGCGTAGACCGCTTCCCGGCCAATATGCGCGATGCCCAAGAGCAGCGCCTGAAAGTACCGCACATGGGTTGGAACCTGGTGAATCAACACCACGACCACCCGCTCTGGGCAGGCATCGATAATAATGAGCACTTCTATTTCGTGCACAGCTATTACGTGAATGCCGCCGACGATGCCCAGGTATTCGGCACCACCCAGTACGGCAGTGTGAGCGCTCACGTGGCGATTGGCCGCGACGCCACCTTTGCCGTGCAGTTCCACCCGGAAAAAAGCTCCCGTGCGGGCCTGCGCCTGCTGGAAAATTTTGTCACCTGGACGCCCTGAGAGGTTTCACTATGTTGGTAATTCCCGCGATTGATCTCAAAGACGGCCAGTGTGTGCGCTTAAAGCAGGGCCGCATGGACGACGCGACCTCCTATGGCGACGACCCGGTGGCCATGGCCGCGCGCTGGGTAGAAGCCGGTGCGCGCCGCTTGCACTTGGTGGATTTGAACGGCGCCTTTGAAGGCAAACCGGTGAAGGGTGAAGCAGTCACCGCCATTGCCCGCGCCTACCCTAACCTGCCGATTCAAATTGGCGGTGGCATCCGCCCGGCAGAGACTATTGAACACTACCTCAGCGCCGGTGTTTCTTACGTGATCATCGGTCCCAAAGCGGTCAAAGAGCCTGAGTTTGTGGGTGAAATGTGCCGCGCCTTCCCTGGCCACATTATTGTTGGCCTGGATGCCAAAGATGGCTATGTGGCCACCGATGGCTGGGCAGAAGTCTCCACCGTCAAAGCTCCCGAGCTTGCCAAGCGCTTCGCCAACGACGGCGTTTCCAGCATTGTGTACACCGATATTGCCCGCGACGGCATGATGCAGGGTGTCAATGTGGAAGCCACCGCCGCACTGGCCCGCGAAGGCGGCCTGCCGGTGATCGCCTCCGGCGGCGTAACCCAATCTGGATGATATTCGTGCCCTGTGCGATGTCGCCGATAGCGGCATTTTGGGCGCAATTACCGGACGGGCGATTTACGAAGGCAGCCTGGATGTCGCTGAAGCCCAGCGCTTAAGCGATCAGTTGAGTGAAGGTAGCGAATGAGCTTAGCCAAACGCATTATCCCCTGCCTGGATGTGGATGCCGGGCGCGTAGTGAAAGGCGTCAACTTTGTGGGTATTCGTGATGCGGGCGACCCGGTAGAGATCGCCCAGCGCTATAACCAGCAGGGTGCCGACGAGATCACCTTTCTCTATATCACCGCGAGCCACGAAGACCGCGCCACCACGGTGGATATGGTCGAGCGGATTGCAGGCGAGGTGTTTATTCCCTTAACCGTCGGCGGCGGCATGCGGACCTGCGACGATATCCGCACCATGCTGAACGCTGGGGCGGATAAGGTCTCGATCAACACCGCTGCGGTTACCAACCCTGAGTTTGTGCGTGAAGCCGCCGAGCGTTTTGGCAGCCAGTGCATTGTGGTGGCGATTGACGCCAAAAAAGTGTCTAAAGAGGGCGAGCCTGACCGCTGGGAGATTTTCACCCACGGCGGCCGTCGCCCCACCGGCCTGGTTGCGGTGGGGTGGGCCAAGAAGATGGTCGAGTATGGCGCAGGCGAGCTGCTGCTAACCAGCATGGATCGTGACGGCACCAAGATTGGCTTTGATCTGGGCGTCACCCACGCTATTTCCGAAGCGGTTAGCGTGCCGGTGATTGCTTCCGGCGGCGTCGGCAATTTAGACCACTTGGTCGATGGCGTGCTCAAAGGCGGTGCCGATGCGGTACTGGCTGCGAGTATCTTCCACTTTGGCGAGTACACCATTCCAGAAGCAAAACGCTATATGGCCGAACGCGGCATCGAAATGCGTTTATAAGCCGCGCGACGTTCTAGGCTGGGGCAGTTAACTCTGCCCCGGCTTCCTCATCCAGTGTTAGCCCCAAATTACTAATGCCGTTATTGCGCCCAAGCGTGCGAATCTCTTTGAGTGTTGTTTTATTGATCGACCCGCTGACCGCTTCCAGCACCGCATCTTGGAAGTCGTTTTCGTCTTCCATCAGCGGATGGTCGCGAATGATCAGCGCCAATGCTTGAGCGTCCACTTCCCCTTCGGTGAGTTCGATGAACGCCCGAACGCCAGCCCGCGAGGTGCGGCTGACATCCAGCACAGCTTCGGGGGATTCGCCTTGCAGCGTATCGAGTAGCGCAGAGATCGACACGACCGCATCCAGCGCCCGACGTGCGCCGAAACTCTCATCGCCCTCCGGCGGCTCGCACTCGGCCAGCTTTTCCGCTTGGCGGGCAAAGTCGATGCTGGCGGTGGGGACGCTAAGGGGCTCCCATACAAGATTCAGCACAGTGCGCAGGGTGTGCCCATCGCCATGGCCGCTGGTTTGCTCATAAAGGGCGTAGTTGGGTAACAGCCGCTCGCACAGCGCTGCCATAAATGCTTGCTGGGCGTGGAGCGGCAGCAGTTGAAGCCGCTGATAAAATCCTTGGGGTTTAGCCACCATGCTGATTTCCTGGGTCACTATGTTTGTGAAACTGAGTTGGTGAAATGAACGCGATGCGTTATCGTCGCACCCACGCAGCGGGCGACCCCGCGGCGTTTGATGTGCTCGGCCGGCGAGGAGATTACCATGCATATTCATCTGCTACAGCACGGCCCTGACCATGGTCCCGCCCGTCTGACCGACTGGCTTGAGAGTATGGGCCATAGTTACACCGTTTTTCACCTCTACGCGGGCGAACTCACGCCTCGCCCTGGGGAGTGCGATGCGCTCATCGTGCTAGATGGCCCCGAAGCCCTGTTTAGCGAACCGCCCGCTTGGCATAAAGCGGAGCGCAAACTGATCAATCGCTACTTGGACGGCCAAAAACCTATTCTGGGCATTGGCCTAGGGGCGCTATGGATCGCGGAAGCGCTTGAGGCGGTCGTCGCCCCTGGCACCTACCCCGAAACCGGCTGGCATACCGTCACCCTAGCCCCGGAAAGCACCTTCGACCTACCCGAGCAGTTTGAGGCCTTTATGTGGCACCGCCTGGTGTTTAGCCTACCCGATGGCGCGCTACCATTAGGCGGCAGTGCCGCGTCCCCGCTGCAAGGGTTTAGCTGGGACGCAGGCCGTGTGGTGGGCCTGCTATGCCACTTTGAAACGACCCAGGCCAGCGTAGCACCGCTGCTGAACGCCAACGAGCGGCCCACGGCGAAAAGCCCTTCCAGCGGGCGTTTTGTGCAAACCGATGAGCAGATTCTGGAAGACCCCACGCGCTTTCAGCGCTTGGCCACCGCTGTTAGATCGCGTCATGACCCAGTGGCTGAAACGCACTTAACCCCCCACCACCTGCCGCCGCTAAGCACTCCACTGTTTGGCAGCGGCGAGACAGCTTTCCCAATCGCCTATATGAAGTTCTGTGGGCCGGTTTCCCTGCTGTTTCTCCAAGTGGTAGCGGTAGAGCGGGTCGTAATATTCGGTCAGCAGCGGGGCAAGCCACGCCTCATGGGCTTGGATATCCCCGGCGGCATGGGCACGGAAAGCCATGGCCTGCATACGTTGCAAACGCTGTAGCCGGGCATTGCCCAGGCGTTTTGCCAGCCGTTCTAACGCGCTCGCCAGTTGACGCTGCATGCGCTGCCACCCTTCCTCTGGGCCAAAGCGAGCGGCGTAACCCTGCTCTAGCGCTTCGATATAGTCGCGGCGTAGCTGATCTAGCCGCCAATCTAGCGGCATTTCGATACGAATACGCGGCGCTTGCTGTAGGGCATGCCAAAAATCGAGCGGAAGATTGGCATTGCCAATCTGTCGGGACTCATCTTCCAACACAAGCTTACCCGGCTGCCCAATCAAACGCTGGCCCAGCGCGTGCTCAAAATCGATTTGGGTGGTGGGTTCGTCGGGCTGCCGCCCAAAAGCAGAACCTTTATGATTGGCGCAGGCTTCCAAATCAATGCCGTTGGGCAGTTGGTTAATCAGCTTCGTCTTAGCGCAGCCGGTGAGCCCTGCCACCACCAGCATAGGCTGCTGCGCGGCTTCGTCAATCCGTTGGCAGAGCTGCTGGCGTAGCGCTTTCCAGCCGCCTTCAATGCGTGGGCGATGAAGCCCTGCATCGACAAGCCACTGCTGGGCAATTTGCGAGCGCAGACCGCCGCGAAAGCAGTAGATAATCGCATCCGGGTGCTGGGCTAAGTAGGCCTGCCAAGCGGCGACACGCGCTTGCTTTACTTCACCGCTGACCAGCCGCTCACCCAGCGCGATGGCGGCTTGCTGGCCCTGCTGCTTGTAGGCAATGCCTACCTGGTGGCGCTCTTCATCCACCATCAGCGGTAGGTTGACCGCCCCCGGCAGGCTGCCTTGGGCAAACTCTACCGGGGCGCGTACATCAATCAGCGGCGTGTTTGACGCAATCACCTCAAGGGACGCAGGCGTGGTCGGCAGGGTCATCCAATAACCTCGATTTTAGCGTCTCCCTGGGGTGCTTTTAGGGTACCGAACGGCTCCAACGTTAGGCCGTACTCACGACCAATACGCTCAACGTCATCTTCCCATGCGGGGTCTACGCTAATCAGCAGCCCGCCAGAAGTTTGCGGGTCGCAGAGCCACTGCCAGTGGGCTTCATCCATGACGGGCAGCGCGCTACCCAGGGCGTCGCGATTGCGTACGGTGCCGCCGGGCACGGCACCTTGGCGGCGATAGCCTTCCGCTTCAGCTAACCGGGGCAGACGGCGGAAATCAATCTGCGCCATCAAACCGCTGGCACTGCACATTTCGGTGAGATGCCCTGCCAAACCAAAGCCGGTAACATCCGTCATGGCGTTGACGCCCTTCACTTTGGAGAGCGCGATACCAATGGTGTTGGGTTTGAGCATGGTTTCACGGGCTAGGCCATGATGCCCGGCTTCTAGCAAGCCGCGCTTTTCCGCTGTGGTTAATAGCCCGACGCCCAACGGTTTAGTGAGAAACAGCAGGTCGCCGGGCTTAGCTTGGCTGTTGAGTTTTAAGTGCTCAAGATCGACCAGCCCGTTCACTGCTAAACCAAACATCGGCTCAGGGGCATCAATGGAGTGACCGCCGGCCAGGGCAATGCCCAGTTCGCGGCAAACGGCCTGGGCACCCGCCACTACATCGCCAGCGATTTCTGGGCCCAGCTTATCCAGCGGCCAGCCTAAAATGCCCAGTGCCATGACCGGTGTGCCACCCATGGCGTACACATCGCTAATGGCGTTGGTCGCGGCAATACGGCCAAAATCAAAAGGGTCATCGACAATGGGCATGAAAAAGTCGGTGGTGGCAATCATGCCGCGACCGTCGCCGAGATCGTATACGGCGGCGTCTTCACGCCCCTGGTTGCCCACGATCAGCCGCTGATGCCCGGCTGCCGGTCCGGCCTTGGCGAGAATGCCATCGAGTACGTCCGGGGCGATTTTGCAGCCGCAGCCCGCTCCGTGGCTATATTGGGTTAATCGAATCGAACTCATCATCCCTCTCCTTTTTTGAACGTGGACTTGGCTTTAGCTGCCCTTATGATAAGCATAGCTGAGGTTACAGCGCTTCCAGAGCATCGCTCAATTTATCCACGGGAATTACCTCCATTCCTTTCGGCGCCTGCTTGGGCGCATTGGCACGGGGCACGATGGCGCGTAAAAAGCCGTGTTTGGCGGCTTCTGCAATACGCTCTTGGCCGCTGGGTACCGGGCGTATCTCGCCAGATAGGCCCACTTCGCCAAACACGACCAGCTCTTTGGGCAGAGCCCGGTTCTGCAGACTGGAAACCACCGCCAGCAGCACGGCGAGGTCGGCGCTGGTTTCCAGCACTTTGACACCGCCCACCACGTTAAGAAATACATCCTGGATCGCCGGTAAACAGTCCGCCGTGACGGTTAAGAACGGCTAATAGCATGGCGAGGCGGTTTTGATCTACCCCCACGGCAACGCGGCGCGGGTTAACTAGTGCCGACTCGTCTACCAGCGCTTGGACCTCTACCAGTATGGGTCGCGTACCTTCCCACACCACCATGACGAGACTGCCCGGCGCTTGCTCCTCTTGACGCGAAAGAAATATCGCGCTGGGGTTTTTTACCTCTTTCAGCCCCTGCTCCAGCATGGCGAACACGCCCAACTCATTGACCGCGCCAAAGCGGTTCTTCTGCCCACGCAGCGTCCGAAAGCGGGAGTCGGCACCGCCTTCCAGCAGCAGCGAGGCGTCAATCATATGCTCTAGCACTTTGGGGCCCGCAAGGGTGCCATCCTTGGTGACGTGACCCACCAGCAACAGCACGGTATTAGTCTGCTTGGCAAAGCGGGTAAGCGCAGCAGCGGATTCGCGTACCTGGGCAACGCCGCCAGGGGCAGAGCTGATATCTTCCAAGTGCATGGTTTGGATGGAATCAATCACCAGTATTTCCGGTTTCTCCCGCTCGGCCACCGCGAGGATCGTCTCTACGCTGGTTTCCGCTAGCATCTTCAGCCCGTTAGTGGGTAGCTGCAGGCGGTGGGCGCGCATAGCCACCTGGGAAAGCGACTCCTCCCCCGTGACGTAGAGAATACGCCGCTGCTGGGCCAGCTTGCAGGCGGTTTGCAGCAGCAGCGTCGATTTACCAGCCCCTGGGTTGCCACCCAACAAAACGGCGGAGCCCGGCACCAAGCCGCCGCCTAGCACGCGGTCAAACTCTGCAAAGGTGGAGCTAAGCCTTGGCACCTCGCTTAAATCGACATTACTGAGGTCGACTACATCTCGTGATAGATCGCCTGCGTACCCGGTGCGCCCGGTAGTGGTGCCGCTACCGGGCCGAGCGCTTGCCAGCTTGACCTCCGTTAGCGTGTTCCACTCTTGGCAGCTCGTACACTGGCCCTGCCATTTACGATACTCTGCACCACATTCAGTACAGACAAAGGCACTTTTTGCTTTTGCCACCGCCTTGTTGCTCCTGTCTATCGCGCCACGTTGATATAGTGGGCAGAAATGCAAAAGGCGGCCAGTGGCCGCCTTTGAGCGTCGCGTATTGGATTACTGACGCTGTAACTGCAGCATCTCGCCATTTTCGAAACGGCGGCGCTCAGGGTCGATTAGCTCCAGGGTACGTTCATCAATACGCTGGAAGTAGTAGATTTGGCCGTCGCCGTTCGGCGTTAGCTCATATACCGTGGCATCGGGGTCAGAGGGCGTACCGGTCAGCACTTCCCAGTTACCGGCATAGTTTTCATCCGGCGGAGTCTGGGGGTGATTACGGTAAGTCGCATCCAGCGTGAACGTCCGCTCTTCCGGGGCGCTCATCTCTTCTCCCACCAACGTTACATCCAGGTCAATGCCGTCACAGTTACGGCAAGGCAGAGTGCCTTGGTAGTTAGCCTGTGATGCGGTCATGCCTGCATCTTCGCGCTGATCCGTTGGGCCAGCTGCGCAGCCCGCCAACAGTGCCAACATAGCCGAACCGGCTAGCAAACTCCTGAATTGCATTGGGTGTCTCCTTATCGTGTTGGACATACATTTCTTTCGCGCGCTTATGACAGCATAACCGCTACAAGGTGCGACGCCCCCCCCCTCTGACGTAAAAGTAAGTTCTCACCTAGCTTGCATGGGAATGCTTGCGCTCTAGCGGCCATCAGGCGACCATGGTGCCATTACCGCTAGGATAATCAGGTTACCCTTATGAGCCAATATTGGAGCCCCGCCGTTAGGGAGCTTACCCCTTACGTGCCAGGCGAGCAGCCCCGCGAACGCGTTATCAAACTCAATACAAACGAGAACCCGTACCCACCTGCCCCTGGTGTCAGCGAGGCACTACGCAACTATGCAGTTGATCATTTGCGTCTCTATCCTGATCCGACGTCCTTGGCCCTGCGTGAAACCTTGGCAGACACGTATGGTGTAAGCGTAGCAGAAACCTTTGTTGGCAATGGTTCTGACGAAGTACTGGCGTTCGCGTTCCAAGCGTTCTTCTGCCAGGGCGCTCCACTGGATGTGCCCTCCATTACTTATAGCTTCTACCCTGTGTATGCCAAGCTGTATGGCGTTGAGCTACGCAAGCACCCGCTCAATGAGAAGTGGGAAGTCGACCTAGAGGCGCTTGCCAGCACTTCTGAACGCAGCGGCGTTATTTTTGCCAACCCTAATGCGCCTACTGGCCATGCTCACTCTCTTGAAAGCATCGAAGCACTGCCGACACGTGTGACAGATCGCGTAGTGTTGGTCGACGAAGCTTATGTCGATTTTGGCGCCGAAAGCGTGGTAGCGCTGATTGAGCGCTACCCAAACTTGCTGGTCACCGGCACGTTCTCCAAATCACGCAGCTTGGCGGGTTTACGTCTGGGCTACGCAATTGGGTCCCCTGAGCTAATCGAAGGCTTACAGCGGGTAAAGGATTCGTTTAACGCCTGCCCGGTCGATAGCCTAGCCAGTGTGGTCGGTATTGAGGCAGTGAAAGATACCCAGCACTTCAACGCCTGCCGGGACAACGTCATTACTACCCGTGAGCGAACCCGCCAACGGCTGGAAGGGCTGGGCTTTGAGGTACTGCCCTCAAAAGCCAACTTCCTGCTGGCTCAGCACCCTGACTTTGCCGGTGCGCAGCTGTTTGCTGGCCTTCGTGAGCGAGGCATTTTGGTACGACACTTCAATACCGAATTACTCAACAACTTCCCGCGTATCTCCATCGGCTCCGACGATGAAATGGATAGCTTCATTGAAGCCCTAGAGTCGCTCTGCGGTTAATGGCTTATCTAGCTCCCTGAACACTTAAACGCAAAAACCCAGCCATATGGCTGGGTTTTTATTTCGCTCGATTTTTTAGGCAGTTTTCTTCGGCACAACTTTCTTCGGCACAACAAAAAACCCAGCCGGATGGCTGGGTTCTTTGCGGTATAAGTGCCTGACGATGACCTACTCTCGCATGGGGAGACCCCACACTAACATCGACGCTAAGCGGTTTCACTGCTGAGTTGGGCAAGGGATCAGGTGGTTCACGCGTGCTATGGTCGTCAGGCGTAACGGGTAATGCATATCATGCTGATGCGTCGGTGACGTGTTTTGTGATCGTCTCTTTCCAGCAAGCCTCTTGGCTTGCGGCTGCGTATCCGGTTCTCTGAGTGCGTTCACACTCGTTCGTTATCACTGCGACCAGACCCCTTGGG
>NZ_MWVI01000057.1 GCF_002087295.1 Vreelandella lionensis | reverse complement strand
TTCGATGCGTGAGCAGCAACGGAGATAAGAACAAGGTAGAACGAAGTTGAAACGGGGCGGCTTAGGGATTCAGCAATCGAAAATACTAGGCCTTTCGAGGCTTGCCTCGTGATCGGCCGCGAAGCGGCCCATGTGCTTTTCGTAGAGTGCTAGACCGACCGCTCCACAAGGTCATTTTACCCCTATCAGCTAGCTATCTAGTCCCAGTACAACGAAGTGACTTGGGGCGGTTTTCCGCCTACTGCTATATCAAATTTAGGCGTATCGAGGCCTGCCTCGTATTCAGCCGCGAAGCGGCTCATGTGATCACGTTGACTTTATGAACAACTGCAACGGTGAACACAGCAACAAAGCCCACCAGCATGCACATTTTTCCATTCAGATAGTGAAATATTTACGCACAAACAAGATACGCGAGCGTCTATAATATTGCCCATTATTAGGTGCTTATAAGTAATTCCTGCTAGTATTTGGAATCATCATTTCTTGGGATAGGCGAATAGAGCGGGAGAGACCGTGACGGATAACTCGAACGGTTCACGGCCTTATAATCAAATCAGGGTAGTTAGGGGGATGTTCCCTTTCCTTGACCTAAGACTGCCTTGCCACAGCGATCTCAAACCTACACCCCGGCCTAAGCACCCTCAACATCGACAACTGCAACACAATCCTGGCCAGGGAAGGTCTTATTTCTGACTGGGATATTCACCCCTGAATTCATCCATGCTTTTGAGGAGGTCCAGGTAATCGATCCCGCCCGGAATCAGGCGAGTCTTTGTGGCGCGTTCATACATCCATACGCTCCATAACTTCATGTGTGTTGAAGCGCCTTCAATATCCTTGGGCATCATCCCGCCCCATTCGGGATCATCAGCCATAAACTGGAGCGCCCGATCGATGGCACGATCCAGGTCATTTCTGGCGCGAGTAGAAGTCCTCCAAACGCACTTGCTCGGCCAGAATCAAAACGGCAAGCACTGGATAGTTCAGCCATTCTGCAAACTTTTCGATCACATCTCGCCCCAGGCTACTTGCTAGCCTTCGCCCAGTTTTCAGGTGGCTCAACGTGCTCGGCGCAATACCAAGGTGCTCGGCCAGGTCAGTGGAAGCCAGTCCTTCGCTAACAGCTCGCTCAAAGATTACCTGAATGAGTTTGTAGCCAGGTGTTTCCGGCTCTATTTGCAGGTAGTCGGATCTTGGCCCTTTGGGTTTTCCCTTCTGGCCATCTTTGGGGCCTGATCCACTTTTCCGTATCCCTGCCTCGATAACCTTACGTAAGCCTTTATCGTCATTCCCCTGATCCAAGTTTTCTCCCCACATGCTTTCAGCATGTTTCTAGTTAAATAGAACTATACCAGATAGCAAATTCTAATACTTATTGCCTATCCAGCGCCGCTCGGACAGCGGCAAGATTGCATCGCTACATCTTCACCCAGGAGTAAGCAATGCTCATCGGCCGTATTGAACACGATCCCAAAAAACACTTTCCGCTGCAGTTGCCGGAGTCAACGCTTGGCCGCCTTGAACTGTACAAAGAACTTTATCAGCAGACATTCGGCGAGAAAGTTGCAAATAACGATCTCGTGGACCTAATGCTCACGAATGTCATGGATAGAGACCGTGAATTCAAGCGGTTCTTGAGAGAGGAGGAACGAAAGAAAAAACTGGAAGCAAAACAACAGGAACGAGGCACAGGAACTAGCCCCTCAGCTGGTGAAGCTGAAACCGAATCTCACGCTGAGGCACAAAGCCATCAGCGTGAGCAGCACCAGGCATAAGGGTACTAGGTCTCGATATGCTGCGCTTGGATGATCTCACACATCTGTTCTACCTGGGGAACAACACGTCTCCACTTGGTACGCAGAACACGGTGATTGCCTGTAGCCCAACTGCGCACAGAGGTAACAGCCTCGTCAGCAGCCACGGCTATCTGGCGTGGGGTCATTACTTCCATCCAGCGCTCCACAGTAGCTTTGATCTCTTTGGAATCGACCCAAGCACCGCCTTCGATAGCGACGTGCTCGGACATGATTTCATTAAGAGCATTGAGCACTTTGTCATATCCGACCTTTCGAGGGACCGCTCCCCCTGTCCAGGTATGAATGGATGCCACGGAAATCGAGCATCCAAGTTTCCCCGTCAGGTGCTCTGCGATCTTGGCCAGTGTCATGCCGTAATCGTCTCGCAGAGTAGCAATACGTCGAGCCAAGTCACTGTCGGTCTTGCTGCGTTCAGCACGCCCACGGGTTGTCGGAATGCTGATCTTGATTTCGCAGCCATGCCTCTCGAGCGTGTTGATCAGTTTGTTCAGCAGTGCGTCACGCATGACTAACCTCTATGAATATTTGGCAAGTCACCCGCCTTCTGAAATGCAGCGACTTGTTGGTTGGACGGCAGCCCGTTTGCATATCCCCAGGCAATGGCATGAGGACATGAAGCAGGAAATATACGTTGCCTGGTTTTCTAAGGAATATGACCCTTCGTATTCCCATGATGCGATCATGAAATATGCTGGTGAGGCGGCTTTCCTCGCGGTCAGCACATGGCGCCGCCATACCATCCTACCAGTGACCGTTCATAAAGCCGGTCAGGCTGATAGCGAACCCAAGGCTGAGCAGTTTGATCTGATGGCTGAACAGATCCCTGGTTTCACTGAAGAGTTCAACGAAGAAATCGACATTGACCCTGAGGCTTTCGTTGAGACCACTTCGATGGCTTCAGCGCACCTCATCGACCTACCCAAACGCTCAGCTCGAACTGAGCTGTCTCATGAAAACTTGTTGGCCCTTCACTGCGAAGGCCTTTCGCCCGCTGAGATCGCAGCCGCAGCGAACATGACCGAGCGCAGCGTATACCGCAGATTGGAACGCCTTAAACATGGAAACCGTAGTACAGTATAGTAAAATTGCCGCGTTATCGGTAGCACTCTTAGGAGCTGCTTTATCCACTACCGCACTTGCCTCTGATCAGGACCTAGGTGTACTTGGCCCTACTTGGGAAATAGTAGAGCCCGACATGCGGCTGGCGATCGTGGCAGAGGCGCATGGTGTCGACTGGGACTCCGTTAATGAGCACCTAGCAGGGCAAGCTCAAAATCATACGAGAGACATCCCCGATTGGTTCGTCCCGATAGCCGAGCATACCGAAACTCACTTCGTAGATCCGTCCTATACGCTAGGTGAAGACATCGAAGCCTTGAAGCGGCAACCCGATGGTACATACCAGGGGGGAGTCATCTATGAGGCCGGCACCAAGGTCAACCCCCTCAAGCACATACAGCCAGAGAACTGGCTCCTCGTTGTTGATCTTCGAGCCGATGATCAACTTGAACTGGCCATGACGTTAAAGGCCCGGCACCCAGCCAACCTAACAGTAATCGTCACAGCAGGAGATCCAGGCAGTTTGGCGTCTGATCTTGGCCAAGCCGTGTACTTCGCAGAGGAATGGCATTTCGATCGGCTGGGCATTACGCATACCCCCTCTTTAGCTGGCGTTCGGGACAGTCATCCTGACGTAATCGAAGTGACCCATTTCGCCTATCCCTACGATGTCCCCACCCTGGAGGAACACCTGCCATGAAGAGGTTACTACTCTCTGTTCTGACTGTTGCAGCTCTCACAACGGGGAGCGCCTATAGTGCATCCCCGTTATCGGGCTCTGCCGCATGTCGGGGAGAGATTTTCAATCCCATCAACGACCCGAACTGGAACAACATGTTTCTGGTCACGGTAGCTGGAATTTCCATGGGGGGTGGGTCTAATCCTTCCCTTATGCACATGGACCCAATCTGTTTGTGTCCTGGGCCCTATGGCATCGACATGCCAGGTATCGGCATGACGTTCTGGGAACCAACGTTCCTCGCTGAAGTGCCGCGAACACCTGGCTGTATGTCGACTCTCGGTGGCACGCAGGTACTAACCGGATACGACTCCCTGACTTCTAACCAAACGTATGGCTCGGGACGTGGAGATAGCAGCGTTACCAGGATGCAAATCCACTGGTATATCTACCCTCTGTTCAGTGTACTCAACATGATGAGTTCGCTGGGGTGCATGAATACCTCCGGGTTTAACCTTGCAGACCTCACTGAGGTCGACGCCACTTGGCAGGATGACACTTGGACATCCATTGCATTTCCAGAGTCAGCTCTCTTCGCCAATCCAGTTGGTGCTCTCTCGTGCATCCCTGACGCCGTAGCTTCTGCAGCGGGTCGCCCCCTAGACATGATGTTCTGGTGTCAGGGCTCTCAGGGCGTCGTGTATCCCCTCACTGGCTCAAGCACCACTCACAGCTCACCCCAAGGTGGGAATCTCCACGTCCTTGGCAAGTACATGCAGCGTAAGACACGCATGGCGGGCCTGTTATCAACGACCGGCCCTTGGGCTGAATGCCAATCCGTTTACCTGCCGAACATGATTCGCAGCCAGTACCGTATTGACCCGGTGGCCCCTGTTGACAGCAACCAAACTGCAGATTTTGGAAATGTCCGAGTTCCGCTGGGGGATGCTGCCTCCCGCTAACACCGCTGTTCGTACTGATTCCGCATTTTTGATCTGGGTAGGTAAGCAATGCTGCGCACTCTGACCGCTATTACCTTGACGCTATTCAGCACATCGGCGTTAAGCCAACAAACACCCGTACAAGCCGCTCAAGACGCTTTCTCTGCTCTTCAAGGGTCACAGGCACCTAGTGGCCTATTCGCTGGCCAGAAGAGCCCTGAGGCAATCCTGGAGGCGATGGGCGCGGGCACAAGCGGATCAACCGCAGGCCAAGCAGCCGGCACGGAGATGCTAGAAAACGTCCGGGCGCAAGGTCAGACCGGGGGGATCGCAGACCCTGAAATGGCCGCTGAATGGCAAGCACTGAGGGATTCGTTAGACCTAGGTGAACAGGATCGACTGTATTTCTTCATCTCATTTTCAATGCCCGAAAGCTTGATTCGTGGCTATGCGCTTGATGCAGCCAGAGCAGGAGGCGAGCTGGTTCTGCGCGGAGTGGAGCCTGGTATGACGCTCCGTGACTTCACCATGGAGCGCTTGCTGAAGGTACTACGCCCGGGAGGCATGACAGCACCGATCCAGATCGACCCGCGACTGTTCGATACCTACGAGATCGAAACCGTACCCACGATTGTCCTTGCCAAGGAAGATCCCATGGGCGTGTGTCAGACCGCCAAGCGCCAAATAGGCGAAATCGATGGTCAGCAGCTCGAGTACCAGGGATGCCCTAAGGGCAACCCAGACAATTACTGGAAGGCTGAAGGGTCAGTATGAACCGCCCCGGTTATTCCGGAGACCGGT
>NZ_MWVI01000056.1 GCF_002087295.1 Vreelandella lionensis | reverse complement strand
GACCCCTAGCCCGGATTTCTCATAGGTCCCCAGAAAGTCTCGCAGACTGTGCGGGTTACCGCCATTACCGCTCATTGGCGGCCGTGACTGATCAATAATCGATCAATTCCTGTTGTCCGGACACACGGCCCCCTTCCCCCCTTGAGTCGGGCCGGGGGAGCCCAGGCTTCTATCCCGGAACCAGTTGACGCACCAGGTCAGCGAGTTCGTCTTTGTAAGGATAGCCATCGCTCATCAACACCCGTATGCGCCGAGTGTTGCGAATGATGACCGCGCCCACCTTGATCAGCTTCAGCCGCAGGTTACTGGCGCTCATTCTCTCGAAGGGCGTCTTCTTCAAGTGGGCCCGTAACCGCTCAAACAGCGTGTAGGAAAAGCCCGACAGGAGAAACCGCCACTGATTGGTCCACCACCGCGTGCTGGAGGTGCGATCTGCGAACAGACACAACTGCTGATCCTTGATCCGGTTTTCCATGTCACCCCGGGCACAGTATTGCTCGTAGTAGAGTTTAACGCCGTCGTCGTAACGGGAACGGATAATGAACCTGGGGTTGGCACCCAGTTCGCCTTCCTCCAGACGCGCGATCACCCAGCGGGGGTGTTTCCAGGTCCGGGCCTGGTACTGGAACCGGTAGGTGGCGGAGATTTTTTCACCCAGTTCGTTGTGAGCCTTGCGAACCAGCATCGAGGGTACGTCTACCTCCTTGAGCAGCCGGCTGTTCTTGCTGGTGCCGACCAGATAGTCCACGTGGTTCCGGTCGCACCAGCTCAGCAATCGGGGACGGTAAAAGCCGCTGTCACCCCGGAACACGATGCGGGTATCCGGCCAGTACTGCCGGATGAACTTCACCAGCAGGGCCAGAATGGCCCAGCTATGGCGGCTGTCGCTTCGATTGCTGGTGCGCAGGCAGCTCACCAACAGGGGACGGCCGCAGAACACGTACAGCGGGAAGTAACAATGGTGATCGTAGTAGGCGCTAAAGAACTTGCCGGGCTGGTCGCCATTCACCGGAACGTCGGTGCCATCGAAGTCCAGCACGATTTCCTTGGGTGGGGCGTCGTGCTGCTCAATGAAGTGATGCCACATCAGTTCGTGGGCCTTGACCACGGCCTGCCGGTCCACGCGCTGCTCCATTCGGCACAGTGTTGATTTGCCCGCTAGAATGGCCGCTTCGCCAGTCGCGGTCTGAAGTGCCTGGTCAGCGCGTAACGTTTCGTGATCGTTCAGATCTTCGTCTCCGGCGGCTACGCCAAAGACCCGTTGCCGGATCATGGTTTGTAGCTTGTGGCGAACCAGTACCGGATTACGGGCATCGTCCAGCACCGTAGCCAGGCGCTGAGTGCGGTGGTGTTGGTTGTCGACTTCGCGAAGCAAAAGCAGGCCGGCATCGGAGGCGATATGACCACCGGAGAAATCGGCTTCAATTTGACGGCGAGACAGTGGCGAGAAGGTCAGTTTTTCAGGTCCCATTGTGGATAGCGGCTGTTGGTGCTGGTGAACGGTGTAAGGTCCTGAAACTATAGCACTTTCAGCCGCTTTCTTTTATCCCCTCATGAGAAATACGGGCTA
>NZ_MWVI01000055.1 GCF_002087295.1 Vreelandella lionensis | reverse complement strand
GCGAATTCCACACCCAACGTCGACGAGCCAGAAAAGATAGATGAGCTTTTTTCTTTATTATCAGAAAAAAAGGAGTGCTTTGATAGTCTTATAAGTTTATGTTTCTCCATATGCATTAACCAATATCCATCGGCTTTGATAGGCACCGCATTCGAGGCAGTGATTGACTGGTCTGAAAGTGATGACTTGGATTTTTCAGAAAAGTTGTTGGTTGCTGAACTGGATTACAGAGTCAATGGAAGTATAGAAAAAGCTAAAGAATGGTTTGAAAGTTTAGAACAGCCAAAGCTTTATAAACATGGCGTTCATGGCCAATGGAAGAACTTAAGTCCATTCGTAGATAGTATTCGCCTTAATAGACTACGAGCAGCTCTGGGACAATGTGTTGATCCTATTAAGGTGGTTCCAAATGAAAGCGAAGAAAAGTATACAGGAAACGTCTTATTTGAACGTGCTTTAGTGAGGTTTTCAAGCATTTGGGGACGAGGTTGGGCTGGAGAGAATCTGCTACCAAGCTTTATTGTACAAGAAATAAAGCCATCATTTGAATTGTTACGAAAGCATTATAATCAAACAAGGGATTGGATTGGGTGGTATGAGTTCGAATCAGCCGCTGTTGATTACTTTAACTTCGCAATAAGGGCTACTGCTCAACATGGACATGATTGTATTTTGGCTCTAGCCGATGCGTTTAGAAAAGATTGGGATAGACGTTATTGGCCGACTAGCTGGCGCAGAGAAATTACTTTCACTTTGTATAAGGAAGGGTATGGCAGGGATGATTTAGTTGACGTACTGGATCAAATCGAAAAAGAGATCCCAGGTTTTGACGAAATCCACTCCCAAATATCTGAGTACTATAAACTTTCTATAATGTGGTCAAAGATTGGTAAGCCAGATCGAGCGGCTAGCCTGTTACCAAAAATCTTCATGGGTTCTTTTGGAATATATCATAGGAAAGACAGGCAATTTTCCCATTGGGTATCGTGGTTAGGTAAGTTGATCAGTCAATATCCTGATTTAGCATACGGTGAAATATGTCGCTTTTCTTTGGCGTTAGTAAATTTGGAACAGTCGGGAAATGGTCGCGGCACGCAGGAGGCAGGACTTGATCTCATCACCATTACCACTCGTTGGAACCCGGGATATGGCTTAAAGCTCCTGAGGTGGTTATTCGCCCATAAAGGACTTGATTATGCTCCGGGCCTAGCAGGGTTGCTGTCTGGAATGCTTGATGGCTCTAGCCCGCCATTTAAAGAAATATCAGTGATGGCGAGAAAGCTACTGATCCCTTTCGAAGAGTACAATCCTTCTGACCTGCCTAAAAAACTAGTATCTCGGTGCTGCCAATCTTCTGATGATAGTGTGACGTATGAGATAAAAGAGCTTATTGCGTCTATCAATACACATTTATTACCTTCAAATCGTTACTCGTGGTTAGAGGGGGTAGCGCTTGGCGTCAGAGAAGCGGGGTTGGACAATAGTTTTTATGCATCAATGGCTATTTCTACCCCCCAAGAAAAGCATGTTACTCATGAGCCCTCTTTGTCATTAAATACCGGACAAAAACTTACAGTTGAAGATGCTCAGCTGAAAGTAAATTCTTTTGAAAGCCTTTTTCAGCTTCTTCGAACTGTTGAATCCGTTGATTATTTCCGCTGGATGAAATTAATTCAACCTTTTTTAAAAGGTATGAGTGTCCCTCAATTAGAGGAGCTCTATAAGTTATTAAAGCCAGTTAATCCTGATAGTAATGTCGTTTCTTGTATTGCTAGCGCATTGTCTTCACATGGTGAAGTGGATAAAGCAAACAGCTTATTAGAAGGTTTATTCGTTAACTCGGATGCCAAAGGTTGGGGTTTGCATTGGGATGGGGGTTCTAGGCAGTCGATATTTAGAGCCCTTGTTGAAATTGATGCTAAACAGTGGCGACCTAAAGCGCTAGCTTGCTTAGTTGATGATTATATTGGTGAATATAGGTAGCAAAGCAGTTTAATTTGGAACTTACCAGCAATTGTCGATATCCTCTTTGAGGATAAAGATATCCTGCCCATTTGGAAGGAAATCAAAGAACATGCATACCAGCTAGACGCTTTTGAAAAAGGTGATGAGAAACCACTGGGGCTGTTAGATGACATTGGCGAGAAAAAGGATGCTAGTTTACTCATTGAGTTTGCATTCGATATGCTTGATGTCGCTATTCCTGAATTAGGGGTTATGGCTCATCAGGCAATTGTTGATTTGGCTAAAATTGAAGCAAATTGGTCAGAAATTCTTAGGCAAGTAGCTCATAGAATAGACAAAATTGGGTTGACGCAGGTAAAAGTAGTGTCTTTGTTAAGTAGCCTGGCAAAGGATTTCAAAGGGCTTGTTCTTCAATTTGAGCAGGAAATATCTGCACTCTGTGCATCGGAAGACTTTAGTGTGAGGATGATTGCCTTGGATTTGTCTAGTAGGCTAGAAATCGAAGGTAGTCTACCTCCACATGAACGCTCAAAGTTACCTTTGATATACGAATTGGAGTTACCAGAAATAAGTAATAAAAAGGAAGCTATTCCTTTTTCAGCTATCCGCCCTGGGGAAACACTTCCTGATGTTGATGACCCGATTGAGTTGCTTAGGCCGTTGATGACTGAAGCGAAGCTTGTGGCTAAGTTCTCAAACGTACCGTTTGAGAACTTAGCCTACAGAGTTTGTGAGTTTAAGAAAACTTTGATTTCAGAGAATGAATGCAATAAGCAGGCTGAGGAAGTTTATAGAAATTGGTTGGAAGGGGTTGGACTCAAGCTGACTTATCATCGGCTGAGACCAAAAGTGGCAAAGCTAGCACTCTCTCATGTGGTATGCGAGTTGTTGGATGCAGGGCGAATACCTCCTCAAGGAGTTGATCTTCTGCGAGATATTTTCAAACGTAGTGATGAACTGTTATTGGAGCTTGAGCCCGCTATTAGACCTGAGTGTATTGTTGTACCGAAAGCAAAAGATCGAGATATATCTCATAAGCACGATGAATGGTTGGGAAATGTTGAACAAGGTATTACACAATTTGTTGATCGTATAGACACTGGAAAACAAATTATTGGTGAACTTACAACCTGGAGTTGGTTAGATTGGGATTTACCGACGGAAGTTCGTATGTCTACAGTCTGTCACCCTGAATGGAATGACGATGTAGAAGTTACCTCAGCTTATGCTTTCTTCCCAAGTATGATGTCTTGGTCTGCAATTGATTACCCTGAAATTACTGCTACCAGAGAACCATCACTGGTAATTTATGGTGCAGGTGCATACATCGATCATGGAGGCGTTGAGTGGTTAGCACTAAATCCATCTATTGGTTTGTTCCTGGGTTGGTCTGTTTCTGATGAAGGAGTGTTCTGCTGGATCAATGAGAAAGGGGATGTAATGGTTGAAAGCATCTACTGGAAAGATGGTCCTATTTCTCGACAACCACCTAAAATGGATGATATTTGTTCGAATGGATGGTTAGTCGTTGCCTCGCACGAAGCAATAGTCAGAATCCGAGAACACATTGGTGATGCAGTTAAGGCTAATGCTGTTGTGCGGAGTTATAGCCGTGGTACATATAATCCAATAACACAGAATATTCAGCGAAGAAATAGATGGTAAAAAGGGAAGAGGAAGCACTGTGCACACCTCGCGACCGCAATGGTTCTTTTGAATCCCTCTAAAGATAGGGGATTACCCAGCCAATCGGTTTTCTAGCAAATAGATCAATGACAACGGCAAGATAAGCCCAGCGGTTTCCTGTCAAGGTATACGCGACGTCGCCACACCAAACTCGGTTGAGTGCCTCAACATTAAACTGACGCTATAAGTGGTTCGGTAGCGATGTGCATGATGCCAGCAGGTAAAGTATTTAGCAGGATAATAACGGGTTGCTGGTTTCGCTGCATTGGTGGATGCGTTGCTGTTGAATGCCTCTCGCAGATTGAATAAGCTGCCTGCCGCTAAAAAGCCCTATTCAACCCTCCGCATCATCCCGAATCGCTATAAAAATGGCGTTTACGTGCCGCCTACGGCTCCGGGGTAACTTTATGGATGAACGCAAATGACGCTTGAGCATTTGGTGGCGAATTATGGCAGCTTCGGCTTGTTCGTGGGGGCGAGCTTGGAGGGCGAAGGCATCGCGATGCTTGGCGGCACCATGTCTCATCAGCACTTGATCGGCGTTTGGCCCGCTATCATCGCCCTGGCGTTGGGTTCTTTCGTGGCGGATCAATGTTCTTCCTGCTTGGGCATGGCGGGCGCAATAGCGCTATCGTTCGTTCGGTTCAGGGGAGCGCAGCGGGTGGGCGTGTAGTGACCACGTTCAACGCCCACCCGGACGTTTTCGCCTTCTCCTTGCGCTTCCTTTATGGGCTGCGCATGGCCGGTGCGGTTACGATTGGCACGACCGATTATCCTTGGCCACGATTTATCCTGCTCAATGCTATTTCGGCGTTGCTCTGGTCGGCCGCCTGGGTCACGCTCGGTTATATGTTTGGTCAGGCCCTTGCGCCACTGTTTGAGCGATTAATGCGGCCTTTCCCATTTTGTGTGGGCGGGTGTTGCCGTTGCCCTTTGCATCGCGGTAGTGGCCGTGATGGCTTCCAGGCGGAGACGAACTCAGCGCTTAACGATGCGCGATTGAGCTTGATGCCTCCGCCAGAAGCGGCATTACCCTTACGTTTGTGATTCAGCACGCGCTAGGCCGGTGAGCAACACTAGAGTCAGCGCTGCCATTCCACCGGTATAGGCGGTAAGCGGCCATGTCGCTGAAGTCTTGCAGCGCGCCACGCAGAGCGCAGTCTGGAATGCCCCAGCGCGTTGCGAAACGTTCGGCAAAGCGTGCCGTGACGATCATAACCAGGGCCACCGTCGCAAAGGCAACGCTTAGAAGGCTACTCCCGCTCATAGGGAGGCTCAGCGTGCTTGCCTTCTGCTGGACTTTGTTAACCCTCACCTGCACGTTTCTACGATATCTTGATGAGATTCTTTTCTTTGCTTCGGGATAACCCATGAAAATAGACCTCTACCAAGTAGATGCCTTTGCCTCAAAACCCTTTGAAGGCAACCCAGCGGCGGTGTGCCCGCTGGATGCATGGTTGGATGATGCGCTGCTGCAGGCCATTGCAGCGGAGAATAACCTGTCCGGAACCGCGTTTTTCGTACCCACGGAAGCGGGCTATCACCTGCGCTGGTTTACGCCTTCGGTGGAGGTAGATCTGTGCGGTCATGCCACCTTAGCGGCGGCCTGGGTGGTGTTCCATGCCTTGGCGTGGTGGCCGAGGTGGTGGCCTTTGAAACCAGAAGCGGTGTACTGACCGTTCGGCGTGAGGGCGATGTGCTGGTGATGGATTTTCCCGCAAAAACGCTCGCACCGCTAAACATGCACGCAGAGGTAGCCGCTGCCCTGGGCGGTATCGAAATCGAGGAACTGCTGATCTCGGATGACATTGTGGTGGTGGTCGAGGAGGCGAGTGTGATTGAACGCCTTGCACCGGATATGCAGCGGCTTAAGCAATTACCGGGGCGAGGTGTGGCCGTTACCGCGAAAGGCGATGACGTGGATGTTGTCTCTCGCTGGTTTGGCCCCAAGGTCGGCGTGGAAGAAGACCCGGTCACCGGCTCGGCGCATACGTCGCTCGCACCTTACTGGGCCGCGCGTTTGGGTAAGCAAGCGCTGACTGCCCGCCAGGGTGGCGCACGCCAAGGCGCGCTGAGCTGCGTGGTAGAAGGCGAGCGCGTGATGATTAAAGGCCGCGTTGCGCCTTATCTAATGGGGCAAATCACGCTGCCTGATAGCTAATGAGCATAGGCTATAGCGATGAGGCTCAGCGGGAGTATCAGGATTGAAAACAAATAAGTAAATAAGCACACCGTTCTTTTGCTTTATGAATCTGGTAATTTGTGGTCTATAGGTACACCAAATTTATATTTTTCAAAGTCGAGTGTGGTGAATTCTTTAGTTAAATGCTAATTTGTGTCCTATGAGTACACAAAATAAATCAATATTAAAGAATTTATTAGAAGCCATACCACCTGGGTTTATGGTGGATACCGCTTGGCTTGAACGACATGGCGTTAGCCGCTTTCTGGCACGTAAATACGTCGAAAATGGCTGGCTAGAGAGGGTTAACCGAGGCGTATTCCGGCGTCCTGCGCCCAGCACAGCCATCGATTGGAAAACCTGCCTGCTCTCCATGCATCACATCATGCGTTATGACATTCATATCGGTGGCACCACGGCACTCTCCTTGCAGGGGTATGATCATTATTTACGTTTGGGCAGCAATGCGCCTGTTTGGGTATACGGTCATACGATCCCTAGCTGGCTCAGCAAGCTACCACTTACCGCACACATCAAAATCCGCAACACGTTACTGTTTTCTGATTCATCGCTAGGGCTAGCTAATCAGAGAAACAATAATGAAGACGCACTGCCATGGGAGTGGGTGCTTACCATGTCGATGCCCGAAAGGGCGGTGATGGAAGCTATGGATGAGCTGCCCGACCACGAGAGCTTTCATCACCTCGATATGCTCTTTGAGAGCTTGACGACGTTACGACCAAAAGTGCTGTCCGTACTACTGCACAGTTGTAAGAAGATTAAGGTAAAGCGGCTATTCTTTGTCTTTGCGGATCGCCATGACCACCCTTGGCGCAAGCGTCTTGATGTCACCGCGTTCAACCTTGGCAGTGGCGATAGGGCACTCGTCAAAGGCGGTAAGATTCATCCTCGCTATCGTATTATGGTGCCTGCAGAATTTACGGGGGAGGGTGCTAGCGATGGCACGTGAGATTTATGAGGCGCAGGTTGCGCTACTAGTACGTATCCTTCCGTATGTTGCTAAGGAAGAGGTCTTCGCGCTCAAGGGCGGCACAGCGATAAACTTATTTTATCGTGATTTTCCCCGGTTATCGGTGGATATCGATCTGACCTATCTACCGATGAAAGATCGAAGTGACAGCCTTACCGATATCAACGAAGCAATGGATCGCATTGCGGAGTCTATTGAAGGCGGCATCGTTGGTGCCAAAACGCAACGTATAAAAGGCGGCGGTGGTGGAGCCACGCGTTTGCTGGCGCGTCTTGGTGGTGCGGAGATTAAAATTGAAACGTCACCCGTTGCACGTGGTGTTGTTCATGAGCCTCAAATGCGCTCAGTGTCCGATACTGTTGAGGATGATTTCGGCTACGCAGAAATGAGGATCGTTTCATTCGAGGACTTGTTTGGCGGAAAACTGCATGCCGCCTTAGATCGTCAACATCCGCGTGATCTTTATGATGTGAAGCTCCTTTACGATAACGAGGGCCTAACGGATGCTTTGTTTCGCACATTGTTGGTTTATATAGCGAGCTCTTCGCGCCCTTCACATGAGCTATTGAATCCAAACCTCATCGATCTTGATCAGCCTTATACACAAGAATTTGAGGGTATGACCAGAACTCCTGTTAGCCTCGCAGAACTGTTGAGCATACGTAAGCGATTGATTGCGGATATTCAGTCACGCTTTGATGAAAATACCAAACGCTTCTTACTGAGCCTGCATGACGGTCTACCGGATTTTGATGCCATCGGCCGCCCAGAAGCAGCCAATCTGCCTGCTGTACGCTGGAAACTCATCAACCTGAAAAAACTGAAAAGCGATAACGCCGCGAAACATGGTGAGCAACGCCATGAGCTGGAGCACTTGCGGGGATAAGAGGTGCAAATGGGGATGCGAAAGAGTCCGCCCGCCCCAGCCACCGTGTGCTTTACTATCTGCAATGCTTATTCACGGAGGAAGCACCCATGGCTATTGGCGGTTTAATAGGATTACTGGACGACGGTTCCGCATTGGCGAAGTTGACCGCAGCATCACTGGACGAGGTGAGCGCCGCCCCTGGTCGTGCGTCGGCAAACGCGGCCGGGGTGGTGGTGGATGATGCGGCGGTGACGCCGCAATATTTGCACGGGGTAGTGGCAGAGCGTGAGCTGGCGATTGTGAAGCAGATCGCGCTGGGCTCTATCCGCAACAAGCTGATTTTTATCCTACCGGCGGCGCTGCTGCTGAATCATTTTCTGCCCGGGCTACTGCCGATCATCCTGATGATGGGCGGCACCTACTTAGCTTTTGAGGGCGCGGAGAAGGTGTGGCATAAGCTCTCGGGCCAGCATGACGATGACAAGCCCGCGGTCGAAAAAGGGCCGGAGGCCGAGAAGAAGATCGTCAGTGGTGCCATCCGCACCGATCTAATTCTCTCTGCTGAAATTATGGTGATTGCGCTGGCGACGGTGTCTCATCAGGGGTTCTGGTCACAGCTAGCCAGCTTGGTGGTGGTGGCGTTTGTTATCACGATACTGGTGTATGGCGTGGTGGCGCTGCTGGTCAGGATGGACGATGTGGGCTTGAAACTCGCCCAGCGGGATTATTCGGGCGTACAGGCGCTGGGCCGGGGCTTGGTCACGGCCATGCCCAAGGTGCTGGCGACCATCTCGGTGGTGGGCACCATCGCCATGCTTTGGGTAGGTGGGCATATCTTGATGGTGACTTTGGGGGCCGAGGGAACGGGCTGGTTCAGCGCGCCCTATGAGTGGGTACACCATATTGAGCTAGGTATTCGCGAGGCCACCGGCTCTTTGGGCGGCACGTTGGGCTGGAGCTTTAATACGCTGTGTTCAGCGGTGATTGGCTTTTTGGTGGGCTCGGTGGTGGTGGGGGCGCTGCACCTCATTCCCACCAAGAAGGCGCATGCTGAGTAGGTGCGCGCCGCGAAGTAAGTATCAGGCATCTAAATGCCCGCCATCAAGGCGGGCATTTTTGTGAGATAGGGTGAAGGTATTTCCCGTGACCTTACTCTGCCAGCGCCGCTGAATATTGCTGACCGGCGCTTGTCCAGGCAATAACGGCCAAGCCTAAAGCGATCAGCGAAAGGATGGCACCCGCCCAGTTTGGAGAGGCCAAACCGAACCCGGCGGCAATCGTCGCGCCACCCACCCATGCTTGGATTGGATTACCGAGGTTGAACATGCCGATGTTCACTGATGCTGCCATGGTGGGCGCGCCTGCTTGGCTGGCACGGTCCATCACCAGTTTCTGGATCGGGGAGACGGTGGCGAAACCAAAGGCGGCCATCAGGAAGACAGAGGCCGAAGCCACAACGCCGTTCCCAACGCCCAGCCAGAAGACGAAAAGTACCGCCGCCTGCGCGGCAAGGGTCACAAACAGCGTTCCGAAAAGTGAACGGTCAGCAAAGCGACCACCTATCCAGTTGCCAACCGCCAGGCCCAGCCCGAACAAAACCATCAGTTTTGCCACACCGGTGTCGGTAAATCCTGCCTCTTCGACCATCATTGGGGCGATGTAGGTAATAGAGGTAAAGAAGGCGGCAGGGCCGAAGACGGTAATGCCCATGGCGAGCAGCACCTGGGGGTCTACGAAGGCACGTAGTTCACTCTTCAAGGCGATGGCCTTGCCCGCTTTGATCTGGGGAACTAGCAGCGCGATGCTGATGACGGTGATCAGACCGATCCCGGCGATCAACCAGAACACTAGCCTCCAGCTGTAGGTTTGCGCGAGCCAGGTGCCAGCAGGTACGCCAAACAGGTTGGCCATCGTGAGCCCAGAAAACATGAAGGCGATGGCACTTGCTTGACGGTCTTTCGCGACCAGCGAGGCGGCGATGATGGAGCCCATGCCGAAGAAAGTGCCATGGTTGAACGCCGTTAAAATACGGCCCGCCAGCGCGATGGGGAGCGTCGGCGCCACTGCCGTGATTACGTTACCTAGCGTGAAGATGAGGGCGAGGCTAATTAGCATCGTTTTACGTGGCACCTTGGCGCCTAGAATCGTCAGGATGGGCGCGCCCACGAACACGCCTAATGCGTAGGTGGTGGCCATTAAACCTGACGTGGGTATATCGACGCCGAAATCCCTGGCGATTTGGGGAAGGATGCCAGCGACAACAAATTCCGTCATTCCGATACCGAACGCGCCAATCGCTAACGCGAAAAGTGCTAATGGCATAATAGTGTCTCCGTATATGATATTTTCAATCGAATGTGGTTCGGTTATATTTATTTTATTGAAAATAATATTCGGAGGTAAAACGATAATGGCGCCGTCAGATAAAGAAACAGATGCTATTCGGCAGATAAAGCATCATCCGGCTGAACTTGATTCAATTGACCGAAAAATATTAGGAGCGCTCGCCGAAGATGCGTCGCGTAGCTACGCTGAACTCAGCAAAATCGTGCACCTATCCGCCCCCGCTGTGCATGATCGCGTTAAAAGGCTTAAGCGTGATGGAGTCATTAAGGGCACCGTCGCCATACTGGACGGCTGCAAGCTTGGCCGAACGCTGCTGACTTTCTTGCTGGTCGATACCAGCAGCTACAGCGCCACGCGCAAACTACTGGCCTTTGCTGACAGACCCGAAGTAGAAGAGCTGCACACCGTGGCTGGAGATGGTTGTGTGTTCATTAAAGTACGCGCGGCTAACACCGAATCTCTCGAAGACTTCCTGATGGAGATTCAGAGCCTTGAAGGTGTCAGGTCTGTTCGCAGCTACATTGCGCTTTCAACATTCCTGGAAAGAGGCCCATCGCCAGATTAGGTAGCCCGCTCAAGGTAAATGTAGTCGCGCTCAAGGGCAGCACGGCGATACACCTGTTCTATCGTGACCACTTCCCCAATGACTCTTGAGCCGAATAAAACGCTTATTCGGCTCATTTAGTGAGCCGAAAAGATTGTGAACACAGGATTGGGCGAATCCCTGACCGTATTCATGCCAGGGTGTACTTGCTATTGCTGACCATGGTGGTGATGGTTTTTGTGCGTTGAAGCGCCCACTCTTTCTAGGCAGATTTATTTGGCAGAACCATGGTGATATTTTGCTGTATGAATAAACAGTTTTTATGTTAAGGTTTACTTAACCTCTAATGGTGGGCGCGCTTGAGTCTCTCTTTTAGTATGGAAAGATGAGTACTGCTGGATTGACCACTGCTGAATTGAGTGCTGCTTGCTTGGGAGGTGCTTGTTTTGAAGTCGCAAAGCGCTTTATGTAAACCTGGGAGGCAGCACTCATGAATGATCAGCAAATACAGATATTCACCAGCGAAGATGGCCAAGCCCATCTAGAGGTAACGCTTGAGCAAGAGACCGTTTGGTTAAGCCAAGCGCAGATGGCAGAGCTGTTTAACACCAAGCGCCCTGCAATCACCAAACACTTAAGTAATATTTATAAAAGTGGAGAGCTGAATGAAGGCAGCACATGTTCCATTTTGGAACATATGGCTGAGCATGGGCAGCGATACCGCACCAAACACTACAATCTTGATGCCATTATTTCTGTTGGTTATCGGGTTAGCTCAAAGCGTGCCACCCATTTCCGAAAGTGGGCAACTCAAGTATTAAAAGACCATTTGGTGCAAGGCTATACTCTCAACCAGCGCCGTCTAACCGAGCGTGGCATAGAGTTTGAGCAAAACGGTGAATTTGCTCAGTCGAACCCTGACCAATCAAGGCTTGGTTTCAACAGAAGGCGAAGCGGTTGCTCGTGTGATTAGCGATTACGCTCGTTCCTGGAGCCTGCTGCAAGGTTACGACGAGCAACAATTGACCGAGCTAAACATTAAACAGCCCGGTATGCATTCACTTGAGTTGGAAGAAGCCCTGAAAGCCATTGGCGAGTTAAAACAGACCTTAATCGCTAAAGGCGAAGCAACCGAACTGTTTGGGCAGGTGCGGGGCGACGGTTTGACCTCAGCTCTTGCCACCATTGAGCAAGGCTTTGGCGACGAACTGTTTTACCCCAATGTGGCCACCCGAGCGGCGCACCTGCTTTATTTTGTGATCAAGAATCACCCTCTGGCCGATGGAAATAAGCGCTGTGGGTCGTTTCTGTTTCTATGGTACTTGCGACGCAACGCAGCTTTGCTAGCCCGGCCCGTTGAGCAACTGATCAACGACAATACGCTTGTCGCATTAGCGCTGTTAGTGGCTGAAAGCCTACCTGATCAGAAAACGTTGATGATTCGGCTGATTGAGCATTTCATACTGCTGAAAGACGAATGAAGCTATCAATAAGGCAGTGCTGAGATCTAATGCATGGCAGCGACCGCCGATTATTCAAGTAATCACGCCCTATGTGATTGAGTAGGCCAGCTCAACTCAAAACAAGAGCCACCCTCATCAGAGGGGGTGCATCTGGCCTCGCCATGGTGGGCTTTTGCAATCGCTGCCACTACCGCCAACCCTAGCCCGCTGCCTCGCTTGTCTCCCGGCGTACCATTTTCGGTGTCCCGCGCATGTCGGAACGCCGTGAAAATATGAGAAGCATCTTCCTGTGGTATGCCTGGGCCAGCGTCGTTAACACGCAAAACACACCAACTGGCATCCTGGCGCGTTTGGATGATGATGGGTCCTGGCGATGCATGCTGGCGAACGTTTTCAAGCAGCGCCAGCAACGCCTGACGAATACGGAAGGGGTCGCAATACGTAGCGCCAGACTGCAGATCAAGGATTGGATAATGCTGTGATGCATTCAGCGCATGTCGACAAAACTCAACGACGGATTCAATTTCAGCAGAAAGATCACATTCCTTGATCTCAATATTCAGATGACCGCTTTCAGCCAAGCTCACGGCGCGAAGGTCTTCAATCAGTTGTGCCATGCCGTCGATTTGAGTAAGCAGGCTTTGAAACTGTGCCGTTTTGGGTGGGAAGACACCCTCTGCCAAGCCTTGTAAACGTCCGCGCAAGATAGTCACCGGCGTACGTAGCTCATGGGCGATGGCCGCATTCCAAAACGCCATATCTTTGGACATTCGCTGCAATTGGTCGGCTAGCGCATTGAAGTCGTTGGCTAATACGGCGGCCTCGCCTAACGAGCGGTCACCGGTGGTGGCGCGTGCGTCCAGGTCGCCTTGCGCGACCCGACGAATACTTTCTGTGACGGAGTTGAGTGGCACCAGAATGCGACGCGCTAAGTGAATGCCCACTATCACGGGGAACGCTAGCCCAACTAACGTCGTGCCAGCGAGCCAAGCCCATTCGGGGCCTGTCGGGAACATGTTGGGATCGCTCACCGACCCTTCCCAAAAGTGGAAGGCAATGAAATAGAATACATAAGAGGCTGCCACGACGAACAGCGTAATCCCAAACGCCATCGCGGCCATGGTTAACGCGATGGTGCGGCTTAGCCCAATGAGTTTCATTCTGCCCCCCATAGGCGATACCCAACGCCGCGTATGCCCACGGGCATGCCTTTCACATCGACATCTTCCAGTTTTTTACGCAGCTTGCTGATATGGCTATCGACGGTGCGCTCAAGCGCCTCGCCTTCGGGTAAGCAAGCGGCCAACAGCTCGGCGCGGGTGAACACCTTTTTGGGCGCGCGGGCAAGGTGCGCTAACAACCTGAACTCAGTGAGCGTTAAAGCAAGGCTGCGCGAGTCTCCTCCCACCTCCGCAAAAGCTTCGTGTTGTTCCAGGTCGATCTCAAAGGGCGGCACCCGGAGAACCTGGGATTGATGGCCCGCATGCGCCATGGTGCGCCTTAACACTGCCTGCGCGCGAGCGACGACCTCGGCGGGGTTAAACGGTTTGACGACGTAGTCGTCGGCACCAAAACGCAGGCCCATCAGCTTATCAATGTCCTGATCCATCGCGGTCAACATGATGACGGGCGTCTCGCCACGGTGGCGAACCTCAGACAGCACCTGCCAACCGTCCAGTTTAGGCATTTTTACATCGAGTAAGACGAGGTCAGGCTTCATCGATAAATGCATGTCTAACGCTTTGCGTCCATCCTCTGCGTGGATGGTTCGCAGGCCCGCGCGTTTCAGATAAGCCTGCAGAATCTCAGCGATCTCAGGCTCGTCTTCGGCGATGAGAACCAGTGCGTGTAGGCCAGAAGAAACGCTTGGCGACGGGTGATGCGTGGACATGAGAGCGCCTAATGAAACATTCATTGTGTTCTCCATCATATCTACACATACCGTCGACAGGAATACCACGCACCAGCGATATAGTCCCCTTCAATTCTATAAGTAGGCAAATGTTTGCCAATGCCTGAAGGGACGATGCATGACGATCCGACATAGTTACCGCTATGGTGGCCTCTGTGCCTTACTGCTAAGCGTGTTAACCGCTTGCGGGCCTGTTGAGCAAGAAGCAGCGGCCCCGCCTGCTGCCCGCGTGTCTGTGGTGACCTTAGCGCCCATTACGTTGGAGCTGACCGAAGATTTGCCGGCCCGGGTGTTGCCTTTTCAAGTGGCAGAAATTCGCCCGCAGGTGAGCGGGATTGTGCAACGTCGCCTGTTTGAGCAGGGGACCGATGTAAGTGCAGGGCAGCCATTGTTCGACATCAATCCCGCGCCGTTTCGGGCGGAAGTGGAACGGCAGAAGCCGCTTTGCAGAAGGCTGAAGCCGAGCTTGCGCATGCACTTGCGCAGTCGGCTCGGTTGGAGTCGCTAGTCAGGGGGCAGTCGGTGAGCCGCCAGGCTTATGACGACGCCGTATCCAAACGTCAGCAGGCCGCTGCTGAGGTGGCCCAAGCGCGTGCCACGCTGTCGCGCCGCCGCCTTGACTTGGAATTCTCCACGGTGGCGTCTCCCATTGCTGGCCGAATTGATCAAGAGTTGGTCACGGTGGGAGCGCTGGTGACCAGCAGCGATAGCACGCCCATGGCCCGTGTTCAGCAGATCGATCAGGTCTATGTTGATGTTCGACGCTCGGCGTCCGCGCTGGCATCGCTGCAAGATGCGCTGGCGTCGCATCCCTCCCTAGATAGTGGCTTGCCGGTCACCATTCTTGGTAGCAACGGCACGCCCTACGAGGTCACCGGGCGTCTTCTGTTCTCGGGTATCAATGTGGAGGCCAGCACGGGCGACGTGTTGCTGCGAGTACTCGTAGACAACCCACATCGGCGCCTGCTGCCCGGTATGTTTGTGCGTGCTCGCGTGCCCTATGCACGCTATGACAACGCGTTGACGGTACCGCAGCAGTCTGTCGTGCGCATCGGCGGTAAGCCTTATGTTTGGGTGGTGGGTGCTGCGGAACAAGTAGACATGGTCGCTGTGCAGCTTGGCGAATTGGTGGAGGGCAGCTATCGCGTTCAGGACGGGTTAACTGAGGGGCAGCGGGTGGTCGTCGAGGGTATCGAGCGCCTGACGGAGGGGGCCGACGTCAGCGCGGTGGCTTGGCAAAGGTCATCGCCTCTTGAGGCTTCAGTGGCATCTTCTCACTAAGTGTCAGGAGTATCTGCAATGCCCCAGTTTTTTATTCATCGTCCCGTCTTCGCGTGGGTGGTTGCGCTGTTTATCATCCTCGCGGGTGTGATCGCGATCCCTAAGCTGCCGGTCGCTCACTACCCTTCGGTAGCGCCCTCTTCGGTGACCATCACCGCGACGTATCCCGGTGCCACGCCGCAGACCATGAACGACGCCGTGCTCAGCCTCATTGAACGAGAGCTCTCCAGCGTCAAGAACCTGCTGTACTTCGAATCGACCGCCGATGCGTCGGGGTCGGCCTCTGTCACCGCCACCTTCAAGCCCGGGACAAACCCGGAACTGGCACAGGTGGATGTGCAGAATCGGCTCAAGGCCGTCGAGCCCCGGTTACCCCAGGCGGTTCGTCAGGATGGTCTGAGCGTAGAGTCCGCGTCCTCCAGTTTTCTGATGATCGTGGGGCTGAGTTCCGAGGATGGGCGCTTTGATGAGATCGCCCTGAACGACTATATGGCGCGCAATATCGTCGAGGAGTTGCGCCGCATTGACGGCGTCGGGCGTGTTCAACTGTTCGGTGCTGAGCAGGCAATGCGCATCTGGATAGATCCTGAAAAGCTGATTGCTTTTGGCTTGTCGGTGAATGATCTCTCGACCGCGATCACGGAGCAGAACGCACCGATTGTGCCGGGCAGCATCGGCGCGTCTCCCTCCATGCCAGGCCAAAAAGTCACCTCGCTATTGACCGCGCAAGGGCAATTGAGCACGCCGGAAGAGTTCGCCGCTATCATCCTGTGCTCGAATGTCGACGGCTCTAACGTGGTGTTGGGCGATGTGGCGCGTGTTGAGCTGGGCGCCCAATCCTACGGCTTCTCCAATCGTGAGAATGGCCAGCCAGCAACGGCGGCGGCCATACAGCTGGCCCCCGGTGCCAATGCGGTGCGCACGGCGGAGGGCGTGCAGGCGCGTTTGGCTGAGCTAAACCAGGCGCTACCCGCGGGCATGAAATCATCGATCCCCTTTAATACGGCCCCGTTCGTTAAGGTTTCTATCGAAAAGGTCATCCATACCCTCATCGAGGCGATGGTACTGGTCTTCCTGGTGATGCTGCTGTTTCTACAGAACATCCGTTACACGCTGATTCCCGCGCTGGTCGCGCCGATTGCGTTGTTGGGAACCTTCACGGTGATGCTGCTGGCAGGTTTCTCAATCAACGTGCTGACGATGTTTGGCATGGTGTTGGCGATTGGCATCATCGTCGATGACGCTATCGTGGTGGTCGAAAACGTCGAGCGCATCATGGCGAAAGAAGGATTGTCGCCAAAGGACGCCACTATTAAAGCGATGAAGGAAATCACGGGCGCGGTGGTGGGTATCACTCTGGTACTGACGGTGGTGTTTATCCCGATGGCCTTCTCGAGTGGCTCAGTGGGTGTGATCTACCAGCAATTTGCGCTGGCAATGGTGGTTTCGATTCTGTTCTCGGCGTTTCTGGCGCTGTCGCTGACCCCGGCGCTATGCGCCACTCTTCTCAAGCCCATTAAGCTGGGGCACCACGATAAAGGCGGTTTCTTCGGTTGGTTCAACCGGGCACTTGCCCGTATGACTACCCGTTACGAATCGCGTGTTGGCAAGCTGGTCGCTCGCAGCGGGCGGGTCATGGTGGTGTTTGTGGTCATCGCAGGCGTGCTGGTGTTCGCATTCCGCCAGTTGCCTTCGGCCTTTCTGCCCGAAGAGGATCAAGGCTATTTCATGACCAGTATCCAGTTACCCGCCAATGCGACCACCGAGCGCACCTTGGATGTGGTCAAGGCGTATGAAGAGTACGTGATGGCGCGCCCTGCCGTAGACGGCAATATGTCCATTTTGGGCTTCGGGTTCTCAGGCTCCGGCGAGAATACAGCGCTGGCGTTCACCACGTTAAAGGAGTGGGGGAAGCGCGACGGTGCCACGGCGGCGAGTGAAGCGGAAGGAGCTCAGGCAGCCATGAGTCAATTGAACGAAGGGACGGTGATGAGTATGTTGCCGCCGGCCATTGATGAATTGGGCACCAAGTCCGGCTTTACGATGTTCTTGCAGGATCGACGCAACCAGGGGCCGGCCGCCCTTAAGGCTGCCGAGACAACGCTGCTTGAATTGGCAGCGCAGAGCAAGGTAGTCAGCGACGTCTATTCCGACGGCCTTCCGGCAGGGGCGAGCATTCGTCTTGACATCGATCGCCAGAAAGCCGAAGCGCTTGGAGTGTCGTTCGCCAACATTAGCGAAATCCTGTCTACCGCGATGGGGTCGTCCTACATCAACGATTTCCCGAATGAGGGCCGGATGCAGCAGGTGATTATGCAAGCGGATGAGTCGGCACGCATGCAGGTGGACGACGTGCTCAAGCTGCATGTGCTTAATAGCCGGGGAGGCATGGTATCGCTCTCAGAGGTGGTGACGCCGGTGTGGGACGAAACACCGCTACAAATGGTGCGCTACCTGGGCTATGCCGCCGCCAGTATTTCCGGCAGCGCGGCGGCGGGGGCTTCCACCGGTGAAGCGATGGCGGAGATGGAGCGTCTAGCGCAGCAGCTTCCGCCCGGTTTCGCCGTGGCCTGGACGGGGCAGTCCCTTCAGGAGCGCCAGTCCGCTGCCCAGGCGCCCATGCTGGTGGCGCTATCTATCCTGGCGGTGTTTCTGGTGTTAGCCGCGCTCTATGAGAGCTGGACCATTCCGCTGTCGGTCATCCTGGTGGTGCCGTTGGGGCTGCTGGGGGCGGTGGCCGCTATGCTGCTGCGTGACCTGCCGAACGATGTGTTCTTTAAAGTGGGGATGGTCACCGTGATCGGGCTGTCGGCGAAAAATGCAATTCTGATTGTTGAGTTTGCAAAACAGTTGCGTGAGCAAGGGAAGGGGCTGATGGAGGCTGCAGTGGAAGCCGCCAGCCTGCGCCTGCGCCCGATTCTGATGACCTCACTCGCTTTCGGTTTAGGGGTGGTGCCTTTGATGGTGGCGTTTGGCGCCAGCGCCAAACCACCCAGCATGCGATAGGCACGGGTGTTTTCGGCGGCATGGTCAGCGGAACGCTGCTGGTGATTCTCTTCGTCCCGGTGTTCTTCGTTTTCGTGATGGGCCTTCAGGAGCGTGTTAAGGGCTGGCGAGCCAAAAATGACGAAGCGCTTTGATGAGCCAAACGCAGGGGTCTCACGCAACGGTTATCGCGTACCATGGTGGCACACTCACTGCCGAGGCCCCTTGCCATGACACGCGTTGCTATCTTCGTGGATACCCAGAACGTCTATTCCACCGTGCGCGAGGCCTACGGCAAACACTTCGATTCCCGCCGTTTCTGGGCCCAGGCAACGGCCAACCGGGAGGTGGTGGCCGCCCGCTGCTATGCCATCGATAAAGGCGACGCTAAGCAGCGTGAGTTCCAGAATATCCTCCGCGCGATTGGTTTCGATGTCCGGCTCAAGCCTTTCATCCAGCGCGCGGATGGCTCCGCCAAGGGCGACTGGGACGTGGGCATCGCCCTCGATGCCATCGAATACGCCGAGAAAGCGGATGTGGTAGTGCTGGTCTCCGGCGATGGCGACTTCGATCTGTTAGCCCAGAAAATTCGCGAGGTGCATGGTAAGCGCGTTGAGGTATACGGTGTGCCCCAGCTCACCGCTGCCTCGCTCATTAACGCCGCGAGCGAGTTCATCCCCATCGAGCGTGATCTGCTGCTGGGGTGAATGAGTAGCGAAAGAGGTTTGAGCCGAATATAGAGGCTATTCGGCTCAACAGGTGAGCCGAATAGAAAGGCGACCTTACGCCTCTTCGATGCCATCCACCAAGAAGACGCGGTAGTCGGCGCCCTGGAAGCGGTGTTTGGGGAGTTCTTGGTAGGCGGGGCTTTGGTACCAAGCGCGGGCGGCGGCCATGTCGGGGAAGCGCAGAATCACAGCGCCTTCCATCGCGCTGCCTTCCAGCACTTCAAAATCGCCGTAAAACGCCAGCGGTTGCGGGTCGTGGCCTTCGCGGGCGGCTTTGGCTTTTTCGCTGTAGCGCTGCATTTCTTCGCTGTTGTGGGTGTGTTCACGGGTCAGAACGATATAAGCGGGCATTCCTTTCTCCTAGCGCAATATAAAAAGTCGCTAAAGCATACCACCGTCATGAAGCGCTGCCATATGACGCGTGACTATGGGATTAATTGGCTTTAGTAGGGTCGTCCGATTCTATAACGATCTCTGCTTCGGCTATGTGTTCAAGCTGGCGGTTCTCTAGCGCGGCGAGGGCGATGGTGTAGCAATCGTCGATATGACTATTGCCCATGTACTTCATGGCGGGAAGCTGATGCCGCCTGCCACGGCGCTGCCGATGAGCCGCACGTATTTGGAGGCGCCTTTCGCCGCCACCCGCACGCCCATTTTACTCAGTAGGGAGATGATCAGGGTCTGGGTGATGTATTTGCCCGCCCTTTTGCTGCCGGTGTTGGAGATGGCGGTCATCACGAACAGCTTGCTGTCGGTATCCAGGCCGCCGATCTGTTCCGGCGTCAGCCCAAACTGGCTGTTAATTTTGGGGATGATGCGCATCAAAATCGCGACGTCTGAGCCGATATCCAGTCCCGGTACGGGAATAATCGCGGTGCCTGCGGAAAGGCTGGCGCTTTTGGTGACCATCGTTTGGCACGACTTTTTAATGGCGTCGAGTTCTTCCCTTGTCTCAATCATGTACTGCTCCTTTTAACGATGGAATCTCATCACCCTAGCCGAGGGCTGCCTGGAAGGCGAGTGTATCGCTCTGACCCTAACGAAAATATGGCTCAAAAGGAAAGGGCGACCTTAGTGGGCCGCCCTGTATTCCAACGTTATTGCGTATCTAGAAGGTTTGCCAGTCTGCCTCTAACTCAGCGCGGTCACGCTTTGCTATCTGCTTAAGATACGTTGGGTTGGCAGGTGTGTATTGGTTCGCCATTGTGGTCGTCAACACTGTAAATTTGGCGGTAATATCTGCCAGCTGCCGTGCCTGATCCTCTAGTGAAGCAGCCGCGCTGCTAGATTCTTCTACAAGCGCCGCATTTTGCTGTGTGACTGAATCGATTTGTGAAACCGCAATGTTCACCTGATCAATACCGCGGCTTTGCTCTTCAGACGCTTGGGTGATTTCTGCCATCAGGGCAGAGACTTTGCTAACGCTCTCGGCTAGATCGCGAATGGTTACACCACTTTTCTGCGCTTGGCCCGAGCATTCAATGGTTTTAGCGCGGCTGACTTCCAGCATAGAGCGGATCTGACTGGCAGACTGCGAACTGCGGCTGGCCAACTGGCGCACCTCATTGGCTACCACGGCGAAGCCACGGCCTTGCTCACCCGCACGTGCCGCTTCTACCGAGGCGTTCAGTGCCAGCAGGTTGGTTTGGAAGGCGATGCCATCAATAATGCCCACGATCTCACCCATTTTGGTGGCGTTATCTTCCAGTTCGCGCATCATCGCCAGCATCTGCTCACCCTCTTCAGCAGAAGTGTGGGCGGTTTTCGCTGCGCCAGAGGTGATTTTATTGGCCTCTGCAGCGTTATCGGCGTTCAGTTTGACAGTAGCGGTTAGCTCATCCAAACTAGCTGCGGTTTCTTGCAACGCGGATGCTTGCTCTTCGGTACGAGAAGAGAGGTCTTGGGTGCCTATAGAGATTTCATTTGTGCCCGTGAATAAGTTGTCGCTGTTGATTTTCAGCATTTGGACAATATCTGTCAGCTGAGATTGCATCTCTTTTAAGCCGTTTAGCAACACCCCTATCTCATTGCGCCCAAGCTGGTGGATGGTCTGTGTTAAGTCACCTTTTGCAATGGCGGTAAGATAGTCAACGGTTGCGTTGATGGGGTTGATAATCGCTCTCACAATACCATACGAGCAGCGACGACCATGGCTAAGGCAAGTGCAACAATAAGAATGGTGGCTATGAGAGAGATACGGCTATTTCTTTCATCGTTTGTTAATATTTCTGTGGTTCTTGTCTCAGTCAGCAGTACAAAATCCCGCACAACTGTTTGAAACTCTCTTCTGGCATTCATTACTTGAAGCCATTCCGAATTTGCGGCATTCAAGGTAGTCGCTTGTAGAACGTTGTTCAGCTGTAGGGTGTAAGTTTGGTAAATCCGATTAGCTTCTGAGGCAAGCGTTTCCCGTTCGCTTCCTGGAGGTGGTGCAATGGAATTAAACTCTTCTATACGCCGTTGAGCTGCCTCTAGTGAGGCTTCTGCTTCTTGTTTCCAGCGGTTTACTTCACTGGTGTTTTCGTCATCCTCCCATGCCTTGAGATACTCGCGGGTGCTGCCATTGGCCTGAGTGAGGTTGGCCTCAGTACGGTTAATGGCATTCATCTGCACAACACCAACGTCGGCAATTTCATGCAGTGAGTTAGAGCCGTTCTTGTTAATGACAATACTCAGTGCAGAAAGCAGGAGCATAAACAAAACCAAAGTTGCCATAACGATGGTTAACGTTTTTTTGATTGACAGGTTGTGAATGATTTTTCCCATTGTAGTCCCTTTGCTATGTGCAGGTTGGCCTTAGAGGTATTGGAGTAAGTGATTATGCTTCTTATTTGATTTTTATTTGCTAAAGTGGTGTTCCCATTGAAGAAAGATTGTAACCACTTACTAAGACTGAGTAACTACAGCATTGTAAACTAATGTTAAATGGGAGGCAGAAAAATGATTTATGTCAATTTCTTAGGGAGGAGCGTTGTTCAACTATTTCAGCTGCTTTTTTTGTGTATGAGCAATGGGAATTTTAAAAATTGTTAAAAACTGTCAAGTATGTAGTAACTACTTAGTAAGTAGTTACGGGAAAAATTGCAGAAGACCTCAGGGTATTTCGGTATTTTGCATGACTTTAATACCTTTTTTTGAATATTTTTAGACCAATTTTTTAGGCTCTTCGGCGTTGGGTGTGGAATTCGC